>DATAWL010000053.1:0-16704 GCA_036267215.1 Solirubrobacteraceae bacterium | reverse complement strand
AGACGCGCACGATCCGGGCCACGATATCCGGCTCGGTAGCATTTCTGTTCTCTCATCGCTTGTCCCCGACTCCAGGAGCCTCCCATTCAAATGCCCAAGACCGTGATTCTCGGTGCCGCGCGCACGCCAATCGGCAAGATGGGCGGCGGCCTATCGACGCTCGACGCCACAGAGCTGGGCGCCGTTGCGATCGAGGCGGCGCTGGAGCGCTCCGGGGTCGAGCCCGAGCAGGTCGACCACGTGGTTATGGGCCAGGTGCTGCAGGCCGGGCAGGGTCAGATCCCCTCACGTCAGGCGCAGATCAAGGGTGGGATTCCCAAGGAGGTTTCCTCGGAGACGGTGAACAAGGTTTGCGCCTCTGGGCTGCGCGCGTCGGTGATCATCGACCAGGCGATCCGCGCGGGCGACATGCAGGTCGGCGTCGGCGGCGGCATGGAGTCGATGTCCGGCGCCCCCTACCTGCTGCCGGGCGCACGCTTCGGCTTCCGCATGGGCGACGTCAAGGCGCTCGACGCGATGGTCCACGACGGCCTGACCAACCCGTTCTCCGGCAAGCAGATGTTCGTCGAGGCGACCGAGGTCGGCGAGGAGCTCGAGATGACGCGCGCCGACCTCGACCGCTGGGCGCTGCGCTCACACGAACGCGCGCTGGCAGCGATCGACGAGGGGCGGATGGCGGATGAGACAGTCTCTGTGACCGTAAAGGGCCGCAAGGGAGACACCGTCGTCGAGGTCGACGAGGGGCCGCGCCGCGGAAGCTCGCTGGAGGCGCTCGCCAAGCTGCCTGGGCTCGTCGGCAAGGAGGGCTCGCACACAGCCGGCAACTCACCCGGCGTCAACGACGGCGGCGGAGCGCTCGTGCTCTCTTCAGAGGAATGGGCGCAGGCCAACGGCAAGGAGGCGCTCGCTGAGATCGTCGCCCACGCGCAGAGCGCCAACGACTTTGCCTACCTCGCCACGACGCCCGCGAGCGCCGCGAAGAAGGCGCTCGAGAAGGCCGGCCTGCAGCCTGGCGACATCGACCTGTGGGAGATCAACGAGGCGTTCGCCTCGGTCACGCTCAACTCGATCCGGGTGCTCGGCATCGACGAGGACAAGGTGAACGTCAACGGCGGCGCGGTCGCGCTCGGCCATCCGATCGGCGCGTCCGGCGCGCGCATCCTCGGCACCCTGGTCTACGAGCTGCGGCGTCGCGGCGGCGGCCTTGGCTGCGCCGCGATCTGCTCGGGCGGCGGCCAGGGCGACGCGGTGATCGTCGAGGTTGCGCCGAGCTGAAGCTCGGCCTGGCGAGTTGCGGCGCAACTCGGCTTTCCATGACGTCTGACGACACCACGGCCGGGAGTTCGCCGCCAGGCGAACTCCAAAGGGCATTGCCGCAAGGCAATGTCCCGGCCGCGTTCTTCGACCTGGACAAGACCCTGATCCAGGGCTCGTCGGCGTTCCAGTTCGGCCGCGCCGCGTACCGCGCTGGGCTGCTCAGCCGCCGGCAGCTGGTCTCGGACGCCGCGGCCAACCTCCAGTTCCGGCTGCGCGGCGCCACCGACGAGGACTCGGTGGCGCTGCGCGAGCGGATCGCCGCATCGCTGGAGGGCAAGCGGGTGGTCGACCTCGAACGGCTCGGCGCCGACGTGCTGGCCGGGATCCTGCCGCGGATCTATCCCCAGATGCTGGCCCTGGCCCACGAGCATCAGGACGCCGGCTGCCGGGCCTACATCGTCACCGCCGCCTCCCAGGAGCTGGCCGACATCCTGGCCCGGGTGATGGCGCTCGACGGCGCGGTCGGCTCGGGCATCTCAGAGGTCGTGGATGGCATCTACACCGGGCGCCCGACGGGGTTGTTCGTCTACCGGCGGGGCAAGGCCCAGGCGATCACCGACCTGGCCGCGCGGGAGGGGATCGACCTGGCCGCGTCGTTCGCGTACTCGGACTCGGAGTCCGACCTGCCGATGCTCGAGGCCGTCGGCCACCCGGTGGCGGTCAACCCGGACGGGGCGCTGGCGCGGATCGCCCGCGAGCGTGGGTGGGACGTGCTGCGCTTCGATCGCCTGGGCCGGCGGCTGAAGACCGCGGCCGCGCTCGGCGCCGCCGCCGGCGCCGGCGGGATCGGCGGCGTCGCCATCGTGCGGCGGATGCGCCCCCGGGGCATGCGGCGGCTGACCGCGTCGCGCTCCCCGACCTGGCCATAGACTCCCGCCCCGCATGCGGCGCCGGGGGCGAATCCTGATCGGGTCGGCCGTCGCGATCCTGGCGGTCGCGGTGATGGCCGTCGCCGCCCTGGCCGCGACCGACCAGGTGCGCATCGCCGACAACTACTTCAGCGTCAAGCGCCTGACGATCGCCCGCGGCACGCGGGTGGCGTGGCGGTGGGTCGGGGAGCTCAACCACAACGTGACCGTCAAGTCGGGGCCGTCGCGGTTTCACTCTCGCACCCAGGCCGTGGGCAGCTTCAGCCACGTGTTCGACCGCAAAGGGACGTACACGCTGTACTGCACCATCCACCCGTACATGAAGATGACGATCGTGGTCCGGTAGCGGCGGGCCACGGCGCCGCCCCGGGCGTCCGATCGCCGTAGACTCCGGCGCCCGTCCGATGTCCGCCTCCGAGAAGAAGATCCGCGTCGTCGTCGCCAAGCCGGGGCTCGACGGTCACGATCGGGGCGCCAAGATCATCGCCCGCGCCCTCCGCGACGCCGGCATGGAGGTGATCTACACCGGTCTGCATCAGACCCCGGAGCAGATCGTCGAGACCGTGATCCAGGAGGACGCCGACGCCGTGGGGCTGTCCATCCTGTCCGGGGCCCACATGACGCTGGTGCCGCGGATCATGGAGCTCCTGGCCGAGCAGGGCGTCGACGACGTGGTCGTCATTCTGGGCGGGACGATCCCCTCCGACGACGTCGAGGAGCTCAAGGCGCTGGGCGTCGCCGAGGTGTTCACTCCCGGGGCGCCCACCCAGCAGGCGATCGACTTCATCCGCGGCGCCGTCCGCGCCTGAGGGCCGTGCCGGGCTCGCCCGGCGGGCGGCGCCCGCGCTCGGATCGCCCGCCCGGAGGCGGTCTGATGGACCCCAACCCCGACCGATTGACTCGTCAGTCAACCGGGTATAGTCGGGGCACCTTTCCCGACGAAAACCGTGAGCACGCGGGGTCGGACCCCCGCTCAGGACACTCGATAGGAGGCCACACTTGAAGATTTGCGTCCTGGTGAAAGAGGTTCCGGACGCTGCCGTCGAGAAGCGCATCGACCCCTCCACGGGGCGGATGGATCGGTCCGGCGAGCGGAACCTCAACCCATATGACACCCACGCGATCGAGGCCGCGATGCAGATCCGCGAGGGCGGGGCGGCGGAGGTCGACGAGATCGTCGCGGTGACGATGGGCCCCTCGACCGCGACCCGCGCGCTGCAGAAGGCGGTCTCGCTGGGGGCCGACCGGTCGCTGCATCTGTCTGACGATGCACTGGCCGGCTCCGACGTCGCCGCCACCGGCTACGCGCTGGCCAAGGCGCTGGAGAAGGAGTCTCCGGACCTGGTGTTGCTCGGGCAGCAGTCCGATGACGGGGAGTGCTACACGATCGGCGCGGTGGTGGCCGACCACCTCAAGATGCCGTCGCTGACCCAGGTGATCAAGCTGGACATCGCCGGCGAGGCGTTGACGTGCGAGCGCCAGGCCGAGTACGGCTACGACACGGTCGAGATCGCGCTTCCGGCGGTGATCTCAGTCGGCGATGCGATCAACGAACCGCGCTACCCGTCGCTGAAGGCGATCATGGGCGCCAAGAAGAAGCCGCTGGAGACGGTGGCGGCCGGCGATGTCGGGATCGATGCCTCGCTGGTCGGCGGGGCGGGCTCGCGCGTGCAGTGCGGCGAGTTCAAGGACCCGCCGGCGAAGGCCGCGGGGGAGATCATCGAGGACGAGGACACCGACGAGACCGTCGACAAGATCGTCGCCTGGCTCGACGAAAGGAAGCTGATTTAGCGATGGCCGATGTTCTGACCTACGTTCTGCATTACGAGGGCGCGTTCAACAAGAACTCGCTGGGGGCGGTGTCCGAGGGCGCCGCTCGGGCCAAGGAGATCGGTGGCGAGTGTCACGCGGTCGTCGTCGGCGGCGATGATCTGACCGACGAGCTGTGTCAGTCGCTGGGCGCCTACGGCGCCACCAAGGTGTTCCGGGCCAAGGGCGCCGAGGGCCTGGCCCAGCCGGTCATCGACGTGATGGCCAAGGTGATCGATGAGCACGGGCAGGGCTACGCGCTGTTCGGCGGCGGTCTGCTCGGGTTTGAGATCGGTGCCGGGCTGGCCGCGCGCAAGCAGGCCGGCGTGACGATGGAGGTCACGACGGTCCGCGCCGAGGATGGCAAGCTGGTGGCCGAGCGGCCGATCCTCCAGGACTCCAAGATCTCGGTGTCGCACTACCAGGGCGACCTGGGGATCATCATCGGCCGCATCAACGCGTTCGAGGTCAACCAGGACGGAGCCGGTGCGGCCGAGGTGGTCGACGTCGATGTCGAGTACTCGCCGTGGTCCAATCAGGCCAAGATGGTGACGCGCGGCGAGCAGCGCGGCGCCGATGTCGACATCGAGGGCGCCGACATTCTCGTCGCCGGCGGCCGGGGGCTGGGCAAGGCCGAGGGCTTCGAGCTCGCGGAGGCGCTCGCCGGCGCGTTTGGCAATAACGCCGCTGTCGCGGCGACCCGCGCCGTGGTCGACGCCGGGTGGTACCCCTACGCCGCCCAGATCGGCCAGACCGGCAAGACGGTCTCGCCCAAGCTGTATCTGGCGGCGGGTATCTCCGGCGCGATCCAGCACAAGGTCGGGATGCAGTCCTCGGAGAACATCATCGCCATCAACAAGGACGCCAACGCGCCCATCTTCGAGTTCTCTGACCTCGGGGTCGTGGGCGATCTGAACAAGATCATGCCCAAGCTCACCGACGCCATCAAGGCCAAGAAGGGGGGCTGAGCCCGATCGCCATGTCCCGCAACGGAAAGCAGGAGCACGCGCCGTCCGAGTTCCCGCCGCCGGTCGATCCGGTCAAGGAGTTCATCAAGCGCGGGCTCGATGAAGAGGACGAGCGGATCGACGTGGGCGTGGCCATCGTCGGCGGCGGTACCGCCGGCCTGGCCTGCGCCAACCGGCTGCTGGCGCTGCTGGCCGAGGACGAGGTGCTGCTCGAGCGCCTGGGCGAGGTGCCAGTGGCGGTCATCGAGAAGGCCAAGACCTGCGGCGGGCACAACCTGTCGGGCGCGGTCATGCGCCCGGGACCGCTGCAGGAGCTGTTCCCGGACATGTCGCGTGAGGACTGGCGCAAGGAGCGCTTCGCGTTTGGCGAGGTGACCAAGGAGTCGGTGTACATGCTGCCGAGCGCCAAGACCAAGGTGTCGGTGCCGATTCCGTTCGTGCCGAACTTCAAGAACCACGGCAACGAGATCGTCTCGGTGGCGGCGCTGGCCCGCTTCCAGGCGGCGCAGGCCGAGGAGGGCGGCGCCTACATCCTCACCGAGACCTCGGCCACCCAGCTGGTGGTGGAGGACGGCGCGGTCGTCGGGGTTCGCTCCGGCGACAAGGGCCGCGGCAAGGACGGCGAGCCGCTGGGCAACTTCGAGCCCGGCACCGACATCAAGGCGCGGGTGACCGTGCTGGCCGAAGGCTGCTGGGGCCATCTCACCGGCGCGGCGATCAAGGAGTTCGAGCTGGCCGATGGCCGCGAGCCCCAGGTGTGGGAGCTCGGCGTCAAGGAGGTGTGGAAGGTCAAAAAGCCCCTCGACCGCGTCATCCACACCTTCAGCCAGCCGTGGCCGATGAAGGTCTCGCCCAAGTACGGGCAGCTCGGCGGCACCTGGATCTATCCGATGAAGGACGAGAAGACCGGCGACGATCTGGTGTCGATCGGGTTCGTGGTGGACCTCAACTATCGCGACGCGACCACGTCCGCCCACGACCTGCTGCAGACATTCAAGACCCACCCGCTGGTCAAGGGCATCCTCGACGGCGGCGAGCGGGTGGCCTGGGGCGCCAAGGCGCTGCCGGGCGGCGGCTACTGGTCGATGCCCAAGCTGTCGATGCCCGGCGCGGTGCTCGTCGGCGATGCCGGCGGCATGGTCGACACCGCGGCGCTCAAGGGCGTGCACCACTGCATCAAGTCCGGGACGCTGGCCGCGGAGGCGATCTATGAGCATCTGAGCTCCGGCGTGTCGCTCGCGGGGTATGAGCAGGCGGTCGAGGAGTCCTCGATCGGCCAGGAGCTCTACCAGGTGCGCAACGCCCGCCAGGCGTTCCAGCACGGCTTCATCAAGGGCAGCCTGCTGGCCGGCCCCGCGATCATGTCCAAGGGCAAGGTCCCGCGCGGCCGCCAGCACTGGCATCGCGACGATGCCGAGCCGCTGTTCATCGGCGACACCCGCGAGTCCTATCCCAAGCCCGACGGCAAGTACACGTTCGACAAGCTCTCGAGCGTGTACATCTCGGGCAACGCCACCCGCGACGACGCGCCCAACCACATCCGGCTGCACCGCAACGTGCCGCGCGAGATCGCCGAGGGGTGGCGCTACATGTGCCCGGCCGGGGTCTACGAGATCCCCGACGACGCCCCCGAGACAGGGCCGGTCGACGTGACCGTCAACTACACCAACTGCGTGCAGTGCGGAGCGATCACCGCCAAGGGCGGACGGCTGACCCCGCCCGAGGGCGGCGACGGGCCTCTGTACACGATCACCTGAGAAGCTGAAACTTCCGTGCCGCCCGGTGGTTAAGGGCGGTACATGCAATCCCTGCGAGCACGTCTGACGTTGGTCCTCGCCGTTTCCGTCGCGGTGACCGGCGTCGCGGCGGGCTCGCGACCCGGCGTCGCGGCGGCGGCCGCGCCGCCGCGCGCGCAGCTGACGCAGTACCTCTGTCAGCGCGCGCTCGACCCGCCGGCCCGGTCGATCTCGATCCAGGCGGTGATGCGACCGCTGACCGGCACGCGGAAGCTCGCGATCAAGTTCGATCTGCTGGAGCGGACCCCGAGCGCGACCGCGGCCGCCGCGGTGCGCGCCACCGGCCTGAGCGCGTGGGTCACCCCGACCGACCCCACCCTCGGCCAGCTGCCGGGTGACGTGTGGCGCCTCAACAAGCCGGTGATCAACCTCGACGCCCCCGCCACCTACCAGTTCCGGGTGACGTTCCGGTGGACGGGCGCGCGCGGCAAGGTGATCGGGACCGCGGTCAAGTACACCCGGTCCTGTCGCCAGAAGGAGCTGCGGCCCGACCTGACGGTCACGGCGATCGACGTGGGTCCCGTGACCGGGCACCCGGACGAGGATCTCTACACCGCGACGATCGCCGACCAGGGGGCGACCGGCGCGGGCCCGTTCGAGGTGCTGTTCGCGCCCGGCGACACCTCGGCGCCGATGACGCGCATCGTCACCTGGCTGCCCGCGGACACGAGCCGCCAGCTGTCATTCGAGGGGCCGCTCTGCGACGCGGCGAACCCGCCGACGATCACTGCCGACGCGACCGACGAGGTCGACGACTACGACCGGGCCAACAACACGCTGGTCGCGACCTGCCCGGCGACGACGCCACCGCCGTCAGGGGCGGCCGGCAGCCGGCGACACGCCTAGGGGCGCCGACGTGGCGACGCTAGACTTCATGTAACGATGAAGACCGAGATCCACCCCAATTACCAGGAAGCCCACGTGCGCTGCACGTGCGGCAACGAATTCACGACGCGCTCGACCCAGGGCGATATCCACGTCGAGATCTGCTCCGCATGCCACCCCTTCTATACCGGCCGTCAGAAGCTGGTTGATACCGGTGGACGGGTGGAGCGCTTCCAGCGCCGTGTGGCCAAGGGCCGGCGCAACGCCCGCGCCACCACCGGCTGAGAGTCAGTCCGGACGCACGATGAGCCGCGGCGGGGGCGACGTGCGCGACGAGCCGACCCGCTCGGTCGCCGCCCCCGACCGCTCGCTCACCACCGCCCCCGATCGCCCGCTCACCGCGACGCGCGACGCCCCGCTGGGCGGTCAGGCCGTGCTCGAGGGGGTGATGATGCGCGGCGTCTCCACTTGGGCGGTGGCCGTGCGCAAGCCGCCGCCGGAGGACGACCCGACCGCGCTCGGCGAGATTGCGATCAGCTCCTCGCCGGTCATCTCCCACGCCAGGCGCCGGCGGCTCTATCGCCTGCCGGTGATCCGTGGGGTGGTGGCGCTGGTGCAGTCGCTGGGTATCGGGCTGCGGGCGCTCAGCATCTCCGCCAACGCTCAGCTGCCGGGCGGCGACGCCGACGACGGCGGCCAGGAGATCTCGAGCGGCGCCTGGTTCGGGACCGTGGTGGTCTCGCTGGTGTTCGCCATCGGCCTGTTCTTCGTGCTGCCGGTGGGGCTGACCAGCCTGGTCAGGCACCAGCTCGGGTCCTCGTGGCTGTTCTGGCTGGTGGAGGGGCTGCTGCGGACGGCGATCTTCCTGGGCTACCTGACGCTGCTGTCGCGACTGCGCGACCTGCGCCGGGTGTTCGAATACCACGGCGCCGAGCACAAGGTCATCTCCTGCTTCGAGGCCGGCGACCAGCTGACGCCCGAGCGGGCCAAGCTGTACTCGCGCCTGCACCCGCGCTGCGGCACCAGCTTCCTGCTGATCGTGATGATCATGGCCATCTTCGTGTTCGCGCCGGTCGGCCTGCCGGCGTGGTGGATCCTGGTGCTCACCCGGATCCTGGGCGTCCCGGTGATCGCCGGCCTGTCGTTCGAGGTGATCAAGTGGGCCGGGCGCAACCGCCGCCGCGGCTGGGTCCAGGCGATCATGGCGCCCGGGCTGCAGCTGCAGAAGCTGACCACGCGCGAGCCCGACCTCGACCAGCTCGCCGTCTCGATCGCGGCGCTGCAGGCCGTGCTGGCGGTGGAGAAGCCGGGCGAGGCGTCCGCCGACGACCTGCTCGGCGTCGAAGTCGTCGCCTGACGCCCCTCTCTTTTTGGTGGGGTCCGGAGGACCGTCAACCCCAAGGACGACTGACGCCGGTCGCGCGGATGTAGACCCGCACATCCCGCTCCGCGACCGGCGACGTCGCGGAGCGGGCTCCTACACTCGCGTGCATGATCGACGACCTCGTCGCCCAGATCCTCAATCGCTTCGGCGAGCTCGAGACCGAGCTCTCGGACCCTCAGGTGATCGCCGACCGCGAGCGGTTCGCCACCGCCAGCCGCGCCTACCGCGAGCTGGAGCCGGCCGCGCGCCTGGCCACCGAATACCGCCACGCCGCCGACGACGCCGCCGGTGCGCGCGAGCTGCTCGCCGAGGACGGCGACGACCCCGAGCTGCGGGCGCTGCTCGAAACCTCCCGCGAGCGGCTGGGCGTACTCGAGGATGAGATCCGCCTCGCCATGGTCGAGCGCGATCCCAACGACGACAAGAACGTCATCGTCGAGATCCGTCCCGGCGCCGGCGGCGACGAGGCCGCGCTGTGGGCCGGCGACCTCTACCGGATGCTGACCCGGTATGGGGAGCGACGCGGCTTCACGATCGATCCGCTGTCGATCGGCGAGGGCGACTACACCTTCGAGATCAAGGGCGACGGCGCCTACTCGGTGTTCAAGTTCGAGGGCGGCACCCACCGCGTCCAGCGCGTGCCCCAGACCGAGTCCCAGGGGCGCATCCACACCTCGACCGCCACGGTCGCGGTGCTGCCCGAGGCCGAGGACGTCGACGTCCAGATCGACCCCAACGACCTGCAGATCGACGTGTACCGCAGCTCCGGTCCGGGTGGCCAGTCCGTGAACACGACCGACTCGGCGGTCCGGATCACCCATAAGCCCACCGGCCTCGTCGTCTCGATGCAGGACGAGAAATCCCAGCTGCAGAACCGGGAGCGGGCGATGAAGGTGCTGCGCGCCCGGCTGTACGAGCGGGCCCTGGCCGAGCAGCAGGCCGAGCTCGGCGCCAGCCGGCTGGCCCAGGTGGGCACCGGCGACCGGGCCGAGAAGATCCGCACCTACAACTACGGCGAACGCCGGGTCAATGACCACCGCATCAATCTGCGGGTGCACAACCTCGATGAGATCCTGCTGGGCCAGTTGGATGAGCTGACCCACGCGCTCCAGGACGACGAGAAGCGCCGGCGCCTCGACGAGCGTGCCCAGGGCTGACGCCGTCGCCGCCTCGATCGGCGATGCGGTCGCGGCCGGGCAGCGGCGGCTGGCCGCGTCCGGATGTGAGTCGCCGCGGCTCGACGCCGAGCTGCTGGCGGCCGAGGTCTTGAACCCCGCGCACCCCAACCGGGGTCGGCTGGTCATCGACCGCGACGCGCCGATGCCCGCCGACGCGGCCGAGGGCTACGAGCGGCTGCTGGTCCGGCGCGAGGCGCGCGAGCCGGTGGCCTACATCCTCGGTCGCCGCGACTTTCGCCACCTGACGCTGGCGGTCGACCCGCGCGTGCTCATCCCCCGGCCGGAGACCGAGCTGCTGGTCGAGGTGGGCCTGTCGCTGCCCGCCGGCGCCCGGGTGCTCGACATCGGCACCGGCAGCGGCGCCGTCGCGCTGGCGCTCGCTGACGAGCGCCCCGAGCTGGTCGTCCGCGGCACCGACGTCAGCGAGGGCGCGCTGGCCGTCGCCCGCGCCAACGCGCGGCGGCTGGGGCTGGCGGTCGGGTTCGCGCGGGCCGATCTGCTCGACGACGACCCCGCCGATGCCGTGCTGGCCAACCTGCCCTACGTGCCGCTGGGGGCGCCGCTGGCGCCGGAGATCACGCGCTTTGAGCCGGCGGGGGCGCTGTTCGCCGGGGCCGACGGGCTCGACGTCGTGCGCCGGCTGATCGGGATGCTGGAGCCGAGCGTGGCCCTGACCGCGCTGGAGATCGGGCCCGACCAGGCCGCCGAGGTGGCCGGGCTCGTCGATGGCGCCGGCTTTGCGCAGGTGGAGATCCTGCCCGACCTCGCCGGGCTGGACCGCGTCGTGGTGGGGCGGCGATGAGCGACGCCGAGACGTTCGAACGCTGCATGGGCGTAGGCGGCGTCGCGGTGTTTCCGGCCGACACCGTGTACGGGCTGGCCTGCGACGTCCACAACCGGATCGCGGTCGAGCGGCTGTATCGGCTCAAGCGGCGTCGGCGGGACAAGCCCTCGGCGGTGATGTTCTTCGATCGCTCGATCGCGCTGGATGCGCTCCCGGAGCTCGGGGCGCGCACCCGCGCGGCGCTCGAGCGGCTCCTGCCCGGTCCGGTGACGGCGTTGCTGACCAACCCCGAGCGGCGGTTCCCGCTGGCCTGCGGCGACGACCCGTCGACGTTCGGTCTGCGGGTTCCGGTCGCGCCGGCGCTCGCCGGGGTGCGCCGGCCGGTGCTCCAGTCCAGCGCCAACCTGGCCGGCGGCTCCGACGCGCGGCGGCTGGCCGAGGTCCCCGAGATCCTGCGGCGGATGGCCGACCTGATCATCGATGCGGGCGAGCTGCCGGGGACGCCCTCGACGGTCGTCGACCTGCGCCGGTACGAGGACGAGGACGCGTGGAGCATCGTCCGCGCCGGCGGGCTGCCCGAGGCCGACGTGGCCGCCGCGCTCCCCGGCCGGTACCACTTCGATCCGGCGACCTACGACGAGATGCTCCTTCAGGACATCCCGGGGTACGACGAGCTCCAGTCCCAGCTGGCCGCCGCCAGCGGCGAGGATGCTCGCCGGGTGCTCGAGTTGGGGACGGGCACGGGGGAGACGACCCGCCGGCTGCTGGCCCGCCATCCCGACGCGACGCTGGTCGGACTCGACGAGAGCGCGCCGATGCTCGACGCCGCCCGGGCCGCCCTGCCGGCGGACCGGGTATCGCTGGTGCTCAGGGCGATCGAGGATCCGCTGCCCCCCGGGCCGTTTGACCTGGTGGCCAGCGCCCTGTGCGTGCACCACGTCGCCGGCGAGGGCAAGCGCGACGTGTTCACGCGGGTCCGGGCCGCGCTCGCGCCCGGAGGCCGGTTCGTGCTGGGCGACGTGGTCGTGCCCGCCGATCCGGCCGACGCGGTGACGGCGCTGACGCCGGGCTTCGACCATCCCAGCTCCGTGTCCGATCAGATGACGTGGTTGGCGGACGCGGGGTTCACGCCCCGGGTGGTGTGGGAGCATCGCGACCTCGCCGTGCTCGTCGCCGACGCGCCCGGCTGAGGCCGGCTCGACGGGCCGGTCCCGCCCGGCGCCACCGCTAGGATGCCCCGGGTGACCTCAGACCTGCCGCCGGACTTCTTCAACCGCCCGCTCGCCGAAGTCGACCCTGAGATCGCCGAGGTCGTCGCCCGCGAGTTGGAGCGCCAGCAGCGGACGCTGGAGATGATCGCGTCCGAGAACTTCGCCCCCGCCGCCGTACTCGAATGCCAGGGGTCGGTGCTCAACAACAAGTACGCCGAGGGCTATCCCGGCAAGCGTTACTACGGTGGCTGCGAGTTCGTCGATGTCGGCGAGCAACTGGCGATCGACCGGGCCAAGGCGCTGTTCGGCGCCGAGCACGCCAACGTCCAGCCCCACGCCGGCGCCCAGGCCAACATCGCGGCCTACCACGCGCTGCTGCAGCCGGGCGACACGATGATGGGCCTGGAGCTGTCGCACGGCGGGCACCTCACCCACGGGATGCGGATCAACGTCTCGGGTCGCCTCTACAACATCGTGGCCTACCACGTCGATCGCGAGTCGGGCTACGTCGACATGGACGAGGTGGCGCGGCTGGCGCAGGAGCACAAGCCGAAGATGATCGTGGCCGGCTGGTCGGCGTATCCGCGCCAGCTCGACTTCCCGCGGTTCCGCGAGATCGCCGACGAGGTCGGGGCCTACCTGCTCGTCGACATGGCCCACTTCGCCGGCCTGGTCGCCGCAGGGCTGCACCCGTCGCCGGTGCCCCACGCCGACGTGGTCACCACGACGATCCACAAGACGATCGGCGGCGGGCGCGGCGGGATGATCCTATGCCGGGAGGAGTACGCCAAGAAGATCGACTCGGCCGTGTTCCCCGGGCAGCAGGGCGGCCCGCTGGAGCACATCATCGCCGCCAAGGCGGTGGCGCTGAAGATCGCCGGGTCCGAGGCGTTCCGCGAGCGCCAGCAGCGCACGCTGGACGGCGCGCGGGCGCTGGCCGACGAGCTGCTGTCGGCCGGTGGCGGCGTGTCGGTGCTGACCGGCGGGACCGACGTGCACCTGGTGCTGGTCGACCTGCGCGAGTCCGAGCTCGACGGCAAGCAGGCCGAGGATCGGCTGCATTCGATCGGGATCACCGTCAACCGCAACGCGGTGCCATTTGACCCGCGGCCGCCGGCGGTCTCGTCGGGCCTGCGGATCGGCTCCCCGGCGCTCGCGACCCGCGGGCTCCAGGTCGAGGACTTCGCCGAGATCGGCAAGGTCATCAGCGCGGTGCTGACCGCGGGCGACGGGTTCGAGGCGCAGCGGGGCGAGCTGGCCGAGCGGGTCGAGGCGATCGCCGACCGGTACCCGCTGTACGCGCAGCTCGGCGCGCCGGCCGTCGTCTGAGGCGCCGCCGCCGGGCGAGAGCCGGCGGCATTCGGGGGGGGACCGGCTGGGTCCGCTGCGTCGCGCGGTTATGCGGGCGCGGCGACCGTGGCGGGCAGCAGCTCGGCGATCATCCCGCGCACCAGCGTCGCGATCTCCTCTGACGGGGCATCGCGGAAGGCGCGGGCGCTCTCGACCAGCACCTCGGTGAGGATGCCGACGGCGGCGGCCATGCGGACCCGGTCGCGCAGCGGGATCGCGGGTGAGCCGAGGATGGTCACCAGTCGCGCCTCGAGCTCCTCGTTCTCCTGCTGGTTGCGGTCGCTCTGCGCGAGCGTTTCGAACGCGCTCTGGTTGCGGCTGTGGAGCAGGATCAGCTCGCGGTTCTCGATCATGAAGTCGACCATCCGGTTGATGAGTCGCGGCCACGCGGCGACGCGATCGGGCCCGTCCGGGGTCGCCTCGAGCTCGTCCAGGAGCTCCGAGCCGGCGGCGTGGAGCCCAAGGTGCAGCTCCAGCAGGATGTCCTCCTTGCGCTCGAAGTAGTAGTACAGCGCGGCCTTGGTGATGCCGAGCCGGCCGGAGATGTCGCGCAGCGACGTCTTGTCGTAGCCCTGCTCGGTGAACAGCTCGAGCGCGACGTCCAGGATCTTCGTGCGCGTTTCGGCACCTTGGCTGTGGGGCGGTCGGGGCATCGGTCGATGAAGCTTACTTGACGGCCGTACAGTTTCGCACTATCTTGCCGGCCGACAAGTGTTTACTGTACGGCCGGTAAGGGGATTTGGCGATGGCAACTGAGACAGTGATCGAGGCGCGCGGGCTGCGCAAGCGCTTCGGGGAGACGGTCGCGCTGGACGGTCTTGATCTGGAGGCCGCGGCGGGGACGGTGCTCGGGGTCCTCGGACCCAACGGCGCGGGGAAGACCACCGCGGTCCGGATCCTGACGACGCTGTCCTCGCCGGATGAGGGCGAGGCGCGGGTCGCCGGTCACGACGTGGTCCGCGAGCCCGCGGCGGTAAAGCGCCAGATCGGGGTCGCGGCACAGGACGCCACCGTCGACGGGGTACTCACCGGCCGCCAGAACCTCGTGATGATCGGCCGGCTCTGCGGCCTGCCGCGATCCGCCGCCCGGGAGCGCGCCGCCGATCTGCTCGGCCAGTTTGAGTTGCTCGACGCCGGCGACCGAGTGGTCAAGACCTACTCCGGGGGGATGCGGCGACGGCTGGATCTGGCCGCCGCCCTGATCAATCGTCCGCCGGTGCTGTTCCTCGACGAGCCGACGACCGGCCTGGATCCGGTCAGCCGCGCGCGGATGTGGGACGTGATCCGCTCGCTGGTCGCCGACGGCATTACGCTGCTGCTGACCACGCAGTACCTGGACGAGGCGGACGAGCTGGCCGACCGGATCGTGGTGATCGATCACGGCCGGGCGATCGCCGACGGCACCGCGGCACAGCTCAAGGCAGAGATCGGCGGCGGCCGGCTGGAGGTGACGCTGAGCGAGCCGCATGGCGAGGCCGCGGCCGCGCTGGCGCCGTTCGTCAGCGGTCCCGTGGCCGTCAGCGCCGACCGGCGCCATCTCCGCGCCCCGGTGGCGCATACCGGCGGGCTGGCCACCACCGTCGTACGCGCGCTGGACGCGGCGCAGATCATCGTCGAGGACGTGCAGGTGCGCCCGCCCTCGCTGGACGACGTGTTCTTCGCGCTGACCGGGTCGGCCGCGCCCGCCGGCGCTGACGGGCGGCCCGCGCTGGCGGAGGCGGCCTGATGGGAGTCGCCGGCGTCCGGGGCGCGCTGCGCGACACGGCGGTGCTGACCGGGCGCAACCTGGTCCACATCGCCCGTGAGCCGCTGCGGCTGTCGGACGTGACGATCCAGCCGGTCCTGTTCACGCTGCTGTTCATCTACGTGCTCGGCGCCGGGATCGTCCTGCCCGACGGGACCTACAAGGACTACGCGATCGCCGGTCTGCTGGCGATGAACCTGGTCACCTCGGCCATCGGGACCGCGGTCGGGCTCAGCGACGACCTGGGCTCCGGCGTGATCGACCGGTTCCGGACGCTGCCGATGTGGAAGCCGGCCGTCCTGGTCGGGCGCTCGCTCACGGATCTGCTGACCGCCACGCTGTGCGGCGCGATCGTGGTCGCCACCGGCCTGGTCGTCGGCTGGCGACCGCAGAGCGACGCGGGGTCCGTGATCGCCGGCTTCGCAGTGTTCCTGCTGTTCAGCTACGCGCTCTCGTGGGGGTGTGCCTGCATCGGCCTGTTCACCGGCGACGCGGAGTCCTCGCAGGGCATGGGGCTGGTGATCCTGTTCCCGCTGGCGATCGTCTCCGACGCGCTGGTCCCGACCCAGCACATGCCGGCGGTGGTCCGCGCCATCGCCGACTGGAACCCGGTCAGCGCCGTCACCACCGCGAGCCGCAAGCTGCTGGGCAACGCCGACCCCGCCACGACCGTGCACGCCTGGCCGCTGCAGCACCCGGCCGCGGCCGCCCTGATCTGGTCGCTGGCGCTGCTCGCCGTCTTTGCCCCGCTGGCCGCGAGGCTGTACCGGCGCAAGACGAGCGACTGAGCATCGGGCGTCGGCGGCGGCGGCGGTTTCGCTGGGGTGGGGTGGCGGGGTGTGGCTGTGGGTTAGAGGCCGCGGAGGGCTTGGGCGCGGGCGATGGCTTGGGCGAGGTTTGAGAGGACGGCCATGGGTGCTTGGGTGAGTTGGCGCCAGGTGATGCGGATGGTGGTGTAGCCCTGGGCGGCGAGGTGTTGGTCGCGGTGGCGGTCGCGTTCGAATGCGGCGCGGGGGCTGTGGGTGGCGTAGCCGTCGATTTCGACGATGAGTTGGAGCTGGGGCCAGAGCAGGTCGACTTGTTTGTGGTGCAGGTACACGTTGAATTGCGGCCAGGGGAGTTGGCCGTGTTCGATGATGTGTTGGAAGCGGCGTTCAGCTTCTGAACGCGTCAGCGACGGGCCGTGTTGGCTGGCCAGCAGGGCGCGGAGGGGGCCGATGCCGGTGCGTCCGGGGCAGCGGTCGATGGCGGTGTGGATGTCGGTGTCGGTGACGAGCTTCAGCACGCGGGCTTGGTTGAGTTC
The DNA here is from genome assembly GCA_036267215.1 of Solirubrobacteraceae bacterium. Taxonomy (GTDB): domain Bacteria; phylum Actinomycetota; class Thermoleophilia; order Solirubrobacterales; family Solirubrobacteraceae; genus Palsa-465. Next base: position 166 of record DATAWL010000053.1, on the reverse strand, counting down.
GCGGTCGAGTTGGTCTTGGGTGATGTGGCCGGCGCGGTCGATCAGGGTGCGGGCGGGCGCGGTGACCGGCAGGCCGTGGTGGAGGCGGACGTCGCGGAGGTCAAGGGTGCTGACGCGGTGGACGTCGAGGCCGGGTTGTGGTCGGGGGTGGCGGTTGATGGCGGTG
>DATAWL010000052.1:0-31018 GCA_036267215.1 Solirubrobacteraceae bacterium | reverse complement strand
TCCGCCGCGACGAGTCTCATCCCCGGGCGCTGTGGATGTGGGTGGTGTCCGACAACCTGCGCAAGGGCGCCGCCACCAACGCCGTCCAGATCGCCGAGCTGGTGGTGGCCGACCGGGCGGGTTCGCCGGTCGCCTGACATCGCTCACCCGCAGGCCCGTCGAGGCGTTCGCGCTCGGCGACCGCTTCGGCGAGCCCTGGTAGCGATCGGTCGACGGCGCCCGTGTGGCGGCTCAGCTCATCGGGCGCAGTTCCCGACGCGAGCTGACCCCGAGCTTGCGGTAGATGCTGCGCGCGTGGGTGCGCACCGTCTCTACGCTGACGTGCAGCATGGCGGCGATCTCGGCGTTGGAGCTGCCGGCCTGCAGCAGCTCCAGCACGTCGGCCTCGCGCGAGGTCAGCGGGGTCGGACCGGTCGTCGGATGGCCGGGCTCCGCGTCGGACGGGAGGACGTGCAGGCCCCGGGAGGCCAGGTAGATGCTGTGCAGCACATCGCGCGCCTCGGTCGTCTTGGCCAGGCAGGCGGTCGCCCCGAAGCCGATCAGCTGGCGGCATTCGGCGCTCGAGGGGTTGTCGGCCAGCACCATCAGCCGCACGTCAGGGAAGGCCGAGTGCAGGCTGCGCAGCTCCGCCGGGCGCGACAGGGACCCGAAGTTGAGGATCAGCACGTCGGGATGCTCGGCGGTGAGGGTCGACTCCAGCTGGTCGGGCCGCACGCCGGCGGCCACCAGCTGGAGGTGCGGATCGCCGTCGATCAGCGATTGCAGGCCCGCGCTGACGATGTCCTCGAATTGAGCGACGGCGAGCGTGATGGGCGGAGTGGGGTCGATGCTCATGGGAACGGGCGGCGCCGGCCCTCTGCCACCGCCCGCGTGGGCCCGGGGGGTGAGGGTCTCTCACCCCAACGGCTACCCATCTACCACCCAAAGTTCACCCCTTTTAGGTGAGCTAGTTTTTCCCCGCTTGCGGGCATGATGAGGGCAGCTGAGCTTTCTGAGCCGCGCAAGCGGCTCGAGGGACGGGCAAGGGAACAACGCGAGAGAAGGCGTGAGGAAACTGGTGGCCTCGCGTCTTTTCTCGTTAACGAGCCGGACGCGGCCCAATCGCTCCGACCGCCGCGTGCCGCGCGCCGCGAAGCCGGGGGCCGCTCAGGCAGGAGCGCCGGCCACGACCGACGCGGACCAGTCGATCACGGACGTCGGCCGCACCACGTGCTTGCTCATGCCCAGCTCGTGGGGCTCCAGGCCCAGGGCGAGGCCGACCAGCTGCGGGAGGTGCAGGACGGGAAGTCCCAGCTCGCGGCCGACCGCCTCGGACGCCAGCGGCTGCTGGAGGTCGAGGTTGAGGTGGCACAGCGGGCACGGAACGACCAGGCAATCGGCGTCGGCGTCGATCGCGTCCCCGATGTGGCGGCCCGCCATCTTCAGCGAGGCGTCCATGTTCATCGTGATGATCGGGAACCCGCAGCACTTGTACACGCCGGCGTAGTCGATGACGGTGCCGCCGAGGGCCTCGATGACCATCTGCATGTAGCGGTCGCGAGGGTGCTCGGCGTCGATCTGCAGCCGGTGCACGGGGCGAACGATGTAGCAGCCGTAGAAGGGGCCGACCTTGAGGTTGGTCAGGGGGCGCTTGACCTTGGCGGTGAGCGTGTCCAGGCCGATCTCCTCGACCAGCAGCCACAGCAGGTTCTTGTTGGTCAGGCCTTTCTTATAGCTGAGGCCTTCGTCGGCGAGGTTCTGGTTGATCACCGCGCGGTAGTCGGCGTTGGCGTCCAGGCGCTCCTGGCACTCGGACTGCGCGCCCTGGCAGGTGGAGCAGATGTTCATCATCAGCTCGCCGTCGGTCTGCTGGGCCAGCGCGAAGGTGCGGGCGTTGAGCGAGTCGGCCAGCTCCTGGTTGTGCTCGGCGATCACGCCGGCGCCGCAGCACGCGGCTCGGTCGAGCTCGATCAGCTCCAGGTCGAGCAGCGGGGCGACCTTGGCCATCGATCCGTGCAGCTCCGGCGTGAACCCGCGGCTCACGCAGCCCGGCCAGTAGGCAACCTTCATGACGTCTCGCTTTCGCTCGAGGCGGACTGGGGTTCCTCTCCTGATCCGGCCCCGGCCCCGGCCGCGACGGGCGCCGGCTCGGGATCGTCCTCGTAGCCACTCACGTACAGGTTGAGCTCGACCCGCTCGGGTCGGTCCTCGACCTTCTTGTACAGCTTCTGGACCGCGTCGAGATCTGACTTGGGGATCTTGTGCCCGAAGATCGCGGTCTTGATCTTGACCTTGCCGCGCATGACGGCCGGGACGATCGCTCCCAGCGATTTGAGCAGCACCCGCCCGGCGGCGGGATGGAACTTCCCGAACCACGAGTTCCCTCCGAACGAGCGGGGCAAAAGCTCGGCCTCGTGCAGCAGCCCGTAGTCCCGGACAAGCGTGACGAAGGAGTCCTCGTGGCGCTGGCCGTTGTTGCGGTCGACGATCTTCTCGTCGGTGCCGGCCAGGCGGCGCAGCCGCATGATCTGACTCATCGGCGCCACCTCCTTGGGGCAGGCGTCGATGCAGTTGAAGCAGTGCGTGCAGTCGTAGATCCCGTGTTCGTCCTCGCTGAGATCCTTGAGCCGCTCGAAGTGCTCGGCATCGCGCGGGTCGCCGACGAACCGGTAGGCCTTCGACAGGGCCGCCGGGCCGATGAACAGCGGATCGATCTCCATCGACAGGCAGTCCGACACGCACGCCCCGCACTGGATGCACGCCATCGTCTGGGTGACGTCGACCATGTTCTCGTGGGGGACGATGTACTCCCGCTCGGGGACCGGCTGCTTGTTGATCAGGAACGGGGTGACCCGCTGGATCTTCTTCCAGTGCACCGCGTCCATGTCGACGATCAGGTCGCGGATGACCGGGATGTTGCCCATCGGCTCGACCTCGATCACGCCCTCGTGGGTGCCCTCGCCGTCACCGTTCTGGGTCTCGTTCCAGCCGGTCCCATGGATCCGCGCGGCGGCGTCCTCCAGATGGGTGTTGCAGGCCAGTCCGGGCTTGCCGTTCATGCGCACGCCGCACGAGCCGCAGATCGCCTGCTGGCAGGAGCAGCGGATGCCCACCGAGCCGTCGACCTCGTCGCGGACCTTCAGGATGGCGTCCAGCACCGAGTTGCGGGCGCCGAGCTCCACCGTGTGCTCGTCCCAGTAGGCGGCCTCTCCGGACTTGGGATCGAACCGGCGGATCCTGAGCAGATACTCGGGCACTAGTGCCTCGATTCCGTGGCTCGGGGACACCGAGAGGTGTCACTGGTGGATGCTGGACGAGGACGCAGGAGCCGACGCGCAGCAGCGCTGCGCGAGGCGACGAGGACGTCGTCCAGCCCCGCCAGGGACGCCTCGAATGTTCGTGAGCTACGGGATCGGGGCACTAATACGTCCTTTCCTGGGGCTCCCACTTGGTGATGGTCACCGGGGAATAGCTCACCGTGGGCACATCGTCGCCGTTGGCGGTGACGTCGATGTGCTTGAGCCACTCGTCATCGTTGCGCTCGGGGAAGTCGGTGCGAAACTGCGCGCCGCGCGACTCCTTGCGCTCCTGCGCGCCCACCACGACGGCCTCGGCCACGTCCAGCATGTAGCCGAGCTCGATCGCGCCGATCACATCCTGGTTGAACACGGTCCCGTGGTCGTCGATCGTCGCGTGGGGCGCCTCCTCCTTGAGGCGCCGGATGATCTCGTGGGCCTGATCCAGGCCGTCGGCGTCGCGGAACACGGCGCAGTACTTGTTCATCGTGTCGCCGAGCTCGTCCTTGATGGCCGAGACGCGACGGCCGCCCGCGGGGCGGTCGATGATCGCGTTGATGTCGCTCTCCGTGTCGGCCACCCGCGACTCCGGGGTCGTCGGCATCGACATCTGCAGCGCCAGCCTGGCGGCATGCTCGCCGGAGCGCCGGCCGAAGATGAGCGTGTCCAGCAGTGAGTTGGCGCCCAGGCGGTTGCCACCGTGGACGCTGACGCAGGCCACCTCGCCGGCGGCGTACAGCCCGGGGACCGTCGTCTGACCGTCGACGTCGGTCTTGACCCCGCCCATGATGTAGTGCTGGCCGGGGTGAATGTGGATCGGCTCGCGGGTGATGTCGACCCCGGCGAAGTCCCGCCCGATGTTGACGATCTCGCGCAGCGCCTCGAGCGTACGCCGCCGCGGCACCTTGGTGATGTCCAGGGCGACGGTCCCGTCGGGGAAGCCGCGGCCCTCGTCGATCTCGGTCTGCTCGGCGCGCGAGACGACGTCGCGGGAGGCCAGCTCCAGCTTGTTGGGAGCGTACTTCTCCATGAACCGCTCGCCCTTGGCGTTGAACAGTTGCGCGCCCTCGCCGCGGGCCCCCTCGGTGATCAGCAGCCCGTTGCCGGCCAGCGTGGTCGGGTGGTACTGGATCATCTCCATGTCCATCAGCCGGGCGCCGATCCGGTAGGCCTGGGCGATGCCGTCGCCGGTCACGATCAGGCCGTTGGTGGTCGGCCGGTAGGCCTGGCCGGCGCCGCCGTTGGCGAGGATCGTCCCTTTGGCGTTGAACACCTCCAGGCGCCCGTCGCGCAGGTTGCGGCAGACGGCGCCGATGCAGCGGCCCTCGTCGTCCTGGAGCAGGTCGGTGGCAAACCACTCCTCGTAGCGGTCGACGGTGCCGGCGTGCTTCATCAGCTGCTCGTAGAGCACGTGCAGAATGGCGTGGCCGGTGATGTCGGCGACGTAGTAGGTCCGCGCCGCCGACGCGCCGCCGAAGGCCCGCGTCCCCAGGTTGCCGCGCTCGTTGCGGTGGAAGGTGACGCCGCCGTGCTCCAGCCACAGAATCTCGCCGGGGGCCTCGCGGCACATGATCTCGACCGCGTCCTGGTCGGCGAGGTAGTCCGAGCCCTTGATCGTGTCGAACGCGTGGGATTCCCACGTGTCCTCCGGGTTCAGCGCGGCATTGATTCCGCCGGCGGCGGCCACCGAGTGCGACCGCACCGGATGGACCTTGGACACGATCGCCACGGTCGCGCCGGTCTGGGCCGCGGCGAGCGCCGCGCGCTGGCCGGCCAGCCCGGCACCGATGATCACTACGTCGTGGGAGGGCACTCCCGCAATATAAATCAGCGCGGTCGGCGGGCGCCGCGCCCCTGGAGGGCCCTGGTCGGGCGGCGGACGTCCGCCGGGTTACGCCATCGACGACGTGACGGCGGACTGCAGCGCCCGCCGCACCTGGTCCACGGTCACGACCCCGCGCAGAACCCCGTCGCCGTCGACGGCCATCAGGGCCCCGAGCCGCCCGAGGGTCTCGGACGAGAGCAGCTCGCTGATCGGGCGGTCCTCCTGGACCCGCCAGCGGCGGGCCTCCTCGGCGTCCAGCACGGCGCCGGTGGTCAGCCAGCCCTCGCCGCCGTCGACCGACGCCTGGGCCCGGTCCTGGCGGGCGATGCCGAGAAAGTGGCCGGTGGCGTCGACGACCGGGAACCACGACCAGCCGTAGCGCAGGAAGTACTCGTCCAGCGCCTGGCCGACCGGGGTGTCGGCCGGAATGGCCACCGGCTGGGTGTCCATGATGTCCGCCACCCGGACGCCCTCGATGCGCTCGGTCAGCGCGGACTGGACCAGTGCGCCACGGGCCGACTGCCACAGCAGGAAGGCCATCGCCACCAGCCACAGACCCCCGATGAGGCTGCCGTAGGCCAGCACCAGCACCACGCCGAACGCGGCCAGCACCAGGGCGAAGGCCTGGCCCAGACGGGCCGCCACCTGAGTGCCGCGGCGCTTGTCGCCGCTCACTTTCCACACCACCGAGCGCGCCACCCGCCCGCCGTCCAGCGGGAACGCGGGCACCAGATTGAAGATCAGCAGGAGCAGGTTCATCGGCAGCAGCCAGCTGAGTGACAGGAGCACCGGCGTGATGTGGATGTCCGAGTCCAGCGCGATCGCGTGGGTGAGGCGATGGGTGCCCACGAGCGCCACGTCGAGCGCCAGACAAACTACGATGACGCCGGCGGTGGCGAGTGGGCCCGCGATCGCAACCTTGAAATCTTCGCCCGGCGATGCCGCGTCGCGGCTCATCTGGGTCAGTCCACCGAACAGGAACAGATCGATCCGTTTGACCTCGATTCCCTGCCGCCGCGCCACCAGCGCGTGGCCTAACTCGTGCACGATCAACGAGCCGAACAGCAGCAGCACGCTGACGACCGTCGTCATGTACGCGACCCCGTCGGAACTGTGCAGCGTCTCCCGGAACGGCGTCGACAGCCAGAAGATCAGTAGGAAGAGAATGATGAACCAGCTGCCGTCGACCCCGACGCGGATCCCGAACGCATCGAACAGCTTGATCGAGCCTGATCGGCGCAACATGGTGCAATGGTCGCATAGGCGGCCCCGCGCGCACAGAAATTGAGGAGATGCCCATGAGCGACCGGCTTGACGTTCTCAAACAGCGATTGGCTCAGTTGTCAGACGTGGCGCATGCGATGGCGCTGGCTCACTGGGATCAGCAGACGATGATGCCGCCGCGGGGCGGCGAGGCCCGGGCCGAGTCGCTGGCGACCCTCACGAGCATCACTCACGAGATGTTCGTCGACGACGAGACCGGCCGGCTCCTGGAAGCCGCCGGCGCCGAGCTCAACGGCGCCGGTGAGCGAGATCCGGATTCAGACGACGCCCGGCTGATCAGGCTCGTGGGCCGACAGTGGGACAAGGCCCGGCGCGTACCGACCGAGCTGGCCGCCGAGCTGGCGCGAGCGGCGTCGGTCGGGCAGGAGGCGTGGATCGTCGCGCGCGCCAACTCCGACTTCGCGAGCTTCGCGCCCTACCTCGAGCACAACTTCGAGCTGGCCCGGCGCTACGTGGACTGTCACATGTCCAGTGGCGAGTTCGCGTGTGCGTACGACGTGCTGCTCGACGACTACGAGCCCCGCATGCCCACCACCGAGGTGCGCGACCTGTTCGACCGGCTCAAGGCCGAGCTGGTGCCGCTCATCGCCGCGGTGACCGGCGCCGACCCGGTCGACGACGCGCCGGTGCACGCCGAGTTTCCGGTGGCCGCCCAACGCCGGCTGGTGCGCGACGTCGTCACGCTGATGGGATTCGACGACGCGGGGTGGCGCATCGACGACACCGTGCATCCGTTCGCCACGCGAATCGGCGGCGGTGATGTGCGCATCACCACCCGCTGGGACGAGCGCTTCTTCCCCATGGGGCTCTACGGGGCGATGCACGAATGCGGACACGGGCTCTACGAGGCGGGCCTGCCGCCGGCGCTGCGGCGCTCGCCGCTGGGAACCGCCGAGTCATTGGGACTGCACGAATCGCAGAGCCGGATGTGGGAGAACATGGTCGGCCGCGGTCGTCCGTTCGCGACCGTGCTCGCGCCCCGGATCGCCGAGCTGGCCGGCGGCGAGCTGGCCGGGCTGGATGCGGAGGGGCTCTACCGGGCGGTCAACGCCGTGCGACCGTCATTCATCCGCGTCGAGGCCGACGAGGCCACCTATGCGCTGCACATCATCCTGCGCTTCGAGCTCGAGCAGGAGCTCATCGATGGCACCCTGACGGTGAAGGAGCTGCCCGAGGCCTGGAACGCGCGGTTCGAGGACTACTTCGGACTCAAGGTGACCAACGACGCTGACGGCGTGCTCCAGGACGTGCACTGGTCCGCGGGACTCATCGGCTACTTCCCCACCTACGCGTTGGGCAACCTGATCGCGGGACAGCTGTGGGAGCGAGCCCGGGCCGAGCTGAGCGGGCTGGACGGCGAGATCGCCGCCGGCGAGCTGGGCTCGCTGCGGGAGTGGCTGCGCCAGCGCGTGCACCGCCATGGATCGAAGTTCACGACCAAGGAGCTGCTCACCCGCGAGGCGGGCGGGCCGGTCTCCGTGACTCCGTTCACGAACTACCTGAAGGCTAAGCTCGGGGACGTTTACGGAATCGACCTGTCCGGGCAGGCGACATCAGAAAGGTGAGTAGGTCTTCAGTTATGACGAACAGTCCAGTTAACGTTGCAGTGACGGGCGCGGCCGGCCAGATCGGTTACGCGCTCCTGTTCCGGATCGCCAGCGGACAGCTCCTGGGACCCGATACGCCGGTGCGCCTGTCCCTGCTCGAGATCCCGGCGGCGGTCAAGGCGGCGGAGGGGACCGCGATGGAGCTGGACGACTGTGCGTTCCCGCTGCTGGCCGGAGTCGACATCTACGACGACCCCAACCAGGCGTTCGACGGCGTCAACATCGCGCTGCTGGTCGGCGCGCGGCCGCGCACGAAGGGCATGGAACGCGGTGACCTGCTCGAGGCCAACGGTGGCATCTTCAAGCCGCAGGGCCAGGCGCTCAACGCCCACGCCGCAGCTGACCTCAAGGTCCTGGTCGTCGGCAACCCCGCCAACACCAACTGCCTGATCGCCCAGTCAAACGCTCCGGACATCCCCCGCGAGCGGTTCACCGCGATGATGCGCCTCGATCACAACCGCGCCATCGCCCAGATCGCGCAGAAGACCGGCGCGGCGATCAGCGAGGTCACCAACATGACGATCTGGGGCAATCACTCCGCGACCCAGTACCCGGACGTGTTCCACTCCAAGGTCAAGGGCGGTAACGGCGCCGAGGCCGTCCACGACCGCGACTGGATCGAGAACGACTTCATCCCGACCGTGCAGAAGCGGGGCGCGGCCATCATCGAGGCCCGCGGCGCGTCCAGCGCGGCATCGGCGGCCAACGCCGCCATCGATCACGTCCACGACTGGGTGGCCGGGACGCCCGGCGGCGACTGGGTGTCGATGGCGATCCCGTCGGACGGCACCTACGGGATCGACCAGGGGATCTTCTGCGGTTACCCCGTCACCTGTCAGGGCGGCGAGTACACGATCGTCGAAGATCTCGACCTCGACGACTTCTCACGCCAGCGGATCGACGCGACCGTCAAGGAGCTGCGCGACGAGCGCGAGGCGGTCCAGGAGCTGGGCCTGATCTAGACCGGCCACTGGCGCCCGAGGGTGGCGCGCCATCACAGGTTCGGGCCGCCGCGATCAGTGTGTGATCGCGGCGGCATCATGCCGTTCCCGGTCCCTGGTCCTCGTGACGAGGAGCTGACGTCATCCGGGCGCCGGCGCGGGAGCGGTTGCGGTCCCGGGGCGTGGCTAGGCGCCCGCCTTCGGGTGCCAGCCCTGGCCCTCGCGGGTCACCTGGCCGTCCTGCACCAGCTTGGGCATCACGCGGTACAGGTAGTTCGGCTCGATCTTGAGCGACTCGGCGATCTGCGGGATGGTGATTCCCGGCTTCTCGCGCACCAGCGCCAGCGCCTGGTTGGCCCGCGTGTTCCCACCGCGGCGGCCACGAGGACGCCCGGCGCGGCGGGCGGGGCGACGGCGCGAGGTGGTCGTCGTCGTGCCATTGGCACTCGCCGGCCTCCCCGGTCCGCGACGCCCACCGACGAGCGCGTTGCGCGCGGCCTCCAGCTTCGAGACCTCCTGCTTCAGCTCGCGCAGGCGGCTGTCGATGTCCCTCACGGTACTGTCAACGAAGTCTGCCAATTTGAGTCCACCTCCAGGGTGTATAGACGTATTCGTGTACGGACGATACAACCCGTGACCCTGAAACGTTGCAATGACGCTACCTGGACTCGAGCAGCGCCTTCAACCGCGACAGTGAATTGTTGGCTTCACGCTGAGACGTGGCGTCCACGATCATCCGGCTGGCGACGTTCCCGAGGCGCCCTCCCGGGGGGTGGAACTCGTTGGTGTACGTGAACGTCGTGCGACCCTGATCCTCGGAAAGCTCGTAGCGGATAATCGCCGTCGACCGTGCCGGTCCGCCGCCTTCCCACTCCGCGCGACGTGGACTGTCAACCGCCATCAGCGTCCAATGCACGTGGAACGTGAGCCCCCTCACATGCATAGCCTGCGCCATGGTCGACCCCCGGCGCAGCGGGAAGTCGGACACGTTGGAGACCGATTTGTGGATCGTGACCCAGTCACCCAGACGGGTGGGGTCCATGACCGTCTCCCACACCTTCTCGATCGGTGCGTCGATCTCGATCTCGGCTGAAACGGTGCTCATAGCTCGCGGACACTAACGGCCCGGCCCACCTCCGCGCTCATCATCGCCGGTCGCGCCCGTCGTCCGCTCCCAGCCCCGCTCATCGCGCGGCCAGCGGCTCCTCGCGTTCCCAGTCGGCGAGGGCGTGCTCGATCGCGGCGTCGAGCGAGTGCAGTCTCACCTCGAGCACGCGAGCGGCGCGGTCGTCGGCGGGAATGAGATCGGCGTCCAGGCTCTCCATCAGCGGACCGATCAGTTCGTGATTCTCGCCGGCGATCACCGCGGCCACCCGGCTGGCGATCGGGGTCACCGTCAGTCGTCGCAGGCGCACCGCGGGACGATCGACCAGCATCAGGTCGGCGATCCGGTCGATGAGCTGATCGTAGGAGACGACGTCCGGGCCGCCGACGTCGAGGATCGCACCGCCCACTCGGTCACTGACCCCGGCGGCCGCCAGCAGCGCCACGATGTCACGCTCGTCGATCGGCGCGGTCCGGTGTGTTCGCCACGCCGGAATGGCCAGCACCGGGAGTCGCTCGACCAGGCGGACCAGGAAGCGGAACGACCGGGACCGCGCGCCGATGACGATCGAGGCGCGCAGCGCCACCGAGTCCGGGACCGCCGCCATCAGGATGTCCTCCACCGCCTGGCGGCTGGCCAGATGCGCTGAGCGCGGCCCGCCGGCGGGCAGCAGGCCGCCCAGGTACACGATCCGCCTCACGCCGGCATCGGCCGCGGCCTGCGCGAACCGCTCCGCGGCCGCCCGCTCCCGGGAGGCGAACGGATCGTCGGCGGATGGCTCCATCGAGTGGATGAGGAAGTAGGCCACCTCGATCCCGTCCAGCGCGCGTTGCAGGCCGTCACCGGACACCGCGTCGCCGGCCATCACCGGCAGCTCGGCGGTCACCCGATCGGGGTGACGGGCGAATCCGCGTACCGAGTGACCCTCGCCGGCCAGACGGGTCACCATCGCCGAACCGATGTAACCGGTGACGCCGGTGACCAGGACGTTCAACGGCCCGGCCCCGCGGGCCCGGCCCACGGCGCCGCAGTCACGAACCCGCGGTGCAGATCCGTGGCCCGCGGGCAGCCGACCAGCGCCAGGGCGTTGATGACCTCGGCCAGCAGGATCTCGAGCACCCGCTGCGCGCCGTCGCCGCCGGCGACCGCCAGTCCCCAGGTGAGCGGCCGCCCGACCAGGACCGCGCGGGCGCCCAGCGCCAGCGCCTTGACGACGTCAGTACCCCGGCGGATACCGCCGTCGACCAGCACGTCGATGCGGCCGTCGACCGCGTCGACGATCGGCGCCAGCGCATCCGCTCCGGACAGGACGCCGTCGAGCTGGCGACCGCCGTGGTTGGACACGATCACCCCCGCGACGCCGTGCTCGATGGCCAACTCCGCGTCCTCGGGGGTCATCACCCCCTTGATCAGCAGGGGCAGGTCCGATGCGTCCGTCAGCTCCGCGATGTCGTTCCAGCGCAGGTCGGGGTCGACCAGGTCGGTGGTGATCGCCGCCGGGGTTCCGGGCGCGGGATCCCGGAACTGGGTGCGAAGCTCGCGTTCGCGGACTCCAAGCACCGGACGGTCGACGGTGACCACCAGCGCCTCGTACCCGCTCCGCGCGGCGGCGTGGATCATCTCGCGGGTCGCGCCGCGGTCGGTCAGGACGTAGAGCTGAAACCAGCGCGTCGACTCGGGCACAGCCTCGGCGACCGCGGCCGCGCCGGTGCTGGCGAAGGTCGAGACGCACATGACGGCGCCGGTGGCGGCCGCTGCGCGGGCGGTCCCGAGCTCGCCGTCGGGATGCACCAGGCGCTGGAAGGCCGTCGGCGCGGCGATCAGCGGATGAGGTCGGCGCGCGCCCAGCACGTCGACTCCGGGGTCGCAGTCGCCGGCGCCGACCAGCATGCGGGGCCGCAGGGCGAGCCGGCTCCAGGCGGCGACGTTGTCGGCCAGCGTCACCTCGTCGCCCGCCCCGCCGCCGATGTAGCCGAGCGCCTCCGGGCTCATCCGCGCCAGGGCCGCGCGCTCGTAGTCGGCGACGGTCAGCAGCGGTTCAGCCGAGGTCGTGTCGTCAGCGACATCCATGGCGGCCTCCAAAGCTACGGAAATTGCGGCGTCCTGCGGTCCGGCGAGAAAAGTCCCCGCATTTTGGCGGGTTTTGTGCCGACGGGAAAACCCTGCGTTTTCCGGAGTTCACCATTGTGAAGGGGGGCGCAATCCGCTTTGATGCCCGCCTTGCAGTTCGTTGAGTCGTCGTCTCAAACGAGGGTGCGGACAGGTATGGCAAACGGTGGGCACGGGGTCCTGAAGGCCAGCTCCAAGGCGAGCTGTGAGACCTGCTTCTTTCATCAGAACCTGTTGTGCGCGGTGGCTGACGCCGGGCCGTGCGCCACATTCAGGCCGGCCCGGCCGGAGGGGCTGCGCCCGCCCAGCCAGCTGCGCTTCGTCTTCCGCCAGGAGCGCCGCCAGCAGGTGGCGTGGGCGTTCCCCTCGCCCAACGAGCAGGTCGCGCTGCACGCCTGAGCGGCCCGCGCCGCGCGCCCTGCGCCGGGGCGCGCGACGTGCCGGCGGGCCCCCCGACCCCACCGGCACCCATCCGGGCAGCCTCGTATATGTTTCCGGTCATGTTCTGGCCGTTGCTCGGCGGATTCATCGCCTTCGTGCTGGTCGCCATCTTCATGGGCTGGGTGATGGACACCTCCCGCCACGGCGGCGACCGCGACGGTCACTGAGCCGGGCTGCGCGCCCGCGCCAGTCGGGCGCGCTCAGCGTGGCGCGCGATCCAGTTGGCCCCCGCGGTATCGGTGGCTCCATGGGCGAGGATCGAGCAGAACACGGTCAGCGCCGCCAGGTTGAAGATCGTCGACCCGGCGGCGATCCGCTGGCTGAGCACCAGGATCGAGAAGGTCATCGTCGCCACCCCCTTGGGCCCGAACCACGACATGAACGCGCGCGTGGCGGTGTCCGTCGCGGTGCCGGCCAGCGCCGCGAACACGGACACCGGACGGGCGACGATCAGGGTGACGATCACGACGCCCACCGCGGCGAGCCCCTCCCCGAACAGGCCATGGAACGTCAGCAACGCGCCGAACACGACGAAGATCCCCAGCTTGACGATCTCGACCAGATCGGCCGCCTGGCGCTCGACGTAGCGCCGGATGTCCGGCCGGCGGATCCCGAGGACGATCGCCCCGACGTATACCGCGATCAGGCCGTTGCCGTGAGGGGTGAGGACCGCCAGGCCGTAGGTGGCAAACGCGATGCCCAGCGCGAACAGCGAGCGCTGGTGGGCAGGGATGCCCTCCTCGATCGGGACGTCGCGCGGGGCCAGCCAGGCGGCGGCGAAGCCGACGACCAGCCCCACCGCGAACCCCAGAACCAGGTTCTCGATCACGAACCGCCACCAGACGAAGTGCCCGCCGCCGACGGCCAGCGCCGCGCTCAGCGCCAGCACGGCGGGTAGGGCGAGCCCGTCGTTGAGGCCGGACTCGAGGTTGAGCGAGTGCCGGATGACGGCGGGGACCCGCGGGTTGGTGACGACGTTGGACGACAGCACCGGGTCGGTGGGGGCCAGCAGCGCGCCCACCAGGAACGACTCGGTCCATGACAGCCCGGTCAGCACCCGGGTGCCGACGGCGACGATCGCCGCGGTCAGGGGCATCGCCAGCACCAGCTTGCGAAACGGCAGGTGCCAGTGCGACTGCAGCAGCTCGCCGTCGACCTCCAACCCGTCGCGGAACAGGATCACGATCAGCGCCACCGTGGCCAGCTCGGCCACGAACGGAGAGCGCGGGTTGAAATGCAGCGTCCCGGTGACCCCGTCGCCGAGCACGAAGCCGGCGATCACGAACACCGCGGTCAGCGACACGAACGTGCGCCGGGCCACGCCGGAGATGAGCGCCCCGAGCACCAGCAGGCCGCCCAGGGCGAGCGTCGACACCTCGAACCGATGCGAGACGACCGCCGAGACCAACGGCATATGTGTGCTCACGGGTTAGAGTGTCAATCGCAAATAGAGAGGAGCGCGGTGCGAGTCACGGTACTGGGCAAGTCACCGTCCTGGCAGGATGCGGCCGGGGCGTGCAGCGGATACCTGGTCCAGGAGGACGGCTTCACCCTGTTGCTGGACTGCGGCAACGGCGTGTTCTCCAAGCTGCGCCCGATCTGCGACTACGTCGACGTCAACGCGGTGCTGATCACCCACATGCACGCCGACCATTTCCTCGATCTGGTCCCGTTCAGCTACGCGCTGCGCTACGCGCCCCGACAGCAGCCGGTGCCGGTCGGCGGCTTCCCCGGTACCGACGATCCGGCCCGGCCGGAGCTATACGTGCCCGCCGGCGGCAGCGAGGTGCTGCGGCGGATCGTCGGCTGCTGGGGCAACGCGGACCTCATCGACCGGGCGTTCGGCGTGCACGAGTACGGCGGCGGCGACGCGATGCAGGTCGGGCCGCTGGCGATCCGCTTCTGCCATGTCCCGCATTTCGTCGACACGTTCGCGGTCGAGCTGGCCACCAACGAGGGCCGCTTCACCTTCGGCGCCGACTGCTCTCCCAACCATGAGCTGGTCGACTTCGCCCGCGACACCGACATGCTGCTGATCGAGGCCACCCTGCCGCGCGCCGAGCGCGACGGCGTGCGGGGCCATCTGACCGCCCGGGAGGCGGGCGAGCACGGCCGCGGCGCCGGCGCTCGCCGCCTGGTCCTCACCCACTACTCGGACGAGCTGGATCCAGAGCTCACCCGCGCCGAGGCCGCGGCCACCTTCGGCGGCCCGGTCGAGCTGGCGCGCGAAGGCGCGACGTACACGATCTGAGGGCGCGGCCCGGCCTGCTGACACTACGCTTAACCGAGATGTCCGAGCGCGACCTGTTTGCCAACTTCGACCGGATGCGCCGGGAGATGGACGAGCTGTTCGGCGACGCGTTCGAACGCAGCGGCCTGCCCCGCCGGCCCGGTCAGTGGCCGGCCGTGGATGTGGCCTACGCGTCGGATCCGCCCCGGGCGATCGTCACCGCCGAGCTGGCCGGCATCGACGTCGACGAGATCGCGCTCCAGATCGAGGGGCGCAAGCTGTTCCTCGCCGGCCGGCGCGGACCGGCGCAGCCCGCCGGCGAGGTCTACCAGCAGATCGAGATCGAGCGCGGGTCGTTCCGCCGGCTGATCGAGCTGGGCGCCGATGTCGACGCCGACCACATCAGCGCCCGCTACGAGGACGGAATGCTCCGCGTCGAGCTGCCGCTGCGGCGACAGCCCGAGCGCCGGCGAGGGGTCCCGATCGAGAGCAGCGAGGCTCCGTGAGCGACTGGCGCCCGGCCTCATGACCGTGATCGACGCCGGCCCGGCCTCATGACCGTGATCGAGGCCGGCCCTGCGGGCGCGACCGAGGAGGAGACCGGCGGGCCCCAGCGCCTCCCCGCTCGGATCGGAGTGCTGCCGCTGCGCGATGCGGTCACGTTCCCCGAGCTGGTGATCCCGCTCAACATCGGCCAGCCGCGCAGCATCGAGCTGATCAACGACGCGCTGCGGGGCGACCGCTCGATCGTGCTCATCGCCGGCCGCGACCCGGAGGTCGAGACCCCCGGGCCGGACGAGCTCTACGACGTCGGCGTGCTCGGCACCGTCGCGCGGATGGTGCGGCTGCCCGACGGCACGCTGCGGGCGCTCATCCAGGGCGGCTCGCGGGTCCGGGTCGAGAACTGGACGCAGACGGAGCCCTACCTCGTCGCCGAGGTGGCGGACGCGCCGGACCGGGTCCGGCAGAGCGCTGAGCTCGAGGCGCTGGCCCGCAACGTGCAGCGGACGTTCTCGAGCATTGTCGGACAGGTGCCCTACCTGCCCGACGAGCTCGAGGTGATGGTCGCCAACGTCGACGACCCGGTGATCCTCAGCCATCTCATCGCCGGCGCGCTGCGGCTGCCCACGCCAGACAAGCAGGCGCTGCTGGAGGAGCTCGACGTCACCAAGCGCCTGCGCCGTCTGTCAGAGATCCTGGCCCGGGAGCTGGAGGTGGTCGCGCTCGACACCAAGATCCAGTCCCAGGTCCAGTCGGAGCTGAGCAAGAGCCAGCGGGAGTTCTTCCTGCGCCAGCAGCTCAAGGCCATCCAGGACGAGCTGGGGGAGGGCGACGAGGTCCAGGCCGAGGCCAACGAGCTGCGCATCCAGCTGGAGGCGCTCCAGCTCCCCGACGAGGTGGCCAAGCAGGTCCAGCGCGAGCTGGGCCGGCTCGAGCGGCTGCAACCCGCGATGGCCGAGTACGGCGTGGTCCGCAACTACCTGGAGTGGATCGCGTCGCTGCCGTGGAACACGGCCACCGAGGACAACCTCGATCTGCGCCATGCCCGCCGGGTCCTCGATCAGGACCACTACGACATCGAGCAGGTCAAGGAGCGAATTCTCGAGTTCCTGGCCGTGCGCTCGCTGATGACCGAGTCAGACGTTCATCCGGCGGGTTCGATCCTGACCTTCGTCGGGCCGCCCGGCGTGGGCAAGACATCGCTGGGGCGCTCGGTGGCCCGCGCCCTGGGCCGCACGTTCGAGCGCATCAGCGTCGGCGGCGTGCGCGACGAGGCGGAGATCCGCGGTCACCGGCGCACGTACATCGGCGCGATGCCGGGCGTGGTCATCCGCGCGCTGCGCGACGCCGGGGCCAACAACCCGCTGTTCATGATCGACGAGATCGACAAGATGGGCGCGGACTTCCGCGGCGACCCGGCCAGCGCGATGCTCGAGGTGCTCGACCCCGAGCAGAACAGCACGTTCCGCGACCACTACCTGGACCTGCCGTTCGACCTCTCGAACGTCATGTTCATCACGACCGCCAACAACCTGGACACGATTCCCGGCCCGCTGCGCGACCGGATGGAGGTCATCCAGCTGTCGGGGTACACCGAGTCCGAGAAGCTCGAGATCGCCAAGCGCTATCTCGTGCCCCGTCAGATCGGGCGCAACGGGCTGACCGCGGCGCAGATCGCCTTCACCGACTCCGGCCTGCGGACGATCGTCAGCGACTACACGCGAGAGGCCGGGGTGCGCCAGCTCGAGCGCGAGATCGGCAGCGTCGTGCGCAAGGTCGCCCGCCAGGTCGCGGAGGGAACGCTGAAGCGCAAGTTCACGGTCACCGAGCCGCGCGTGCGCGAGCTGCTGGGCAAGGCCAAGTTCCACGGCGAGACGCGGCGGCGGACCTCGCGTCCGGGGGTCGCCACCGGGCTGGCCTGGACGCCGGTCGGTGGCGAGGTGCTGTTCGTCGAGGCCAGCGCGGCGCCGGGCTCCGGGCGGCTGACGATCACCGGCCAGCTCGGCGACGTGATGCGCGAGTCGGCCCAGGCCGCGCTGTCCTACGTACGCGCCAACCAGGCACAGCTGTTCGGTGACCTGCCCGGCGACTGGTTCGCGAAGCACGACATCCACATCCACGTGCCGGCGGGGGCGATCCCCAAGGACGGGCCCAGCGCCGGCGTGACGATGGTCACCGCCCTGGTCTCGCTGCTGTCGGCCCGGTCGGTCCGCTCCGAGGTGGCCATGACCGGCGAGGTCACCCTGACCGGCCAGGTGCTGCCGATCGGCGGCCTGAAGGAGAAGGTGCTGGCCGCACAGCGCAACGGGATCCGCACGGTGATCGCGCCCGCGCTCAATGAGCCCGACATCGACGAGATCCCCGCCCACCTGCGCCGGACCCTGAACTTCGTGTTCGTCTCGACCGTCGACGAGGTGCTCGAGGCGGCGCTGAATCGAAGGCGGCAGAAGGGGTATCGCGTATCCTGACCATTCACCCGCCCAAGCACCCTGAGGGAGACCAATGGCATCACGACGAAAGAAAGTCGCCAAGGCGGTGCCGTTCAATGCGGCCGACCTGACGAACATCACCAAGGCCAACCCGTACATCCAGCGCCTCATCGAGGACGCGCAGCTGCGCGACAACGTGCGGACTGCGCTTGATTCGGGCAAGCATGCGTACGACCGGCTCGCGGGGGCCAAGGCGCCGCACAAGGCGCTGATCGACGACAAGAAGCTTCAGCACGAGCTGCAGACCGCGGCCGAGGCGATCCGCGACGCGACGATGGCCCTCAACGACGCGCCCAAGCACCCGACGGTCCGCAAGCGCCGCCGGCTGGGGCGCAAGCTCCTGTTCCTGGCCGTCGGCCTGGGCGTCGCCCTGGGCGTCTCGGAGTCGCTGCGCTCCAAGGTCCTCGACGCCCTGTTCGGCGCCGAGGAGGAGTTCCAGTACACCCCGCCGCCCGGCACGCCGGTCCCGCCCCCGGCCACGGTGACCGCGGCCTGATCGCCCACCGCCGGTCCGAGCTTCGCCGAGGGCGAGGTGGGTTGCGACCCGCCTCGCCCTCACTTTTGCCGGGGGCTGGTCGCCCCGGATCCCGGGGCCGGGCGTAGAATCGGCCGCCGATGCAAGCGGCCACCGCACCCGAGCGCGGGCTGGCCCGCGAGCTGCCCACGGACAAGGCGGTCCGGATCGTCGAGGCGATGCGCGCCAGCGTGGCGAAGCGGGGAATCGCCGGCTCGACGTTTGATTGCGTGGCCCGCGAGGCGGGCGTGTC
This sequence comes from Solirubrobacteraceae bacterium, assembly GCA_036267215.1. Lineage (GTDB taxonomy): Bacteria > Actinomycetota > Thermoleophilia > Solirubrobacterales > Solirubrobacteraceae > Palsa-465. Next base: position 12,444 of record DATAWL010000052.1, on the reverse strand, counting down.
GCGCGGCCTGCTGCACTACTACTTCGGTACCAAGGAGCGGCTGCTGGTCGAGGCGGTCCGCCGCGAGTCCGAGCTCCGCAGCCGGTCGCTGGACCAGGCCGTGGCCAGCGCCGCCGGCGCCGACGAGCTGATCCACGCGCTCGTCCGCAGCCTGGAGGAGATCCTGGGCGAGGGCAAGAGCGCCATGGTCATGTTCTACGAGCTGATGACGCTGGCCCAACGCAACGCCGAGATCGCCAGCGAGCTGGCCGAGCTGGCCCGGCGGACCCGGACGCGCCTGGCCGACGCGCTGCGCGCCGGGAGCGAGGCCGGCGTGTTCGAGTTGCGGGCCGGCGCCGACGACGTCGCCAGCTTCCTGTTCGCGCTCGCCGACGGGGTGACCATCCGCCGCCTGGCCGAGCCCGACCTCGACGTCCGGCCGCTGATGGATCAGGCGGTCCTCGCGGCCCGCGCGCTGCTGGCGTGACCGCGGCCGACCGGGGATGCGCCGGCTAGCCGCGCTCGCCGCCGGACTGCTGGTCATCGCGGTGCTGGTCGTGGCCCAGCTCGTGCTGCCCGGCATCGCCGCCCAGCGGTTGCGCGACCAGCTGGCCCGCTCGGGACAGGTGCTGTCGGTCAAGGTGTCGGCGTTCCCGGCGATCAAGCTGCTGTGGCATCGCGCCGACACCGTCGTCGTGCGTCTGGGTCGCTATCGCCCGCGCTCGGGCAAGCTGGCCGGCGCGCTCGATCAGGCCGCCGACGTCGGCACGCTGACCGCCTCGGCCCAGGAGGTGGATGACGGGCTGCTGGCGTTCCACGACGCCACGTTGATCAAGCGCGGCGACCGGCTGACCGGCACGGCGACGGTGAGCGACGCCCAGCTGCGCTCGGCGATCCCGATCCTCACCTCGGTCACGCCGGTGGCCTCGGCCGGCGGGCGGCTGACGCTCCGGGGCACCGCGTCGCTGTTCGGGTTGTCGGCCACGATCGACGCCACCGTGAGCGCGCAGGACGGCAAGCTGATCGTCGCCCCCGACGTCCCGTTCGGCGGCTTTGCCACCCTGACGCTGTTCGCCGATCCACGCCTGTCGGTGCAGAGCGTCAGCGCGGCGCCGGCGCCGGGCGGGTTCACCGTCCGCGGGACCGCGGTCCTGCACTGATACCGGCGCCGGAGGCGGGCGCCGATGCTACGGTCGTTCGCGGTGCGTACTCGGAGCGGAAGCCGGTGAGCGCGCCGCAGCCCCGAGGCTTCACGCGACGCGACGTTCTGGGCGCGGCGACGGCCGCGGCCGGTGCCGGTGTGCTGCTGTCGCCCGGCGCCGCCGTGGCGCGGGCGGACGCGGCGCCGGTGTTCAGCCGGTGGGTCGGCGACCTGGCCGGGACCTCGCCCGCGCTGGCGACGGGGCGCCGGTTCGTCATGGCCGGACTGGAGTGGTCGGGCCCGCCGGGGGCCCGGATCGAACTGCGGGCGCGCCCGGCCGGCGGGCGCTGGAGCCCGTGGGCGCTGGCCTCGGTGCAGGGTCACGAGCCCGACCGACCGCCCCGCGGGTCGACGGCGTATGGCGAGCCGCTGTGGCTGGGCCCCGCTGACGAGATCCAGCTGCGCAGCTCGCGAGGCCTGAGCGGGGTGCGGGTGCGGTTCGTCGCCGCCGACGCGGTGGGGGAGGCCGCCGACTCGGGGGCCGCGGTCGCTGCGGCCCTCGGACCGACGGCGACCGCCGCCGCCCTGCCGCTGGCCCAGCCGATCCTCGACGCCGGCCCCGGCCAGCCGCCGATCATCGCCCGCTCGGCCTGGGCCGGTCGCAACCACGGGCCCGCCGCCGGCCCCTACTACGGCGCCATCAACCTGGCGTTCGTGCACCACACCGACAACCCCAACGGCTACTCGGCCGGCCAGGTCCCGGCGCTCATCCTGGCCATCTACCTCTACCACCGCTACTCGCGCGGCTTCTTCGACATCGCCTACAACTTCGTCATCGACGCCTTCGGGCGCATCTGGGAGGCCCGGGCCGGCGGGATCGACGAGCCGGTCATCGGCGCCCACGCCGGCGGCTACAACGCCGAGTCCACCGGCGTCGCCGTGCTCGGCACGTTCATGTTCGCCGTGCCGCCACCGGCCGCCATGTCCGCGCTGCAGCGCCTGCTCGCCTGGAAGCTGTCGCTGCACGGGATCCCCACGCTCGGCAAGGTCCGCGTCGAGGTCGACCCCGCCGACGCCTTCTACACCCCGTTCGCCCCCGGCCAGCGGGTGCTGCTGCCGCGCATCGCCGGCCACCGGGACGGCGACCTGACCGACTGCCCCGGCGACGACCTCTACGCCCGCCTGCCCGGGGTACGCACCCAGGCCCACGCGCTGGCCGTCTCCCCGGCTCTGTTGACGCTGACCGCGGCGCAGACGGCGGTGGGACCGTCGACGTCGGTCACGCTGTCAGGCCGGCTCACCGGCCTCGATGACGGCGCCCCGCTCGCCGGCGCCCCGCTCGCCATCCAGATGGTCGCGGGGGTCGGCAAGACGACCACGATCGCCCAGCTGACCACCGCGGATGACGGCACCTGGAGCACGGCGGTGACCCCGGCGCAGTCGCTGGTCCTGCGCGCGCTGCACGCGGTCGCGCCCGCCGCGGTCTCTGACCTGGTGCTGGTCAGCGTCGTCCCGGCGATCACGCTGAGCCTGATCTCCCCCTCGCCGCTGCGGGTCAGCGGCACGGTCACGCCGGCCAAGCGCCGGGTGACGCTCGACGTGTACAAGCTGTCGGGTGGTCGCCGCCATCTCGTGCTCAGCCGCACCGTGACCGCCCGGCGCGGCGAGTTCGCCGCCCGGCTGTCGCTGGGGCGCCGGCCGGCGCACGGCACCTATGCGATCGTCGCGCGGACCGCGCTCGACGACGCCACCGCCGCCGGCGCGTCGCCGGCGGTGCAGGTGGCCGTCTAGCCCGTCGCCTCGGCGTCCCGGTCGTCGCCGAACTCGATCTTGGGGGAGGTCCAGGGGGCCCGCAGGCGCCGACCGATCTCGTCGCCCAGCTGGGCGATCGCGATCCGGTCCTGACGGAGGCTGTCGCGGTCGCGCACGGTGACGGTGTCGTCCTCGAGCGTCTGGTGGTCGACGGTCACCGCCCACGGGGTCCCGATCTCGTCCTGGCGGCGGTAGCGGCGGCCGATCGCCCCGCTGACGTCGATCTCGGTCTGGAAGCGCTCGCGCAGCTCGCGGTGGATGCGCTGCGCCACCTCGGGCTGGCCGTCCTTGCGCACCAGCGGCAGCACCGCCACCTTGACCGGGGCCAGCAGCGGGTGCAGCCGCAGCACGGTCCGCGACTCGCCCTCGATCACGTCCTCGTCGTAGGCATCGACCAGGAACGCCAGCATCGCGCGGTCCGCGCCGGCGGCCGGCTCGATCACATGCGGCACGTAGCGATCGCCGCTGGCGGTGTCGACGTACTCGAGCTTCTGGCCCGAGTACTCGGCGTGCCGGGTGAGGTCGAAGTTGCCGCGATTGGCGATCCCCTCGAGCTCCTGCCAGCCGATCGGGAACAGGTACTCGACGTCGCTGGTGCCGCTCGAGTAGTGCGACAGCTCGTCGGCGTCATGGGGGCGCAGGCGCAGATGGTCGGCGCGGATGCCGAGGTTGAGGTACCACTCGTGGCGCTCGGTGAGCCAGTGCTCGAACCACCGCTGCGCCTCCTCGGGCGGGACGAAGAACTCCATCTCCATCTGCTCGAACTCGCGCGTGCGGAAGATGAAGTTGCCCGGGGTGATCTCGTTGCGGAAGCTCTTGCCGATCTGGGCGATCCCGAACGGCGGCTTCTTGCGCCCGAACTGCAGGTAGTTGCGGAAGTTGAGGAAGATGCCCTGCGCCGTCTCGGGTCGCAGGTAGACGGTCGACCCCTCCTCCTTGACCGGCCCGACCGTCGTCTCGAACATGAGGTTGAAGTCGCGCGCCTCGGTCAGGTCGCAGTCGGGAGTCTCGCCCGGGTGCTTGGACGGCTTGCGTCCGCAGGCCGAGACGTCGAGATGGTCGGCGCGGAAGCGCAGCTTGCAGGTCCGGCAGTCGACCAGCGGATCCGTGAAGCCGGACAGGTGGCCGCTGGCCTCCCACGTTCGCGGGTGCTGGATGATCGCGGAGTCCAGCGCCAGGACGTCGTCGCGCTCCTGGAGCATCGCCCTCCACCACTGGGCCTTGACGTTGTTCTTGAGCAGGACCCCGTAGTGGCCGTAGTCGTAGCTGGAGCTGATTCCGCCATAGATCTCCGAGCTCTGGAACACGAAACCGCGCCGCTTGGACAGCGACACGATCTTCTCCATGGTGACGACATCTTCGGCCATGTCAGGAGCTCCCGGGAGTGGACGGCGGGCGAGTGGCGATGGTAGCCGTCCGCGGGGGCTTGGCACTCTCCGCCCACGAGTGCCATCGGTCGCGGGCTATAGTCTCCAGCGCCATGCCGATCTACGAGTACCGATGCAAGAAGGGCCACGTATTCGAGGTCATGCAGAAGATCAGCGATGACCCGGCGACCAAGTGCGAGGTCTGCGGCGCGACCGTGCAGCGCGTCTTTCATCCCGTCGCCGTGCACTTCAAGGGCTCGGGCTTCTACAACACGGACTACGGCACGCGCAAGCGCTCGCGGGAGATGAAGGAGGCCAAGGAGAGCTCCAAGAGCGACTCCTCCTCCTCCAAGGAGTCCGCGAAGTCGAGCTCAGATTCGAACTCCGGCTCAGGCTCGGACTCGGGGTCGGGGTCCTCCTCGTCCTCGAAGTCGTCGGACTCCTCGTCGAAGTCCGACTCCAAGGCCGCCACCAAGTAGCCCCCGGCTCGGGCTCGGTCGTCGTTCCCGGGGGCAATCGCTCCCTCGACGCGCGGCCTCAGCCGTTGAGCAGCTTGTGGACCGCCCGGTGGATCGCCGCCTGCCCCGACGCGGACTGCACGTCCGCCAGCGGCAGGTGACCCTGCTGCAGGATCGCCGTCGGCGCCGACCCGCCCATCTCGGCGGCGGCGAACAGGGTCAGCAGGCTGAAGCCGCCCATGTCGGTGCGGACCGCCTTGGGGGCGTCCCAGGAGGCCCAGGGCAGCCGGAAGAAGGTCCCGGGGGTCAGTAGCTTGGCCTTGATCGCGTTGAGGATCGCCTGCTGGTAGGCCTCGCGGGTCAGATCGTTGCTCGCCGCATTGCAGGCGTTCTCGCGCGTGCGGGCCAGCACCAGGGCGTTGGTGCCGTTGAGGTGGTGCACGCCCGGCTTGAGATTGAGCGTCCAGCCGCCGTTGGCGGCGCCGCCCGAGATCTCCGAGCAGATCCGGCCGGTCTTGACGTCGATGCCCCCGATGTCGTTGATGAACTTCGGGAAGTCGGCCAGGTTGACGATGATGATGTGGTTGATCTTGACCCCGGTCAGGTTCTGGACCGTCTTGATCGCCAGCGGCGCGCCCCCGTACGAGTAGGCGGCGTTGATCTTGGTCGTGCCGTAGCCCGGGATCGGCACCACCGTGTCGCGAGGGATCGACAGTCGCCGCGACGTCCCGGCGCCGATCCGCCACAGCATCATCGTGTCCGAGCGGACCCCGCCGGCGAACGCCCCCGGCTCCTTGGATCCCGGAGGACGCTGGTCGGTCCCGATCACGAGCACCGTATCGGTCGAGGTCAGCATGTTGCCGCCCGGCGTCAGCGCCGACGAGACCGAGGCGGGGGTCGACCCGCTCTGCTGCTCGGCGGAGATGAAGAACAGCACCAGGGACAGCAGCAGCCAGGCCACGATCGCCACCACGATGTACTTGAGCGCCCGCCAGACGGTCCACCGTCGCCGCCACCACGACGACCCGCCACCGACCCGGCCACCGCGACGGCGGCCCGGGCCGCCGTCGTCCTCCGGGCGCCGCCGGACGGAGTCGATCGACTCCTCCTCGCCGCGCAGGCGGGCGCGCAGCCCCTTGGGCAAGGAGCGGTAGACGGTGTAGGGGCGCTCCGCGGAGTCGGGCCGGTCGGACCGATCTCCCCGATAAACCCGGTAGGGCGGATCCTCGGTGGGCGCTCGATTTCGGGGATCGTTGGACATCGAGCTCTGCATATAGTGACGACATGCCAGCGCGGCGCGTCATCGGCGTTGACCTGGGCGGTACCAAGATCCTCGCCGGCGCTGTGGACCCTAGGTTAGGCGTTCATCACCGCGTACAGCGAGCCGTCACGGGTCTGCAACAAAGCGCCCTGCTCGATCTGGCGGTCGAGGTGGTCGCCGAAGCGCGAGAGTCCGCGGGCGCCGAGATCGCCGCCGTGGGCTTCGGATTGCCCGCTCTGATCGACCGCCGCACCGGCCGTGTCGCCGTCGGCGTCCACACTCCCCTGATCGATCTGCCCTTCGCGGACATCATGGCCGAGCGCCTCGGCCTGCCCGTGTTCGTCGACAACGACGGCAACAACTCGGCCCTGGCCGAGCACCGGGCCGGTGCCGCGCGGGGCGCCAGCGACGCGGTCGTCCTCACCCTGGGCACCGGGATCGCCGGCGGGCTCATCCTCGACGGGCGCCTGTACCGCGGCTCGCGCGGCGGCGCCGGCGAGCTCGGCCACATGGAGATCGACTTCGACGGCGAGCGTGACATCGACAACTGCCCCGGGCGCGGCTGCGCCGAGATGTTCGTCTCCGGCCGGGCGCTGGTCAAGGAGGCCACCCGGCTGGCCGGGCAGCGCCCCAGCTCGGCGCTGGCCCGGGCGGTGGCGGACGGCCAGACCCTGGCCGGCCCGTTGATCACCGAGCTCGCCCACGACGGCGATCCGGCGGCGATCGAGGCGGTCGAGCTGATCGGGACGCACCTGGGCGTGGTCATCACCAGCCTGGTCAACATCTTCAATCCGCAGGTCGTCGTCATCGGCGGCGGGGTCATCGCCGCGGGCGAGCTGCTGCTGGCCCCGGCCCGCGAGGTGGCGCGCGAGCGCACGTTCCCGTTCTTCAGCGACGACCTGCGGATCGTCATGGCCCGGTTCGGGGTCGAGGCGGGGATGATCGGCGCCGCTGCGCTGGCCTACGACGGGCTGGCGACGCTGGAGGAGGCGACGGCATGACGCGCCCGCGGCCAGCCGACCGCTCCGCGCAGGCCCGACGATGAGCGGCCGTCTGATCGTCTGCCCGACCCCGATCGGCAACCTCGAGGACGTGACCCTGCGCGTGCTGGCGGCCCTGCGCGAGGCCGACCTCGTCGCCTGCGAAGACACCCGCCGCACCCGGGTCCTGCTCGACCGCTACGGGGTCAGCGGCCGGCTGGTCAGCTACCACGAGCACAACGAGGCCGAGCGGGCCGGCGAGCTGGTGGCCAAGATGCAGGCCGGCGCGGTCGTCGCGCTCGTCTCCGACGCCGGGATGCCGCTCGTCTCGGACCCCGGCTACGTGCTCGTCCGAGCCTGCGTGGCCGCCGGGCTCGCCGTCGAGGTGCTGCCCGGACCCTCGGCGGCGCTGAGCGCGCTGGTGGCCAGCGCCCTGCCGGCCGAGCGCTGGCAGTTCGTCGGTTTTCTGCCCCGCAAGCGCGCCGAGCTCGACCGGGTCCTGTCCCAGTCCGAGACCCTGGTGGCGTTCGAGTCCCCGCGCCGGCTGGGGGCGACGCTCGCGGCGCTGGCGGCCACGCAGCCCGAGCGCGAGGTGGCCGTCTGCCGCGAGCTGACCAAGATCCACGAGGAGGTGGTGCGCGGCACCGCGGCCGAGCTCGCGCAGCGCTACGCCGGCGACGCCCCGAAGGGCGAGATCGTGCTCGTGGTCGGGCCGGCGCCCGACACGGCGCCCCCGATCGACGCGCCGCTCGCGGCGCTGCGCAAGCTCGTCGACGCCGGCGCCAAGCCGCGCCCGGCCGCGGCGGTGGTGGCCGAGCTGACCGGCGCCAGCGCCAACGCGCTCTACCGCGCCCTCAAGAACCTCTAGCCGGCTGAGCGTGGGAGATCGACCGGCTATTTCCTGGTCGATCTCCCAACGTCCCGCGGGCCGGCCCACAGGAGGCCGGGGCGCCGCGCCGGGCTGGGCCGGGCCGGGCCGGGGCGGGCCGGGTCGGCGCGTGGCCGCGGCCGCCGCGGGGCGGGCGGCGGCCGGGGCGCCGCGCCGGGTCCCTCAGCGCTCGACGAAGTAGGCGCCGCTGCCCTGGCCGCTGGAGAAGTAACGGCTGGTGACGGTCTTCTTGCGGGTGAAGAACTCGACCGCGTCGGTGCCGTGGGCGTGCAGGTCGCCCAGGAACGAGTCCTTCCAGCCGCTGAACGGGAAGAACGCGACCGGCGCGGCGACGCCGATGTTGACGCCGATCATCCCGGCCTGCACCTCGTGGCGGTAGCGGCGTACCGACGCGCCGGACTCGGTGAAGATCGAGGTGCCGTTCCCGAACCGGCTGGAGTTGACGATGTCGATCGCCTGGTCCAGCGACTCGGCGCGGACGATCGTCAGCACCGGCCCGAACACCTCCTCCCGGCCGATGGCCATCTCCGGGGTGACATCGTCGAGGATCGTCGGGCCCAGAAACGCGCCGTCGGGGGCGATCCCCTCGCCCGACACGCCCCGGCCGTCGACGACCAGCCGCGCTCCGTCGGCGACGCCGCGATCCACCCACTGGGCGATCCGATCGCGCGCGGCGCAGGAGATGACCGGCCCCATGTCGGAGCGCTCGTCCAACCCATCGCCGACCCGCAACGCCTCGGTCGCCTCCACCAGCGGCCCCATCAGCTGCTCGTGCGCGTCGCCGACGGTCACCACCACCGAGCCGGCCATGCACCGCTGCCCGGCCGCGCCGAACGCTGACCCGAGGATCCCCTCGACGGTCCGGTCGATCACCGCGTCGGGCATCACGACCATGTGGTTCTTCGCGCCGCCGAGCGCCTGCACCCGCTTGCCCGTCCGTGCCGCGCCCTCGTAGACGATCTTCGCGACGGGGGCCGAGCCGACGAACGACACGGCGTCGATCCCCGGGTGCTCCAAGATCCCCTCGACGATCTCCCGCCCGCCGTTGACTAGGTTGACGACTCCGGGCGGCAACCCGATCGAGTCGAGCACCTCGAACGCGATCTGCTGGGTCAGCGGCACCTGCTCGGACGGCTTGAGGATGAACGCGTTGCCGCACCCGATCGCGAAGGGCAGGAACCAGAACGGCACCATCGCCGGAAAGTTGAACGGCGCGATCGCCGCGCAGACGCCGACCGGCTGGCGGATCGTCTCCGCGTCGACACCTGTCGCGACGTCCTCGAGGACTCGTCCCTGCATCGTCGTCGGGATCGCGCACGCGGCCTCCACCATCTCGATCATCCGCGTCACCTCGGCCCGCGCGTCGGCGATCGTCTTGCCCATCTCGGAGGTCACCGACCGGGCGAGGTCTTCCTTGCGGCCGTTGAGTCCCTCGCGGAGCTCGAACAGCTTCCGAGCCCGCGCGATCGCATTGACCGCGCGCCAGGCCGGCAACGCCTCACGGGCGGCGCTCACGGCCACGTCGAGGTCGGCGGCACCCGAAAGCGGTACGTGCGCCAGGACCTCGCCATTGGCGGGGTTCGTGACCTCGAGCGTCTCCGTCGACTGGGCAGCCACCCATTCGCCAGCGACGTAGTTGTTGAGCGTGCGGACTGCGGACGCGGTTGACATGGGGAATCTCCTAGCTCGGCGGGGTCGTGGAGACTACGTTACGTCAGCGCAGTCTTCGGCCCGAGCGCGGGCGGCGGGCGGCCCGTCAGGGCCCCATGTGCCTTTAGTCGCGCCACGCGGCACTAACGGCACATCCGGATCCGGACGGCGTTGCTACCAGCGGTAGTGGGCGAACGCCTTGTTCGCCTGGGCCATCCGGTAGATGTCGTCCTTGCGCTTGAACGCGGCACCCTGTTGCTGCTGGGCGTCGAGGAGCTCGTTGGCAAGGCGCTGAGCCATCGTCTTCTCGCGACGCTGGCGCGAGAACTGGATGAGCCACCGGACGGCAAGCGTGCGGGCGCGGCGCGCCGGCACCTCCACCGGGACCTGGTAGGTCGCGCCGCCGACGCGGCGGGAGCGAACCTCGAGCACCGGGGTGAGCGCTTTGACGCCCGCCTCGAGCTGCTCGACCGGGTTCTTGCCGCTCCGCTCCGCAATGATCGCGAGCGCGTCGTAGACGATCTTCTCGGCCGTCGACTTCTTGCCGTCGAGCATGACCTTGTTGATCACCTGCTGGACGAGACGATTCCGGTGAACGGCGTCCGGCTCGACGGGCCGGATCTGGGCGGCTGCGCGACGGGGCACTACTTGGCCTTCACGCCGTACTGCGAGCGCGCCTTCTTACGGTCGGTCACGCCGGCGGCATCGAGCGTGCCGCGGATCACCTTGTAGCGGTAACCCGGGAGATCCTTGACGCGGCCGCCGCGGACGAGCACGACCGAGTGCTCCTGAAGGTTGTGGCCTTCACCAGGGATGTAGGCGTTGACTTCCATTCCGTTCGTCAGGCGCACGCGAGCCACCTTGCGCAGAGCCGAGTTCGGCTTCTTCGGCGTCGTCGTCTGCACACGAGTGCACACGCCGCGCCGCTGGGGCGCCGCGACCTTCTTCTTGCGACCCTTGCCTGACTTCAGGCCCGGAGTCGCGAGCTTCTTCTTCGGGACCTTGCGGCCCTTGCGGATCAACTGGCTGGTGGTCGGCATGCGGTCCAGGAATGTAGCAGGGGGCAGCGCTACCCCGCGACCGCGACCCCCGCCAGCGCCTCGTCGACCGGCACATACGGCACGCCGATCGCCTCGGCGACCGGGGCATACGTGACCGCGCCCGCGGCGACGTTGACCCCGAGCTTCAGCAACGGGTTTGCGGTGACGGCGCCGATGGCCCCCTGATTGGCGATGTCGAGCACGTAGGGCATGGTCGCGTTGGTCAGGGCGTAGGTCGAGGTGATCGGCACCGCACCGGGCATGTTCGCGACGCAGTAGTGGGTGATCCCATCGACCTCGTACGTCGGATTCGTGTGCGTGGTCGCGTGGGAGGTCTCGAAGCAGCCGCCCTGGTCGATCGAGACGTCGACGAGGACCGCGTGGCGCTTCATCAGGCTGAGCTGCGCACGGGTGACGACGTGCGGGGCCTTGGCACCGTGGACGAGCACCGCGCCGATCACGAGGTCCATCTCGGGCAACCGCTCCTCGACCGACAGCGTCGTCGCAAATACCGTGTCGGCCCGGCCGCCGAAGGCGATGTCGAGCTCGCGCAGCCGATCGATCGAGCGGTCGAATACGGACACCGTCGCCTGCATGCCGATCGCGATCGACGCGGCGTGCATCCCAACCACACCACCGCCGATGACCATCACGTTGGCCGCGGCCACACCGGGCACGCCGCCCAGCAGGATCCCGCGACCGCCGAGGGGCTTCTCGAGGATGAAGGCGCCGGCCTGGGTCGCGATCTTGCCGGCGACCTCCGACATCGGCGCCAGCAGCGGCAACCGGCCGCGGATGTCCTCGACCGTCTCGTAGGCGATGCACAGCGCGCCCGTTTGCATCAGCCCATGCGTCAACTCGGGCTCAGCCGCGAGGTGGAGGTAGGTGAACACGGTGTGGCGCGACTCGATCAGCGCGACCTCCGCGGGCTGGGGCTCCTTGACCTTGACGATCATGTCCGCCTCGCCGAACACCGATTCGGCGTTGGACAGGATGGCCGCGCCCTGGGCCGTATACATCTCATCGGTGATCGCCGAGCCGAGCCCGGCTCCGGATTGGATAACTACAGAGTGGCCCGCGTCGACGAGCTCTCGGACCCCGGCCGGAGTCATCCCCACCCGGTACTCGTCGGTCTTCACTTCAGTGGGCACGCCTACTTTCATCGCACAAGCTCCCGTCCTCGAAGGGCTAGCCAGAATTCGATCCTGTCGCGCGCGCTGCCGAGGCTCCGGCCGGTCAACTCCTCGACCCGCCGGATCCGGTAACGCAACGTGTGGCGGTGGCAGTACAGCCGCCGTGCGGCTCGCTCCCACTGCCCGTTTTCCTCAATGAACGCCTCCAGCGAGCGCATCAGCTCGCCGCCGTAGTGACCGTCCCCGGCCTCGATCGGGCCGAGAATCGAATCACAGAACAGCCGTAGGGCCTCGTCGTCCTGAAGCGACAAGAGCAATTGGAACGAGCCGAGGTCCTTGTAGGTCGCGACCCGGACCCGCTGGGCAGCCGCCACCGTCCCGGCGTCGGACGCGCCGTTACCCGAGGCGTGCGAGCCGTTCGTACCCGAGCTGCCGGCCTCACCCGGGCCGGCGCCGTCGAGCACTCCGAGCCCGACCGCCTCGACCGCGCACCGCCCCTCGAGGAACGTCCGACGGGCCTCGCCGGCAGGAACCGTGCGGCCGGCACCGATGCAGACGGTGATGTCGAGCTCGCTCGATACGCGCTCCCCAACGCGCTGCGCGACCGCGAACAGCTCCTCGTCTGGCAGCCCGGCGATCAAAGCGCAGGTCAGCGTTCCGCTCGACGCGACGAGCGCGGAGACGTTGTCGTCGCGGAGCGCTCCGCTCAGCACCGTCTCGAACGGCGCGGAGGG
>DATAWL010000051.1:0-21490 GCA_036267215.1 Solirubrobacteraceae bacterium | reverse complement strand
CCACGTCTACGCCCAGATCGCCGGGCTGTGGTTCGACACCGCGGCGCAGACCTCGTCCAACGGCGAGGACCGCTGGTCGACGCGGCGCATCTCGCCGAGCGGCGGGTTCATCGAGCGCCACCCGCGGGGGTACTGACCGCGTTCACGCCGGGCTGATCGGTCCCGTCGCTGACCGGTCAGACTTCGAACGGATGGCCCGCGCCAGCCGGGCCGCATGGTCATCCTCGGGATATGCATTACCCAAAGGCCACCACCCTCGCCTCCGCGGCTCGGCGCGGACCGGGCGAGCAAGACTTCGGTCACACGCGCCCGCGGCGGCAGCAGCTTCGACACGACATCGCGCTTGTTGCGGCGGAGATCCGCCGTCTGCGGCCCGCGTCCTGGAACTCGCATGCAGACTTGTCGCGGGGCGAACACGACTGAGCAGCGGACGAAGACCTGTCCCGACGGCGTCGTGCACCCGACGCCTCGCGGGGCCGCCGGTACGACGGATGACTGGTCGGCCGCACGCCCGCCGGGCGTTCGCTATCCCCGGTGCGATGCACTGCCGACGCAGATGCTGGGATGCCGTTTAGGCTGGCCGCGACGCGCCGCAGCCGGCGCCCCCGTGATCCGGTGAGCGCATCTGATCGTCAGGCCTGGCGGAGACTGGCGGCGTGCGCCGCCGCGGCGGCGCTGCTTCAGCTCGACGGCACGATCGTCACCGTTGCATTGCCCTCGCTGGGACGGGCCCTCCACGTCAGCGGCTCGGCGACGTCGACGGTGCTGGCCACGTACTTCGTCGCCTTCGCCGTGCTTCTGCTCCCCGGTGGCATTCTGGCCGATCGGTTGGGCTCGCGGAGGGTGGCGCTGATCGGTCTGGGCGTCTTCGCGATTGGCGCGCTGGCCGGTGCCCTTGCGCCAGGGTTCGGCCTACTCCTGGGCGCTCGCGTGGTTCAGGGCGCCGGGGCGGGACTGGTGAGCCCGGCGGCGCTGGCTGGCGCCGTCAGCGGCTTCGGGCCCGAGCGGCGCGGCGCGGCGCTGGGGGCGTGGGGCGCGAGCGCCGGCGTCGCCAACCTCGTCGGCCCGCTGCTGGGCGGTGGGCTGACGGTCGCCTTCGGCTGGCGCGCGGTCTGGTGGGTTCTTCTGCCCCTGGCGATCGCGGCGGCCGCCGGGATCCGCGGTTGTCTACCGCGTGCCACCCGGGCGCCGTCCTCGGCCCCGAGCACCGGCCCGCTCAATTCGATTGTCGCGATCGCCGCGGTGATCGCCGGCCTCACCTTCGCGGTCATGATTGGCTGCTTTTTTGTCGCCGAGCAGTTTCTGCAGCGCCGCGCTGGGGAGTCGGCGCTGGGCGCCGGAGCGGTACTCATGCTGGTCGCGCTGGTCGCCGGCGCGGTGTCCTCGCCCGCCGGGCGGCTCGCGGACCAGCGAGGGGAGCGGCCGCCGATGGTGGTTGGCTTTCTCATCGCCGCCGCCGGCCTCGGTGTTCTCGGGATCCCGTCGCTTTCGTTGGGCAGCGTGTGGGCGCTCATCCCCGCCCTGGCCGTGGGCGGTGGGCTCGGCCTCCTGTTCGCGCCGACGTCTCGGGTGGCGCTCAACGCCGTGACGGCCGGCGCTCACGGGCGCGCGTCAGCCGTTCTTTCCGTCGGTCGCCTGGCCGGGGCTGGGGTCGGCGCCGGTCTTGCCGGCTTGGCGCTCAGCTTCGGGGTTGACGCTGCCCGGACTCACGAGGCGCTCATGCTGGCCGCGCTGGTGTGCTGCATCGTCGGGGCGCCCACCGCGGCTCGTCTGAGTCCGCCGGTTCGTCCGCTGGCCAGCGTGACGTCCGAATGACGCCCCGGGCGCCCGACCCGCGGCGTCGCCGGCGACCTCGCCTCGGCCGCAGCCGGCCGATCTGATGGTCGCCGCCCGCATCGATATCTCGCATCTGGGCGAGTTCGTTCCGCCGCTGATGTCGTGCCTGCTGTACCTCCTGCTGTATCGGCACCGTGCGCGGATCCTGGCGACTGAGGGACGCCCAGTGTCCCGGTGGAGGCGGAGCTGCTTCGTGTCGGGGGCGCTGCTGATGACGGTTGTCCAGGTCGGGCCGCTCGACACTCTGGCCGACGATGTCCTCGTCGCCCACATGCTCCAGCACATCCTGATCGGCGACATCGCCTCGTTGCTGATCGTGCTGGGCCTCACCGGCCCGGTGCTGCAGCCGCTGCTACAGATGCGCGCATCGCGGATCCTGCGCCGCTTGTCGCATCCGCTGGTGGCGCTCACGCTGTGGGCGGTCGACCTGTACACCTGGCACCTCCCGTTCCTCTACCAGCTGGCGATCCGCCATGACCTGGTGCACGCGCTCGAGCATGCGTGCTTGCTTTGGTGCGGCGGGCTGCTGTGGCTCGCGCTGATCGGCCCGCTACCGAAGCCGCGGTGGTTCAGCGCCTGGTGGGGGCTGGGCTACGTGATCCTGGTGCGATTTCTGGGCGCGATCCTGGCCAACGTGCTCATCTGGGCCCAGACCATCTTCTACCCGGTCTACAAGGGCACCGACGCCGCTCGTGGTCTCAATCCCCTCTCGGACCAGAACCTGGCCGGGGCGGTGATGATGGTCGAGCAGATCATCCTCACCACCGCCCTGCTCGGCTGGCTGTTCTACCGCCTCGCGATCGAAGACGAGGAACGCCAGCAGCTGCTGGACCTCGCCGCTGACCGTGGGCTCGAGCTCAGCGAGGACCGGGCCGAGCGGGCGGTGCGAGCGGGCGCCGGATCCCGGCTGCGCGAGCGGCTGCTGCGCGACGCGAACGGCAGTGACCGCGCCGGCGACGCCGCTCCGCCGTCGGCTTCCACAGGTTGAGCAGGCCACCGCGCGGCGGCGTCAGCGGGCAGTGTGTGCACGCATCCCGCGGTCGCTGAGTAGGCGTGGGCGTGGCTGTACCCGTCCACGCGTGCGATCACCGTGCTGCATCGTGCCTGAATCTGCATCGTGAAGTGGGTGGTGCGAACGTGCCCGCGGGCCGAGAGCGCGACACCGCCGATGATCACGTCGTCGACGCCGTGGCGGTGAACCGCGACGACGAGTTCACCGGCATCGAGGCGATCAGCGCTGGCGCTCACGGGCTCGGCCTCCAGCGGCGGCGATCTCGCCGGCGAAGCGATTCCAGCTAGGAGCACGTTCGAGATGTTCGGACGTGCGTGCGCCAGACCGACTCATGCAAGCCCAGCGATGGATTTCGCGGCCCGCGTGCATCTAACGCGAAAACCCATCAAGGGAGCTTGCGATGATCAGCAGCGCGACAATCGCCAACAGATCAGTTCTTGTCACCGGAGCCAACCGCGGCCTCGGCAGGGCGCTCGTTCAAGAGGCGCTGAGAAGGGGCGCGCGGCGGGTGTATGCCGGGGCTCGGCAGCCGCAGCGATATCTCGACCACCGCGTCACCCCGCTGGTGCTCGACGTCACCGATGTGGCGCAGATCCAGGCCGGGGTCGAGCAGGTCGACTCGCTGGATGTCCTGATCAACAATGCCGGCGTGTCGCTGCCCGACGACCTCGGTGGATGTGAGCCACTCGATCGCCACCTCGCGGTGAACCTGTATGGCACCTGGGACGTGACCCGGGGATTCCTGCCTGCGCTGAGCCGCTCGCGGGGAGCGGTCGTCAACATCGTCTCGCTGGCGGCGTTCGCCGCGGTGCCGGTGCTACCCGCCTACTCGGTCTCGAAGGCTGCATTGTTCGCGCTCACGCAGTCGCAACGGATGCTGTGGGCCGCGGATGGCGTGACGGTTCACGCCGTCATGGCGGGTCCGATCGACACGGACATGGTGCGCGGTCTCGAGATCCGCAAGACCGCCCCTGAGATCGTCGCACGCGGGGTCCTCGACGGGGTCGAGCGCGGCGAGGAGGAGATCTTCCCCGACCCGATGTCCGCGGGCCTGGCCGCCGGCTGGTATGCCGGGGACGTCAAGGCACTCGAACGCCAGAACGCCGGGCTCGTCGGGCCCGAGGCCGTCGCCGTCTAGTGCACCGCACGAGCCACTTCCCGAGCCCTGAGGAGCACGACATGCCCGTTCACGCAGTGGGAACCCGCGCCCAATGGGACGCCGCCCGCGCCGACCTGCTCGAGCGAGAGAAGGAGCACACGCGCCTGGGCGACGAGCTCGCCCGCCGTCGGCGGGAACTGCCGTGGCTACCGGTCGATCGGCAGTACGTGCTGCAGACCGAGGACGGCCCCAAGGACCTGGCGGCTCTGTTCGATGGTCGCTCGCAGCTGCTGATCTACCATTTCATGTTCGGCCCGAGCTGCGAGCGAGCATGTCCGACCAACGCATCGATCGCCGACGCCATCAACGGCCTGCTACCGCACCTGCGGGCGCGCGACCTGACGCTGATGCTGGTCTCGGGCGCGCCGATCGAGAAACTGATCGGCTACCGCGAGCGCATGGGCTGGGATCTCGACTGGGCGTCCAGTTTCGGCACCGACTTCGATCTCGACCTCGGTTTCTCGAGCACCGAGGAGCAGACGCGCGCCTGGGTCGAGTCACCGAAGTCCACCGCCCTGCCACCCGTCGCGCATCGGAACGCGCTGGCCAGCGGGACCGATCTGGTTGGCTATCTGACCCAGGGTTTCGGTTTCAACGCCTTCGCGCTGGAGGACGGAACGGTGTATCGGACCTATGCGACGGCCGGGCGCGGCGTCGAGTTCCTGATGACCTACTACGGGGTCCTCGACCGTGCGCCACGGGGGCGCGACGAGGGCGATGGCTTCCAGCTGTGGATCCAGCGCCGCGATGAGTACGACGACGAGCAATGATCTCGCGAGGCAGCCACGGAGGCGACAGATGAACGAGACACAGCTGCTCAAGGCAGCACGCGATGGGGACGAGCGGGCCTACGCCGCGCTGGTCGAAACGCACCGCGGCCCGCTGTACGCGCACTGCTACCAGATGCTCGGGTCAGTCCACGACGCCGATGACGCGGTGCAGGAGACGCTGCTGAAGGCCTGGCGAGCGCTCGCCCGCTTCGAGGGGCGCAGCTCGCCGCGGACGTGGCTGTACATGATCGCGACCAACGTCTGCCTACGGATGATCGGCCAACGGCCCTTCCCCCGGGTCCTACCGATGGACTACGGGCCACCGGCCGATCCACATGACGGGCTCGGAGCGCCGCTCCTGGAATCACGCGAGGTCCAGCCGGTGCCGGACCGCGAGCTCGGCCTCGGCGAGGGCCTCGCCGGGCCCGAGGCGCGCTATGAACAGCGCGAGGCGATCGAGCTGGCGTTCATCGCCGCACTGCAGCACCTGCCGGCCCGGCAGCGAGCCGTGCTCATCCTCCGCGACGTGCTCGGCTTCTCAGGCGCCGAGGTCGCGGATGTGCTCCAGACAACCGCCACGTCGGTCTACAGCTGCTTCAGCGCGCGCACGCGACCATCGACGACCGGCTGCCGGATCGCAGCCAACAGGCGACGCTCCGGAAGCTCGACGACCGGCAGCTGCGCACGATCGTCGACCGCTACACCGAGGCGTGGGCTCACCACGACGTGGACGCGATCGTCCACATGCTGACTGAGGGCGCGACACTCGCGATGCCGCCGATCGCCACCTGGTATCGCGGACACGAGGCGATCGAGATCATGTTCCGCACCGTCGCGTTCGCTGACGGACGCAGCTGGCGGCTGCGGCCGACATCGGCCAACGGTCAGCTTGCCGTAGGCACCTACGAACGCGACCGATCCGGCGTCTACGCGCCGCATGGCGTGACGGTCCTGTCCCTCCGCGGTCACCAAATCGACCAGATCGCCGCCTACCACGGCCCGTGGATGCTCGAGCGGTTCGGGCTTGCGCCACACGCCTGACGCCGCGGTCAAGACGACCCGGGTCCGGGCAGACTCCGGGGCGATCGGCGGCTACCCGAACGTGAACACGTAGGCCTCGGCGCCGGGCTCGAGGAATGTCACCTGCAGCGTCCGCTCGCGGACGGTGTCGTGCTGGCGGACGAGCTGGTACAGGCGACCGTCCCCGAGCAGCCCGTTCCCGTTCGCGTCGACGTCGGCGCCGTGCGACTCGCCCGGCGCCCGGCCGTCGAGGAGGACACGAAACGGGATCGGCTCTCGCGCCCCGGAGGACAGCACGAGATGCGCGTCGCGGGCGTGGAAGCGGTAGGCGATGCTGCCGCCGGGCTGCTCGAGGACGACGTTCTCCTGCCCGATCGTCCACTCGCCGGCCAGGGCCCACTGGTCGACGCGCAGGCCATCGGGGAGCTGGTAGGCGTGGGGTTCGTCAAACGCCGCGTCCGCTGAGGAGAAGCGTTCGCTGCGCCCGTAGCCGAGATAGGTCTCGGGGGTGCGCAAATGGTCCCAGTCGGCGGGTGCTTCGACGCCGACCCCATCGACGGGGACGAGCTCGCGCTCGACCCCGAGCAGCCGCTGGATCACGCGCTCGGATCGCTCGTAGTCGCCCTCGCCGAACTGCTCGTCGCCGATGATGCCCGCCTTGTCGATGAAGTAGAGGGCGGGCCAATAGTGGTTGGCGAACGCGCCCCAGATCGCGTAGTCGTTGTCGAGCGCGACCGGGTAGTCGATCGCGCGCGTCCTGATCGCATCGCGCACGCGGTCGATCTCGTGCTCGAAGGAGAACTCCGGCGTGTGGACTCCGATCACGACCAGCCCGTCGTCCCGGTATGTCTGCGACCACGCGCGGACGTGGGGTTCCTGGCGCAGCCAGTTGATGCACGTGAGCGTCCAGAAGTTCACCACGACGACGTGGCCACGCAGCTCGATGGGGCCGAGCGGCTCGGAGTTGAGCCACGCGGCCGCCCCGGCGAACGGAGGCATGTGCAGCCGCTCGGACACGGTCTCTTTCTAGCGCACGACCGGAACGCCGCGCGGTTTCGCGGTCGGCCGGACACCTGCGCGACGTGGCTCCGCGGCCTGACCGACCACGTCCGCCCTCGAGCACACACCCGATTCCGGTCCACATTGTGGCACGGCGGGTCAGGGCGCTGACCGTCCCTTCAGCTGAGGGGTCGGGGCGTCGATACAGGTCGTGCCTGGGAAGCCGCCGGTCGTGCGCGGATGTGTGAGCGCGTGGCCGGTGTGATGCCGATGTCAAGGAATGCGAGTGCCATGAAGACATTGCTCGAGGAGCTGAGCGCGGGTGACGCGCAGCTCGAACGCGTGGTTCGGTTTGCCAACCGGCACATGCACCTGGACGTGGTGTACGTGTCGCAGTTCAAGGACGGGCGGCAGGTCTATCGCGCGGTGGCCGGGGACGCGGCCTCATTCAACATCGTGCTGGATACGGAGGTGCCGGCGCAGGCGTCGTTCGATCGGCTGATGGCCGAGGGCGAGATCCCCAACGTGATCCCCGACGTCGCGGCTGACGAGCGCGTCGCCGATCTTGCGGTGACCCGGTCGGCCGGCATCGGATCCTACGTCGGGGTGCCGGTGCGGTCCGCGGACGGAACGCTGTACGGGACGCTCTCGTGCGCCAGCCATGCTCCCGACCACACCCTCAGCGACGAGCACGTTCGTCTGCTGTCGCTCCTCGGCGAGCTGATCGTCTACGACGTGGACGAACAGCGCCGGAGCGACGAGCTGCGGGGGCAGATTCGCCGCTTCACCGAGGCGCGCGCGTTCTACTCGGCCTACCAGCCGATGTTCGACCTGCGCAGTGGCCGGTGTCTGGGCGTCGAGGCGCTGGCCCGCTTCCCGGAGCCGTTCGGTCGCCCGGATCGAGCCTTCGAGGCGGCCGACGAGGTCGGCCTGGGACTCGAGCTCGAGCTGGCGGCGGCGTGCCGCGGGACCGAGGTCATTCCCCAGCTCGCTCCGGGGCAGTTCGTCGCGGTCAACGTCAGCCCCGCGACGCTGTTGCATCTCTCGCAGCGGGTCAGGTCCGGCGAGGCGTTCCCGCTGTCCAAGCTGGTCGTCGAGGTGACCGAGCACTCGGTCGTCGAGGCCTATGAAGCGCTGCGCGGCGAGCTTGCGCCGCTGCGGGAGCAGGGCCTGCGCATCGCGGTCGACGATGTCGGAGCCGGCTACGCCTCGCTGCGCCACATCCTGGAGCTGAGGCCCGATTTCATCAAGCTGGACCGGTGGTTGATCGACGGCCTCGCCGACGATCGTGGCCGGCGAGTGGCGGTGACCGCGTTCGTGTTACTGGCCCGGGAGCTGGGCTCGCGCGTGATCGCCGAGGGCGTCGAGCGCGAAGCGGATCTCGTCGCCGTCCGTGAGCTCGGGCTCGACGCGGCCCAGGGGTTTCTCCTGGGCCGGCCGAGCGCCGACGCCGGCGACATCGCCGCCTGGTGCGCCGACCAACCCCGCCCGACTCATGCCGCCGGCGCGGTCCGGGCCCCGCTCGGCCGGGAGCTGGAGCGTCTCGAACTCGACCGCCGCGCCTCGCAGCGGCTGGAGGCGGTCGGACAGCTCGCCGCCGGCATCGCGCACGAGATCAACACGCCGCTCCAGTACGTCGGCGACTCGGTCACGTTCCTCCGCGACGCGGTGGACGAGCTGGTCGTCCTCACGGGTCAGTACCGGGAGGCGCTGTACACCGACGCGCCGATCCCGCTCGAGGAGCGGCGGCGGGCGATGCGGGAAGCCGAGGATCGCGCGGACCTGCCGTATCTCCGCGAGCGGATCCCGGCCGCGTTCGAGCGCACGGAGGACGGCATCGCCCGCGTGTGCTCGATCGTGCAGGCGATGAAGCGGTTCTCGCACACCTCCACCGCCGATGCGGCCGCGGCCGACATCAACGAGGCGATCGAAACGACATTGATGGTGAGCCGCAACGAGTACAAGTACGTCGCCGACGTCGCCGTGGACCTGGCCGAGATACCGCCGGTGGTGTGCAACATCGGTGAGCTCAATCAGGCCTTCCTGAACCTGATCGTCAACGCGGCGCACGCGATCGAGGAGTCGGTGGCGGGCACGAGCCGGCGGGGACGGATCCACATCTCGACGCGGCTTGACCACGACCACGTGGTGATCGCGATCAGCGACGACGGGCCGGGCGTCCCGATCGCGCTCCAGGAGCGCATCTACGAGCCATTCTTCACCACCAAGCAGGTGGGGAAGGGAACCGGCCAGGGACTGGCCCTCGCCCGGGCCACGATCGAGCGCCACTCCGGGTCGCTGGAGTGCGCGAGCGCCCCCGGCGAGGGGGCGACGTTCACCATCCGCGTGCCGCTGGGGCCGCCGGCGACGCGGAGCGGGGAGGCGGCATGATGGCCGTCGCGGAGCTGGACGCGCCGATCCGAGCGTCGCGACCGCGGCTGCTCTGCGTCGACGATGAGCCGATGGTGTTGGAGGGGCTGCGCGACGCGCTGGGCCGCAGCTTCGACGTCCGCACCGCGACGAGCGGCGCCGAGGGCCTGGAGATCCTGTGCCGCGACCCGGACGCGTTCGCCGTCGTCATCTCGGACATGCAGATGCCCGGCATGACGGGGACCGACTTCCTGCGGACGACGGGGCTGATCGCGCCCGACGCCGTGCGCCTGCTGCTGACCGGGCAGGCCGACGTCGATGTGGCCATCCTCGCGGTCAACAGCGCCCGGCTGTTCCGCTTTCTGACCAAGCCGTGCGAGTCGCAGGAGCTCCTGCGCGCCTGCGCGGCCGCCCTCGCTCACCACCATCAGCAGGCCGCCGAGCGGATGCTCCTGGAGGAGACGGTGCGCGGATGCGTGGCGGCGCTGGCGGAGGTGCTGGCGCTCAGCAACCCGGCGGCGTTCGCACGAGGGGGCCGGCTCAAGGAGCTCGCCGGCAAGCTCGCGCGCGCCGCCGGCGTACGCAACTGGTGGGAGGTCGAAGTGGCGGCGATGCTGGCTCCCATCGGCGCGGTCACGCTGCCCGCCGCCACCGCCGAGAGGCTGTACGCCGGTGTCTGCCTCACCGCGCAGGAGACCGCCATGGCCCGGCGGGTCCCGATCGTCACCCGCGAGCTCCTGAGCAAGATCCCGCGCCTGGAGGGCGTCGTCGAGATCCTCGAGACGCACGAGCACGCGGTGGTCGACGACCGAGCCAACGGCGAGTCACGTTCGGCCGCGCCCGGAGCCCACGTGCTCAGGGTGGCGGTCGACTACGCCGAGCTCGAGTCCCAGTGCCTCGGTGCGGCGGCGGCGCTGGGCGTCCTGCGGGGCCGGGGCGCTTACGACCGCTGGCTGCTCGACGTCCTCGCCTCGGTGGTTCGGGTGGGGGAGGCCCCGCCGGTGAGCGAGGTGCGGGTGTCAGACCTGCGACGGGGCATGACCCTGGCCGCCGACGTGCGCAGCGTGGACGGCACCCTGCTGATGGCGCGCGGACAGAACGTGAGCGAGCGTCTCGTCGAGCGGCTGGCAAACCTCGGCTACGGCAGCGTCCGCGAGCCGCTGCGCGTGTTCGAGGCGCGCACGGCCGGCGCGGACGGGTGATGTCGACCGTAGCGGCCGACCCGGCCGTCGTGGAACCGCGACGGGTCCTGTTCATCGACGACGACCGGTTGCTGCTCGACGGCCTGCGCGACGCGCTGCGCCCCTATCGCCGGCAGTGGGCGATGAGCTTCGTCGCCAGCGGCGAAGAGGCTCTCGCCATGGTCGAGGAGGCGGCGCCCGACGTGGTGATCTCCGATCTGCGGATGCCGGGCCTCGACGGGGCGAGCCTGCTCGAGCTGATCAGCGACCGTTCCCCCTCGACGGTGCGCATCGTCCTCTCCGGTCATGCCGATGTGAGCCTGGTCGCCCGGGCGGCGGCGACAGCGCACCGCCTGATCCCGAAACCGTGCGAGACCGAGGAGCTCGCCCGCGTGATCGAGCGCTCGTGCGCGCTGCATCGCGTCATCACGTGCGTGGAGCTCGATCGCCGGGCGATCGGCGCGTCGGCGTTGCCGTCAGTCCCGCGGATCTACGCCCAGCTGACCGCGGTTCTGGGCACCGGCTCGGCGGGTGCGCGCGAGGTCGCCGGCGTCATCGAACACGACATCGCCATGTCCGCGAAGGTGCTGCAGCTTGCCAACTCGGCCTACTTCGGCCGGCGCTCGCCGATCACTGGCATCACGCAGGCCGTCGCCTATCTGGGGACCGACACCCTCCGGGCGCTCGTGCTGCACGCCGAGGCGGCTCGCGAGTTCCGGATCGATCCGCCGATCACCGGGTTCGACCTCGAGCGCCTGCACCGCCACAGCACGCGCGTGGCCAGGCTGGCCTCAGAACTGCTGGCCGAGGTCGGTGGCGGCGGCGAGGCGTTCGCCGCCGGCCTGCTCCACGACGTCGGCCTGCTCGTGCTCGCCGCCCAAGATCCGTCTGGCCTGATGGCCGCTCTTCAGTCGGCCCGCCAACAGGGCCGGCCGATTCATGAGGTCGAGCGTGAGGACCACGGGGTCACCCATGCCGAGATCGGCGCGCATCTTCTGGCCCTCTGGGGCATCCCTCACACCATCGCGGAGGCCGTGGCCGGCCACCACGACAGCAGGTGGCTCAGACTCCCGTTCGACCCGGTCGCGGCCGTGTACATCGCCAACACGCTGATCACCGAGGTCGAGGTGCAGCTCCTGCCGGGCAGCCTTCCGGCCCCGGAGCTCGACACGGCATTCATCGAGCGCGCGGGCCTCGCCGACCGCGTCCCGGGGTGGCGCGACCTGGCCGCCCGGCAGTGCGGCGAGTCCGGCGAGTCCGGCGCCTGACCCGAGCGATTCTCACTCCGGCGCGCGCGTCGCCAGCGTCACGAGCGCGTAGCTGAGGACGTCCTCGAGCATCGCGGCCGGGAGCGCCCCGGGGCGGCCGGCGATCCGCCCGCGCAGCAGCGATCCGGCGCGAGCCGCGCTCAGCGCGGCGGCATCGGCGGCGACGGCCCCGGTCCAGCCGGCCAGGTCGCGACCGGCCCCCGTGCAGAACGCGAGGCGAAACGCCAGGCCGCGCGGCGACCAGCGGCTGCCCATGTCGGGCTGCTTGTCAGCGATCAGCTCGCCGATCGCGGCGCCGAACGCGATGAACCGCCCGCCGCCCGCGAACGGGCCGCCTCCAGGGGCGGCCCGCACGGCGGGAGTCAAAAACGAGCGCAGGCCACCGCCGGCGCCCAGAACGGCAGCAGCGACCACCGGGCGCATCGGTCCGTGTGTCCCGACGTCTGCTCGAGGTCTAGTGGCCCTGGGTGGGGTCCTCGAACGAGCCGCCGCCGAGCTCGCCGCCCTGGCTGGGGTCCTCGTAGGGCTGCCCGCCGACCTCGCCGCCCTGGGCGGGGTCGTCGGCGGCGGTTTCGCCGACCTGGCCGCCCTGGGTGGGGTCGTCGGCGGCGGTTTCGCCGACCTGGCCGCCCTGGGCGGGGTCGTCGTAGGACTGCTCGCCGACCTGGCCGCCCTGGGTGGGATCGTCGTTGAAGGACATACGGTGCTCCTCTCCGGTTTGACGCTCTCCCGGTCCGTGTGGTTTAGCACTTGGGATCTCACCTGACCAGGTGCGCTGTCCGGGGATCGCTCCGCGCCCCCCGTAGGGTGCGATGTCGAGAACGGTGCGGCGGCTCCGACTGAGGGTCGCAGGGCATCCACACCGATCATCACGCCGAAAGGACACCACCGATGCGCTACATGCTGCTGCTCTACGACAACCCCGATACCCGCCAGCTGTTCACGGGCCCCGGCGCCGAACCGCTGCACGCGGAGATGGCCACCCTGCTCGCCGAGCTCACGGCGTCCGGGGAGCTGGTGTCCACCGAGCCGCTGGCCGACCCGGTCCAGACCAAGACGGTGCGCGTGGCCGACGGCGCTCCGGTCGTCACCGATGGCCCGCTGGCCGAGGCCAAGGAGCACTTCGGCGGGTACCTGATCGTGGACTGCGAGACGATCGAGCGGGCGGTCGAGATCGCGGCGCGGTGGCCGAGCGTCCGGTTCGCGCCCCTGGAGGTGCGCCCGATCATGGATGTCGGCGGAGTGGAGATGTGAGCTCCCCGGGCGACCTCGAGCGGCTCCTGCGCCCGCTGGCGCCGGAGGTGCTCGGCGCCCTCGTCCGGCGGCGCATGGGATCCTTCCACGCCTGCGAGGACGCGGTCCAGGAGGCTCTGATCGCCGCTCTGCGCACCTGGCCCGAGCAGGGCGTACCCGCGGAACCGCGCGCATGGCTGATCACGGTGGCCTCGCGGCGGCTCATCGACGAGATGCGCGGCGACGTCGCCCGCCGCCGCCGCGACGAGCTGATCGCCGCACAGAGCGCGACGGCCGACGAACTTGGCGATGACGCCCCCGGAGCGACGCCCGCGCACGATGACACGGTCGCGGTCCTGCTGCTCTGCTGTCACGAGTCGCTCACGGTGCCGTCGCAGATCGCGCTGACGCTGCGCGCGGTGGGCGGCCTGACGACGGACGAGATCGCGCGGGCGTTCCTCGTCCCCGAGACGACGATGGCGCAGCGCATCACACGGGCGAAGGCGACGATCGCGGCGTCGGGCGCGACGTTCGAGCTCCCCGACCAGGTGGCCGGCAGCGACCGGCTGGCCGCGGTGCTGCACGTGCTGTACCTGATCTTCAACGAGGGCTACATCGCCAGCGCGGGAGGGGAGAGCGGGCGGGAGCTGCAGCGGGTCGAGCTCGCCGAGGAGGCCATTCGCCTCACGCGCATGCTGGCCCGACTGCTGCCCGCCGACGACGAGGTGCGAGGCCTGCTCGCGCTGATGCTCCTCACCCACGCGCGCAGCGCCGCCCGCACCGGTTCCCACGGCGTCCTCGTCCCGCTGGCCGACCAGGACCGCAGCCGGTGGGACCGGGCGGCGATCTCCGAGGGGGTGGCGCTGATCAGCGGCGCGCTCGCGGCCGGGCGGGTCGGCCCCTACCAGCTGCAGGCGGCGATCGCTGCCGTCCATGCGGAGGCGCCTGGGACCGATGCCACGGACTGGCGCGAGATCGCGATGCTCTACGAGCTGTTGGAGCGGATCGCACCGAATCCGGTGTTCACCCTCAACCGCGCGGTGGCGGTGGCGATGGTCGACGGCCCGGAGCCGGCGCTCGCCCTGGTCGATGAGCTCGCCCAGGACAGGCGCATGGCCGGCAGCCACCGTGTCGCGGCGGTCCGGGGGCATCTGCTCGAGATGGCCGGCGACCACGCGGCCGCCGCCGGCGCTTACGAGACCGCGGCGCGGCTGACCACGAGCCTGCCGGAGCGCGACTACCTCCAGCGGCGCGCCGCCGCGGTCGCCGGGCTCAGCTGAGGCGGACTACCTCCAGCGGCGCGCCGCCGCGGTCGCCGGGCTCAGCTGAGGCGGGCGTCCTCGAGATCGAGCTCGTGTTCGAGCAGACGCTGGGTGGTCACTCCGATCTGCCCGGCGCGTCGCAACTCACCCAGCCGGCGGCGCTGGAGGTCGATCAGCTCGCGGCGCAGGGCCGCGTCGCTGCGGGCGGGGGGTGGCGCGGCATCGGCCGCCGCCGCGTCGTCGTCGGGCGGCTCGAGGCGCCGGCGGCGGCTGAGGTACTGGGCGCGCAGAGCGTCGATGACCTCGGGTGACGCGCCGCGGTCCTGGTCGGCGACGTCGAGCTGGTCGAGGACCGCCTCGGTGAGCGCCAGGCGAGCCCGGCGCTCGGCATCCGCGACCGCCGGGTGCTCGGGCGGCGCCAGGCGCGCGACGAGCGGCGGAAGGGTCAATCCCTGACCGATGACGGTGGCCAGGATCACGGCGAAGCCGAGGTAGATGATGTCGTCGCGCCCGGCCAGGGCGTGGCCGGCGTGGGTGGTGCGCGGCACGGCCAGCAGGGCGGCCAGCGTGATCGCGCCGCGCATGCCCGACCAGCCGAGGATCGTCCGCTCGCGCCAGCCGGTGGCGGCGTCGACCGGCCCGCGCCGGCGGCGGATTCGCGCCACCCACCCGGAGGCCTCCATCCACGCCAGCCGGGTGCCGACGACCGCGGCGATGACCACCGCGCCGGTGAGGGCCAAGCGTCCCAGGGGCCCGCGGGTCTCGACGCTGAAGCTGTGAAACGACAGGCCGACGAGGACGAACAGGGCGGCGTTGATGAGGAACACCAAGGTCTGCCAGAACGCCGCCGACTGCAGGCGGGTGCGCGCCGAGAACGCGCCGGTCGAGCTGTGCCAGCCCAGGTACAGGCCGGCGGTCACGGCGGCCAGAACCCCCGAGGCGTGCAGCGCCTCCGCCGGCAGGTAGGCGGCGTAGGCCAGCAGGATCGAGCCGGCGATCTCGATCGGTGGGTCGTCGATCCAGCTGCGCAGGCGCCGGCCGATCGCGCCCACGATCAGCCCCAGCGCGGCGCCGACGGCCGAGGCGTAGACGATCGAACCGGCGGTGTGCAGCCCGGAGACGTGCACGCCGGTGGCGGCGCTGACCGCCGCCGCATACAGCACCAGCGCGGTGGCGTCGTTGAACAGCGCCTCGCCCTCGAGGATGGTCTGCAGCCGGCGGGGAAGACCCAGGCGGCGGGCGATGCCGGTGGCCGCCGCGGCGTCGGTCGGCCCCACTGCGGTGCCGAGCACGAACGCCATCGCCCAGGAGAGATGCCCGACCCAGTGGGCCACGGCTGCCACCACGATCGCAGTGACCACCACGAGGCCGGTGGCCAGCCGCCCGATCGACGCCGCGCTGCGCGAGAACGCGGTCGGCGACGCGGTGAGCGCCGCGTCGAAGACGAGCAGCGGCAGCAGGCCGAGCAGCACGACCTCCGGGTCGAGCGAGACGTCGGGCACGAACGGGAGGAACCCGACGATCAGCCCGGCCACCACGAACACGACGGTGCTCTCGATCCCGAGCCGGCCCAGCCCGGCGACCGCCAGCAGGGTGACGGCGGCGACCGCGACGACGATCAGCAGATGCGCGGAGGACACCCCTCGATGATGCCCACCGATCCTCGCGGACGCTCGTCAGCGCGTTGTGATCGAACGTGGGCGGGATGTGAGCGGCGATCGGGATTCTCGGCGCATGACCAGCGTCCACACGGCAACCCCGCCCGTCCGTCGCGCCGCATGGGGCAGCCCGCGGCGCATCCGCAAGATCGTCGCCATGCTGCGGGGCATCGCCGCCCGCGCCGGGCGCGGGGTGACGGCGCGCCGCAACGAGGTGCTCCTGTACCACCGTGCGGCGGCCGTCCGGCATGAGCTGCTCGAGCTCGCGGCGCTGCTGGAGTCCGCCGAGGCTCCCGATCAGCGGTGCGTCGCGGCGCTCCACACGCTGGTCACCAGCGGCTGTGACAGCCCGCTGTACAACTGGGACATCCACGAGTCCGAGCTGCGCGCGACGCTGTACTACGCCCGCGCGGGGCTGGGCCGCGTCGCCGCTGGGTGATCGACGATGTGGCGCATCCCTCCCGATGGACACGAGCTTGTTTCGCCGCGCCCGAACGTGCGGCCGGTCAGCGGCGGTGGCCTAGGTCGCGGCGGCGGCGGCCAGCGCCTCGGGGATCGGCGTCTCGCCTCCGTTGAGGTAGATCGTCTGACGGGACCGGCCGGAGTCGGTCAGAAGCGCGGCGAGGACGGCGGCGACGTCCTCGCGGGCGACTTCCCCGCGGAAGGGGTCGACGTCGATGCGGACGCGGCCGGTGCCGGGCTCGTCGGTCAGGTGGCCGGGGCGGACGACGGTCCAGTCGCGGTCGCTGGCCGCGACCGCCTGGTCGGCCTGGGCCTTGGCGCGGAGGTAGATGCTGAAGACATCGTCGTCGGTGGGCGGGCTCTCAGCGCCGACCGAGCTGACGATGAGAAACCGCGACGCCCCCACCTGCACGGCGGCGTCGAGGAACCGGATGGCGCCGTCGCGATCCATGGCCAGCTTGCGCTCGGCTCCACTCCCGGGCCCGGCCCCGGCGGCGAACACGGCCGCGTCGGCGCCCGCGATCGCCGCGGCGACCTGCTCGGCGCTGGCCTGTTCGAGGTCGCAGATCGCCGGTTCGGCGCCCAGGGCGCGGATGTCGGCGGCGTGATCGGGGTTGCGGATCAGGCCGACCACGGAGTCGCCGCGCGCGACCAGCAGCCGCGTCAGATGTTGGGCGATCTGCCCATGAGCACCGGCAATGGCAACCCGCACCGGAATGAGGCTACCGCGCCGCGCTGAATCGCCACCGCGGCCAGGAGCGGACCGAGGCGGCGGGCGTCAGTATGTGGCGCGGCCGCCGCTGAGGTCGTAGACGGCGCCGGTGGAGAAGCTGCAGGCGTCAGAGACCAGCCAGGCGACCAGCTCGGCGACCTCCTCGGGGCGCCCGACGCGCTGCATCGGGATGAGGCTGGTGATGTGGGCCAGGACGTCGGGGGCGGTCCGGGCGTTCATCTCGGTCGCGATGACGGCGGGGGCGATCGCGTTGACGATCACCCCGGTCCTCGCCAGCTCCTTGCCCAACGACTTGGTGAGGCCGATCACGGCCGCCTTGGACGCCGAGTAGGGGCTCAGGTTGGGGTTACCGTCCTTGCCGGCGATGCTGGCGAAGTTGACGATCCGGCCCCAGCCGGCCTCGACCATCCCGGGGATCACCGCGCGGCACATCGATACGGTGCCGTGGACGTTGACGGCGAAGACCGCCTCCCAGTCGGCGCGCTCGGTCTCCCACAACGGCGCGCCCGGGCCGACGATCCCCGCGCTGTTGAGCAGGATGTCGATCGGGCCCAGCTGGGAGACGATCGCGCGCACCGCGGCGTCGTCAGCGACGTCGAGATGGATGTCAGCGCCGGGGGCGACGTCAGCGGTGAGAACCTCGTGCTCGGCGTCGCGCAGTCGCTCGGCGCAGGCCCGGCCCAGGCCGCCGGCGCCCCCGGTGATCAGCACCCGTCGCGGAGGATCAGTGAGAGTCACGGCTGACCTCGCTGCCGCTGGCCCCGACGAGGAAGTCGAGGTCGGCGCCGGTGTCAGCCTGCTGGACCGTCCTGACGTACAGGCTCTCCCAGCCGCGCGTCGGGCGGGCGTAGGCGCGCGCGCTCGCGTCCGCCGGCGAGCGGGCGGCCAGCTCAGCCGCATCGGCGTCGATGTCCAGGCGGCGGGCGGGAACGTCGAGGACCACCTGATCGCCGGTGCGCACCAGACCCAGCGGGCCGCCGGCGGCCGCCTCCGGCGACACGTGAAGCACGACGGTGCCGTAGGCGGTGCCGCTCATACGTCCGTCGCAGACGCGGACCATGTCCCGGACGCCCTGCTCCAGGAGCTTGCGGGGCAGGGGCAAGTTGGCGACCTCCGGCATCCCGGGATAGCCCCGGGGCCCGCAGCCGCGGAGCACCAGCACCGAGTCGGCGTCGACGTCGAGATCGGGATCGTCGATCCGGGCACGGAAGTCCTCGATCGAGTCGAACACCATCGCCCGGCCGCGATGGCGCAGCAGGTGCGCGGAGGCCGCGGCGGGCTTGATCACCGCGCCGGTGGGGGCGAGGCTGCCGCGCAGGACCGCGATTCCGGCGTCACGCTGAAGCGGTTCGGAGCGCGGGCGGATGACCTCCGGGTCCCAGATCTGCGCGCCGGCGAGGTATTCGACCAGCGGGCGCCCGGTGACCGTCAGCGCGTCGGGGTCCAGCAGGTCCTGGACCTCGCGCAGCACGGCGAGCAGGCCGCCGGCGCGGTGGAGGTCCTCCATCAGAAAGCGCCCGGCCGGCTGGAGGTCGACGAGCAGCGGCACCGAGGAGCCGACCCGGTCGAAGTCGTCGAGGGACAGCTGCACCCCGAGCCGGCCGGCGATGGCCAGCAGGTGGACGACGGCGTTGGTCGAGCCGCCGGCGGCGGCGAGCGCGACGATCGCGTTGAGGAACGACCCCCGCGACAGCACACGGCTGGGACGGCGGTCCTCGTGCACCATCGACACGGCGAGCCCTCCCGTGCCGTGCGCCGCCTGCAACAGACGGCTGTCGGCGGCCGGCGTCCCGGCGACGCCGGGGATCGTCATGCCCAGCGACTCGGCCATCAGCGCCATCGTCGACGCGGTCCCCATCGTGTTGCAGTGGCCGCGGCTGCGGATCATGGCCGACTCCGAGCGCAGGAACTCCTCGTTGGACAGCGTCCCGGCGCGGACCTCCTCAGACAGCTGCCAGACCCCGGTGCCGCAGCCCAGCAGCTGCCCCCGGAAGGTGCCGCTGAGCATCGGGCCGCCGGGGAGGACCACCGCCGGCATGTCGACCGAGGCGGCGGCCATGAGCAGCGCGGGGATCGTCTTGTCGCAGCCGCCGAGCAGGACCAGGCCGTCGATCGGGTTGGCCCGGAACAGCTCCTCGGCGGCCATCGCGGCCATGTTGCGCCAGAGCATCGCCGTCGGTCGCACGTTGGTCTCGCCCAGCGAGACGACCGGGAGGTTCATCGGGATGCCGCCGGCCTCGTAGACCCCCTGCTTGACGCTCTCGGCCACCTCGTTGAGGTGCGCGTTGCATGGGGTCAGGTCCGACGCCGTGTTGGCGATGGCGATGTGGGGTCGCCCGTCGAAGGCGTGGTCCGGCAATCCGCGCCGCATCCACGCCCGGTGGATGTAGGAGTTGCGGTCAGAACCCGAGTACCACTGCGAGCTGCGCTGGGACGGCATCGGCACCTTCGTTTGGACGCTTAGGATCTACGGCGTGCCCGAGCCTACCGACCGTCGCTGAGCCGCATCGGACCGCCGCCGGGATGAGGGCGTTCGTCGTGACCGGGCCGCGCGAATGCGGCGTGCAGGAGGTGCCGGTACCGGCTCCCCGGGCCGATGAGGTGGTGGTCGACGTCGCCCGGGTCGGTGTGTGCGGCACCGACGTCGAGTTCTACACCGGCGAGATGGCCTATCTCCACGACGGGCACGCCGCCTACCCGATGCGCCTCGGCCACGAATGGTGTGGCGTCGTCGCGGCGGTGGGCGGCGCGGTCGAGCCTGGCTGGATCGGCCGGCGGGTGGCGGGCGACACGATGCTCGGTTGCGGGCATTGCCAGCGTTGCCTGTCCGGGCGCCAGCATCTGTGCGAGGCGCGGACCGAGGTGGGGATCAGCGGCGGGCGCGCGGGCGCGCTGGCCGAGCAGCTCGCCGTGCCGGTCTCGTCGCTGCGCGCGCTCCCCGACGCCGTCGACGATGCGGCCGGGGCGATGGTGGAGCCCGGCGGCAACGCGCTGCGAGCCGCGCGGGCGGCGGGGCTGGAGCCGGGGGACCGTCTGCTCGTGTTGGGCCCGGGCACGATCGGCCTGCTGGCCGCTCAGTTCGCGCAAGATGGCGGCGCCGAGGTGCACGTCGTCGGCCGTGATCCGGCGTCGCTGACCTTCGCCGCCTCGCTCGGGTTCGCCGGCGTGTGGCCCCTCGGCGAGCCGCCGCGCCGGGACTTCGACGCCGTGATCGACGCCACCAACGCCGCCGACGCGCCGGCGCTCGCGCTCGACCTGGTGGCGCCGGGCGGGCGCGTCGTCTACATCGGGCTGGCCGGCACGCCGAGCACGATCGACACGCGGACGCTCGCGCTCAAGGACGTGACCGCCGTCGGCATCCTGTCCGGCTCGCCGGGCCTGAGCGGCGCGATCGACGCCTACGCCTCGGGCGCGGTCGATCCCCGGCCGCTCGTGGCCGCCACCGTCGGCCTGGAGGACGTCGGCGATGTCCTGGCCGGCCGGCGACCGGCCGGCGCCGGGCCCGGACCGAAGGTCCACGTCGATCCGCGGGGTGTGACCATCGCACCCCATCCGACCATCAACCACGACCGAAACGAGAAGCGAGACACATGACCGACTTCACCGATCTCGTCGCCATCGTCACCGGCGGTGCCAGCGGCATCGGGGCGGCCACGGCGACCCTGCTGCAGGAGCGGGGCGCCCGGGTCGCCGTGCTCGATCGCGCCATTCCCGCCGGCCAGATGCCGCACGCGCTGGTCCTCGAGTGCGACGTCACCGACGCGGCCGGTGTCGACGCGGCCGTCGGCCGGGTGGCGGCGGAGCTCGGCGCCGTCGACGTGCTGGTCAATAACGCCGGGATCGGCACGGTCGGCGACGTCACCGCCAACGACGACGACGAATGGCACCGGGTGTTCGACGTCAACGTCGTCGGCATGGTCCGGGTCAGCCGCGCGGCGCTGCCGCATCTCAAGGCGTCATCGAGCGCCGCGATCGTCAACACCTGCTCGATCGTCGCCCACCAGGGGCTGCCCCGCCGCGCGCTGTATGGCGCCAGCAAGGGCGCGGTCGCCGCGCTGACGCTGGCCATGGCCGTCGACCACGTCCAGGATCGGGTCCGGGTCAACGCGGTGTCGCCGGGGACCGCGGACACGCCGTGGGTGGGGCGGCTGCTGGCCCAGGCGCCCGACCCCGACGAGGCGGCCCGGGCGCTGCGGGCGCGCCAGCCGATGGGCCGGCTGGTCAGCGCGGCGGAGGTCGCTCATGCGATCGCCTACCTGGCCAGCCCGCTGTCAGGGTCGACGACGGGAACGCTGCTGGCCGTCGACGGCGGGATGTCAGGGATCCGCCTCTGACGACGGGCGGCGGCGGAGCGTCGTGGCCGGCCGGTTCGCGCCGGCCGATCAGGGTTGCTCGTCAGGCAGCGCGCTCGGGTTGGTGGTTTGGTCGATGCCGGTGGCGCCGGTGGGGGTGGCGGTGACGTAGGCGCCTTGGGGTGGGGTGCCGGCGATCACGTTTTGCCAGGTGGGGTCGGGGTTTTCGGGTTTG
>DATAWL010000050.1:0-28312 GCA_036267215.1 Solirubrobacteraceae bacterium | reverse complement strand
AGGCCTATACGACCGAACTAGAAGCCTTCGACTCGTCGGCGATTGTCTAAAGGGGACGATGATGAAATTCGTTGATGAATTCCGCGATCCAGCAGCGGCCCGCAAGCTGCTGACTGCCATCGAGCACTTGGCGGGCAGCGGCCCCGACCACTTCAAGTTCATGGAGGTGTGCGGCGGGCACACCCACACCATCTACCGGCACGGCATCGAACACCTGCTGCCCGACAACGTCGAACTCGTACATGGCCCCGGATGCCCGGTTTGCGTCATTCCCATGGGGCGCATCGACGACGCGATGTGGCTGGCCAGCCAACCCGACGTGATCTTCACTTGCTTCGGCGACATGATGCGGGTCCCCGGCTCCAATGGCAGCCTGCTCGATGCCAAAGCGCGCGGCGCCGACGTGCGTTTCGTCTACTCACCGCTGGACGCGCTCAAGATCGCCATCGAGAAACCGGACAAGCAGGTGGTGTTCTTCGCCATCGGCTTCGAGACCACCGCGCCCTCGACGGCGCTGACCCTGAAGCGAGCTCGGGCGGAGGGGACGCGCAACTTCAGCGTCATGTGCAGCCACGTGACGATCGTGCCGCCGCTGCGGGCGCTGCTCGAGTCGCCCGACCTCCGGCTGGACGGCTTTGTCGGACCGGGCCATGTGTCGACGGTCGTCGGGGCTCGGCCGTTCCAGTTCATCCCCGCCGACTACGGCAAGCCGATCGTCATCGCGGGCTTCGAGCCGCTCGACATCCTCCAGGCGATCGAGATGATCCTGCGCCAAATCGCCGCCGGCCGCTGCGCGGTCGAGAACCAGTACAAGCGGGTGGTGCCCTACGAGGGCAACCTCAGGGCGCTGGAGGTCATGGCCGAGGTGTTCGAGCTGCGTCCACATTTCGAATGGCGCGGCCTGGGCTTCATCTCCCACAGCGGCCTGAGGCTCTCGGACGCCTACGCCGAGCTCGATGCCGAGCAGCGCTTCAGCGTCCCCGGCATCCGCGTCGCCGACCCGAAGGCCTGCCAGTGCGGCGAGGTGCTCAAGGGCGTGATCAAGCCGTGGGAGTGCAAGGTGTTCGGAACCGGGTGCACGCCGGAGCGGCCGATCGGAACATGCATGGTCTCCTCGGAGGGCGCATGCGCGGCGTACTACAACTTCGGCCGCTTCGCGCGCGAGCGTGAGGTCGTATGAGCGCGTCGAGGCGAACCGCGGATTTTGCGCGGGAGCGGGAAGTGGTGTGATGGCCGAGCGGGCGGCCGTCTCCGAGCGGGAGCAGACGATCCTCGGGATCATCGAGACCGCCCGCGGCAAGCGCCCCAAGTTTCGCGACGACCGCATCACCATGGCGCACGGCGCCGGGGGCAAGGCGACGCAGGGCCTGATCGAGGGGCTGCTGGCGCCTGCGTTCGCCTCCCCCACCCTGGACGAGATGGCCGACGCCGGCGCCGTGGCGGTCGGCGACGTCGAGCTGGCGCTGACCACGGACTCCTACGTCGTGCGGCCGATGCGCTTCCCGGGGGGCTCGATCGGCGAGCTGGCGGTCAACGGCACGGTCAACGACCTCGCCGCGTCCGGGGCCCGGCCGCTGGCGCTGAGCCTCTCTCTCATTCTCGAGGAGGGCCTGTCCGCCATCGATCTGCGCGCGGAGGTCGAGGCGATCGCGGCCGCCGCCCGGGCCGCGGGCGTGGAGATCGTCGCCGGCGACACCAAGGTCGTCGAGCGCGGACACGCTGACGGGATGTACGTGTGCACCACCGGCATCGGACGGCGCGACCCTCGAGCCCGG
Organism: Solirubrobacteraceae bacterium; assembly: GCA_036267215.1. GTDB lineage: Bacteria > Actinomycetota > Thermoleophilia > Solirubrobacterales > Solirubrobacteraceae > Palsa-465. Next base: position 26,537 of record DATAWL010000050.1, on the reverse strand, counting down.
CTGTCGCCCGCCAGCCTGCGGCCGGGCGACCGGATCCTGTTGTCGGGCGGCATCGGCGAGCACGGCACGGCGATCATGCTGGCGCGCAACGAGTTCGACCTCGACGCGGACATCGAATCGGACACGTGCTCGCTGTGGCCGGCGGTCGACGCGCTGCTGGAGGCCGTCGGGCCCGAGCTGCGCTGTTTGCGCGACGCGACCCGCGGCGGCGTCGCGTCGGTGCTCAACGAACTGGCCCGGTCCTCGACGGTGGCGATGATCGTCCGCGAGGGCGACGTGCCGGTCCGGCCCGAGGTGGCCGGCGCGGCCGAGATCCTCGGCATCGATCCGATGTACATCGCCAACGAGGGCAAGCTGGTGGCGTTCGTCGCGCCGGAGGCTGCCGAGCGGGCGTTGGCGGCGTTGCGCGACGTGCCGGGCTGCGAGGCGGCCGCGGAGATCGGCGAGGTCCGCACCGAGCCGCCCGGGATGGTGCTGGTGCAGACGAGCTTTGGCGGCAAGCGGGTGATGGATCAGCTGGTGGGTGACCCGCTGCCGCGGATCTGCTGAACACGAGAGGAGACGGGATGGCGACGACGGCGAGTCCGTACGCGAAGCAGAAGGAGACCGAGGCGATCACCGCCCACGTCCTGTGGATGACCACGGGGCTCAGCTGCGAGGGCGATTCGGTCGCCATGACCTCGGCCACGAACCCGAGCCTCGAGGACATCATCCTCCAGGCGATCCCGGGCATGCCGAAGGTCGTCGTCCACAACCAGGTCGTCGACTACGCCGTCGGGCAGGACTACGCCCAGGCCTGGTTCGACGCCGAGAACGGCGAGCTGGACCCGTTCGTGCTGGTGATCGAGGGCTCGCTGGGCAACGAGGAGATCAACGGCGAAGGCCACTGGACCGGGTTCGCCGTCAACCCGTCCAACGGCCAGCCGATCACGATGAACGAGTGGATGGATCGTCTGGCGCCCAAGGCGGCCGCGGTGGTGGCCGTCGGCACGTGCGCCACCTATGGCGGCATCCCCGCGATGAAGAACAACCCCACCGGCGCGATGGGCGTCCCGGACTACCTGGGCTGGAGCTGGCGCTCCAAGGCCGGCCTGCCGGTGGTGTGCATCCCCGGCTGCCCGGCTCAGCCCGACAACATGACCGAGACGCTGCTGTACCTGGCGCTGCACCTGGCCGGGCTGGCGCCCGCCCCCGAGCTCGACGAGGCGCTGCGGCCCAAGTGGCTGTTCGGGCGCACGGTGCGCGAGAGCTGCAACCGCGCCGGCTTCGCCGAGCAGGGCGATTTCGCGACCGAGTACGGCTCCGACCATCGCTGCCTGGTCAAGCTCGGCTGCAAGGGGCCGGTGGTCAAATGCAACGTCCCCGTGCGCGGCTGGGTCAACGGCGTCGGCGGCTGCCCCAACGTGGGCGGCATCTGCATGGCCTGCACCATGCCGGGCTTCCCGGACAAGTACATGCCGTTCATGGACGAGGACAAGTGGGGCGGAGTCGCCGCGGACGTCATGAAGTTCTCCTACGGGCCGATCGTCCGCTTCTTCCGCAACCGCCACATCAGGACCGAGTACGACAAGGAACCGGAGTGGCGGCGGCGCGGCCGCACGCTCACCAGCGGCTACGTCAAGCGCTGGTAGCCACGGTCATCGAGAGCTCGACGAGAGGAACAGCATGGCGACAGAAACGTCTCAGAAGGTCGTGGTCAAGGAGATGTCGTGGGATCCGATCACCCGGATCGTCGGCAGCCTGGGCATCCACACGGAGATCGACTTCACCAACCAGCAGGTGCTCAAGTGCTACAGCACCTCGATGATCTTCCGCGGCTTCGACATCTTCATGAAGGGGATCGACCCGCGCGACGCGCACTTCATCACCAGCCGCATCTGCGGCATCTGCGGTGACAACCACTGCACATGCTCGTGCCTGAACCAGAACATGGCCTACGGGGTCAAGCCGCCGCCGCTGGGCGACCTGGCCTTCAACCTGGCCGAGACCGCGGACTACATCTTCGACCACGCCATCTTCAACGACTGCATGGCCAACGTCGACTTCTGCGAGCAGATGGTCAAGGAGACCAACCCGACGCTGCTGGCCAAGGCCGAGAGCACCGCGGCGCCCGGCCAGGACATCCACGGCTACAAGACGATCGCTGACATCATGCGAGCGCTGAACCCGTTCACCGGCGAGTTCTATCTGGAGACGCTGCACGTGGCCCGCTACACCCGGGAGATGTACTGCCTGTTCGGCGGCCGCCACACCCACCCGTCGACGATCATGCCGGGCGGCTGCAGCGCGGACATCACCCATCAGACGTGTACCGACTACTACGTGCGGCTGATGCGCTACTTCGACTACGTCAAGCGCAGCGTGCCGATGCACGACGACCTCTACGACTTCTTCCTCCGGGAGCTGCCCGGCTACGACATGGTCGGCTTCCGGGAGACGAACCTGGTCAACTGGGGCTCGTTCGACGATCCGGACTACGTCGACTACGACTACCGCCACATGACCGACTGGGGTCGCAAGCGCTACATCACCCCGGGCGTGGTCATCGGCGGCGAGCTGATCACGACCGACCTGGTGGAGATCAACCTGATGATCCGCATCCTGCTCGGCTCCTCCTACTTCGATTCCTGGGAGGACGAGCCGACCTTCGTCACCCATGATCCACTGGGCAACCCGGTGGACAAGAACCATCCGTGGAACAAGGTCACCCTGCCCCGCCCTCAGAAGCGCGACTTCACTGACAAGTACACCTGGGTGGTGTCACCGCGCATCTATGACAAGCGCACCGACACCCACGTGTGCTGTGACACCGGCGGCGGGCCGTTCGCCCGCCAGTGGTGCACCGCCAAGGCCGGCCTGGTCGACTTCGGCTACGCCAAGGCCACCGGCGAGTCGATCCAGATGGTCCTTCCCCGCTCCCCCAACATGCCGGAGATGGAGCTCGAGTGGAAGGTGCCGGAGAAGTCCAACGCCATCGAGCGCGACCGCGCCCGCACCTATCACCAGGCCTACAGCGCGCTCATCGCGCTGCACAACCTGGAGCGGGCCATGAAGGAGGTCCAGGCGGGACGGACCAAGAGCTGGAACAGCTTCACGGTCCCCGAGAGCGCGGTCAGCTGCGGATTCCACGAGGCTGCCCGCGGCGTCCTGTCGCACCACATGGTCATCCGCGAGGGGAAGATCGCCAACTACCAGCCCTATCCGCCGACGCCCTGGAACGCCAGCCCGCGCGACGTGTTCGGCACCCCGGGTCCCTACGAGGACGCGGTCCAGAACACGCCGATCTTCGAGGAGAACGGGCCCGACAAGTTCAAGGGGATCGACATCATGCGGGCGGTCCGGTCGTTCGACCCCTGCCTGCCGTGCGGCGTGCACATGTACACCGGCGGCGGGAAGGTCAAGAAGGTCATGCACACGCCGACGGCGATGGCCTAGGTCGCCATGGCCACGACGCAGACGCGCGGCGACGCCGGGCTGGTCGAGCGGGTCCAGGACCTCCAGGAGCGCCTGGAGGCCTGCCCGCCGTCGGCGGCCACCGAGGCCGCCGACGAGCTCGTGACCGCGGTGGTGCAGATGTACGGGGTCGGCCTGGAGCGCATCATCGCCGCGCTGCAGGCCGCCGGCGAGGGCGGTGAGCGGATCGCTGCGGCGCTCGCCGACGACGAGCTGGTGGCGACCCTGCTGCTCATCCACGACCTGCATCCCGTCCCGCTGGCCGATCGCGTGCAGCGGGCGCTGGACTCGGTGCGCCCGTACATGGAGTCCCATGGAGGCAACGTCGAGCTGCTGTCGCTCCAGGACGGGGTCGCTCGGATCCACCTGCAGGGCAGCTGCTCGGACTGCTCGGCGTCGGCGGTGACCCTCGAGCTGGCGATCAAGCAGGCGCTCGAGGAGGCGGCCCCCGATCTGGAGGGTCTCGAGGTCGAGGGCGTCGCGGCGCAGACCGCCGGCAGCGCCGGATTGCCGATGGTGACCGGGTCGGCGCGGCCGTCGCCCACCGGCATGGAGCTGCCGATCGCCATGGCCGGGCCGGCGCCTGCGCCGCCGCAGCCGTCGTGGTTCGATCTCGACACGGTCGCGGACCTGGGCGCAGGGTCGGTGGCCGCCGTCAGCGTGGCCGGCTCGCAGCTGGTCGTGGCCAACGTCGACGGCACGCTGCTGGCCTACCGTGACCGCTGCGCCAACTGCGGCACGGCCCTGCACGAGGGGGTTCTGTCCGGCGGCGCGCTGGCCTGCCCCGAGTGTCACCGCTCGTTCTTCCTGCCCCGCGCCGGGCGGTCGCTGGATGACGACCACATGCAGCTCGAGCCGGTGCCGCTGCTGCGCGACGAGGGGCGCGTCCGGGTCGCCCTCTCGCCATGACCGAGCGCCGGCCGCTGGCCGACGCGGTCGCGGCGCGCCGGCGAGCGGGGGTGGTGTCCGGGCTGCGCGGGCTGGCCCGCACCGGGCCGCCGGGGCCACTCCCGACCGCCGGCGCCCCGGCACCACCGCCCGGCACCGAGGCCTGCGACCTGTGCGGCATCGGCCTGGGCGAGGATCACCGCCACCTGCTGGCGCTCGCTGAGCGGCGGATCGTCTGCGCCTGCGAGGCCTGCTGGGCGATGCGCTCGGGCGAGGGCGACTACCGCCCGGTCGGCAACCGCACCCTGTGGCTCCCCGGGCTCGAGGTGCCCGATGATCTGTGGGCGGGGTTCCAGATCCCGATCGGCCTGGCGTTCTTCATGGAGTCCACGGTGACCAGCTGCGTCGTGGCCATGTATCCGAGCCCCGGCGGCGCGACCGAGAGCGAGCTGCACTTCGAGGCCTGGGGCCGGATGCGCGAGCTCAATCCGGTGCTGGAGACGCTGGAGCCCGACATCGAGGGCCTGATCGCCAACCGCCTGTCCGATCCGCCCAGCTACGTCATCGCCCCGATCGACCGCTGCTACGCCCTGACCGGCACGATCAAGGCCCACTGGGAGGGGATCTCCGGCGGCCCGTCGGTGCAGACCGCGGTGGAGGCGTTCTTCGCGCGGTTGCGCGAGGAGGCGGTGACCCGGTGAGCGGTCCCGAGGCCCCGATGGCGACACCGCCGCCCGCCGCGCCCGCCCCCGAGGCGCCGCCCGAGCTCGAGTTCGCCGTGCTCGGCGCCCGGCCGGTCAGGTTCGCGGCGGCGCCGATGCTGACGCTCGACCTCCAGGTGACCCAGCCCGAGGGCCGTCCGGTCTACATGGCCGCGCTCAAGATCCAGCTGATGCTCGAGCCGGCGCGGCGCGCCTACGACGCCGAGGCGCACGAGCGGCTCGAGCAGCTGTTCGGCGCGCCCGAGCGGTGGGCGGTGACGACGCGCAGCCTCGTCTGGTGCGCGCTGGACGTGCTCGTGCCGGCGTTCACCGGCACCACGACGGTGACGGTCCCGATCGCCTGCCCCTATGACCTCGAGCTGGCCGCCGCCAAGTACCTGGACGGCTTGAGCGACGGCGAGGCGCCGCTGGCACTGCACTTCAACGGGATGGTCTACTACCCGGCCGACGACGGGAGCCTCCAGATCGTGCTGCTCCCGTGGAATACGTCGATCGGCTACCGGATGCCGGTCTCGGTGTGGCGCGAGACGATCGAGCACTACTACCCGGGGACGGCGTGGCTGGCCCTGCGCGCCGGCACCATGACGCGCCTGCAGCGCCGCAAGCTCAGGCGGGGCCTGGCCACCCTCGACGCCTGTGTCACCGAGCTGCTGGAGTCCGCCGGCGATGAGTGACCACCTCGAGGCGCTCATCGAGTCGCTGCTGTGGGAGGGCTACGCCCTATATCCGTACACGCCGGGCGCGGCCAAGAACGCCACGCCCACTCCGTTCGGCATCGTCTACCCCCCGGTCTACGCCGCCACCCTGTCCAGCACGTTCGACCACCTGACGCTGGGCTGCGTGCTCGAGGCCGCGCCCGACGCCATCCTGCGGGCCGAGGTCCGGTTCCTCACCCCGGCGGGGGAGCGCCACCAGGCCCGGGCCCACCGGATCGAGCTCCCCGGAACGATGGCCGGCGGCCTCGGCGATGAGCCGGCGGCCAAGCGGGTCACCCTGGACGCCGGCGGCCCGGAGGCGCCGCCGCTGTCGATCGCGATCGCGCTGAGCGCCCGGCCACTGCCGGGGACGGCCCGCGAGTACGCGGTGGACCTGCGCGTCGAGAACCGGACGCTGGTCTCCAGCGGATTGGACCGCGCCGGCGCGCTGCGCCGCTCGCTCATCTCCACCCATCCCATCCTGCGGGTGACCGGCGGGCGGTTCATCTCGGCGCTGGACCGGCCGTGCGGCAGCGTCAACACCTTCCCGGTGCTGGCCGCCGCGGACGACGATGCCATGGTCGGGGCGGCGATCGTCCTGCCCGACCACCCCCAGATCGCCCCCGAGAGCCGCGGCGGGCTGTTTGACTCGACCGAGATCGAGGAGGCGCTATTGCTGCACGTCCAGGCGCTGTCGGACGGCGAGCGCGCCGAGATCGAGCGCCAGGATCCCGCGGTGCGGGAGATGATCGCGCGCGCGGCCGCCGCCACCCCGCAGGACATCATCGCCCTGCACGGCCGGGTGACCCTGCGCGACCCGGTGACGACCGAGCCGCCGGCCGAGCCACCGGGATTGGTCGACCCCCGGGTGGGCGAGTCCAGCGTCGACGTCGACGGCCGGACCTTCCGCCGCGGCGGCAAGGTGGTCATCCGCCCCGGGCCCGACGCCGACATCCAGGCGCGGATGCTCGAGGGGCGGACCGCCACGATCGAGCGGATCTTCACCGACTACGACGGCCGCATGCATCTCGGCCTGACGATCGACGGCGATCCCGGCCAGGACCTGATGCGCGACACCGGCCGCTACCTGTTCTTTTTCGCCCCCGAGGTGGAGGTGCTGGAACCATGACCCAGGAGCAGTTGCGCAGCATCCTGATCGCCGGCGTCGGCAACGCGTGGCTGCGCGACGACGGCTTCGGGGGCGCGGTGGCCCGCCGGCTGGGCGAGCTGGACCTGCCGGCCGGCGTGCAGGTGATGGACGCGGGGACCGGCGGGCTCGATCTCGCCTACGAGGTCATGCGCGGCTACGACGCGCTGGTGATCATCGACGTCTCGATGCAGGGCGGGGAGCCGGGCACGCTGTACGTGATGGAGCCCGAGGAGGCGGCGGTGCCCGCCGGCATCGAGGACGGCGACACGATCAATCCCCACGCGATGGATCCCCAGACGGTGCTGCGGTTCGTCAAGTCGGTGGGCGCGTGGCCGGGTCGGGTGGTCGTCATCGCCTGTGAGCCGGGCGAGGTCCAGGAGATGGGCTGGGGGCTGTCTGACCAGGTCCAGGGGGCCATCGACCGCGCGATCGCGCTCGTGCTCGAGACGGTCGACGACCTGCGCGCCACGCCGGTCGTCGTCGCGGAATGACATCGTGCATGAGCTGGCCCTGAGCAGCGCGATCGTCAACACCGCCGCCAAGCACGCGACCGGCCGCCCGGTGACCGTCGTGTGGCTGCGGGTCGGCCGCCTGCGCCAGGTCGTGCCCGACACGCTGGCCTTCTACTTCGGCTTCGTCGCCCGCGGGACCGTCTGCGAGGGCGCCCGGCTGGAGCAGGAGGTGATCGAGGCTCGGCTGCGCTGCAACGCATGTGCCCACCAGTGGTCGATCGAGATCCCGGCGTTCCGCTGCCCGGCCTGCGCCGGCGGCGACGTGGCCGTCGCCAGCGGCAACGAGTTCGAGGTGGAATCAATCGAGGTTGGGCCACCTGCGGTGGCCGAAGAGGAGGCGGGATGCATCGCACAAAGGTGAGGGTCGTCGAGGACGCCCTCGACGCCAACAACACGATCGCCGCCGCCAACCGCGCCGACTTCGACCGGGCCGGCGTCACCGTGATCAACCTGATGAGCGCCCCCGGGGCCGGCAAGACGACGCTGCTCGAGCGCGTCGTCGCCGACCTGCCGGGCGTGCGCGCGGGCGTGCTCGAGGGCGACGTCCAGGGGTCGATGGACGCCGACCGCCTGGCGAGCCTCCACGTGCCGGTCGTCCAGCTCAACACGGACGCCGGGTTCGGCGGCGAGTGCCACCTGGACGCCAACATGGTCCGCTCGGCGATCCCGTCGCTGCCGCTGGACGACATCGACCTGCTGATCGTCGAGAACGTGGGCAACCTGGTGTGCCCGGCCGAGTTCCGGATCGGGGAGGACGCCCGGGTGATGGTCAGCGCCGTCACCGAGGGCGTCGACAAGCCGCTCAAGTACCCACTGATGTTCCGCGCCTGCGAGCTGGTCCTGGTCAACAAGATCGACCTGCTCCCCCACCTCGACGTCGACCTCGACCACCTGCTCTACAACATCGACCAGGTCCACCCTGACGTGCAGCGGATCGTGCTCAGCGCCCGCACCGGCGAGGGGATCGACGCCTGGCGCGACTGGCTGACCCGGCTCGCGTCGCGGGCGGAGGCGATGGCATGAACCAGGCGGCGCTCGCCGCCGATACGAGCACCCGGCTCCAGGCCATGCTGGAGCAGCGCACGGAGGCCAACGCCCGGTTCTTCGATACCGAGTCCGAGCGGCTGGCCCGGCTCTGTCACCTGATGGCGGAGCGCTTCGCCCGCGGCGGCCGGCTGGTCGCCTTCGGCCGCTCGCCGGCGGCCCGCTCGGACGCCCGCCACATCGCGGTCGAGTTCGTGCATCCGGTGATCGTCGGCAAACGGGCGCTGCCGGCCCTGGGGCTGGCCGGCGAGGGCGGCGACCTGGCCGCCCAGGTGACGCTGCTCGCCGGTCCCGACGACATCGCGATTGCGTTCGGCGCCGGCGATGACGGCGGCGACGCGTGCCGGGCGACCGCCGTGGCCCGGGGGCGCGGCTGCCTGACCGTCGCCTTCGCGCCGGCCGGCGCCGAGTGGGAGTTCATGCCTCCGGCCGACGACGACTGCGTCCGTCAGGAGCTGATCGAGACGCTCTACCACCTGCTGTGGGAGCTGGTCCACGTGTTCTTCGAGCACCGCGGGCTGCTGGAGGGCCGCAGCGCCCGCACCGTCCACGACGCCGGAGCATCCAGCTTCCTGTACCCGTTCCTGGACGAGCGCGAGTCAGACCTCGAAGCGGTGGTGGCCGACGTCCGGCGCTCGGTGCTGATCAAGGCCGCGGAGATCGGCGCGCTGCGCGAGCAGACGCTCACCGGCAACGCGGCCGCCCTGGCCGCGGCCGCCGGCGCGCTGCGCGCCGCCTTCGCCGCGGGCGGCAAGCTGCTGGCGCTCGGCAACGGCGGGTCGGCCACTGACGCGATGGACGTCGTGGCGGATTTCCGCTCCGCCGGACGGCCCGCGATCGACCTCACCGAGGACCCGGCGATCCTGACCGCGATCGCCAACGACATCGGCACCGACGCGATCTTCTCCCGCCAGGTGATCGCCTACGGCGGCCCCGGAGATGTGCTGATCGCGCTGTCGACCAGCGGCAACTCGGCCAACGTCATCGCCGCGCTGGGCGAGGCGCGCCGGCGCGGGCTGGCCACGGTGGCGATGGTGGGATACGACGGCGGGCGCGTCGCCACCGAGGCGCTGGCCGACCACGTCGTGGTCACCCGCTCCGAGCACATCCCCCGCATCCAGGAGGCCCAGGCCAGCGCGTATCACGCGCTGCGGGAGCTGGTGGGATGACCGCGGCGGCGGTGGGCGGGCGGCGCCGGGCCCGGGCGCGTGTGCGCGGCACCGTCCAGGGCGTCGGCTTTCGGCCCTACGTCTACCGGCTGGCCGGCGAGCTGGGTCTGGCCGGCTTCGTGCTCAACGACGTCCACGGCGTCGTCGTCGAGGTCGAGGGCGAGCCGGCCGCGGTCGACGCCTTCCTGGCCCGGCTGGCGCCGGAGGCCCCGCCGCTGGCGGTCATCGAGCGCGTCGAGGCGCAGGAGCGTGCCCCGATCGGCGACGCCGGCTTCATCATCCGGGCCAGCCCCGGCGGGGGCGTCCCCGATGCCGCGGTCACCCCGGACAGCGCGACCTGCCCTGATTGCCTGGCCGAGCTGTCAGACCCGGCCGACCGGCGCTTTCGCTACCCGTTCATCAACTGCACTAACTGCGGCCCGCGGTTCACGATCGTCCGCGGCGTCCCCTACGACCGCCCGCTGACGACGATGGCCGGCTTCGCGATGTGCCCGCGCTGCCGCGCCGAGTACGAGGACCCCGCCGATCGCCGCTTCCACGCCCAGCCCAATGCCTGCCCGGTGTGCGGCCCTTCGGTTGCGCTGCTCGGCGCCGGCGGGCGCCCCGTCGAGACCGGCGACGACCCCATCGCCGCGGCGGTCATCGCGCTCAACGCGGGCGCGGTCGTGGCCATCAAGGGGATCGGCGGCTATCACCTCGCCTGCCGGGCCGATGACGAGCTCGCCGTCGCCGCGCTGCGCGCCCGCAAGCACCGCGAGGACAAGCCGTTCGCGCTCATGGTGGCGTCGGCGGCGGCCGCCGATCCGCTGGTCGCGCTCGACGACGAGGACCGGGCGCTGCTGGCCGGACCCCAGCGACCGATCGTGCTCGCCCCCCGCCGGCCCGACGCGCGGCTGGCCACCGCCGTCGCCCCCGGCGCCCCGGAGCTGGGGATCATGCTCCCCTACTCGCCGCTGCACCACCTCCTTCTGGCCGACGCCGGCACGACGCTGGTGATGACCAGCGGCAACGTCTCCGACGAGCCGATCGCGTTCGGCGATGACGACGCGCTGGGGCGGCTGAGCGGGATCGCCGATCTGTTCCTGGTCCACGACCGGCCCATCCACACCCGCACCGACGACTCGGTGGTCCGGACGCAGCCACGGCGGACCATGCTGCGGCGCTCCCGCGGCTACGTCCCGGGACCGCTGGCGCTTCCGGCTCCCGGCGCCTCTCGCCCGCTGCTGGCCTGCGGCGCCGAGCTGAAGAACACCTTCTGCGTGGCCAAGGGCGAGCGGGCGTGGGTGAGCCATCACATCGGCGATCTGGAGAACTACGAGACGCTGCGCTCGTTCACCGAGGGGATCGACCACTTCTGCCGGCTGTTCGCGGTGAGGCCCGAGGTCGTGGTGCACGATCTGCACCCCGAGTATCTGTCGACCAAGTACGCCCGCGACCGCGAGGGCGTGCAGCTGATCGGCGTCCAGCATCATCACGCCCACCTGGCCGCCTGCCTGGCCGAGCACGGCGTCACCGGCCCGGCGCTGGGCGCGATCTTCGACGGGACGGGGTATGGCACCGACGGGACCGTCTGGGGCGGCGAGCTGCTGTTCGGTGACGTGAGAGCCTGCCGGCGGGTGGGGATGCTGCGGCCCGTGCCGTTGCCCGGCGGGGCGGCCGCCATCCGTCAGCCGTGGCGGATGGCGTGTGCCTGGCTGACCGCGGCGCGGCGTGACGAGGGCGGCGACGCGCCGGTCGTGCCGCCGGCGCTGGCGGGCGTGGTCACGCCCCGCGCGTGGCAGCAGGTGCGCGCCCTGGCCGCCGGCGGCGCCTCCTCGCCGCTGACCAGCAGCATGGGGCGGCTGTTTGACGCCGTCGCCGCGCTGTGCGGGATCCGGGCCGAGGTCAGCTACGAGGGGCAGGCGGCGATCGAGCTCGAGGCCGCCTGCGACCCGCAGGAACGGGGCGCCTACCCGTTCGCGCTGGGCGAAGGCGGCGGCGAGGTGCTCGTGGTCGACCCGGGCGCGGCGATCCGGGAAGCGGCCGCCGACGTGGCCGCCGGCCGCCCGCCCGGCGTGGTCGCGGCTCGCTTCCATCGCGGCGTCGCCGCCGCCACCACCGCCGCCTGCATCCGGCTGGCGGCCGCCTGCGGCACCGAGATCATCGTCCTGTCCGGCGGGGTGTTCCAGAACCGCCGGCTGCTCGGCGAGGTCTCCGGCGCGCTCGCCGGCCGCGGTCTGCGCGTGCTCGTGCCCGAGCGGCTGCCGGCCAACGACGGCGGGATCGCCTTTGGCCAGGCCGCCGTCGCAGCCGCCACCCTGGCCGCCCGGGGGATCGGATGAGCGACTCCGGCGCAGACCTCGACCGGATCGTCGGTCAGGACGTGTTCATCGGCGGCGCCCACCGCCCGTTCGGCGAGCTGACCCCCGACGACGTGCGCTCGCGCGCTGATGAGCTGCGCGCCGCCGTCGGCTGGGGACCGACCGCCCGGGTCGCCCCGGTCGCCCAGGCCTGGCGCGAGCTGGCGATGGCCCTCGATCGCGCCGGCGCCGGCACCGTTGGCGAGCTCGAGCCCGCGCTGCTGCTCGAGCTCGCCCCTCGGTTATGGGTCACCTTGCCTGGCTAGGCGGCCGCCGCCCCCTGGTCGCCCCCACTGCCCGCCACCCCCGCGCCGGTCACGGACGCGCTTCGAACACCAGGTTGAACGGCGTCTCCGCCGCCCGGCGGAAGCGAGTCAGCCCACCCTCTGTGATCACGTCGCGAATCCGGGCCTCGCCGGCCTGCGCCCCCAGCGCCAGCCCGACCTCCTGGGACAGCGACGCGGGCGCGCACAGCAGCGTCGAGAACGAGTAGAACGCGCGGCCCACCGGGTTGAGGTTGTCCTCCACCCGATCACCGGCATTGGGCTCGACGATCATCCAGGTGCCGTCGGGCGCGAGCGTCGAGCGCACGTGGCGGGCGGCGCCGATCGGGTCGCCCATGTCGTGCAGGCAGTCGAACATCGTCACCAGATCGAACCCGCCGCCCTTGTAGGCCGCGGCCGGCGCGACGTCGAAGCGGACGCGATCGGACACGCCGGCCTCCTGGGCGCGACCCCGCGCGGTCTCGATCGAGCCGTCGTGGTAATCCGCGCCCACGAACGTCGAGTTGGGGAACGCCTGGGCCATCAGGATCGTCGACGATCCGTGGCCGCAGCCGATGTCCGCGACGCTCGCGCCGCGCTCGAGCTTGCCGACGACCCCGTCGAGCGCGGGCAGCCATTCCTGGATCAGGTTGGCGTTGTAGCCGGGGCGGAAGAAGCGCTCGCAGCCCTCGTGCACGTCGTGGACGTGCTCGTGCCAGCCGACGCCGTCGCCGCTGCGCGCGGCCTCGACGATCTTCGGCGAGTCGATGACCGAGCCGAGCGCGATCTGGAAGAAGCCGGGCAGATATGCCGGGCTGTCGGGATCGGTGAGCGCCACGGTCTGCTCGGGGGGCAGCGTGTAGCGCCCGCTCTCGGGGTCGTAGGCGACGAACCCGCCGGCCGCCTGGGCGTTGAGCCACTCGCGCACGTAGCGCTCGGCGGTCTCGGTGCGCTGGGCCAGCTCGGCCGGGGTGAGGCCGCCCTGGCCGGCCATCGCCCGGTACAGGCCGAGCCGGTCGCCCATCACGACCAGTGCGGTGTTGAGCGTGGCTCCGACCTCCTGCACGGCGTTGAAGACGAACTCGTGAAGCTTGTCGCCGTCGATCTCGACGGCGGGTTGCGTGGTGGTCATCCGGTCCCCTCGTGGTGGTGGTTGCCCGACCAAGGCTGACCCACCCACCCGCGGTGGGCATGGGCGGAAACACCCATCTTTGGCCCGCCGGGCTACCCGTCTTGGTTCAGGCCGAGGCGCACCGCCTCGGTGGCCGCCTGCGCTCGGGTGCGGACGCCGAGCTTGCCCAGGATCGCCGAGACGTGGTGGTCGACCGTCCGCGGCGAGAGGACGAGCCGCTGGGCGATCTCGGCGTTGCGCAGCCCACCGGCGACCAGGCCGAGCACCTCCAGCTCGCGCGCGGTCAGGGCCGCCGGGTTGTCGGCGGTCTCGCGCCGCGGTCCGCGCGGGATGTCGCGGGCCCCGCTCTCGCGCAGGGTGCGGGCGACGATCCGCGCCGCCGGGAGCGCCCCCAGTCCCTGGAAGATGGCCAGCGCCTCGCGCAGCGCCGGTTCGCGGTCCGATCCCGCCAGCGTCAGCGCCGCGTCGTAGGGGCAGTTGAGCTCCGTCCACAGGCGGGCGGCGGTCTCCAGATCCCCGGCGAGCTCGGCGGCGTACGGGGGCGCCGCGTCTGCCGCCAGCGACTCCAGGCCGGCCCGGCGGCGCCACACCGCCAGCTCGCCGAACTCCCACGGCTGGGCTCGCTCGGCGGCCAGCGCCACGGCGAGCACCGTCGCGTCGTCGATGGCATCGAGCTCGCGCCGTAACCACGCCGACTCGGCGCGCGCGCATGCCACCGGGGCCAGACGCTGGAGCTCCCCGGTCGGCGCCGCCAGCCGCAGCGCCCGCATCAGGTGCTCTGAGCCGCGGGCCGCGTCGCCGGTCCGGATGGCGAGCAGTCCCCCGGTGACGCGGGCCACCATCTCGCTGGGCGGCGACAGCTCGGGATCGGAGAGCACGTCGACGTTGAGCGCCGCCGCGTCGCTCCAGCGACCGGTGTCCAGCTGGACGCGGGCCAGCCAGGCGGACAGATACAGGCCATAGGCGGGGAGATCGTGCTCGTCGCAGTAGGCGATCCCCTCGGTGAGGTATCGCTGTGCGAGGTCGCACTGGCGCGAGGTCACGCTGGTCGACGACAGGTTGGCGTAGGCGCGGCCCACGTCGTCGTCCAGGCCGCGGGCGCGCGCCTGGGCCAGGCTCTCCTCCACCTTGGCCACCCCGCTCTCCTCCTGGCCCAGGAACCTCTCCGCGGTGCCGATGCTCGACAGCGCATGCACCGCGACGTCGGGCACGTCGAGCCGCTCGGCCAGCTCGAGCGCCCGCCCGCCCCATCCGATCGCCTGGTCGGCGTCGTTGGCGAGCATCCGCAGCTGGCACATCGTGCTGTAGGCCCGCGCCAGTTCGGGGCCCGGCTCCAGCGGCTCCAGCACCGCGATCGCCTCGGCCGCGGCCGACTTGGCCTCGACGCCCCGTCCGTCGAACCACAGGTAGCGCGACAGCATGCGCAGGCCGTCGCCCTCGGCCGCCCGGTCCTCGGCCGCCCGCCACAGCTGCACCGCATCCCGCTGCAGGGTCAGCGCCTCCTCGATCCGCGTCGTCAGGTAGGACTCGAACGCGCAGCGGCTCAGCAGCCCGGCCCGCTCGGCGTCGGGCCGCTCCCGGGACACCGCCAGCGCGCGGTGGTAGTGCTCGGCCGCCTCCCGGTGCGCGCCGAGCGCCGCTGACCGGTCGCCGGCCGCTTCCGCGTGCCCCATCAGGGCGGCGTCGTCGCCCGCCGCCTGGGCGTGATGGACCAGCCGGGCCGGGTCGGCGCCCGACTCCTCGAGCGCGCTCAGGATGCGCCGGTGCAGGCCGACCGCCTCGGCCGGGCCGATCTCCTGCTCGAGCACCAGCCGGGCCAGCTCGTGGCGGAAGCGCACCATCTGGCCCTCGGCCTCCAGCATGCCGGCGGCCAGGCACGGCGCCAACGCGTTCAGGCCGGACGGGAAGATCCGCTCCAGCAACCACAGCTCGGCCTCGGGCGGGATCGCGGACACCACCTCCAGCAGCTCCCGCGCGTGGGCGTCCAGGAGCGACGCCCGGGCCAGCACCGCGTCGCGCAGGCTCGGCGGGACCTCCCTTTCGGGGCCGGCCAGCAGCTCGGTGACGAAGAACGGGTTGCCGCGGCTGACCTCGAACACCGTCGCGCCGTCGCGCCCGGCCCGGGCCGACAGCACGTCCACCCCCGCGGCGGACAGCGGCGCCAGATGCAGCCGGGCCACCCCGGGCACGGTCGCCAGCCGCCCCAGCACCGCTCGCAGCGGATGGTCGGCGCCCAGCTCGTCGTCGCGATAGGTCCCGATCACCAGCGCCGGCACCCGCTCGATCCGCCGGGCCAGGTACATCAGCGCATCGAGCGTCCCGTCGTCGGCCCAGTGCAGGTCCTCGAGCACCAGCACGGCGCCGCGCGCCTCGCTGAGATCCTCCAGCAGCGCTCGCGCCACCTCGTAGGGCCGCGCCGCGCTGGCCAGCACCGCCGCCGTCGCGCCGTTCAGCTCCGCGGCCACCTCCACCAGCGGCCCCAGCGGCGCCGGGGTGGCCAGCGGATCGCAGCCACCCCACAGCACGTTCGCCCCGGGCGCGCCGGCGCAGAACCGCCGCACCAGCTGCGTCTTGCCGATCCCGGCCTCGCCGGCCACGAACGCCAGCCGGCCCTCGCCCCACCTGCGCACCTCATCCCACAGTCCGCCCAGCGCGGCCAGGCCGTGTTCGCGCTCGAGCAGCGGACGCTCATCCAGCCCCATGGTCCCGATAACCATCGATTAAGCCACAACCCTAACCAATGTTGCGCGTCGTGCCCAGCGCTTCTTAGCGCGCGGGGCCGACCCCATCGTCGCCCATCACGCAACACCCCGGGGCAACCTCTGACCGCCGCCGTCCGCCCTCCAGCGACGACCGTCAGACCCGCAGCGCCACGACGTCCGCGCACAACACGGCGGGCTCGCCCAGCGCGGGCACGTAGGCGACCCGGTTGCGCCCGCTGCGCTTGGCCAGGTAGAGAGCGCTGTCGGCCGCCTCGAACATCGGGCCGAACTCGATCTGGGCGCCGCCGGCGGTGCAGACGCCCAGGGAGGCGGTGACCTCGAGCCCGGCCGGCCGGCCGCGCTCGATGCTGGCGCGCACGTTCTCGGCGACGTCGCAGCCCGCGGCCAGCCCGGCGCCCGGCAGGACGAGCAGGAGCTCCTCACCCCCGATGCGGTAGAGCAGCTCGAACGAGCGCAGCTCCTTGCGCAGCACGTAGGCGACGTCCTTGAGCACCGCGTCGCCGCAGGCGTGGCTCCGCGGCACTTCCCTCCGTGGTGTGCGCTGGCGGCCTCCGGCACCTGCCGGGACCGGACAGCCGGTCCGGCCGCGATCCGGGAGCGCGCTACCGGCCGCTCAGGCGGTGTCGGCGGCCAGCAGATCGTCCAGAGCCAGCGGCGCGTCGATCGCCGGAGCGTCCGGCGATCCGTACTGCGGCCACTGGTCAAACGGCCGGTCCCACGCCAGCTCGAGATCGTTGCCGTCGGGGTCGGAGAGGTAGACGGCCTGGTGGGTCCCGTGGTCGGTCAGCTGTCGCAGCGACACCCCGGCGTCGACGATCCGGCGCACCGTCCGGGCCAGCTGGGCGCGCGAGGAGAAGTTGAGGGCCACGTGATGCAGGCCGGTGACGCCATCGGGCTGGGGCGACCCGCCCGCGGACTTCCAGGTGTTGAAGCCGAGATGATGGTGGTAGCCGCCGGCCGACAGGAACAGGATGTCGCCGGTGGTCCCCCACCCCGGCACGCCGCGGGCCTCGAACACGACGTCGAAGCCCATGATCCCGACGTAGAACGCGCGCACCCGATCGATGTCGGCCGTGCGCAGATGGACGTGGCCGACGCGCAGGTGCGGGTCGATCGGATCAGGAGCCGCGAAGGCCGGCGCGATGGATCCCTGGGGTCCGCTCATGACGATGACCTCCTCGGTCGACGATCGGATTGCTCAGATGCTCAGGCCGCCATCGACGGTCAGCGTGTGGCCGGTCATGAACGCGCTCTCGTCGCTGGCCAGGAACACGACCGCCAGGGCGATCTCCTGCGCGGTGGCGTGACGGGCCAGCGGGATCATGCCGTCGAACACCTGGGCCGACTCCGCCTCGGAGGCGCCGATCGCCTCGACTTCGATGGCGTGCTGGAAGGCGTTGTCAGTCGGGCCGGGATGGATCGTGTTGACGCGAATGCCCTTCGGCGCCATCTCCTTGGCCGCCGTGCGCATCAGCCCCACCACGGCGTGCTTGGAGGTGGCGTAGGCGGCGATCCCCTGGTCCGAGGTCAGCCCGACGACGCTCGAGTTGATGATCAGGCTCCCGCCCCGCCCCATGACGCGCAGCACGTGCTGGGCGACCAGGAAGCTGCCGGTGACGTTGACGTTCATCACCCGCTGGAACACGTCGACGGGATACTCGCTGACCGGCGCGACGACGCCGAACACCCCGGCGTTGGCGAATGCGACGTCGAGCTTGCCGAACCGCGACACCGCGTCGGCGACCGCGCGCTCGACGTCGGCGGGATCGGTCACGTCACAGACGGCGGACGCGACCGCGTCCGAGCCGATCTGAGCCGCCGCCCGCTCGAGCTGGGCCGGGTCGAGATCGACGATCAGGACCTCCGCGCCGGCGGCGACGAACGCCTGTGCCGTCGCCAGGCCGATGCTGCCGGCGCCGCCGGTGATGAGCGCCGCCTTACCGGCCAGGCGCGGGCGTGGTTGGGTGTCCAAGATCTCCTCCAGTGCGGTTGGCTGTGCTGTCAGCGCAGCATATTTTTTCCCGTCGTGCAGTCGTGCGACGGCGGTCTGGACGCCCACCGGGCCGGCGGTACAGTGCCGCTGCGGTCTGATATTGACCGCTCAACGATCACAGAGGAGAGGTCCTATGCGTTCAGCGAGCCGATTGCGGCTGGCGGCGCTCGCGCTGACCATCAGCGCGTGCGCTGTGATCTCGACGGCCTTCGCGGGGACGACTGCGTTCGCGCGAACCACACACGCCGCCACCGCCGCCGGCGGCGGCGGCAAACCCAGCGTTACGCGGTTCAGCCTGGCGGGCTACGTGATCAACACGGCCTACACGCTCGGCCGCAACAAGGGCAACACGTTCCAGCAGACCTACAAGGCCGGCACCGTGCATGGCGTCCCGATCAAGGGCCCGTACGTCGGCACGAAGTTCCCGGTCGAGGATTACGTGGCGATGCCGATCGGCAACCACGAGCTCTACGTGGCCTGGTTGGACACCAAGACCCACGCGTTGCTCGACGTGTTCGTCATGAACTTCGCCACCCGCATCGTCTACGACTACGCGCCCGGCAGCCTCCATCCGGAGAGCTCGGGCACCGTGACGGTCGTCAAGACCGGCTCCCACAAGGCGCCGTAGCGACCGCGCGGCGACGACTCAGCGCTGCTCGCCGAGGTAGCTGGCGGCGAGCAGCGCACTGTCGCTGCGCAACCGCTCGGCGGTGTCAGCGGCGGCCAGTTCCCCATGGGAGAGCACGTAGCCGCGGTCGGCGATCTCCAGCGCGAGATGGACGTGCTGCTCGACCAGCAGCACGGCGGTGCCGTTGGCATCGGCGGAGGTGCGGATCACCGGCAGCAGCCGTTCGACGATGATCGGCGCCAACCCCAGGCTGAGCTCGTCGAGCAGCAGCAGCTTGGGGCGGCGGATGAGGGCCCGGGCGATCGCGAGCATCTGCTGCTCGCCGCCGGACAGCAATCCGGCCCTCCGGCGCCCCAGGTCGCGCAGCGCCGGAAAGTGATCGAACGCCCGCTCCTGGCCCTCGTCGCCGTGGCCGTCCAGGCGGAAGTGCTCGCTCACGGTCAGCCCGAAGAAGATCCCGCGGTCCTGGGGCACCTGGACGATCCCGGCCCTGACCCGCGCGGTCGGCGACAGGTGGGCGATGTCGTCGCCGTCGAGGGCGATCGTGCCCGCCGCCGGCTTGATCAGGCCCGAGATCGCGCGCAGCGTGGTGGTCTTGCCCGCGCCGTTGGCGCCCATCAGCGCCACCACCTCGCCGGGCGCGACCGTCAGCGACAGGCCGCGCACCACCGGCGGCCCGTCGTACCCGGCGCTCAGCCCGTCGATCTGAAGCGTCGCGGTCGCGACGGCGCCCGCGGCGCTCACGGCGCTCACGGCGCTCACGGCGCTCACGACCAGGCCTGCGGCGTGCGGCCGGGCACCGGTGGCTGGAGTCCGTCGGCGGCGACGGGCGGAGTTGCGCCACGCCGGAACTCGCGCGGGGAGCAGCCGTAGGCGGCGCGGAACAGGCGGCTGAAGTGCGGTGCCGATGGCAGTCCCCAGCGGCTGGCGACGGCGGAGATCGGCTGGTCCGCGAAGGCCGTGTCGAGCAGATCGCGCCGGCAGCGATCGAGCCGAGCCGCCCGGATCCAGTCGCAGACGCTCAGCCCCTCGGCGGCGAAGATGCGGTGCAGGTAGCGGGTGGAGATGAAGCACGCCCGCGCCACCTGCTCCGGGTCCAGCGTGGGGTCGCCCAGGTTGGTCTCGATGAACGCCTGGGCGTGCATGAGCAGATCGGCGCCCGATCGCGTCCGCGCCGGGTGGGCGGCGTCGAGGTCGACGTAGAGCCGGCGGACCAGGTCGATGACGTGCTCGGCCAGTCCCGTGTCGTCGCGCGCGATGCTCCCGTCGGCCAGTCCGGCGGCGGCGCCGCAGAAGAACTGCATCGCCAGGCGCGGCAGGCCTGTCTGCCCGGGAATACGGACGGCGGTCAGCCGGCTCACCTTGGCGGCGTGCGGACCCAGCGCCGCCTTGGGCAGCTTGAGCACCAGCAGGTCGAACGGCTCGCCGGCGCGGAAGATCGCGGGCTGCGACGTGTCATAGGTCGTCATGTCGCCCGGCTCCAGCACGGCCTCGCGGTCCTGCTGGGCCCCCTGCAGCCGGCCGCGCAGCAGCACCGAGACGTGCAGGCACTCCGGGTCACCGGCGGCGATGTCACCCCGCGTGCGGCTCATCGTGTTGGCGGAGGCCGCCACCCGGAACAGTCCGAGCGACGCCAGCCAGTCGCCCCACATCCGCGCCTGGAAGCGGTCGCGGGCATCCGTGCGGATGTGCAACGGGTGGTACACGTCGCACGAGGAGTTCGCCCAGAACTCCACACGGTTCTGGGCCGGCACCGCGCCGGTGTCAATCAGCAGAGTCATCGCGAGCAGAGGCGAGTGACCGGACTCGCCGCGTGTGTCTCCTCTCTCCCTAACAGCAGCGGTTCGGCCACCATACCAGCGGGTTCCGAGCGTGTCGAATCGCCAACCGCGCCCCGGTCACGGCGCCACTGAACGAGTTGTCGCAGCGCGCACAGATGGCCGGCGGGAGTTGCCGCGGGGTGCACTCATGCAGCGCACTCGGGCCACCCCCCATCACCGGTCATACGATCGCCGCGGACCGCCGTCATCGAGGGGAGGAGCGAGAAATGCACAGGATCCTCGCGACGCACACGGGCAGCCTGATCAGGCCCGACGACCTGCTCAGGTTCCTGGCCGCGCGCGACCGCGGCGAGAGCTATGACGAGTCGGCGTACGCCGAGGCGCTCGGGCGCGCGGTCTCCGACGTCGTGGCGCGTCAGATCGAAGCCGGGATCGACATCGTCGACGACGGCGAGATGGGCAAGACGAGCTGGATCACCTACCTGTACGAGCGCGTCAGCGGCCTCGAGGCGCGGATGGTGACGCTCGAGGGCGCCAGCATGCTTCCGCCCAGCCGCGACCGCCAGCATTTCCCCGGCGCCTACGCCGAGCTCGACGCTCTCGACGAGGCCGCCACGCGATCGAGCAACATCGCCCCCGAGGGCAGCGCCCGCGAGGACGACCCGGACACCGGTGAGGTCGTCCAGTGGGTCTGCACCGGGCCGATCCAATACGACCCGGCCGCCATCCAGCGCGACATCGACAACCTGCGCGTGGCCCTCGAGGGCCACGACGACGTCGAGGGCTTTCTCCCGGTGGTCGCCCCGGCCAGCGCGTACTGGCTGGCCAACGAGCACTATGCCTCCGACGAGGAGTTCGTCTACGGGCTGGCCGACGCGCTGCACGAGGAGTACAAGGCGATCGTCGACTCGGGCTTCCTGCTCCAGGTCGACGACGCCGTGCTCATGCACGAGGCGGACACGATGATGTCCCGCGGCGAGTCCTGGGACGACTACCGCAAGTGGGCGCAGCTGCGCGTCGATGCGCTCAACCACGCGCTGCGCGGCCTGCCCGAGGACCGCGTCCGCTACCACGTCTGCTGGGGCAGTTGGCACGGGCCCCACGCGTACGACCCCCCGCTGCGCGACGTCGTCGACCTCGTGCTCCAGGTCACGGCCGGCGCCTACGCGATGGAGCAGGCCAACCCCCGCCACGAGCATGAGTGGCGCGTGTGGGAGGAGGTCAGCCTGCCCGAGGGCAAGACCCTCATCCCCGGCGTGGTCACCCACCACACCAACGTCGTCGAGCATCCCGAGCTGGTCGCCCAGCGGCTGATCCGCCTGGCCGGCGTGGTCGGGCGGGAGAACGTCCAGGCCGGTACCGACTGCGGTTTCGCGCAGGGCGCGTTCATCAAACGGGTGCACCCCGAGATCCAATGGGCCAAGCTGGCCGCGCTCGCCGAGGGGGCGCGGATCGCCTCCCGGGAGCTCTGGGGCGCCAAGGCGGTGGCCTGAGCCGGGCAACCGGCCCACGCCGCCACAGCGTGCATCGTTTCCAGAGGAGGAGACAGTGACCAGGGACACGGAAGGTCGTAGGGGTTGGACCGCCGTCGCGGCGATGCTCGCGACCGCGATCGTGCTTGCCGCCTGCGGCTCAAGCAACTCCAGCAGCAGCAGCACCAGTTCGAGCGCGGCGGCGACCAACTCGAGCGCGGCGGCGACCACATCGACGCCGGCGGCCGCCGGTGGCGGCTCGGGTGGCGCCGGCGCACAGGCGGTGACGAATTACCTCCAGTACACGGATGGGAAGGCCGGCAAGGCCAGTTCGTCGCTGCCGCCGGTCACCGTCGGCTGGATCAACCAGCAGGGCGGTCAGCAGCAGATCGGCCCGCTGGCCACCGAGGGAGCGCAGACCGCGGTCAAGTACATCAACAGCCAGCTCGGCGGGATCGACGGACATCCGCTGGTGCTCAAGCAGTGCTTCATCCAGTCCGCGGAGGAGCAGGGCACGACCTGCGCCCAGCAACTGCTGGCCGACAAGTCCGTCGACGTCATTGACGAGGGCGCGGTGGCGATCGGGATCCAGTCCTTCTACTCGACGCTGGCCGGCGCCAAGCCGGTGATCGTGGGCGTCTCGGTCACGCCGATCGACTCGGTCCAGAAGAACGCGGTCATCTACTTCGGCGACGTCACGCACGTGCTCGGTCCGTTCGGCACGTATGCGACCCAGGTGCTGCACGCGAAGACCGCGGCCCTCATCTACCCCAACATCGCCGGCATCACCGACGGCGCGGCGGCGATCGCGGCCTCGCTGAAGTCAGCGGGGGTGTCGGTCAAGTCGGTCGCCTACGACGAATCCAACCCCGACCTGATCGGGCCGCTGACCAGCGCGGGAGCGGCGAGCGCGGACATGGTGATCCCCTACAGCGACTCGTCGGGCTGCGTCAACCTGGCGAAGGGCCTCAAGCAGCTCGGCATCACGGACACCAAGAAGATCGTGTCAGCGCCGTTGTGCCTCAACGGGCAGGTGGCGGCCGGTCTCGGCGGCGACTATCCGATCTGGACCTACGCCATCGCCAGCTCGCTCTACGGCGATCCGACCGATCCCGGCATGCCGCCGTACATGAAGGTGACCAGCCAGCTGGAGCCCGCGGCCGACGCGCCGGACCCGTGGAACATCGTGGCGTTCTCGCAGCTGTTGACCACCGCCCGCTTCCTGAACCAGATCGGGTACGGACACATCACCTCCGCGGCGATCCTGGCCAAGGCGAAGGCGTTCGCCGGACCATTGGCCCTGGGCGCGCCGTCGCTGGACTGCGGCAAGTACTCGTCGGCACCGGCGGTCTGCAACGACCGCGCGCAGTTCTTCGAGTACGCCGGCGGCCACAAGTTCACCAAGGCGGCCGGCTGGCTTCAGCCTCCGTCGTGATCGAAGCACGAGCTCGCGCCGAACCCCCGGCGCCGGCCTGAGCGGGAATGACCCAGATCCTTCTGTTCATCCTGCTCGGGCTCGGCCCGGGGGCGCTGATCGCCGGTATCGCGCTCGGGGTGGTGCTCAGCTACCGCGGCGCGGGCATCATCAATCTCGCCACGGGCGGGATCGCCATGCTCGCCGGCTACGCGTTCTGGGCGCTGCGCACCGACCAGCTCGGCGTCCAGATGTCGACGGTGCCGGCGCTGATCGTGGGGCTGCTGTTCACCGCGTTTGTCGGGGTGGTGATCGAACTGGTCGTCTTCCGGCCGCTGCGGCGAGCCTCGCCGCTGGCGAAGCTGGTCTCGTCGCTGGGCGTGCTGCTCATCGCCCAGGCCACGGTGGTGCTGGCGTTCGGCACCACCCCACAGAACGAGCCCAATGTGCTGCCTCAGAACATCGTCTCGGTGTTCGGCGCGGTGATCCCGATCGACCGCTTCATCCTCACCGGGATCATCATCGTGATGGCCGCCGCGCTGTGGGCCCTGTACCGCTTCACGCGGTTCGGCCTGGCCACCCGGGCGGCATCGGAGAACCAGGTCGCGGCGATGCTCGGCGGCCTGTCGCCCAACCTGCTGTCGATGGTCAACACGCTGATCGCGTCGCTGATCGCCGGCGCGCTGGGGATCCTGGCCGCGTCGATCACCGAGCTCGACTCCGAGACGCTGCCGCTGCAGATCGTCCCCGCGCTGGCGGCGGCGCTGCTGGCTCGCTTCACCTCGTTCGGGATCGCCTGCGCCGCCGGGATCGGCCTGGGCGTCATCGAGTCGCTGATCCAGTACGTGTCGGCGCTGTCGTGGTTCCCCACCGCGGGCGGGGTGCCGTTGCCCGGGGTCGCCGAGCTGGTCATCTTTCTGATCATCGTGGCGACCATGTTCCTGCGCGGGGGCCGCCTGCCCAGCCGCGGCGACCTCGTCGAGCAGCGGCTGCCGATGGCGCCGCGGCCCCGCAACCTGACCCGGACCACGCTGATCGCCTGCGTCATCTGCGCGGTGGCGCTGGTCGTCCTGCCCTTCGACTTCCGCGAGGCCGAGATCAACTCGCTGATCGGGACCCTGATGGCGCTCTCGCTGGTCGTCCTGACCGGCTACGTCGGGCAGATCTCCGTCGTGCAGCTCAGCCTGGCCGGCGTGTCCGGGTTCACGATCTCCCACCTGGCGGTCAACGCCGGGATCGGCTTCCCGCTGGCCCCGCTCCTGGGCACCGCGGTGGCGGTGCTGCTGGGGCTGATCACCGCGGTCTCGGCGCTGCGCGTCCGCGGGGTGAGCCTGGCCGTGGTCACGCTGGCGGCGGCGGTGGCGATCTCCAACTTCGGGTTCCTGAACCCCACCTGGGGCGGGGGCCAGACCGGCTCGCCCATCCCCGATCCGCACCTGTTCGGGTTGGACCTGGGCCCGAACGCCGGCTTCCGCGGGCTCGACGGCAACGTTCCCAGCCCGGTGTTCGGCTGGGTGGTGCTGGCGGTGACGATCGCGCTGTGCGCGCTGGTGGCGGTCGTGCGACGCGGCACCCTGGGCCAGCGGATGCTGGCGGTGCGCTCCAACGAGCGGGCGGCGGCCGGGGCGGCGATCGACCCCCGCCGGGTCAAGCTGATCGCCTTCGGCATCAGCGCGCTGATCGCCGGGCTGGCGGGCGCGCTCTACGGGTACAACTTCGGCTCGGTCAGCGCCGACCGCTTCGACGCGTTCACCGCGCTCAGCCTCATCGCGTTCGCCTACGCGGGCGGCATCACCCTCATCTCCGGCGCCGTGTTCGCCGGGCTCATCTCCACTCAGGCGCTGTTGCCCTACGCGCTGGACAAGTGGTTCGGCCTCAACGGGAACTGGTTTCTGCTGTTTGGCGGGGTGATCCTCATCTTCACCCTCATCCAGAACCCGGAGGGCGTGGCCGGCGACATCTACCGGCGCACCCACAAGCGGCCCATCTTCAGCCCGGAGCTGCCCGAACGCCCGCCGGCGGCCGCGGTCGCGGTCGCTGCCACGCCGACCCCGGCCCCGGCCCCGGCCCCGGCACGGCCGAGCGCGATACCGCACGCTCCGGTGCTCACGGTCACCGGCCTATCGGTCGCCTTCGGCGGCGTCAAGGCGCTCAGCGACGTCGACATCGAGGTCCGCGAGGGCGAGCTCGTCGGCCTGATCGGCCCCAACGGCGCCGGCAAGACCACCGCACTGAAGGCCATCCTCGGTCTCACCGATTTCACCGGTGAGCTCAACGTACTCGGCTACGATCCGCGCAAGCAGCGTGACAAGCTGATGGAACAGGTGTGCTTCATCGCCGATGTGGCGGTGCTTCCACGCTGGATCCGTGTGCAGGAGGCGGTGGACTTCGTCGCCAACGTGCACCCGCGCTTCGACCGCAAGAAGTGCGAAGCCTTCCTGGCCCGTACCAAGCTGCAGCCCGGCCAGCGCGTCAGGCAGATGTCCAAGGGCATGATCGTGCAACTGCACCTGGCCCTGGTGATGGCGATCGACGCCCGCCTGCTGGTGCTGGACGAACCCACCCTTGGGCTGGACATCCTCTACCGCAAGCAGTTCTACCAGAGCCTGCTGGAGGACTACTTCGATGAGAACAAGACGATCATTGTCACCACCCACCAGGTCGAGGAAGTCGAGCACATCCTCACCGACCTGATGTTCATACGTGATGGCAAGATCGTGCTGGATGCCGACATGGACGCCATCGGCGAGCGTTTCATCGAAGTGATGGTGAATGCCGACAAGGCTGACGCGGCCCGATCATTGAAGCCGCTGGACGAGCGCCAGGTTTTCGGCAAGAGCATTTTTCTGTTCGACGGCGTCGGGCGCGCGCAACTGGAGGCCCTGGGCGAAACCCGCCGCCCCTCCGTCAGCGACCTGTTCGTCGCCACCATGAAAGGAACCTACGCATGAAAACTTTCTACGGGCTGGTCAAGCGCGAGTTCTGGGAACACAAAGGCGGGTTTCTGTGGGCCCCGATTTTCACGGGCGGGATTTTTCTGCTGCTCAACATCATGGGCATCATCACCGCCGAGGTGATCGGCTCCCGCCACGGCTGGAGTTTCGGTGCCAGCAACGGTCTCCAGCACGTCATCTCGCAGATGAACGCCGGTGACATGAG
>DATAWL010000049.1:0-2057 GCA_036267215.1 Solirubrobacteraceae bacterium | reverse complement strand
CAGGTCGAAGAGCACTCGCAGTACCGCCTCGTAGGAGTCGCCGCCCGGCGAGCCTGCCAGCTCTTTGACGCGGACGGTGGGCGCGTGCAGCAGCTTATCTGCGATTCGGCGCATGGACTGGGCAATTTCTCGACGGGCGCGCGCGTCGAGGCCCGACACGCGGCCGGTCAACCTCGCCAGCTCCGCGTCGACTACCTCGGCGGCCTTGGCCCGCAGTGCGACCACGGTCGGGGCGACCTTGGCGGCGCGACCGGCGGACATGTGCGCGGCCAGTTCCTCGGCCACGATGCGCCGGACCGAGGCGACGTCCTCTTCACCCGCGCCGCCGGGGCCACCGACGCCGCCCGCCCCGCCAATCGTTTCCAGGCCGATCACGCTCACGCCCGGAAGCTGCCCGGCGCCGGGATCGACGTCGCGCGGCAGCGCGAGGTCGAGCAGGACCAGCGGCCGGCCGGACGGCGCGCGCGACGCGAGCGCCGCCGCGACGGTGTCCCTGGTGATCACGTGGCCGGGTGCCCCGGTGCAGGAGACGACCAGGTCGGCGGCAGCGATCTCGTCGGCCAGCCGGGACAGGTCGACCGCGGTGGCCGAAACCGTTGCCGCCAGCCGCCCGGCGCGGGCGCTGGTCCGGTTGGCCACGACAAGCCGGGCGGCGCCCATCCTGGACGCGGTGGCGACCGCCAGCGAGCTCATCGAGCCGGCGCCAACCACAAGCACCGAAAGGCCGTCGAGCGCGCCAGCGGAACCGCCCTCCGACACTGGCGGTGTTGCCTGGCCGCTTGCGCCGGAGGAACCGCCCTCCGGCGCGGACGGCGCGGCCTGGCCGCTTCCCGGGTCGTACCGGCGCTGCGCCGCGGCGGTGAGCCCGACGCTCACCATGCTCGCGCCCGCCCGGTCGATTCCGGTCTCGCTGTGCGCCCGCTTGCCCGCGCGCAGTGCGAGCGAACCAAGGTCGGAAAGGGAGCGGCAGAGCGTGCCCTGTTCGCCCGCCTTGCGCAGAGCCTGCCGCACCTGGCCGAGAATCTGGCTCTCGCCGATCACCATCGAGTCGAGCCCGCAGGCCACCGACAGCAGGTGCTGAACGGCCCGGTCCTCGTAGTGCACGTACAGGTGCGGGGTGAGCTCTGCCAGCGGGAGCGCGGCATGCCGGGCCAGCAGCTCGCAGATCCAGGACACGCCGGAGTGGAACTTGGCAACCTCGGCGTAGACCTCGACGCGGTTGCAGGTGCTGACCACCAGCGATCCGGTGACGTCATCCGCGTGGGACACGTCGCGCAGCAGCTTGCCGACCGCGTCGCCGCTCAGCGCGGCCCGCTCGAGCGTGGCCACCGGCGCGCTCTTGTGGCTGAGGCCAACCACGAGCAGGCTCACGTCGTCACCGCCCGCGCGGACGCAGCCGGCGCCGTGGACGCCGACGCCGACGCCGCAGCCGTGGACGTCTTGGACGCCGCAGACGTGACCGCGGAGGCTGACCTGACCGCTGGCGCCGGCGTGACCACCGGCGGCGCGCCACCCGCCGGCCCGCTCCCGTTGACGCGCACCACCGCCCGCCGCTGCGCGTGGAACGCGAGGATCTGCAGCTCGATGGACAGGTCGACCTTGCGCACGTCGACGCCGGGCGGCACGCTCAGCACCACGGGCGCGAAGTTGAGGATGCTGGTGATTCCCGCGGCGACAAGGCGCTCGCAGACCGCCTGGGCGGCGGCGGCCGGCGTCGCGATCACGCCGATCGAGACGCCATGCCCGGCGATCACCGACTCGATCTCGTCGGCGTTCCTGACAGCCTGGGATCCGATCCTGGTCCCCACGGTGAGCGGATCGGAGTCGAAGATCGCCGCCACGCGGAACCCGCGCGACGCGAAGCCGCCGTAGTTGGCGAGCGCGTGGCCGAGATTACCGGCGCCGACGATGATCACGGGCCAGCTCTGGGTGAGCCCTAGTTCCCTCGAGACCTGGTACACGAGGTACTCGACGTCGTAGCCGACGCCACGGGTTCCGTACGAGCCGAGGTGCGAGAGGTCCTTGCGCAGCTTCGCCGAGTTCACTCCCGCCGCCGC
>DATAWL010000048.1:0-20393 GCA_036267215.1 Solirubrobacteraceae bacterium | reverse complement strand
CGCCGGCCTGCTGCGCCCGTCCGAGCTGGCCTCCGGCCACATCGACCACGCGCTGGTCATGACCATCCCCTGCACCAGCGCCAACGGCGCCAACGTCGGCTACAGCTGGCCGGCCACCGGCGGCTGGGGCGAGTTCTGCGGCCAGTACTGGAACGAATCCGCCACCGGCGCCCCCGGCATCGGCCAGCTGTTCAAGCTCAACATGACCGACGCCCAGATCGCCGCCTCCGGCGCCCCCACCTGGGAGCAGACGATCATGACCGCCCTGGCCCACTACGGCGCCTACGCCGAGGACACCGAGGGCAGCTGGCACAACGAGGGCATGTACATCCTGACCCAGGACCCCATCTCGTTCACCAGCATCGGCCAACCCAACGCCTGGACCAACACCATCAACGCCCTCGGCGGCCGGAACAACACGCTCAACAGCGCCGTCCCCATCCCCACCAACAAGCTCGAAATCATCGACCCGTGCGTCGTGGAGCACACCTGCCCCGGCGCCCACGGCCCGGGCGGCCCGATGGCGGTGGCGGCCAGGGTCCACACGCTCAATCGCCACGCCCGGAGCCGGCGCGCCGCCGCCCGCAAGCACGCGGTCACCAAGCATCGCGCCACCACGAAGCACCACGCCTCCGGCAAGCGCCACCCGCGCGCCAAGCCCGCGGCGCGCGCCCGCCGCTAGCTGCCTCCCGTCCGCGGGTCAGCCGCCGCCGACCGACCGGGCGAAGCGGACCAGCACCCTCCCCTGCGGAGTCAGCCGGCCATCCTCGGCCTCCATCGCCCACCCGCCGCCGGAGCGGTCCCACACCAGCAGTCCCTTCAGCCACCCGGCGCGCCGCATGTCCAGCGCCGCGGTCAGCGTCTGGGACAGCCAGCGGGCCGTCTGGGCGGCGGTGCCGGTGATGTCGGACCGGTTCTCGTCGCAGTCGGCCCCGCCGGCGATGTCGTCGGCGCAGAAACCCATCTCGGAGATGATGATGTTGTCCGCGCCCGAGCGCATCAGCGCCCGCTGCCCCGGTACCGACCCGATGCCCTCGGTGGTCTGGCCCGGGAGGCCGTAGGGATGGAGGTTCCATCCGTCGATCGGCCCGCACGTGCCGGACCCCGGGGCCAGACAGGGCGCCGCCGCATAGAGGTCGCTGATCCACTGGCTGCCGTCCTGCATCGATGCCGCCCCGGGGACATAGATGTCAGCGAGCGGGATCCCCGCCGTCCGGGCGGCGGTCAGCAGCGGCACCAGGACGGCGGCGTACTCGCGGGCGGAGGCGCGGCCGGACTGGAGTCCCGGCGGGGACCCCCAGTCCCATGGCTCGTTCATCGGCTCGAACACGATCCGGACTCCGGGATACGCCTGGCGGATGGCGCCGGCCGTGGCCACGAACCCGTCGACGTAGGCCCGGATACCGCCCGCGTCCACCGGGAGGCACAGCGTGCTCGCGTTCGGGTCGCCGGTGCAGCCGGTCGGCCCCTCGCCGGGATCCACCTCGATGTCGGGGATCATCCCCGCGCGCAGCGACAGCCGCAGCCCCCGGGCCAGCTCCGGCGACGTCGCCGGGGTCAGGCCGGCCTTGACCTCCAGCGGACCCGAGCGGTCGTAGGCGATCCCCTCCAGCGCGAACCGCTCGGCGGTGCCGACGCCGCCGCTGGAGTTGTAGGCCAGTCCCAGCCATGACCCGGAGGTCGCGGCGAACGCCCGGACCGGTGGCGAGGGCTTGGGCGAGGGGGGAGCAGGATGTCCGGCGCCGCAGGCGACCGCCACCAGCGCCCCGGCGACGGCGGCCAGCGCGGCCCCGCGTCGTCGGCGCGCCCGGTTCAAGCGAGCGGCGCCCCGGGGCCGAGCGCGCGCCCGTACAGATCGACCAGGTTGCGGGACCAGGCGTCGAGCGAGTAGGAGGCGGCCACCCGCTCGCGCGCCTGCTGGGCGTGGCGCTCGCGCTCGTCGGGCCGCAACGCCAGCAGCCGGCGCACCGCCGCGGCGATCGCCGCCGGCGCGGCGGCGACGACCTCACCGCCGGGCAGCCCGGCCAGCAGCGGCGTCTGTCCCGGGAGATCGGTTCCGACCACCGGCAGCCCGGAGGCCAGCGCCTCCAGCACGGCGTAGGGCATGCCCTCCGCGCGACTGCAGCTGAGGAAGATGTCGGCGGCGGCGTAGAGCGCGCTGACGTCGTCGGTGGGCGGCAGGCCGCGCACGGCCGGGCTCCCCGCCAGCTCCGGCGGGGGCGCGCCCGCCCCGAGCACCGTCAACCAGCGCACGCCCTCGTCGGCGGCGAACGTGGCGGCGGCGGCCACCATCAGATCGCCCCCCTTGCGATGCCAATCCCAGCCGAAGTGCAACACGACCCGTTCGTCGTCTGCGAGCCCCAGCTCCTGCCGGGCGGCGCGGCGGCGCTCGGGAGTGACGAGCGCGAACCGGTCGATGTCGATGGCGTTGGGAAAGTCGATCAGCCGCCCGGCGGGCGCGTGGCGTTCGCGCAGGGCATCACGGATCTCGGGGCTGACGCACAGCATCCCGTTGACCACGCGCCCCAGCATCAGGTAGCGCGCCGTGTTGCGGGCGCGGGCGGCCCGGGTGTCGTGCAGGCGGCTGTGCTCGTGCCAGAACACCGCCAGGCGCCGGCGGCGCAGCCGCATCAGCGCCGCGGGGATGTCGAACGTGCCGAAATGGGTGTGCAGCACCGCCGGCTCGCCGCCCGCCGCCAGCGCCGGCCCCAGCGCGGCCAGCGTCGGGCGGATGCTGCCGATCGAGCCCCGGTCGCCGTCGAGCCAGCGGATCTCGGCCAGACCGTCGAGCTCGCTCAGCCAGGCCCGGTCGCGCGCCACCGCCGACAGCCAGATGGTGTTGCGATATCCCCGCCGGGACGCCTCGCGAGTGGTGGCGGCGAGCATGGGTACGAACGAGCCGGGATAGGGGCCGGCGTAATCGGCCAGGTGGTGGATCGTGACCATCGTCTGACTCATATCCTGATCCACCGGCGGGCCACGGCGACCTCTCCCGGTGAGAACTCGCCCAGCCACACCAGCGCGGCCACGTACACGACGGTCCCGGCGGCCAGACCGAGGAGGACGATCGGGATGCTCGGGTCGGGCCCGATGACCACCAGCAGCACGCCCATCGCGCCGGCGGCGAGCAGGGCCCGGAACGTGCTGGCGGCGATCGGCCACAGCGGCAGCTCGACGTGCCGCCGGCAGATGGCGACGTGCCCGACCAGCATCACCGCGTAGGCGGCGGCGGTGGCGATCGCCCCGGAGATGATCCCGATCCGGGGGATGAGGATGACGTCGATCAGCGCGTCGAGCATCGTCGCGCCCACCATCAGCGGCACCCGCCGACTGGCATCTCCGAGGTAGTTGGCCGAGACCGAGACCAGCGGCGCCAGCCCCCCGAGGAGGACGGACAGCGACAGCAGGCGCATCGTCGGGACTGACCCGCCGTAGCTCGAGCCGAGCAGGATGTGCACGATCGGCTTGGTCCAGAAGATGAGCGGCGCCAGCAGCACCGCGTAGAGCACGATCAGCGCCCGCATCCCGGCGGCCAGGGCGCGGCCGTCGGGCGCCGCGTTGGCGCCGCGCGTCATCCGCGGGGCGACGCCGTTGGCCACCGCCACGCCGGGATAGAAGAAGAAGACGAGCAGCCGTGCCGGGGCGCTGAACAGCCCCGCCTCGCGGCTGCCCAGGTAGGCGCCGATCAGCAGGATGTCGACCATCGTGAACAGCGCGTTGGCGCCGTCGACGAGCATCAGCGGCGCCGCGTAGCGGGCGATGCGGCGGGTCAGCGCCGGACGGCCGCGTCGGCGCATCGCGGTTGGCCAGCGAAACCCGCGGGCGCCGATCAGCAGCGCCAGCACCGCCCCGGACACGTAGCCCAGCGCGCGGCCCGCGGTGGCGCCGATCAGGCCGCCGCCGAGCAGGACGATGATGATCGTCGAACCGCACTCGGTGACGCTCTCGCCGATCACGACCTGGACGTAGTTGGCCATCCGCCCGGAGGCGATGAACGATCCCTCGAACAGGAACATCAGGTTCTGGCCGAGCACGGCCAGCGCGATGAAGCGGATCGGCCAGGTCAACGGCGCGTTGTAGGCGGAGGCGATCGGACCGGCCAGGGCGGCGAGGGCCCCGCAGGCGAGCACGGACAGAATCAGCTTGAGGCGGACCGCGTCGGCCACGAATGCCGCCACCCGGGCCGGGTCGGCCTGATGCTCGGCGACGAACCGGGCGGTGGCCGATGAGACCCCGAAGTCGGCCGGCGTGGCGACCAACGCGCCGATGCCGACCGCCAGCGAGAAGTCGCCGAACGCCGTCGGGGCCAGGGCGCGCACGAGATAGAGCGTCAGGATCGCCGTGAACGCGCCTGAGGAGACCTGCGAGATCAGCGAGTAGGCCGAGTTGGCGACCATCGTCTGACGGTCGCCGGCGCGGGGCCACGGCACCCTGAACCCGAGCCGACGGCGCGAAGGACTCGGTTCGCGGGCGGGCATAGCCGCAGTGTCTATCAGGGGCCGCCGCCGCCCGATCTGGCAAGATCGGCGCCGTGCCATCGGCCAGGCTCGATCCGCGGCTGCGACCGCATCTTCGGGCCGGTATACCGGCGTTCATCGCCGTCGGCCTGATGATCGTCTGGGCCGTCCAGAACGGCGGCTTCGACGACACGACGTGGTACTGGGGCGCGCTCGTGCTGCTGGCCACGTTCACGGCGGTGCTGGCCGGAGTGCACCGCGGGCGCCCGCCGCTGACGCGCGCGGGCCGGATCGCCCTGGGGTGCTTCGCCGCCTACGTCGCCTGGTCGTACCTGTCGATGCTGTGGGCGCAGTACCCGGGGCTTGCCCTGGACGGCAGCAACCGGGCGCTGATGTATCTCCTGATGTTCGCCCTGCTGGCGATCATCCCGTGGACGCGGGAGACGGCGCTGGCCTCTCTGCTGCTGTTCGCGGTCGGGGTGGGCGTGATCGCCGTCGTGCTGCTGGTGCGCCTGGCCGCCAACGACAGCATCGGCTCGCTGTTCGTCCAGGGGCGGCTGGCCGCCCCCACCGGCTACATCAACTCGACCGCCGCGCTGTTCACGATCGAGACGCTGGTGTGCATCGGCCTGTCGGTCCGGCGGGAGCTCCCGGGACCACTGCGGGGTCTGCTGCTGGCCTTCGCCGCGGCGAGCCTGCAGCTGGCCGTCGTCGTCCAGAGCCGCGGCTGGCTGTTCACCCTCCCCATCGTCGCCCTGGTGGCGATCATCGTCATGCCCGATCGGCTGCGGGTGACCGCGGCCGCGGCGATCCCGATCGTCGCCGCGCTGATCCCGGTCAGGCGGCTGCTCCACGTCTACCAGATCGGATCCACCATGACGCTCGACCAGGCCGCGGTGCACGCCGGCCGCCCGGCGCTGGCGGTCACCGTCGGGGCGTTCGTTCTCGGGACGCTGGTGGCCTGGGCTGATCGGCTGCATCGCGGCCGCGGGCTGACGCCCGGGCGCCGCCGGGCGATCGGCATCGCCCTGGTGATCGTCGCCCTCACCGGGGTGTCGGCGGCCGGGCTGGTGGTGAGCAAGGGGCACCCGGGCCAGTTCATCTCCCGCCAATGGCGCGGCTTCAGCCACGAGCAGACGTCGGCCTCGGGCTCGCACTTCACCGACGTCGGCAGCGGGCGCTACGACTTCTGGCGCGTCGCGCTGGACGCGTTCGTGTCACACCCGATCGGCGGCCTGGGGCAGGACAACTTCGCCGACTACTACCTCACCCATCGCCATACGGCCGAGGAGCCGAGCTGGACCCACAGCCTCGAGCTGCGGCTGCTCGCGCACACGGGAATCGTCGGCTTTCTGCTGTTCGCCGGCTTCATGGTCGCCGCCATCGCCGCGGCGATGGCCGGGCGTCGCCGCGGCGACGCCGGCCTGCGCCTGCTCGCGGGGACGCTGCTGATGCCGCTGGTGGTGTGGCTCATCCACGGGTCGCTGGACTGGTTCTGGGAGGTGCCGGCGCTGGCCGGGCCGGCGCTGGGGTTCCTCGGGGCCGCCGGCGGGCTCTCCTCGCTGATCGCGCCGGCCGCGGCGCCGGCCGTCGCCGCGGCGCCCGCTGAGCCGGCGATCGCCGCCGCACCGGCTGCACCCGGCCCGCCGTCGCCGATCCTGGTCGGCGCGGGCGTCGTCGCGCTCGTCTGCGCGACCGTCGTGCTCGCGTTTCCGTTCCTGTCGGCGCGGGAGGTGTCGCTGGGCTCCCAGGCCGGCGACCCCGCCCAGGCGCTCAGCGACCTGCACCTGGCGGCCAAGCTCAATCCGCTCAGCTCGGATCCCGGGCGCGTGGCCGGGGCGATCGCGCTGCGCAACGGGCAGGACGCGGTGGCGCTGCAGCGCTTCCAACAGTCCATCGGCCAGGAGCCCGGCGGCTGGTTCTCGTGGCTCGGGGCCGGGCTCGCGGCGTCGGCGTTGGGGGACCGCGCCCAGGCCCGGCATGCCTTCACCGTCGCCGACTCGATCGATGCCCGTCAACCGGCCGTCGCGGAGGCCCTGCGCCGCGTCGACACCCGCACCCCGCTTACGTCCGCCGAAGCGTTCAAACTCCTCCTGGTGGTGCAATAATCAAACCTGCCCAAACTGGACAAAAGGACGATGTGACTTTTGGAGGGGTTGCGCTACGCTTTCGTCGGGGAACGTGCATCGGGTGGGAGCTTCCTGGCCGGTTTAAGCAACTTCGGAGCTCAGGAAAGGGCATTCAGCGGGTTAATATGAAACGAATTGTGATTTTGGTCGCGAGCGTGGCGCTCTTGGCTTTGCCGGGGGTGGCGTTGGCATCTGGCAGCTCAACCTGCCAGAGCTACAACGCACAGTTGTGTCAGGTTGCGAGCAACACGGCCTCGCGCACCACGGCGACGTCGCCCACGTCGACGAACAGCGCGAATACGAACACCCTGCCCTTCACCGGGTTGGATGTCGGCCTGCTGATCGTCGGTGGTGGCGTGTTGCTGGGTGCCGGCCTGCTCGTGCGCCGGCTGTCCCGGGAAGTCGAGTAGTACACCGCGCGTAACAACTGCTCTCAGCCCCGCCCTCACCGGCGGGGCTGAGTCGTTTAAGGGGCCGTCGGCGGCCGCCCCGCGGCGTTCGCCGCCGTCGGTCGGTCGCGGCGGTCGCGGCGGTTCAGCCGACGCCGACGCGCTCGCGGATGAGCCGGGTGACCTCGCCGCCGTCGGCGCGGCCCTTGGTCTCGCGCATCACGTAGCCGACCAGCGGGCCGATCGCCTTCATGTTGCCCGCTCGAAGCTTCTCGGCCGCGTCGGGGTCCGCCGCGATCGCCGAGTCGACGATCGCCGCCAGCCCGTCGCCATCCTCCCCGCTGAGCGCGCCGAGGCCCTCGCGCTCGACGACCGCCCGGGGGTCGCCGCCGCCGGCCACCAGCGCGGTCAGCACCTCGCGCGCGGCGTCACGGCTGACCTCCTTGGCGGCGACCATCCCCGCCAGCGCGGCCAGCGCCGCCGCCGAGACGCGGCTATCCGCGGGGTTGGGATCGGCGTCGGCGTCCGAGCGGATGCGCTCGACCAGTTGCGGGATCCAGTTGGCGATCTCGACCGGCGTCACCGGACCGTCGGGCGCCGCCGCCAGCGCCGCCTCGTAGTAGTCGGCCAGCTCGGCGCGGAACGCCAGGTCCCGGGCGCGGTCGGGGTGCAACCCGAGCTCGCGCTCGAACCGCTGGGCCCGGGCGGCGGGCAGCTCGGGCACCTGCGCCCGCGCGGCGGCCAGCATCTCCTCGGTGACCAGCAGCGGCACCAGGTCGGGCTCCGGGAAGTAGCGGTAGTCGTGCGCCTCCTCCTTGGAGCGCAGCGGGGTCAGCCGGCCGGTGCCCGGGTCGAAGTGCAGGGTCTCCTGAACGACCGGCGCGCCGGCCCGGGCCAGCGCGGTCTGGCGCTCGATCTCCGCGTCGACGCCACGCTCCAGGAACCGGAACGAGTTCATGTTCTTCAGCTCGGTCTTGGTGCCGAGCTCGGAGCTGCCCACCGGCCGGATCGACACGTTGGCATCGCAGCGCAGCGATCCCTCGTCCATGTTCACATCCGAGACGCCGAGCTGACGCAGCGTGACCCGCAGGAGCGTCAGCCATTCGTGCGCCTGGCGTGCCGAGCGCAGGTCGGGCTCGCTGACCACCTCCACCAGTGGGGTGCCGCACCGGTTGAAGTCGACCACGCTGCGGTCCGAGCCGTGGATCCGTCCGCTCTCCCCCACGTGGACGAGCTTGGCCGCGTCCTCCTCGAGATGGACGCGGTGGATGCGGACGTCGTCGAGCTGCCCGCCGCGGCAGATCGGGATGTCGTACTGGGAGATCTGGTAGCCCTTGGGCGAGTCCGGATAGAAGTAGCTCTTGCGGTGGAAGATCGACCGCGGGGCGATCTCGGACCCCAGCGCCAGGCCGATCATGACCGCGAAGTCGACCGCCCGGGCGTTGATCACCGGCAGCGCGCCCGGCAGGCCCAGGCACGTCGGGCAGGTGTGGATGTTGGGCGGGTCGCCGAAGGACAGCTCGCAGCCGCAGAACATCTTGGTCCGCGTCTTGAGCTGGACGTGGATCTCCAAGCCAATGACCGGCTCGTAGTCCGTCATGAGCCCTCCCCCCTGGCGGCCGGTCATCGGCCGCCGATCAACCGGCTCGAACTCGGCCGCGGTCATACGCGCGCCGCCCGTCCGTCGAAGCCGATCGCCCGCTCGAGGGCATAGGCGGCGTCGAGCATGCGGCCCTCGGAGAAGGCCGGCCCGGCCAGCTGGAAGCCCACCGGGAGCCCGTCGCTGAGCCCGGAGGGGATCGACACCGCCGGGATCCCCGCCAGCGACATCGGGACCGTGCAGAAGTCGTTGAGGTACATCGCCAGCGGGTCGGCGGTCTTGGAGCCCAGCTCGAACGCGGTCCATGGGCTGGTGGGCGTGACCACGAAGTGCACGTCCGCGAAGGCCGCCCGGAAGTCCTCGGCGATCTTGGTGCGGACCTTCTGGGCGGTGCCGTAGTAGGCGTCGTAGTAGCCGCTGGACAGCGCGTAGGTGCCGAGCATGATCCGGCGCTTGACCTCGGGACCGAACCCGACCGCCCGGGTCTTGGAGTACATCGTCTCGAGGTCCGCATCGCCGGCCACCCGCAGTCCGTAACGGACCCCGTCATAGCGGGCCAGGTTGGCCGAGGCCTCGGCCGGAGCGATCAGGTAGTACGCGGACAGCGCGTGCGGGGCGTGCGGCAGCCGGCACGGCTGCACCGTTGCCCCCAGCTGCTGGGCCAGCTCGAGGGTCGCCTCGAAGTTGGCCATCACGCCCGGGTCGATGCCGGTCCCCTCGGCCGCTCCCGTCGCCCCCAGCAGATCCTCGGGGACGCCCAGGCGGATCCCGTCGAGGCGCTCGGCGCTCGGCAGCGCGATCGGCTCGGGGAAGGCCACGGAGGTGGAGTCCAGCGCATCGTGGCCGACCATGTGCGACAGCAGCAGGGCCGCGTCGGTCACGTCGCGGGTCAGCGGGCCGGCCTGATCCAGCGACGAGGCGAAGGCGATCATCCCGTAGCGCGAGCACGCCCCGTAGGTGGGCTTCACGCCGACGATCCCGCACAGCGCGGCCGGCTGGCGGATCGAGCCGCCGGTGTCGGTGCCGATCGCCCACGGGGCCAGCCCGGCGGCGACGGCGGCGGCGCTCCCGCCGGAGGACCCGCCGGGGACCCGGCCGCGATCCCACGGGTTGAGCACCGGCCCGAACGCCGAGTTCTCGTTCGACGAGCCCATCGCGAACTCGTCCTGGTTGGTCTTGCCCAGCAGCGGCGCCCCGGCGCGATCCAGGTTCGACACCACGGTGGCGGTATACGGCGGGCGGTAGCCCTCGAGGATCTTCGACCCCGCCTGGCTGGGAACGCCCTCGGTGCAGAAGAGGTCCTTGACCGCGAGCGGCACCCCTCCCAGCGGCGTCTCCGCGGCCGGTCGCGCTGACTCCGCCACCCAGGTGAAGGCGTTGAGCTCGTCGGCGGCCGCCCGGGCGCGGTAGGCGTCAAACAGCTCGCCCGGATCGATTTCCCGCGCGCGCAGCTTCGCGGCCGCCGCGGCCGCCGTCAGCTCGACCAGCTCGCTCATTCGCCGCTCGGCCCCGGGCTGGGGACGCCGAACCCGCCGTCGACGGGCTCGGGGGCCTCCGCCAGCGCCTGCTCGTTGGTCAGGCAGGGGATCGGCTCGTCGGCGCGCATCACGCCGGCCAGGTCGACGGCGTGCGAGGTGGGCTGCACTCCCTCCAGGTCCAGCTCTCGGACGCGGTCGACGTGGCCGAGCACCTTCGACAGCTCGCTCGCCATCCGCTCGACCTCCTCCTCGTCGAGCTCGAGGCGAGCCAAGCGGGCCACGTGGAGTACCTGTGCGCGGTCGAGCATCCGCTCCTTAGTTTAGGTGCGGAGGTCTCGCTCCGGCGGCCTGAGCGAGATCCGCTCGATCGGGTGCTCGGCGTCGGGGCGCCAGCCGTCCTCCTGGCGCAGGGACAGAAATGCGCCCGCGGTGATGGCGGCGGTCGCCACCAGACCCACGAACGCCCCGGCCAGCGGCGAGGCGCCGTCGGTGGGGATGCGGATGATCAGCGCCAGCGTGGTCAGCAGCCCGAGCGCGGTGGCGATGATGCTCGTGGTCACCGGCAGCGCCGGCGCCCGGCGCGTCGCCTGCAGCACGGCCAGCGCCACGCCGGACAGCGACGCGACCAGGATCAGCCAGCGCAGGGTCGGCAGGCTGGTCCAGCCGCTGGCGTCGGTGTGGCCGGCGCCGGACGAC
Source organism: Solirubrobacteraceae bacterium (assembly GCA_036267215.1). GTDB lineage: Bacteria > Actinomycetota > Thermoleophilia > Solirubrobacterales > Solirubrobacteraceae > Palsa-465. The sequence continues at coordinate 9,644 of DATAWL010000048.1, read as the reverse complement.
CCGACCTGAAACCACGGGACCGCGAAGAGCCCGACCAGCAGCACCAGGCCGCCGAGCCCGGCGATGATCTCGCCGCGGCGCAGATGGGGCGCCATCATCCGCCGCCCCGGCGCAGGCGCACTCGGCGTCGCGAGCGCGCGGGCCGGGCGCCGGCCCGCAGCCGCTGCTCACGGACCGACTCGTATCCGCCCCAGGCGATGCCCAGCGCGCACGCCAATCCCAGCACCGCCCCCAGCTTCTGGTCGAGCACCCGGCCGTCGCCCGGGAGCGCGATCAGCACCCGGTAGATCAGCAGCACGGAGGTCAGGGCGCCCAGCGCGGCCACCAGCCGGCTGGTGTCGGTCTTGGTCCCGTGCTCGCGCTGGGAGGCGTGCAGGAACACCGAGCCGACGGCCGCCACGATCGTGGCCACGATCACCCAGCGGATGTCGGTGAGCCCGTTCCACCCGTTCTCCGCGGTCGAGATCGCGGGCCGGGCGTAGGACGGGTCGGGCACGCCGGCGACCCCGTACCACTCGGTCGCGAACATGATCGCCAGCAGCGCGAGCGCGCTGACCGCGCTGACCAGCTCGCCCACGTGGACGCGCGGCGGCGCCTCGCCGGCGGGCGCCGGGCTCGCCGGATCCGCCGGGTCGCCGGTGGGAGGGGCGGGCTGGCTTCTCGTCGAGGTCGCCATCGCACCTCACGGTATTGGATCGCGGGGCGGTTTCGGGTTACTCAGCGCTTGGAGATCGGCGCCAGGTCGGCCACCAGCTTGCGCTCGCTCCGGTCCTTGGAGAAACGGATGACGACGATCCCGCCGGGCTCGGTCGCGGTGACCACGCCCTCTCCGAACGCCGCATGAACGACGTCGTCTCCCATCCGGAACGCGGCGGGCGGCGGCTCGTCCGCCTGCGGCAGGTCGGCGCCGCCCGATCCCCACGAGGTCATCCGTCCGCGGATCGAGCCGAACGCCCGCGGCGCCTGGACCTCGCGATCGGTCAGCTGCGCCGGGATCTCCCCGATGAAGCGGCTGGGCGCGCCGAAGCTCCGGGCGCCGAACACCGTTCGCGTCCGCGCCGAGGTGAGGTACAGGTCGCGCTCGGCCCGGGTGATGCCGACGTAGCAGAGCCGCCGCTCCTCCTCCAGGCCGCCCTCGTCGAGCGCCCGCGAGTGCGGGAAGACGCCCTCCTCGCAGCCGATCATGAACACGATCGGGTACTCCAGCCCCTTGGCGTTGTGCAGCGTCATCAGCGTGACCAGGCCCTCGTCGTCCTCGCGGGTGTCCGCGTCAGCGACCAGCGCGATCGACTGCAGGAACTCCTCCAATCTCCCCAGCCCCGGAGATTCCGCGCCGGCGGAATTCGCGTCAGCGAATTCGACGGCGACGTTGACCAGCTCCTCCAGGTTCTCGATCCGGCCCTGGGCCTCGATCGTGCGCTCGTTCTCCAGCCCCTCGAGGTACCCGGTCTCGCTCAGAATGTCCTTCAGCAGCGCCGAGATCGCCACGCCCGCTCGGACCCGCTCCTCGAGCCGCTCCATCGTGCTCATGAACCGACGCAGCGACTTGACCGCCGCCGCCCCCAGCCCGGGCACCTCCTCGGGTGCCGCGGCCAGCTCCCACACGGTCTCGCCGGTGGTGTTGGCGTACGCCAGCAGCCGCGACACGGTCGTGTTGCCGATGCCGCGCCGCGGCGAGTTGACGATCCGGGTGAACGCGCCGACGTCCTGGGGGTTGACCAGCACGGTCAGGTACGCGATCGCGTCCTTGATCTCCGCCCGGTCGTAGAACTTGGTGCCGCCGATCACCTGATAGGCGATCTCCGCCCGCACCAGCGTGTCCTCCAGCACCCGCGACTGCGAGTTGGTCCGGTAGAAGACCGCGATCTCCGCCCGCGAGGTGCCCTCATCGACCAGCCGCTGGATCTCCCCGGTCACGTACCGCGCCTCGGCGTGCTCGTCGTCCAGCTCGCGGATCTTGATCGGATCGCCCTGCCCGATCTCGGTCCACAGCGACTTGGGCTTCTGCCCGCGGTTGTTGCGGATCACCGCGTTGGCGGCATCCAGGATCGTCTGGGTCGAGCGGTAGTTCTGCTCCAGCTTGACCACATGGGCGTCGGGATAGAAATCCTCAAAATCGAGGATGTTGCTGATGTCAGCTCCCCGGAACCCATAGATCGACTGGGCATCGTCCCCGACGACCATCAGGTTGCGGTGCTCGCCGGCCAGCAGCTGCAGCCAGCGGTACTGGGCGTGGTTGGTGTCCTGGTACTCGTCGACCAGGACGTGGCGAAAGCCGGTGGCGTAGCGCTCGCGCACCTCGGGGAAGAGCTCCAGGACGTTGACGGCGCGGACGAGCAGGTCGTCGAAGTCCATCGCGTTCATCCGGTGCAGCTCGCGCTCATAGGAGCGGTAGACGTCGGCGACGGTCTGCTCGAAGAAGGAGCCGACCATCTGGGCGTAGGCGTCGCTGTCGCGCAGCTTGTTCTTGGCGTCTGAGATCTGCGCGCCGATCGACGACGGCGTGAACCGCTTGGGATCGATGCCCAGCTCGTCGAGGCAGCGTTTGATCAGCCGGCGCGAGTCGGCGGTGTCGTAGATCGTGAACTGGCGGGTGTAGCCCAGCCGCTGAGCCTCTGCGCGCAGCATCCGCGCGCAGGCGGCGTGGAAGGTCATGACCCACATCGCCCGCACCCGGCGCCCGACGAGCAGCTCGGCGCGATCGCGCATCTCCCCCGCCGCCTTGTTGGTGAACGTGATCGCCAGGATCTCGTTGGGCTTGGCCGCGTCGATCGCGACCAGGTAGGCGATCCGATGGGTCAGCACCCGGGTCTTGCCGGACCCCGCGCCGGCCAGGATCAGCTGCGGCCCCTCGCCGTAGGTGACGGCCTCCCGCTGGGGGTCGTTGAGGCCGGCGAGCAGCGCCTCGAGGTCGTGGGTCAGCTCCGTCATGTGGGCGATCTCACGTTAGCGTCAGACCCGGCGGGTGTCCCGGCGATTCGGCATCCTCTCCCCGATGGATGCGCTTCGCCAGGCATGCGCCCAGGTCGCCGCGCGCGCCACCCGGGTGACCGTCGTGACCGACGCGATCGCCACCGTCTACGCCGCTGACCCGCCGGTGGCCGTTCCCGACCCGCTGCCGGCCGCCGCCGGCGCCGAGGCGCTCGCCGCCTGGACGCTGACGCTCGATGCCATCAACTTCGGCTCGGGCTGGTTCCCGACCCTGCGCAAGCGGCCCGGCCTCTCGGGCGCGAGCACGATCGCGGCGGCGCTCTCGGAGCGCTTCGACGCCGTCGGCCCGTGGACCGCCGACGAGCTGCGCGCGCTCGACGCCGCACAGCTCGGCCCGATCCTGGAGCAGGACCCGGGCCACGAGCTGATCGGCCTCTACACCACGTCCCTGCGCGACCTCGGCGAGCGGGTGCAGAGCGAGCACGCGGGCCGCTTCACCGCGCTCGTCGACGCCGCCGGCGGCTCGGCGGTCGCTCTGGCCCGCCGGCTGGGCGAGTGGCCCTGCTTCGCGGACTGCTCGCGCTACGCCGAGCTCGAGGTCCCGTTCCTCAAGCGCGCCCAGATCGCCGCGGCCGACCTGCACCGCGCCGGCGCCGCCCGGTTCTCGGACATCGGCTCGCTGACGACGTTCGCGGACAACCTCGTCCCCCACGTTCTGCGGCTCGACGGCATCCTGCGCTTCTCACCCGAGCTGGTCGCCCGCATCGACCGCGAGGAGCTCATCCCCCACGACTCGCCGGAGGAGATCGAGATCCGGGCCTGCGCGGTGCACGCGGTCGAACTGCTGGTCGCGGCCGGCGTCGCCGACACCGCGATGGAGCTCGACCAGGCGCTATGGCAGCGCGGCCAGCGGCCCCGCTACAAGGCCGTGCCGCGCCATCGGACCCGCTGCACCGCGTACTGAGCGACTGGGTCGCCGGCTGGCGCGGCGGGCCGTGGCCACACGCCCGCTCCGATTTCGGATCCGGACGATGCACTTCGTTGCGCATCACGCAACACCCGACCGAAAACCGTCGGCAAACGTCCCAACCAACGCGATCTCCAACACGGCTGGGGCATTTGCCGTCCTCACGACGGCAAACGCCCCACCCACCCTCTAACGACCGCTCGTTGGGACGTTTGCCGACGTCCAGGGACCCAGGCCACCACCCGTCCTGCACTCGATAGCGCAGTTGACGTCCGCCAATACCCCTCTCACCCCCCCACGGAAGACCGCAAACGCAAACGCAAGCGCAAACGCGAACGCAAGCGCAAACGCAAACGCAAACGCAAACGCAAACGACGACGGCTAGCGCTTACGACTGGCTGCGCTCCTGCGCCTCGGCCCGCGCGTGCACGATCGCCTCGGCGCCGGCGTCGCCCACCAGCAGCTCGGGCCGCAGCGTGCCGCTCGCCAGGAGGTCGAGCGCCGGGAAGCGCCCGGCGCTGGTCAGCGCGCCGTCGAGCGCGATGACGGTCGTCTCGCCACCGACGGGCTCCGCGGCGGTCGCGATCACCGTCAGTGAGCCGCCGTCGACGATGTTGCGGGCGGCGCTCAGCGCCTTGCGGGCCAGCTGGCGGCTCGCGCCGTCGAGGGTGTCGATGAGGACGACGGCGTCCGCGCCGCGGGCGGCCAGGCGGCGGGCCTGGTCGATCGCCGGCTCGATCGCGCCGTTGCGGGCGTCCTCGGAGGCGGCGAAGCTGACCGCGGCGGCCGGCACGACGGGTCCGCGGCCCCACTCGGAGATCTCCTCGGGGCGCACCCCGGCCAGGACGACGGAGAGGGTCAGCTCGTCGCGGCCGGCCAGGGCGACCGCCAGGCGCTTGAGCGCCTCGGTCTTGCCCGAACGCGTGGCACCGACGATCGTCACCCGCGAGCCCTTGCCGAACGGCGTCAGCCATTCGATCGCCTTCAGCGTCGGGTCATCGTCGAGGCTGACGGTGATGCGGTCGGTCGGGAAGGCGGCCGGCAGGTCGTCGAAGCGCACGCCGTCGGCCAGCTCGGAGGCCGGGCGGCCGTTGATCGTCTCGATGCGGATCAGCGAGGCGAACCGCTCGGACCGGCGCGGCGCCCGCTTGGGGCCCGCGATCCGGTCGCCGGAGACCAGCTCGCAGCGCTTGACCTGGGCCGATGAGATGTAGACGTCGTCGTCGGAGGGGTCGGGCGGGCTGACCCGGACGAACCCGGAGCCGTTGGCCAGCAGCTCGACCGCGCCCTCGACCGTCTCCTCGGCGTCGCCCGAGTCAGCTTCGGCCTTGTCGCCCGCGCTCTCGGCATCGGCGTCAGCGTCGGTTTCGGTTTCGGTTTCCGCCGATTCGTCCCGGGCGGACGCGTCGCCGTTCTCGCGGCCGGCGCTCCGGCCCCGGCCGCCACGGCGACCGCGGCGCCGGCGCGGCGCCGGTGACTCGTCGTCGTCCTCGTCCTCATCCTCGGACGCCTCGGACGCCGCCGCCTTGTCTTCAGCGGACTCGGCGGACCCCGCGGCCGGCTTGGACTCGGTGGACTCGGCGGCCGGCTCGTCCTCGGCGGCGGCTGCCTCGTCAGCGGATGCGGGGCTGCCGTCGCCGCCGTCCTGCTTGTCCAGGATGGCGTCGATCAGATCGGCGCGGCGCAGGCGGCGGTAACCGTCGATGGACAGCTCTGACGCGATCGCGTGAAGGTCGGCGAGCGGACTGGCTTCCAGCGCGCTGCGGTCAACTACGGACATGGTGACTCCTTTGGCTTGTGATCGGTGGGCTCCGGTCGCGTTGGGCCAGCGACCGGCGATTCCTGGACCTGAATCTAGCGCGTCGTCGGGTCGGACACGGGCTGCTCCCAGCGGACGCCGTCGTCGACGCGCAATCCGGAGGGCACCTCGGCGTCCGCCGTCAACGCCGCGCGCACCCCCAGATAGTCGGCCGCGGCGGCCACGTCGTGGACGCGGAGCATGTGGGCGCCGGCGTCGACGCCGTGGGCCAGCGCGGCCAGCGTGCCGGCCAGGCGGGCCCGCGGCGCGCGGCCGGTGAGGGCACCGACGAAGTCCTTGCGCGACACCGCCAGCAGCACGGGCCGCCCCAGTGCGTGCAGCGCGGGCAGGTCCTGCAGCACCGCCACGGTCTGGGCCGGCGTCTTGGAGAAGTCGGGTCCGGGATCGACGATCAACTGCTCGAACGCCACACCTCGCGACAGCGCCAGCTCGATCCGCTCCTCCAGGAACCGGCGCACGTCGGCGACGATCCGGCCGTCGAGCGTGGGATCGAGCAGCTTCTGCTTGGGCGGCGCGATCGTGTGCATCACCACCAGCGCGGCGCCGGTCTCGGCGCAGACGTCGGCCAGGGCCGGGTCGCGCAGGCCGCTGACGTCGTTGACGATCGACGCTCCGGCCGCGATCGCCGCCCGGGCGACCGCCGGCTTGTAGGTGTCCACGGAGACGCGCGCGCCCAGCTCTCCGGCGACCCGCTCGATGACCGGGACCACGCGCGCGATCTCCGCCTCGGGCTCGACCGGCGGCCGGTTAGTGACCCCGGATTCGCCGCCGATGTCGATCAGATCCGCGCCGTCGCCCACCAGCGCGGCGGCCAGGGCGACCCGCGCGTGGAGCGTCTGCTCCAGACCGGCGTCGCTGAACGAGTCCGGCGTCGCGTTGACGATGCCCATCAGCAGCGGGCGACCGCCCAGGGTCATCTCCCCCCGGCTGGTCAGCAGCACGCGCGCGGGGGCGATCACGCGCTCGAGCTCGCGACCGCGGCGGCCTGCGAGGGGGCATCGTCGGCGCTCCAGGCCCGGTAGCAGGCCGTCGCCTCGAGCATGGCCGCGTGGGCCTGGCCGCAGCCCCGGCAGTGGCCGAGGTGCTCGACCAGCCAGTCGGCGTCGGCATCGGCCACCGCCTGACCGTCCTGGCGGCGCGCGATCGTGCGCAGGGCGCGCTCTCGCTCGTCGCAGGGCGGCTGGGGCGCGCCGGGGCCGCGCAGCTCCTCGCGCAGCGAGATCCGGGCGTCGGCCAGCACGCTCGCCACCGCATCGGTGTCCGCGCCGGTGAGCTTGCCCATCTCGTCGTGGTCCTTGCCGAGCAGCTCGCGCAACGCCAGCGCTTCGCGCTGGCGCGGGGCCAGGCGCCCGGACGCCGTCCGCAGCTCACGGGCCACGGCGTTCGCGAGACGCCGGGGGTCGCTGGCGGGGCCGCTGGCGGTCCGGTCGGCGTCGTGGATGGCGCCCTCGGCGACCGCGCCCTCGGCGTCGACGCGTTCGCGGCAGGCGCTCACGGCGGCGCCCAGCGTGGCCGTCGGGTCGCCCTTCCCGGCGGCGCGGGCGGCCTGTTCGGCCTCGCGGGCGGCCGGGCTGTCGCCCAGCATCCGCACGCAGAATCGGCGCACGTCGTCCATCGCAGGCGAGCTTAGTGGCTCACACCCGCCGGCTCGGCGGCGATCGCGATCCCCTCGGCGCGCGCCTCCTGCGCGAAGTCGGCCACGGCGGCGGCGACTCCCGTCGCGTCCCACCCCCGCGCGGGCGCCATCGCCTGCGCCACCCGACGGGGCGCGTCGCCGGAGACGAGCTCGCCGGCGGCCAGCAGGCCCAACCGCGTGCGGCGCAGCAGCACGTCGCCGACGGTGCGGGCCTGTTCGTGGCGGGCGGCGAACGCGGCCTCGGCGAGCAGGTCCGGGAGATCGGCGACGATCGGCCGGGCCAGCTCCGCGTCGGCGGCGGCAAGGTCGAGCACCGCGGCGGCGGCGTGCCCGTAGCGACCGGCCAGCCGCTCGTAGGCGGCCTCGGCGACCCCGGGTACGCGCGGGAGACGCTCGAGGTCGATGGGCGCACCCAGCGGGATCTCGTGGGTGCGGCAGGGCGCCTGACGGCCGTCGCGCTCGACGATCCGGTCCACCGTCAGCTTGGCCATCCGCCGCCACGTCGTCAGCTTCCCGCCGGTGATCGTGATCAACCCGCTGGAGGTCTCGGACAGCTCGGCCCTGCGCGAGATGTCGACAGACTTGCGGCTGTCGCCGCTGGAGATGAGCGGGCGCACGCCGGCGTACGCGCCGGTGATGTCGCCCGGCACCAGCCGCACCCCGAAGAACTCGTTCACCGCCCCCAGCAGGTACTCGACGTCCCGCGCCGCCGGCTCGACGTGGTCGACATCGCCGTCGTAGTTGTTGTCCGTGGTGCCGATCAGGCTGCGCCCGAGCCACGGCAGCGCGAAGATCGAGCGCCCGTCGCCGACCGGGACGATCGCTCCCGCCGACAGCGGCAGATCAGCCTGGCTGATCGTCACGTGGCTGCCCCGGCTCGGCGTGATCCGCGGGAGCTCGGCCTCGGAGTGCAGCTCGTCGGACCGGAGCCGGTCGGCCCAGACGCCGGTGGCGTTGACCACGCTCTCGGCCCGCATGGAGAACGTCGCCCCGCTCTCGCGGTCCTCCACGGTCACGCCGCGTCCCCCGGCCGGGGCGGCGTCGACGGCGGTCACCCGCAGACGATTGGCGCAGATCGCGCCGAATCGTTCGGCCTCCCCCAGGACGGTGAGCACGAGGCGGGCGTCGTCGGTCTGGCAGTCGTAGAACAGGTAGCCGCCGGTCGGCGCGCGGCCCGCGATCGCGGGCAGCAGCTCGGTCACCTCTTCGCCGGAGATGAGCCGGTGGCGGGCGGGGCTCCAGTCGGTGTTGCCGTCCTGCGCCGCGTGCCGGCGGGCGCCCCGCCGGCCTCGCAGCGGCGGCGCCGCCATCACGTCGTACATGTTCAGGCCGATGCCGGTGAGGCGGTCCGGGTGGGCGCCGTCGAATGCCGGCACGACGAAGGGCAGCGGCCGGACCAGATGCGGGGCCAGCCGGACCATCAGCTGGCGTTCGAGCAGCGCCTCGCGGACCAAGCCGAGGTCGAAGTTCTGCAGGTAGCGCAGGCCGCCGTGGACCAGCTTGGACGAGCGACTGCTCGTGCCCGAGGCGAAGTCCGCCTGCTCGACCAGGGCAACGCTGTAGCCGCGCGACGCGGCGTCGAGCGCGACTCCGGCGCCGGTGATCCCGCCGCCGATCACGACGACGTCGAACGGCTCGGCGGCCAGGGTCCGGATGGCGTCGTCGCGGGACTGCATGAGCGGGGTCAGGAGGCTACCCCGCCGCACCGGTCGCCCAGCCTGCTGCGCTCAGGCGCCCTCGTGAGCCGGATCGGCGACGCCGTTGCGGCGGCGCTGCTCGATCGTGGCCTTGATCCGTTTGACGGTGTCCTCGGACATGCGCCGGATCTCCCAGTGCGTCAGCTTGATCAGGCGCATCGGGGACGTGGCGATCACATCGGCGGTCCGCGGCCGATGCTCGAGCAGGCCCATCTCGCCGATCAGGTCGCCCTCCTTGACGGTGGCGATCTTGTTGCCGGCCTTGACCACGTCGGCGGTGCCCTCTTCGATGGCGATCAGCTCGACCGAGTAGTCGCCCTCCTTCATCAGGATCTGGCCCTCGGCGGCGCTGGTCTCGGTCGCGAACGTGGCCAGGCGCTTGGCCTCCTCGGGCGACAGCTCCGAGAAGATCGGGATCGCGGTCAGACGGTTGGGGTCCATGGGCGGGATCGTTTCATAACGTCTTGACCTCGGCTGTGACCTCACTCACGGATTGTTTGGCGTCGCCGAACAGCATCGAGGTCTTGGGCTCGTAGAACAGGGGGTTGTCGATCCCGGCAAACCCGGACGCCATCGAGCGTTTGAGCACGATCA
>DATAWL010000047.1:0-31918 GCA_036267215.1 Solirubrobacteraceae bacterium | reverse complement strand
CCCTGAGGTTGCGCTGAGCATCGGCGCCGTGGGGCTGATGGCGTGGGGTTCGTGCCCGTCGTTCCCGCCCAGCCACGACGCGGAGTCGCTGGTCACGCCTGATCTCGTGGCCGCCAAGGGCAGGCGCCACCTGCTCGGCCGCAGCCGTCCCCCCGGGGCCCGACATTGCGAGAATGGCCAAGAGTGCGCCGTTGGGCCGAGTCGTCCTGACCGCCCTACGTATTCCTGCCGCGGCTACTCGGGCGGGATCACGCTGAACACGAGCGCCGGGTCAAAGCTCTGGCGTCGCAACCACCACCGGCGCCCCAGGTAGTAGACGACGGTCAGCGCGATGGCGCCGCCAACGATCGCCAGGGATTTGCCGTCGTTGACTCCGAGGCTGCTGTTGGTCAGGTAGTAGTAGACCATCAGCGCGTTGAAGAGGAACGCAATCAGGCCGGCCAGTGTCACCAACGGTATGCCGAAGAGTTTGTATTTGGCCGCGGGCGAGGTGCTGTGCAGCTCCTTGGCCTTGTAGGGGAACACGATCGCCGCCGCCATCGAGCCCATGTAAAGCAGGGTGGAGGTAAGGGTGACCGCGAGCGTGTACTTGCTGACGACGGTGTGGTTGTAGAGAAACACCCACACGATGCTGATCACCATGAACAGCACGATCGCCTTGACCGGCGTGCCCCGGCGGGTGTCGACGTCGCCGAGGCGCTCCGGAAGCATGCGATCGATCGCCAGCGACAGGATCGTGCGACTGCCGCCCCAGGCCATCCCGAACAGGATCTGGATGCCGGTGGCGACGAAGCCGAGGCCGAGCAGGGTGACCACGATCGGGCTCGAGGACAGGAGGCTGGTGATCACCCCGTAGAAGGGGGCCGCCGGCATCGACGCCAGGGCCGACGAGCCGGAGTAGTAGAGGTAGCCCAACGAGACCAGGAACTGGCTGCCGAGGCTGTTGACGAGCAGGATCGCGGTGATGACGATCAGCAACACGTTGAGCCCGGTGGCGCCGAGCATCGAGCCCAGCAGGTTGCTCAGCTTGCGCGCGCCCCGCATCTCGCCGGCATTGGCGATGATCCAATAGGACCAGGGCAGCGCCGTCCACACCACCGGGGCCACCCCGAGCGTCGCCCCAAAGGTGTAGCCGCTGACGTTGCCCAGACCGGCCTTGTGGGCCGCGGCGATCACGTACCCGTAGTAGTCGCGCTTGCCGCTGACCTTGGCCATGTAGTGATCGAAGGTGGCGACGAAGCTGGTGTGGCCGTGAGAGAGGAGCAGGATCCAGGTGACGACGAAGGAGATGAGCAGCAGGGCCCACAGCACCCACTGGATGCGCATGAACAGGCGGCTGCCGTACAGCAGCACGACGAACACGACCGCGAAGGCGACCAGCGAGATGACGGTGATCCCCCACGGCTGCCCAGCCCACGTTCCGAAGCTGGTCAGCCAGTGGACGTGCTGGTCGGTCCCGATCACCGACGCGAACGGCGCTACCCCGACGACCGCCAGCAGCCAGCCGCCGAGCGCCTCCCAGAAAGGCAGCCAGACCAAGAAGTAGGACACCGCCAACCCGAAGGCGACGATCGGGTGCAGGAGCCGGGTTTGGAACAGGTAGTCCGCGCCCGAGCGCGGCATCGCCGACGACATGATGGCATAGGCCACCATCATCACCGCGGTGAACACGCCGGCGATCACGACGCCGAGCCACAGGTTGGCGTGCGGGTATGCGTACGGGGCCAGCAGGAAGGTGAGCGCGGCGCCCAGGACGATCGTGGTGATCATGCAGTTGTAGACCAGCGCCTCGCGGACGCCCACGGCACGCACCAGGCCGGTCGACTGCCGGATGAACACCCGCTCGTCCTGATCGCCGCTGCCTGGGGTCTTCAACTCGTAATCCAAGGTGTCTCCTCTCCCTGCCTCAGGCAGTTATGAACTGCACGTTTGGCTGCTTGGGACCGATGCGGACCAGTGCCGCTTGCAGCGTTCCCTCCGAGTACGCCGAGCCCGGATTGACGACGAGGGTTCGGCCGAGCGTCGTCCGGCCGCGGGACTCGTGCACGTGACCGTGCATCCCCACCAGCGGCTGGAGACGCTCGATCACGCTGCGCAGCGCGTGACTGCCGACGGGAATCATCCGGGGCTGCCCGCCGTCGGTCACGACCCGCAACTCGGAGTCGACCATCGGCGCGTTGTCCAGCCCGGTGTTGTAAGGCGGGACGTGGATGTTCCAGATGCTGCGATCCGGATCCACGCGGCCGACCACCGCGTCCAGCTCGGCGCCCAACCGCTCCTCGTCGAGCTCGCGAGGCGAGTCCCACGGGGTGGGATTGACGTAGCTGTAGCCGACGACGCTCACGCCGTCGCCCACCTCGGCCACGCGGCCATCCACCCACTCGACGAACGCGTGCTCGACCAGCACGCGGTCGAGCTCGGGTGGATCGTCGTTGCCGGCGATCGCCAGCAACCGGATCCCCTCAGGCTCGAGGCGCTCCTGCGCCAAGTCGAGCCAGCTCGCCAACGTGTCGCACATCGCCTCCAGGAACCGCCGGTCGACCGCGGCGGGGTCCTGTTGGAGCTCGCGCAGCTCGTCCAGGCTCATGCGCATTGGGTACCGCCCCGTCATCCGGATCGTCTTTTCGAGCTCGTCGAGCTGTTCGCCGGCAGTGACGTTGAACCGGCGGGAGCCCAGGTCGGCGGTGTAGCCGCCGTTCTCGGCCACCACGGGGACGAGCGCCTTGCCGGCCAGGTCTCCGCCCAGGACGAGCACCTGGGGCTTGAATTTGACCCCGGCATTGACGAACTTGCGCCAGGCGCTCTCGGACCCATGGAGGTCGGTGGCGAATAGCAGAGTCAGGCCCTCGGAGTTGGAGCGACGGAGCTTCATCGGACGGCGATCCACTCCTTCACCGGCTCCTCGGGCTCCGCGTACCACTGCACCCGGTCGCCGACCTTGGCGCGCGCGCGCCACTTCAGGCTCTTCTTGGCCCGCTCGATCTCGCAGCGAAGCTGCCCGACCCGCGCCACCACGACATCGCCTCGAGCGAGGGGCGACTGCTGGCGGACACGCTCCGCCATCCGCTCGAGGTTGGCGGTCACCGTGCGCCACAGCCCCCAATCGGAGGCGAGCAGCTCCGCGATGCGGTCGCCGTCGATCTGCTCGGGCCCGGTACCGACCTCGTGAAAGGCGAGGAGCGAGGATGCGTCGTTGGCGTCCTTGTCCGAGAGCTCGACCACCTGGAGCTTGGTCAGCAGCAACTCGGTGACGCCGAGAGCCGGATGATCCGCGGGGACGAACGCACAGTCGGCGAGCGGCACCTCGTGACACATGACGAACCCGCCGATGAACACGTCGACCTGAACCGACGAGCCCGCCGAGACGAACATCCGACGGTTCGCGCCGCCGTTGGCGTTGAACGACTCGACCGGCGTCAGATCCGCCGCTCGCATCACCTCGCCGATCCGCTTGCCGCCCGACTTGGGGACGACCAGGTCGACGTCGCCGTAGTCGCGCCGGAACGGAGCGGCCTCCGGGCCGTGGTCGCGGACGTGCAGCCAGCAACCGATCCCACCCAGCGCCTTCATTCGCAACTCGCGTGCCAGTGGCTGACCGAGAACCTTCTCCGCGGTCTCGAGCGTCTCCGAGGTCATTGGGTCATCTCCCGATAGGGGTCCGCTCCTGGCCGCGTGTAGACACAGCGGCCCGAGACGAAAACGTAATCGACCGCCACATCGGCCAGCGTTGAGGCCGGCACCTCCCGCGGGTCCTGCGCCAGCACGATCACGTCGGCCAGCTTGCCCGGCTCCAGGGTCCCCTTCTCGCGCTCCTGCCCGAGCACACGGGCGCCGCCGGCGGTGTGCATCCACAACGCCTCGTCGACCGAGATCGCCTGCTCGGGCTCGATCGGCGTCCCGAAAAATCCTCTGCGCTCGACGCAGCACCAGATACTGAACATCGGGTTGGTCTGACGCTGCTCGGAGCCGATCCAGACATCCGAGCTGCCCGAGAGGCTCCAACCGTCGTCGATCAGCGACCGCAACGGGAACTGCCCGCGATGGCCGTACTCGCCCACGTAGGTGGGAATGAACTCGCCGAGCGTGAAGATGAAGACGGGCTGCGGGACGGGGATGATCCCAGCTCGCCGCCAGCGCTCGGTCAGCGCGGGATCGGGCAGGAAGTTCCCCGCGTGCTCGATGCGCGGCGCCAGCGGAAAATCGCAGCTCGCAGCCGCCTCGATGACGCCGTCGCAGACGAGCTCCTGCGCGCGCTCGCCGTTGGCGTGGACCGCCAGCTGGAGCCCCGCCCCGGCAGCCATGGTGACCACGTCGCGAATGTAGTCCTGGCCGACGGCGAGCGTCCCATGCGAGCAGGGATCAATCGCGTAGGGCCGCTTGACCGCGGCGCTCGCAGCGGTGAAGCCACCGTCGGCGAACAACTTGATCCCGCGAATGGCGAGCCGCTGCGCCGGGGCCCGGAACTGCAGCCGGTTCTGGCAGGCATGCTCGAGCGGCGCCGTCCCAGGCACCCACAGGTACCCCGCGACCCGGATGGGCAGCGCGTCCTCCCCCACGAGCTCGTCCATCGCGTTCAGGCCGGCGATCGTCTCGGTGATCTCCCCAATGCTGGTGACGCCGTGCTGGGTGAACAGTTCCAATGCGCCCTCGCGCAGCGCGCGCTTGAGCTGGGCGCCATCCATCGGCGGCAGCGGGAGGAGGTTGTCCATCTCCTTGACGACGCCGCTCAGGCGCCCGTCTGCAGCTCGCTCGACGATCGGCTGCCCCGTGACGCTCGCGCGGGGCGGCTCGAACGACTCATCGATCCCGGCCAGTTCCAGCGCCCGGGAGTTGAGCACGGTGATGTGGCCCCCCGCCCGAAGGGCGACGGCGCAGTCGCCGCCGACCGCATCGAGCTCCGCCCGCGACGGCAGCCGACGGTCGGCGAGCTTCTGGTCCAGGAACAGGTTGCCCTGCCCGACCACCCAGCCGTTGTCGCTGTGCTCGGCGCCCGCCTGGATGACGTCGAGCACGTCCGCGACCGTCTCGCATCCCGGCGCCCGGCAGTCGACGGTGGCATGGCGCGTCCGCGCCGCCACCTCGTAGTGGGCGTGAACGTCGACGAATCCCGGCATCAGCACCCTGTCTCCGAAATCCAGCACGGGCTCGTGGCGCGCCGCCGCCAGCGCACCGGAGCGGCCGACCGCGGCGATCGTCTCGCCGTCGATCGCCACCGCGTCGGGCGCGGCGCCGTTGGCGAAGGTGAGGACCGTGTCAGCGCGGAGGATCATCAGCTTCCCTTGGCCGCTCCCACCAGTGCCTCGCGCGCCTGCACGCTGCGGTCACCGTTGTCGACGTGCGGGATGACCTCGTGCCCGAGCAGCTCGATCGCCTTTATGTGCTGCTCGTGCCCGAAGCCGTCGACGCGCAGCAGCACCTCGTCGACCCCTCGCCGCTCGAGGTCGGTGAGCTGCTCGATGAAGTCCTCCGGCGTGCCCACCATGATCGACGCAGTGGCGCGCATCATGTACTCCATGTCGTCCTGGTGTTCGGCCAGCCCCTCGATGTTGGCCATGTATTCGTAGGACGACTTCTGGCCGAGCTTGCGGTAGAGGTCCAGGATGAAGCGGAAGTACGCCAGGGTCGCGTCGCGAGCCACCTCGATCGCCTCGCTGCGCGTCGCGGCGCAGAACGCGCTGGCAACGTAGACGCCGAAGTAGTTGTTGACGCCGTCGCTGTTGCCGCTGCCGTTGCCGCTGCCGTGCTCGTTGAGGCCCTCCGCGTACTCGCGGATGCACTCATCCAGGTAGCCGTAGCCGAAGTAGTTGTCGAACGAGATAACGCCGATGCCGCGCCGGCCCGCTTTGCGGTGAGAGCCAGTGCTCGTGGCCGCGACCGACACCGCGGGATGCGGCTTCTGCAGCGGCTTGGGAATCACCTCGCACGGTTGGATGTCCCAGAACTCCCCGTGATGCTCGAACGTGTCCTGGCTCATCGCCTTGATGACGACCTCGATGGACTCGGCCCACTGATCCGCCGTGTTGTGCGTCGGCACCTGGAAGGTCTCGAGGGTGCGCAGATTGTTGGAGCGGGCCGTGCACAGCTCCGCTCGGCCGTTGGAGATGAGATCGAGCGTCGCGATCCGCTCGGCGACCATGATCGGGTGGTTGTAGGCCACCAGCACTGCCGACATGTTGCGCAGCGTGATCCGCGAGGTGTGCTCGGCGACCGCTGCGTAGAGCACCTCGGGGGAGGCGATACTGAAGTGCGGTGGACTGAAGTGCTGCTCGGATGTGCCCCACGATGAGAACCCGAGCTCGTCCGCCAGGGCGACCTCGTTGATCATCTCGCGATAGCGCGCGTGCAGGGTCGTTCCCGCGAAGTCACCCTCCTGTAGCAGTCCAACTCGCATGCAAACTCCTTACGGTTCGTGTCGGGGTGGAGCGATCCGGTCCAGATCGCGCGGTCAGATCAGGCCGCGGTCAGAAACCTGCGGTCGTAGTAGACGAGCGGACGGCCTTCACCCGACAGGTGCCCGCCGGTTACGCGGCCATGGATCACGAGGTGATCGCCGCCTGGCAGGACGTCACAGACGTCGGCGACGAGCCGGACGCGCGCCCCGGCGAGGATGGGCACGCCGTCCAGCGACTCCCAGTCGCACGCATCGCATCGCTTGTCCCCTGCGGCGGCGAGCCGGCGGGCGACGTCGATCTGGCCGGCGTCGAGGAAGCTCACGCCGAACCGCCCCTGATCGCGGATGAACGGCAGAACCCGCGACACCCGTCCGAACGCCGCCAGGACCATCGGCGGATCGAGCGACAGGGCCGAGAACGCCGTCACCGTCGTCCCGTAGGGGCCCTCCGGTGTCGACGCCGAGACGACCGTCACACCAACCGGGAACAGGGCCAGGGCGTCGCGAAACAGCTCGCCGTCGACGAGCGGACGCGGTGGGGCCGCCGCTGCCACCGGAAAGTCATTGCGTCGGCCTCTCATCCAGCCGAGACGTTATACGTCGTCTAAAACGCTGTCAAGGACGTTTTGCGTCGCTTACGTCGGTCTAGGGGCATTTTGCGGCAAACGAATGCCGCTACAGGCTCGTTGCTGGCGTCGTGTGTTGGCGCGAGCTAGGAGATTCCGGCGGCGATCCGGCGCAGGGCGGTGCCGAGATCCTCGGCCGGAATCCGCCGGTTGTAGAGCGCGCTCTCCGCGCAGCGCGTGAGCAGCCGCCGGCATGCCACCGCCTCGGGCGGCCCCAGCCGAGCGCCCGGTCGTCCCAGCCGCACGCTGAGCTCCTCGATCTCCGATTGGTAGGCCGCGACTCGCTCGGGCACGAGCGGCTGCTCGGCCGCGTGGGCGATGATGTCGCGTAGCCGCATGGCGAGCAGTTCGCACTGGCTCGGGCTCGCTGCCCGCGTCCCGAACTGGCGGACGGCCCCGATCGCGTAAGCCTCGGGCACGAGTGCCAGCCGCTCGATCATCATCCGCACACGCGCCGCCCGCACGAGGTCCGTTCCCGCGATCAGCGCCGCCAGCGCCAGGAGCACCGCCTGCAGCGGGGCGCCGCCTCCGCGCACGGCAAACGCCGCGACCAGGACAGCGGACCCACCTCCACGCAGACACCACCCCTGGACGCGCATCCGCGCCAGTCGCGCCGCCGCCTGCTCGACCTCTCGATCGGTCATCGTCGTCCACTGGTCACGATAGCCAGCGGACGGGGTTACGACGAGCGATCGGCCCCAGAACTCGGCGACGAGGCCGGCTGGACCCGTCGGTACTGAAGGTCGAGGTAAACGAACGGCTCCACCGCGCGCACGCCCGCGATCTGGCGCACGCCGGAATCGAGGATCCGAAGCATGTCCTCCATGCTCGTGCACACGATCTCGGCCCAGATGTTGAAGCGGCCAGCGCAGATCGCCACGTAGGTCACCGAGGCGAGGTTCGACAGCGCCTCGGCCACGTCGACGGTGCTCGCAGGGGGAGCACAATCGACGCCGACGAAGGCCACGACCTCAAATCCCAGGCTCATGGGATTGGCGATCGCCATGACGCGCAGCGCCCCGGCATCCTGCATCCGCGCCACCCGGCGCCTCACCTGCGTCTCAGAGATCGACAGCTCCGTGCCGAGTGTGCGGAACGATTCGCGACCGTTGGCGTTGAGCCGGTTGACGATCGCCTTGTCGATCGCGTCGAACTCGGTGACCGGCTCGCCACGGCCGAGATCCCTCTGGGGCTTCGCCTGCACCGTGGCGAATTCCCCCTCCTGGTAATACAGCGAGAGATACGGATACACCTCGACGTCGATGACCCCGGGCAGCGCCTGAATTCGCGAGTCGACCACCTCGCGCAGGTCCGCGAGCGTCCGGGAGAACAACTCGACGAGCAGGTTGTAGCGCCCGGTCGTCACCACGACGTAATCGACGCCCTCGAGATGGGCAAGCCGAGTCGCGATCTGCAGCGAGCCGACGCCGGTGGCGCGAATGCCGATCAGCGACACGTAGCGGTAGCCGAGCGCCCCTGGGTCGGTGACCGTCGTGATGTCGATCACCCCGGCGGCCCGCAACGCGTTGACCCGCCCCCTCACGATCTTTTCGGTCACGCCGACATGGGCCGCCAGCGACGCGTACGAGGCACGCCCGTCCGCCTGGAGCGCGTGGATCAGCTCGCGATCGAGCGGTGACAGCGCGCCGACCGCGGAGAGGAACCCGTCCGGGGATCGGAGATCGTCCGCCGGCGCCTCGTCGGCGTCGCTCGATGGAGCCGCGGTCAGGTCATCCACGATCGGGCCAGGCTATCAGCGGCGCACGCAGCTGATCGCGGCGCAATCCGTCCCGATGATCGCCGTCGGAGCCGCAATGAGCCCGGCGAGGTTGATTCGCCAGCTAGTTCTGCCCGATGGCGGTCGCCGTGCGCGCGCCACGGCGTGGCCGTGACCTTCAGGTGCCCAGCAGCCAGTAACCGGCGTGCCCGCCCAGACAGCCGTGGAGCTCCGACGCCGGGGGACGGACGTGCAGCTGGTAGCAGCGATACACCTCCCGGCCGAAGAAGCGGCCCGGGTCAGACAGGGTGATCGAAGCCGGGGTCTTCAGCCGCTTGCCCTGCGCGATGTTCGGTTTGCCGTTGCTGGCGCTGCTGATCCCCTTGCCGGTGGCCACCTTGGATCCCCAGCCGCTCCAGTGCAGGCCCTGCAACACCCAGGCGCCATCGGCGAACAGCGCGATCGTCGAGGGGCGAACCGCCTCCCCCTCGACGGGTTGACCCGGCGCTTTGATGATGTTGGCGACGCTGTAGAAGAACTGGATCGGCTGTGGGAGCCGCGACGGTGTGCCGCCGTGAGGCTTGGGCGTGACCTTCGGACCGAGCCCGTCGACGGCCAGCTCGCTCGCTCCGGCCGCCCGGATGTACCGCTGATTGACGCCGGTGCCCGTCAGGCTCGCGCGGCCAACCGAACCGGTGTAGTTGGCCCAGTAGATGTGCGCGGCGTCGACCGCGATCCCGGACGAGCTGGCTCGCGTGGCCAAGCGTTCCCGGATGCCGCCGCCGTCCAGATTCGCTCGGCCGATCGGGCCGCCGCTGCCGTTGCCCTGGGTCCAGTACACGTAGGCGTGCGCGGGCGCGGCGACGCCGACCGCCGCGAGCACGACCAGCAGGGCGAGCCGTGCCGCCTTCACCGCCACACCCCTCCGTTCCAGTGCCGGATCACCGGCGTGAGCCGTCGCGGCGAGAAAGCAGGCGGCCTTCGCCCGTGGCGGCCTCATCCGGCGCTTGCCTTCCACCTGTCGTCACCTCCGGTGCGACACCAGTCCCTGGCCAGCTACGCATCCGGTTGAGAGAGTCCCCGACACACCTCGCGCGCACGACGCTCCGTGGCCCCACGGTCCAATCGGCGCGAGCGTATAGCGCCATGCGCTCCCACGTCAACATCCCCTGCGATCCGCCGACGGGCCCGGTTGGTGGGTCAGACGGGCGGGAACGCCAACGCGAGCTCGCGGCCGATGGAGCGGATCGTCACCGCGTCGAGCGGGCCGTCGGCGTTCAGTCGCTTGGCCAGGGACTTGCGATACAGCAGCAGGTGGCCCCGTAGGTGCTGGGTGCGCAGCAGCGGCAGGTTGGCCTTGGTGAAGCAGATCGCGCCCTGCACGTCGACGCCGCAGTAACCGCCCGCCGCGAGGGCGCCGCGCATGGCGGCCACCTGGCGGTCCAGCCCGTCGAGCATCTTGGTCCGGTCCCACCCATCGATGAGCAACCGAGCGTCTTTGAACAGCGGACGCGCGATCCGCACCTTGCCCCGCGTGTCCTTGGCGTCGATCACGAACACGCCGGCCGGCGCGACCGCGATGTGGTCGATGTCCCCGCGGCCGCTGGGCATCCGCCGGTTGTGCAACGTGACCAGCGCCCGGTCGGCTGTGCGCTTCGCGATCGAGGCGGCCACCGACCGCTCGCCCGACGTGGCCGTTCGCTCGCGCTCCGGCCCGCCGGTGAAGGCGAGCAGCAAGCCGCCGACGTAGGGATGTGACCGGTGTGCGCCCCGTCGGGTCATGCGGCGACATCGGTCGCCCGCCGGCCGGCCTGAACACCACTTGGACACCTTTTACCAAAAAACGGTCCTCGCGCTGACACAAAGCGGTCCGCGACCGGTCAGTGGAGCCGGTCCGGCAGCCCGAACCGCGTGAAGGTGCCGGCGAGGCGGTTCTCACTGATCGGCCGATCCGGGAAGTGGCTGTAGGCGTCGGGCTCGTCGGCGCCGATGGTGCGGACGATGAACGCGGTCACATCGGAGACCAGCCCGTCGCGGAGGCTGAGCACGTTGAGCGCGAAGGGCAGGTGGGTGCCCGCGTCGTCGTCCCAGGCGTAGAAGGCGAGGGACGGCTGGGCGTTGGCGGTGGTGAGCACGGTCCGCCAGCGCCAGGCGCCGGAGAGGGCGAACTCCTGCGCCCAGTGGACGATCCTGTCGCGCGGGGTGTACCAGGTGGTCAGCGGCGGCATCGCGAACGAGGCGTCCTGCGCCAGCAGGCCGGCGAAGGCGGGGACGTCGCAGCGCTCCCACGCTTCGACGTAGCGGGCCACCAGGCGATGCAGCGCCTGATCGCCGAGGTCGCGCAACGTGACCTGCTGGGTGCGCTCGGGCACCCGGTCAGCGACGGCGGCCCGCGCGCGCTGCAGGGCACTGTTGACCGACGGCACGCTCGTGTCGAGCATGGTCGCCGTCTCCTGGGCGCTGAAGCCGAGCACCTCGCGGAGCATGAGGACGGCGCGCTGGTTGGCGGCCAGGTGCTGGGCGGCGGCCACGAAGGCCAGCTCCACCGCCTCACGCTGCTCGTAGCTGGCCTCGGGCGCGGCCCGGCCGGCGGGCAGGCCGATCGCCTCGTCCGGGTAGGGCTCGAGCCAGGTCGACTCGACCGCCGGGTCGCCCGGCGCCGCGCCGGACTCGGCTGACGGGCCGAAGTCGTGCGGGAGCACGCGCCGGCGACGGCGCTCCAGTTCGGTCAGGGACACGTTGGTGGCGATCGTGTACAGCCACGAACGGGCCGAGCCCTGGTCGCGCAGGCCGGCGGCGCCCCGCCAGGCCCGCACGAGCGTCTCCTGGAGGGCGTCGTCGGCGTCGTGCACCGAGCCGAGCATGCGGTAGCAGTGCGCGTGCAGCTCGGCCCGGTGCTGCTCGACGAGGTCCGTGAAGTCACGGTCCGACTGGGGGGAGCTCCCGGTCAGGACGGCTGCTCCACGACCATCAGGGTGTGGCCGGTCGGGTCCCGGAACCAGAACATCGCCGGCACCGGGTCGCCCATGCGCGAGACCTCGGCGTCGACGTCGACGCCGAGGCGCTTGAACTCGGCGTGGGTGGTATCGATGTCGTCGGTGGTCAGCGTGATCCCGGTCTGCTGGGGGGCGAACTCAGACTGCGACGGGGGCGGCGGCGCCAGCGCGATGCCGGTCGTCCCCTCGGGCGGGTAGACCTCGATCCAGCGGTAGCCGCCGCCGAACGGGACGTCGGTCCGCTTCTCGAAGCCGAGCGACTCATAGAACGCGACCGCGCGATCCTGGTCGGGGGTGGCGACGCAGACCAGGCTCAGCGTGCGGATCCGGGTGGCAGTGATACTCATTGGTCCCTCCTGAGATTGTGGGTGACACCAGTCAGACCCGGCGGTCGCCCAAAACTCATCGGTTTCGGCCCAGAGAATTCTCATCCGGAGCCGCGGTCACTGAGGATCGCCCATGTCCCCGGCTCCGACGCGACCAGGCGCTCGCCCACCCCGGCGTCGTCAAAGGCGGCCACCAGTTCCTCGGGGCTCTGGCTGTAGTGCGACCAGCCGCGGCAGTGGGCCGGGACAACCCGCGGTGCGCGCAACAGGATCGCGGCGTCAGCGGCCCGCTCGGCGGTCAGGGTCAGCGGTCGCCCGCCCTGGCGCGCGGCGACGCGCGCGGCTCCGGCGAACAGGACGGCGATGTCGATCGTCGGGTGACGCGCGGCGATCTCGGCCACCGCGGCGATGCTGGCGTTGTCGCCGGAGATGTAGATCGTCGGCAGGCCCTCCGCGGTCAACAGGAACCCGGTGACCTCGGCGTTGACGTGGCCGGACTGGTCCCGGTCCCCGTCCAGCGGCCCGTGCACCGCCGGCAGCGCGTGGAGGATGACCTTCGTGCCGCCAGGCGTGTCCAGCTCCGTCGTCTGCCAGGGCCCGAGTCCGATCGCCGCGCCGATGCGAGCGGCACCGCCGGGCGTGGTGATGAGCAGCCCGGCGTCGAGGGCGTAGGCGCGGCCGCTGACATCGAGGTTGTCCGGGTGCTGATCGTGGCTGAGCAGGACCGCGTCGGCGCGCCCGAGCTCCTCGGGGCTGACCGCCGGACCTATGACCCTCTCATACGCCGCGCCGTCCGGCCGGCCGGGCGGATCGAAGGTGGGATCGACCACCAGGCGCAGACCGGCGTAGTCGACGACCACGGTGGACCCGCCGACGGGGCCAACCGCCAGCCACTGCTTCTCACGAGAAATGTGTTGGGTGTCCATGAGTGAGACTGTGACGCCTCCCGGGATCCCCGGCGGTCACCCGAACGCGGCGCGATGGTCGGCGATGAACTGCTCCAGCGAGCGCGGCGGCCGGCCGGTCAGCTCCTCGACGGCCGCGGTGACGCGCTGCGCCCCGCCGTCGCGGTAGGCCCGGCTGACGTCGATCAGCGCGTCAGCGTAGAACGGCGGCAGCCCGCGGTCGAGCATCCCCGCGCGGGCCTGCTCGTCACTCCGCGGATCGAAGCGGACCGAATGGCCGAGCGCCCCTGAGAACGTCTCCGCCACTTGCTCGAAGGTGAGCGCCCGCGGGCCGGTGAGGTCGTAGGGCCGGCCGTCGTGCCCTCCGCTGGTCAGCACCGTCGCGGCGACGCCGGCGACATCGCGGGCGTCGACGAAGCTAATCGGCGCGCGGCTGACCGGTTGCGCGATCACGCCGGCCCGGATCCCGGCCGCCATCTGGCGCGAGAAGTTCTGCATGTAGAAGTTGGGCCGCAGGAACGTCCAGGTCACGGGGGCGGCCTCGAGCGCCTCCTCGACCGGACGGTGCAGCTGCGCGATCGGCGTCAACCGGTCCGGCGCGCGCCAGACGGACAGCTTGACCACCCGCCCCACGCCGGCCGCGCGGGCGGCCGCGACGACGGCGAGCTCGTGCTCGGTCTGCGCCGGACTCATCGCGCCGAGCAGGAACAGCGCATCGACGCCCTCGAACGCCGTCGGCAGCGTGTCCGGTCGGGCGTGGTCGGCGACGACCGTCTCGACGCCGCCCGCTCCGGCCGCCGCGCACGCCCGCTCCGCCGAGTGATAGGCGGCTCGCGCCGGCGCGAGCTCGGCCGATCGGCGAGGATGTGCAGCAGGCGCGTGCGACGCGGCGTCGATCGCCATGACCCAGTTCGACCTCTCACCCGCCGAGCTCGTCAACTACGACCCGCGGCTGCCCGCGCCGGCCGATCTGGCCGCGTTCTGGGAGCAGACCCTGGCCGAGACCCGGAACCACGCGCTCGAGCCCGAGCAGCGCCTGACCGAGACGCCGCTGGTCGCCGTCGAGACGTTCGACGTGTCGTGGCGCGGGTTCGGCGGCGATCGCATCCGAGGGTGGTTGCATCTGCCCGCCGCGCCGCTGCGCCCGCCCGGACCGCTGCCGGCGGTCGTCCAGCTCCAGGGTTACAACGGCGGGCGGGGGCTGCCGTTCGAGCACGTCTTCTGGGCGACCGCGGGCTACGCGCAACTGGTGGTCGACACCCGCGGCCAGGGGAGCGGCTGGACCGTCGGCGACACCGCCGACCCGACGGGCTCGGGACCCGCGCAGCCGGGCTATCTCACCCGCGGCATCGCCGATCCGCTCACCTACTACTACCGGCGGGTCTACGCCGACGTCGTGCGGGCGGTGGAGTTCATGCGCGGGGTGCCTGAGGTCGATCCCGCCGCGGTCGCCGTCACCGGCGCCAGCCAGGGCGGCGGGCTGTCGCTGGCCGTGGGCGCCCTGTGTCCCGACGTCATCGCCGTCATGCCCGATGTGCCGTTCCTGTGCGACTTCCGGCGGGCGGTGCAGATCGCACCGGGCGAGCCCTACCGCGAGCTGGTCCGCTACCTGGCCGCCCACCGCGACCGCGAGGCGACGGTGTTCGCCACGCTGGCCTATTTCGACGGCGCGATCCTCGCTCGGCAGACCTCGGCGCCCGCGCTGTTCTCGGTGGCACTGATGGATGAGACCTGTCCGCCGTCGACGGTCTACGCCGCGTTCAATGCCTACCGCGGCCCCAAGGAGATCGTCGCCTATCCGTACAACGACCACGAGGGCGGCGAGGTGTTTCACCTCCAGCGTCAGGTCAGCTGGCTGGCCGAGACACGGCGGCGTGGCTGACGATCCGGCGGCGGCCGGGCTCAGACGATCGGGGCGCGTCCGCCGGCGTGGACGACGTCGCCGGCATGCTCGCGGATGCAGGCCTCAACCGCGTCGGGGTCATCCGGGGTCAGCAGCGGCTGGATCGAGCGACCGAGGTCGAGGATCAGCCCGACCTTCTTGCGGGGGCGGGTCGGATCGAAGCTGGCCCACATGCCCGGGTTCGCCGTGCCCCAGATCCGGGCCCGGCCGGTCAGGGCGCCCATGTTGACGCGGCGGACCGATTTGATCGCGCTGTAGGGGATGTGCTTGGTGCCCGCGACCGGGAGGTAGTAGCCACGGACATCGATGCCGTCGCTCGTGCAGATGATCCGGCGGTCCTCGTATTCGTTGCTCATGTCAGCCGCCTTTCGGAGACGGTCCCTATTGTCAAGACTTCCTTGACAATAGCTCGTTTGTCAAGATGTACTTGACATGCCCTCCGCTCCCCAGTGGCCAGACGACGAACGCCGGCAGCTCGCGCTGGTCCTCGAGCGCAGCGTCGCCGGTGTGGTCGGGGCGCTCGCGCCGGCGGGCGAGGCCGGGGCGACGGATCTGCAGCCGCTGGCGGTCCTGCTGGCGGCGGTCACCGCGAGCGGTGCGCTCGACGACGCGACGAGCTTCGCCGTGGCCCGGGCCCGCGACGCCGGGCACACCTGGCAGGAGATCGGCGAGCTGCTCGCCATCAGCCGGCAGGCCGCCCAGCAGCGTTTCGGCGACCGGGCGGGCGATCGGCCCGAGCCCGAGCACGCCGCCCTGGCTCAGCGGGCGTCGGAGATCGTCGGGCAGATCGACCGCGGCGAGTGGGCGACGGCCGCCGCGGACTGGAATGGGGTGATGCACTCCGAGCTCTCGCTGGAGCGACTGGAGACCGTCTGGCATCAGATCACGGCGACGGCCGGCTCGCTGCAGGGCGTCGGGCGGCCAACCGTCAAGCACAAGGGGCCCTTCCGCATCGCCGAGGTCCCCCTCGTCTTCGAGCACGGGCCGATGCGCGCCACCGTCACCTTCGACCACGACGACAAGGTGGCCGGGCTGTTCCTGCGCCTCCCCGAGGAGGCCTGAGCCCGGCGGCAGCTGACGGCGCGCACCCGACTCGGCATGTGACAGCCCGCGCCGGCTCGGCATGTGACAGCGCGCGGCAAACTCGGCAACCAGCAGACATGAGCGCCACCGCCGCCACCGACGTGACCACACCCGACGCGCTGCGCGGGCCCGCGCTGGCCACGTTTGAGCGGATCTATCGCGACAACGTCGGCGGGATGACGGGCTACTTCGCGCGCCGCTGCTCAGAGCCGCAGGAGGTCGCCGACCTCGTCTCCGAGACGTTCCTGCGAGCCGCGGGGTCGTTTCGCACGTTTGATCCGCGCCGGGGCACGGCGCGGGCGTGGCTGTTCGGGATCGCCGCGCACGTCTACGCGCATCACTGCGCGCAGGCGGTCCGCCATCGCGACGCGGCCGCCCGGCTGGCCGGACGCCGGCCACCGCAGGACGGGGAGATCGACGAGCTGGCCGCCAAGATCGACGCGCAACGCGCCGGCCGGGACCTGCTCAAGCGCTGCGAGCGGCTGACCGCCGCCGAGCGTGCCGCGATCGAACTGGTCGACCTCGCCGGGCTGACGCCCAAGGAGGCCGCCGGGGCACTGGGTGTGCCGCGCGGGGTGTTGCGGATGCGGCTGTCGCGGGCTCGGGCCCGGCTGAGAAAGGAGCATGGCAGCGATGAGTGAGTTCGAGGACAACCTGTGGCAGGAGATCGTGCGGACGCACGGCCGCGAGCTGGCGGCCGTGCCCTCGCCGGTCGCCGGGCGCGAGCGCGGAGGCGCTCACCGCCGCTGGGCCCGGCCCCGCGTGCTGGCCGGCACGAGCGCCGGACTGGTCGCCGCGGCGACCGTGGCGGTCGTGCTCGTCCTCTCCGCGACCGCCAGCTCGCCGGCCTACGCGGTCTCGCGCAACGCCGACGGGACCGTCACGGTCAAGCTCGTTCGCTTCTCCGGGATCGCCGCCGCCAACCACACCCTGGCCACGATGGGTGTACGCGCGAAGATCGTGCAGGCACTCGTCATGGCGCACTCCGTGGTCGCTGCGCGTCCGTGCCAGGGCAAGCGGGCCGGATCGGTGCGGACGCTCACCTTCGTCCCGGCCTCGATCCCGCCCCGCCAGGTCCTGCTGCTGGCCGCCGATGGCGCCGCCCATCTCAGCTACGCGATGCCTCCGGTCAAGCCTGCCGCCACCCGGCCGGTGGGAGTGCCGGCGCCAAGCGCCGCCGTGGTGCCGGCCCCGGCCCACCTGAAGGCCGCCGCGATCGCGATCCAGCGGGCCCGCATTCTGGCCACGCAGGCGGCGGCGGTCGCGGCGTTGAAGCCGGCGACGGTCAGGACGGTGCGCGTGACGCCGATCACGGTCGGGACGGTCGCCCCCGCCAAGGCCCGGCAGCTCCATCAGATCAAGGTCTACTGCGGGCCGGTGGCGGGGCCGCCGATGCCCATCCCGGCCGGCACCAAGTAGCGCCGGCAGCAGCCTGGCTACCCAGTCGAACCTCAGCGTCGCGGTGTTCTGCCCCGGGCGGGTCGGTGGCGCCTCGGCCTACGGCACGCCCGCAGGCCGTGAGCCGCCGCTGAGGCGCTGGCGTCTCACGGGGCCGGATCCGGGCGCGACGCCAGGACGACCGCCTCGTCGCCGAAGACGGCGCGGACCTCGAGCCGGCCGCCGAGCGCCTCCACGTAGTGGGTCAGCATCGAGAGGTAGAGGTCTTGCCGCCGCTCGTCGCCGGAGAGCCGCTCGTCGGCGGTGTCCAGCGCGTCGAGGATGGCCGCGTTCGTGATCCCCCACCGGTAGAGCACCTGGGCGATGCGGTCCTGCGCCTCCATCACCTGTTCATAGACCGCCACCCGCATTGCGTGGCTCACCGGCCCCTCCCCGAGGAGGTCCTTGCGCTTGCTCGTTGGCTCAGACACCGAGGCTCCTTTCCGATGCTCCGCTCGTGCTCGCCATACAGCTGCTCGGCGCGCCTGATGTTGTCCCGGTACCAGCGATTCCACCTGCCGGTCTTGTCACCGCCCAGCAGCATGACGGCGTTGCGGTTGGAGTCGAAGGCGAACAGCACCCGGATCCCCCGCTCGACCCGGGCCTCCTTGAGCTTGTGCAGGCCCGACCCGTGGATGACGTCGACCCGGGGACGGCCGAGGGTGGGGCCACCCTTGGCGACCCGGTTGAGCGCGCCGTCCAGCCGAGCCTGAAGTTCGGGGGTCAGCGTGCCCGCCCAGCGCGTGAACTCGGCGGTCCTGATGACCTCCCGCGGCGGCCGCGGGCGGCCCGGGTGAGGGCCGCGCGTCGATTCCACTACAGGTGTAGAGCCGCCGCACCCGCGGGTTGCCCCCCACGCACCCTGCAACAACTTCGTGACAGCGTCCGGTCGACCTCGTCCAAGTCAGACGATGGCGGTACCTGTTCGCGGGGGCCGATCCGTATCTGGCAGCCGGTACGGTGACGTCAGCCGCCGAGCGGGGCGAGCTCGTGGCGCAGGATTCGGTCCTGGATGGCGGCGAGCTGGGGGCCAGGCTCGAGGCCAAGCTCGCGGGCGAGATGCACGCGCACCCGCCCATACACGGCGAGCGCGTCGGCCTGGCGCCCGGCGCGGTACAGCGCGCGCATCAGCTGCGCGGCCAAGTGCTCGCGCGTCGGATGCTCGACGAGCAGTGCCGACAGCTCGGCGACGATCTCCCGGTGACGGCCGAGCTGCAGGTCGGCGTCGAGCCGGGCCTCCAGCGCGATGATCCGCAGCTCCTCGAGGCGCCGGATCTCCGGCTGGGCGAAGTCCTGGTAGGCGACATCGGCCAGGGCCGGCCCGCGCCACAGGGACAGCGCGCGGTTCAGCAGGGTCCGCGCCCGCCGGGCGTCGTCCTGCCCGAGGGCGCGCTGCCCCTGCGACACGAGTTCGCCGAGCCGGGCCGCGTCGATCGCGTCGGGCGACACCGAGAGCCGGTAGCCGCCGTGGACGGTCTCGACCAGCGGCCGGCATTGGCCCGAGGCCGCCGCCAGCGAATGGCGCAAGCGCAGCACCGCCATCTGCAGGCAGCTGGCCGTACGGGCCCGCCCCCCACCCCACAGCCAATCGCTCAGCTGGTCGTTCGACACCGCCCGGTTGGCATGCACCGTCAGGCAGGCCAGCAGCGCCGCCTGGCGCGGCCCGCCGAGGGCGACCTGGCCGTCGACGCCCCACACCTCGACCGGGCCGAGGATGCGGATCGCCGGCACCGGCCCGCTGGGCGCGGCGGGGCGCGTCCGGTAGCCCCAGTCCGCCGTCGGCCGGGATGGCCCGGGGGCGCTGACCGTGTAGGCGCGCGTGCATGTCGAGGACGAGTTCGTCATAGCTGCTCAAATCTCATCTGGCACCCAAGGTGGCGAGAGACGACGTCGCGCGCCACCCAGGTTTGGACCCGTCGCGGGTGCAGTTCTGTACCCAGCCGCCCTGGTCGGTGCCCCACCGTCCAGAACTGGAGCTGGCGCCGCGCAGAACT
Source organism: Solirubrobacteraceae bacterium (assembly GCA_036267215.1). Classification (GTDB taxonomy): domain Bacteria; phylum Actinomycetota; class Thermoleophilia; order Solirubrobacterales; family Solirubrobacteraceae; genus Palsa-465. The sequence goes on along the minus strand of DATAWL010000047.1, from coordinate 12,540 downwards.
GGGTGTCCGGGTGGCGCGCGCGGCCACAAGCTGATGGGTCTGAGGACGAGGTGCCCGGTGACCGGATCTCACTGGCTCGTCAGACCCGCCACCAGAAGTGAGGACGACCATGATCTACAGCGCTCCCGCCGTATCGATCAGCGCCCACGACGGCGCACTGGCCGCGGCGCGACAGTTCGTCGGCGTCCTGCGCGACGTGGACCGAGCCGGGCGGCGCAGCTGCCGCACGATTCCGACCGAGGGCGAGCGCCGGGCGATCCGCGAGGCGTTCCTCGGCGATCTGGCCCCGGCCCTGGGCCGCGCCGAGCGGAGTCTTGACGCCAACGGCACCGCGGCCGCCCAGGAGGAGGTGGCCGCGATCCTCAACCCGTGGATGCTGCGCAGCGCCGTGTGGGCGCGGTGCTTTCTCAAGCCCCATGGTTATGCCGGTGACTTCCGCACACTCGAGGCGCTGTATGACCTCGAGCTGTCCGAGTGCGCCGACCCCACCCAGCCGGCGGTGGTCAACGCACTCGATGGGCTGGGGCGATCGGTCGCCGGCGTCCGGGCGCTCTGGGAGCGGCGGCGGTGGGTCGCGGGGCTGATCGACGAAGCGGTCGCCCAGCGCGCCGGCGACCCCGTCCGCGTCCTGGACGTCGCCTGTGGCGGGAGCCGGCCGCTGCGCGACGTGATCGGCCGGCGAGATCCCGCCGGCATCGAGGCCACGCTCCTCGATCAGGATCCCGGCGCGCTGGCCTTCGTCCGGTCGTGGCTGCCCGCGCCGGCGCTGGCGTGCGCCACGTTCCTGTGCGGCTCGGCCCGCCGACTGGGGGATCTGCTTCGTGCCGACGCCGAGAGCGGCCACGCACGGTTCGACATCGTCGTCGCCGCCGGCCTGTTCGACTACCTGGGGCAGACCGCCGCCCGCACGGTGCTCGGCGATATGGCGGCCGTCACCCGTCCGGGCGGCACCGTGGCGATCTCCAACGCCGGCCCCGACGACGCCTCGCGCGTGATCAGGGATTGGATCAGCGACTGGCGGCTGATCTACCGCACCCCTCTCGACCTCACTGACATCTTCGGCGACGAGTTGGTCCCGACCCTCCGGCGCTCGTCCGATGGGGGCCTGCTCTTCGCGACCGCGGTGCTCTGACCGTGCCCGCCGCTCAGGATCCGTCCGCCGCCCTCGCCCGCAGCGCGCCAGGATCGCTCACCACGATCCGCCGCCGCTGGGTCCGGATCCAGCCCAGCTCCCGCATCCGCTGGAGCGCCAGGGCCACGCCCGCCCGCGAGGACCCCGTCCAGGCGGCGAGCTCGTCCTGGGACAGGGGGGTCGCCACCTCGATCTCCTCGCCGACCTGCGTTCCATACCGATCACAGAGCTCGAGGATCCGAGCGGCGACGCGCCCCATCGTGTCCGCCGCCGACGATTGGGCGCGCTTGACCGTTGTGTCGCGAAAGCGCCGGATGACGACCTCGAGCAGCGCGACCGCCACCCGCGGTGCGCTTTCGAGATGCGCGCGAAACGCCGCCGACGGGACGACCAGGGCGGACACCGGCTCCAGCGCTGCGATCGACGCGATGCGCGGGTCTCCGTCAAGGAAGCCCAGCTCGCCCAGGACGTCGCCGGGGTCTCGGATGCTGAGCAGCAGCTCGTGGCCATCCTCGTTGAGCCGTGAGACCTTGACCCGCCCGGACACCAGGATCATCACGCGCTCGCTCGGCTCGTGCTCGAACATCAGCAGCGCACCGCGCGGGAAGCGGCGCACGATGCCCAGCTCGGCGAGCGCCGCGCGCTCACCCTCGTCCAGCACCGTCAGGAACGTGCCCGGAACGAGTGTGTCGGTGTCCATGGCGGCGTCAGAGCGGCCCGGTCTGCCAGAGGCCGGCGTCATGGGTGCCGGCCAGCCAGCGTTCGGCGTCCTCTCGCCCCATCTTGATCATGCCCTCGATGAACATCGGGTCGAAGGCCAGCATGCTGAACAGCGTCGCGTTCTCGACGGCCACCCCGGTGCCCGTTGCGCGCCCGATCAGCGCCAGGTCGGGCCGAATGAGGGCCTGCCACGGCCAGCGGTAGCGCTTGCGGAACACCCGGTGCGCCAGCTCCTCGACCGCTCCGGGCTTGGCGGGGGCGATGAAGATGTAGGGGATGACCCGATCGGCCGGCGCGGCCGCCACGTTGCGCTGCGCGAGCGTCCGCACGTCCTCCGTGACCCTGTCCGCCAACAGCGCGTAGACGAGCTGGTCGATGCCGGCCAGCGCGTCAGGCCGGACGGGTCCGGCGATCGGACTGGGGTCCTCCGCCAGCCCGGCCAGGCCGATCACGATGACGCGCTCGGCGCCGAGTTCGATGGCCGGCTTGATCGGAGTGTTGAGCCGTGTCCCGCCATCGACGTACCAGCCCCTGGCGATCTCCGGAGTCGATACCCACGCCGCGGGGAACACGCCCGGGATCGCCGAGGACGCCACGACGTGCTCCGCGCTCAGTGGCGTGGCGACGTACTGGATGCGGCGACGGACGTCGAACGGAGGGTCGCCCCCACCATCGTGGAAGACGACCGACCGCCGAGTCAGCGCCGAGGTGGCGACCACGCCGACCGCTCGGATCAGGTGATCGGTCCGATTCCGTTCGAGCTGCTTGAAGTCGACCGCCGTGCCGATCGTGGCGGCGCGGGGCGCGCTGTTGAGCAGGGACCACAGGCGTGCGCGAGGGATGCCGACAAGCTCACCCAGATACCCGGCCAACCGTCCCACCGAACCCACGGAGATGAGGTGGCCGATCACGTTGCCGATGACCAGCTGCTGCCAACGCGTGACTCCGCCGTCGATGGCATCCTTGACGTCCAGCTGGGCCGTGGCCGCGAGGTATGCCACGTTGAGCGCGCCGATGCTGTTTCCCACCAGCACCGTGGGCCGCCCATCCTTCCCGAGGGCGGGAAGCAATTTCGACAGCACGCCGACTTCATAGGCTCCCCGGGCGCCACCACCCGCGAGCACGAGCCCGACCGGCCCACCCCCGACCTCGGTAGCCATGCCGCCGAGCGTAGTCCACTTGGGGTCTCTCGTCCAGTGGAGAGGGCTTGACTTGTCACACACGCTCGGCATACGATCAGCAGCGTCACAACGAGGGGTCGAAATGGTGGGGAACGCCACTTCACGGGAGCGCGCGGCCGTCGCCGTCGGCACCGGCGGGACCATCGAGGCTGCCCTGTCGACCGCGCTTGGAGAGGCCGGCATCGAAGGCGTGCTGCGCGGGTCCTTCCCGTCCTACCGGGATCGCTTGCGGGTCGTGATCAAGCCCGTGCTGGCCCCCGCCGCCGTTCCGTCCCCGGGATCGCGGACCTACGCGTCACCCGCCCTCGTGGAGGGGCTGGCCGCGTGGCTGCGGGCGCTCGATTTTGCCGACGTGACGATCGCGGTGTCAGGCCCCTACGGCGAGTCGGCGGCGCGGCGCGTCGGCTACAGGAGCCGCGTTCACGACCTGACACATGACACTGACACGTTCTACTACGGCGGCCGGATCGGGCGCCACCTCGTCTCCCGGACGTGGCGCGACGCCGATCTGAGGGTGCTGGTGGGCCGGGCGCTCCCCGATCGTCAGCTGATGTACGCCGGAGCGATCGCGGCCGCACTCGGCTGCGTGCCTGACAGTGACTCGCTGGCGCGCCGGTATGTCAGCGGCACGTCGATCGCCGCCTGCGCCAATGATCTGATCGAGGCTCAGCCGGTGACATTCGGGGTGGTCGACGGCTTCAACGACGACTGGGCGGTCGCCGACGCGGCGCCGACCCTGGCGGTGCTCGCGTCGGCTGACCTGCTCGCGCTCGACTGGGTGCTGGGCGAGGTGGCCGGCCTCGACGGTCCCCAGCTCGGCTTCCTGGTCGCCGAGGCGCTCCAGCGCCGTGGGATCATCGACATCGACCGTGAGGGCGACCTCACCGAATGGGGGGACTGGCGCAGCCCATCGTCGGCTCGCGTCGCCGTCACCGACACCGCGGCCGGTCGCTGGTGGGGCCGGCTGGCCGGGTGGCAGGAGGTGCCATGGACCGCGCGATGAGAGTCAACGGACCCAACGTCTTCGACGAGGTGCTCGCCCCGGTCGTCACGCTGGGCGGGGTGCTGGCGATCGCATGGGCGATCACGGCAGCGCTGCTGCCCGGCACGCTGCTACCGGCCGGCACGACCGCCGGCGGGGTCCTGGCCGGGGTGGGCGGTGCGGCCGGCGTCGCGCTCGTGCTCGGCGGCGGCGGGGTGCGGCGCTATGCCGGAGTGCTGAGCATGGGGGCGCTCGTGCTCGGCCTGGTCGGAGCGGCGCTGGTCGTCTCCGGCGCGCTCGACGGCCGGCTCGGGGCAATCCTCAGCGGCGCGGTCATGCTGACGGCGGCGCTCGGCTTTGACCGGCTGCGCAGCCTCGCCCGGCGGGCGGGCTACCGCCCGGTGTGGCTCTCAGCCCGCGGCTTTGAGACGGTGACGGCGGCGACGGCGATGATCCTCGACGCCGACGGCCGTGAGGCGATCCCGCCCGAGCGGGCCGCCGCCAACACCGATCGGCTGCTCGCCGCGATCGACGCGCCGGTCAAGGGCCAGATCCGCCTGCTGTTCTGGGCGCTGGAGTGGATCATGCCCGCGATCGTGATCGGGCGGCCGCTGCCGTTCAGCACGCTCGGCGGGGAGTCGCGCCGGCGCCTGATCGAGACGCTGATCAGGCCAACGGGCCCGCTGACCTCGCTGGTGACCCGGCCGTTCGGCACCGTCGCGCGCACGCTGAAGGCACTGATCTGCGGCGGGTACTACGGCGATCCGGTCACCATGCGGTCAATCGGCTTCGCCGAGTACGAGGGCAGTTCGGCCAGCCACGGACAGAACCTCTCCCTTCGGCACTACCCGGATCCGTTCCCGAACGCGAACGCGACCGGGCCGACAGCGCGTCGCACCGTGCGCGGCGGTGTGACGCACGTCGACGCGATCGTCGTCGGCGCGGGCGCGTCGGGCAGCGTCATGGCCTACCAGTTGGCTCGGCGCAAGGGCCTGTCAGTGGTGGTGCTGGAGCGCGGCCGCCGGGAGGACCCGCAGACCTTCCAGCACTCTGAGCTCGACATGTTCCCCCGCGTCTACAAGGACGGGGGCCTGCAGACGACGTCTGACCGCAACTCCGCCATCTTCCAGGGGGCGACCGTCGGCGGCTCGACGGTCATCAACAACGCCATCTGGCTGGTCCCGCCGCAGCTCAACGACGTATTGCGCGAGTGGCATCAGCGCGGCGCGACGGTGCCGAAGTCCGCACTTGTCACGGCCTATGCGGAACTGGAACACGCCCTCCAGGTCGGCCTGATCGACAAGTCGGTCGCCAACCCCGGCACCGACCTGTTCCTCAAGGGCGCGGGGAAGACCGGCAAGCTGCTGGACAACAACCGGGTCGATTGCCTGGGCTGCGGATGGTGCAACTACGGGTGCCGGTACAACCGCAAGACCTCGATGCTCGTCACCTACGTGCCCTGGGCGGAGGGTCGCGGGGTGGTGTTCGAGGACCGGGTGTCCGATGCGCGGATCATCCGCGACGAGAGCCGGCGTCGCGCAATCGGCGTCGACGGCTGGCGCACCGGCGATGATGGTGAGCGCCGGCGGATCTCCTACCGCGCCGAGAAGGTCGTCGTCTGCGCCGGGGCGATCGGCTCGACCGAGTTGCTGCTCCAGAGCGGGATCACGGCGGGCGGCCACGTGGGCAAGGGATTCCACGCGCTCGGGGGCCTATTCGTCACCGGCGACATGGGCCAGGTCGTCGACGGGTACGCCGGCATCGGTCTCACCGCCATGGACACCGGCCAGCACCAATACGTGCTCGAGAGCTACTTCGCGCCGCCGCTGGCGTTCTCGGTCCGGGTCGGTGGCTGGCTGCTCTCGCACTTCGACCGCGTGCAGCGCTACCGGCATTTCATCGACGGCGGGGTCATGGTCGGCACCGATCCGTCGGGCGGCAACGTGACGCTGAAGGGCGGGACCGCATCGGTGTCACTGACCCCGACCGCCCAGGACATGGCGCTGCTCAAGCAGGGCCTGACGCGCATGACGGAGATCTACTTCACCGCGGGCGCCCGCCGAGTGTACCCGTCGACCTTCAAGTACATCGATCTCTTGCCGGGCACCTACAAGGACGTCATCGACCGCGAGATCAACACGATCGATGACATCCTGTTCGGCTCGGCCCATCCCCAGGGGGGCAACGCGATGAATCGCGACAGCAACGCCGGCGTCGTCGGTGAGAACTTCATGGTGCACGGCGTCGAGGGGCTGTACGTCGCCGACACGAGCGTGTGGCCGAGCAACATCCGGGCCAACTGCCAGGCGACCGCCATGGCGATGTCTCACTACGCGTCCACGCAGGTGGCGCCATGAGCCTGCTCAACAACCAGTCGTTCATCCTGTTCACCAGGACCGTCGACGGGGTCGCGCTGATACTGATCGGCGCCGGTGTGATCATCGGGTGGGGGTTGGTGCTGTGGCGTCACGGCCGGGACGTGATCAAGGAGAATCCGCGGCTCGGGTACTGCGTCGGGGACGTCACCCTCCTCGCCCCCGGTTGCATCGTGGCCGGCATCGGCCTCCTGGCCGAGGCTCCGTGGGCCCCGCCGTTTCTGCTCGTCGCTGTTGGCGCCGCGACCTTCGACCTCACCCACACGTTCATCTACTGCGCCGAGATCTCGTGGCCCCGCCTCCCCGCGGTCGGAGTGCCGCCGACGTGGTGGTACTCGGTGGCGATCCTCCTCGTCCTCGTCGCCCTCGAATGGCTCGCGTGGAGCGATATTCGGGTGATCACCGGCAGCCACATCCCGCCCGGCATCCTCTGGGCCTCCGTCCCGCTCGCGATCATCATGGCGGTGGGCACCGCGCTGGCCACCGCGGCCATCCGCAAGAGGTCTCGCGGCGTCAGCAGCGCACACCCCGTGCCGTGATTCCGACCCGCTTGCTGAACGGGCCGGCGAACAGGCCGTCGGGGTCCAGCGCCCGGCGCGCACCGTCCCACTCCCCGCGGCGGGGGTAGCGGCCGACCAGCTCGGCGGCCGACACGGTGTTGATCTGCCCCCAGTGGGGGCGGACGCCCAGATCGGCCAGCGCCTCCTCGTGGGCGGCCAGGATCTCCATGCCGCCATCGGTGTCGACGAGCTGGATGAGCTCGATCATCATCGTCTCGCGGCCCTCCATCATCGACACCGATGCCCGCGATGGCGCCACGAACCGCATCGAGATCGGGGAGGTGTGGTAGATCGCGCCGCGCCGGCGGTATTCCTCGGCCACCTCGAGGACGCGATCCATCGCCTCGATGTGGACGTCGTTCGCGGTCGGGACCGCCATCTCCGCAGAGTAGGCGCGGACGTTGTTGGCGCTGCCGATGTTGAACACCCTGTAGGAGACGTTGGTGTAGCCCTTGGACGTGATCGCCGACAGCGAGGTATCGAGCAGGACGGGGATCAGGCTCGGGACGATCGCGCCGGCCAGGCGCATGATGAGGGCGGTGATCCAGGGCAGATCGCCCAGGAGCTCCGGGATGATCGGACGGTGGCCGGAGCCGCGGTCGGTCCCGGGGGGCTGGCGCGTGGTGACGATGCAGCGGTGCTCGAGGGCCCCCTTGCCGCGGGCGTAGGGGTTGATGTACACCTCGTAGTGCTCGTATCGCCCGGGCGCCCCGGCGCCGAAGTCGGCCTTGACCTGCGTCCAGGTGCTGAGCGTCCGCACCTCGGTCAGCTCGAACCGGTCGCGGACCTCGATGATCGCCGACGCGATCAGCCCCAGGCATCCCATCCCGCAGATGGCGGCGTCAAACCAGTCGTCGCGCTGGTCCAGGGTCCACCCCGGTCGTGTCCGCGCGAACGCGGCCGCGTCGGTGACGCCGCCGGCCGGCTCGATCCGCCGGCAGGCTCCCGTCCCATCGACGAGATCGACCGATCTGATGTAGTCACACAGGGGCGGGAACGTCACCCCGGATCCGTGGGTCGACGTCGCCGCCGCGCCGACGAACGTCTGGCCGTCGAACCCGCCCATCTGGATCAGTCCGAGCTTCTGGCCGTCCAGCCAGGCGTTGACCTCCCGGATCGTCGTGCCCGACCGCACGCAGACGAGATGGCCGGCGTCGGCCGAGGCGACGAGCAGGCTCGGATCGGCGACGTCGACGCCGGTCAGCTCCTCCGGGGTGATCAGGTAGCCGGTGGTCAGCGCCACATCTGACCACGAGTGCCCCGAGCCGGCGCATCGGACGGTGAGGTGAGCGTCGCGGGCCTCACCCACGGCAGCGACGAGATCGTCAACGCCGCCGGCGTGCATCACCCTGACCGGATCGACCGTCTGGTTGCCGGTGTCGTTCTCCCACCGCCGGCGCGTGAAGCCGCCCAGCAGCCGGGGCCGCAAACGCCGCGGCGACCGTTCGCGAGCCTTCATGCCCGCACCGCGGCGGCCGCAGCCGCCGCCTGGGCCAGCCCGGCGGCCCCGGCCGCGCCGAACAGCCGTTGGGCCTGGTCGAGCTCATGGTCGCGCTCGCGCGCGTCGCCGTTGAGCCGGGCGAGCTCGGCCCGCTCGACGTGGATGCGCGGGCGGAGGCTGGCCGCTCTGGTCGCGGCGGCGAGCTCGCCGGCTCGGGAGAGGTGACGAGCGGCCTCAGCGGCAGCAGCGCGTCCGTGCAGTTGCATGAGGGCCCGGGCAAGGACGAGGCGGGCCTCGAGCTCATGCCCGCGGGTCCCCCGGGCATCGGCGAGCGCGACCGCCACCGCCGCCGCGTCCGCCGCCGCGGACGGGTCGCCGGCGCCCAGTTGGGCGCGTCCGAGCATCGTCAGCGCGTGGGGCTCAGCCTCCATCCCGACCCGGTGCGAGCGCCAGATCTCGAGCGCGCGTCCGGCGGCGGCGATCGCCTCCGCCCACTGCTCGTTGAGGATGTGGGCGATGCTCAGGTACCGCTGGGCCAGGCCGAGCGAGAACGCGCCGCCGGTCCGCTCGGCGATCTCCCGCGCCCGCTCGGCATGCTCGAGCGCGCCGTCGCGGCGTCCCGCCAGCTGCGAGGCCTGAACGATCGACATGTGGGTCCAGCTCTCGGTCTCGAAGTCCCCGTACTCGCGGGCGATCGTCAGCGCGCGATCGAACCCGGCAAACGCCTCGGTCAGGGCGCCGACGTGGGCCTGAGCGGCGGCGCGCCACGACAGGATCCAGGCGTAGGGGCACAACAGCGTCAGGCCGCCGCCGGCCGATGGGTCCTCAGACAGCAGGCCGCGGCTCTCCTCCAGCAGCCGCAGCACCTCGTCGTAGCGGCCGAGCGCGTGCAGCGCATAGACCGCGCACGGCAGGACGCTCAGCTGCAGCTCGCGCATCCCAGCGCGCTCGGCCACCCGGAAGCCGTCCATCCCCAGACGCGCCATGTCCTCCAGGTGACCGGCGAGCCCGCGGGCGGCGCCGTAGGAGGCGACCGTCACCGTCAGCGCCAGCTGGTTGTCAGCCGCCTGCGCCAGCGCCGACCCCTCCTCGTACAGGGCGGTCATCTCCCGCTCGAACTCATCCTGGGCCATCCCGCGCGGCACCCCCTGGCGCCAGGCCAGGTTGAGCAGCATCATCCGTGAGGTCAGCGCCAGCTCATCGCGCAGGGCCGGCTCGTCGATCTCGGCGGCCAGGCGACGCACGCTACGCCACTGCCGCAGCGCCTCGTTGGGGTCGTTGAATCCCGCCCACGCCGCGGCCCGGGCGCACCAGCGCGCCGCCTCTTCGGATCGTCTGGCCCGCTCCCAGTGGGTCGAGATGAGCCCGGCGAGCTCATCCAGGCGCTCGGGCTGGTCGGTGGCGATCGCGTGGGCCACCACGGCATGGATGCGGGCGCGGCGGCTGCCCAGCTGGGTTTCGTAGGCGACCTGCTCGGCGAGCGCGTGCTTGAACACGTACTCGTCGGTGCCCGCCTGCGCCACGATCAGTTCGGCCTCTCGCAGCGCCGCCAACGCGGCGGTCAGCTCGTCGCGCGCGACGTTGGCGACGCGGGCCAGGATCGCCACCGAGAACCGGTGCCCGATGACCGCGGCGAACTGGAGCGCCCGCTTGCCATCGGCATCCAGGCGATCGATACGGGCGGCCAGGACCGACTCGACGGTCTGGGGGATCTCGATCTCGTCCACCGACCGGGTCAGGACCAGCTCTCCGCGCCGCCCGCTGAGCACTCCGGTCTCGATCAGCGAGCGGACGATCTCCTCGGCGAAGAACGGATTGCCGCCCGCGCGCTCGTGCACCAGCGCCCGCAACTCGTCCAGGCCGGGGCCGGCGCCGAGCAGAGCGGCCAGCAGCGCCCCCGATGCGTCGTCGCCGAGCGTGTGCAGCTGTAGGTGCCCGGCCGAGGCCGGCAGCCAGTCGAGCGCCGCGCCGATCCGATGGGTGGCGAGTACCAGCATCCGGCTGGTCGCGGTGGCGGAGAGCAGGTCCGCGAGGAACGACGCGCTGGCGGCATCGATCCAGTGCAGGTCCTCGAGCAGAACGACGACCGGCGACCCCCGGCCGTGGGCATCGAGCACGCGCGCGGCAGCGCCGACCAGGTGGCGCTGCCGCGCCTGGGGGTCACCCAGGACTCGAGCGCGACCGGGATCCTGGATGCCGAGGAACTCGAGCAACAACGCCGTCTCCTCGGCCGGGGCGCCCAGCGATGTCATTTTCTCGCTGACCCGCGAGCGTGCGACATCCTCGGCCTCGCCGGCGATGGCGAAACCGTCGCGCAGCAGCGCCAGCACGGTCGCGAACGGCACCCGGCCGGTGTGAGCCAGGGCCGAGCCCTGCCAGATCGGCGCGCCGTCGGCGCGGCAGCGCATGATGAACTCATGACACAGGCGGCTCTTGCCCACGCCAGGCTCGCCGGCGATGCACATGATCCGCGCCGCCTGGTTCGCGGTGGCCGCTTGAAACGCGGACTCCAGGACGGCCAGCTGCGACCCGCGTCCGACGAACCGGGTCAGCTCCCCGGTCCGCGCCACGTCAAACGGGGTGTGCAACGGCGTCGCCGCCACCAGCTCGAACACCGGCATCGGCCCCGCCACCCCCTTGACGTTCATCCGGCCGCGCGGCTCGATGTCGAAGAACCCCCGCACGAGCTTCACCGTCGCCTCGGTGAGATAGATGCTGCCCGGTGCCGCCAGCGACTCCATCCGCTGCGCCAGCGCGGGAGTGAGGCCGATCGACGTGTACTCGCCGCCGCGCTGGCCGATCGTGCCGGCCACGACGTCCCCGGAGCTGAGCCCCATCCGGACCGCGAACTGCACGTTGCGCTGGCGCCGCAGCCCGTCGCCGTACTCGTCGAGCTTACGCCGCAGCGACAGCGCGGCGTGGCACGCGCGCACGGCGTGGTCCTCGAGCGCGCTCGGCGCCCCGAACACCGCCATGATCCCGTCCCCGGTGAACCGGTCGGTGCGACCGTCGAACCGGTCCACTCCGGCGGTGAGCACGGCGAAGAACTGCTCCATGATCTCCCACCACTCCTCCGCGGACATCGAGCCCGAGAGGTCGGTCGAGCCCTTGACGTCCACGAACAGGACCGTCACCTGCTTGCGCTCGCCCTCGATCGAGCCAAGCGCCGCCCCGCACCGCGCGCAGAACACGGCCACCGGCGGGTTGTCCCCACCACAGGCGCCACACCGACTCATGCCCCAATCCCCGGCCGCCACGTGCCAAGGCTACGCCGCTCGCGGCCGGCGATCAAGGTGACAGTGTTTTTCCAGCGTGACGGTCAGCGCACCGCGCCGGACATCAACCCACGCACGTAGTAGCGCTGCAGCAGCAGGAAGATCACCAGGCAGGGGACGATCGTCACCACGACGCCGGCCTCGAGCAGCCCGTAGTTGATCGCGCCCAGCCGGCCCGTGACCAGCGTGGTCAGGAACACCGGCAGCGTGTAGCGGGCCTGGTCGGACAGGAAGATCAGCGCCGCCAGGAATTCGTTCCAGGCCGAGAAGAACGCGAACAGCGCCACCGTCACCACCGCCGGCTTGGCCACCGGCACCATCACCCGGCGCAGCGTGGTCAGCGTCGAGGCGCCGTCCATCTCGGCGGCGGCTCATACGAGCCCCCGTTCCTCGTCCGCGCACGGCAGCGGATCGCCGAGAAGGAGGCGATCGCCCGCGAGGTGGTCGCCGAGATCGTCAACGGCGACACCGTCCGGCTGGACGGCGGCTCGACCGGTCTGGCGGTCGCCCATCAACTGCTGCAAGGTGCTCACCGTCTGCCCCCTGTCACTGCGAGCCGCCTGCGTTCTCGTCAACTCGCCGACCGTCCGCCTCCTGCTCCCCGGCGGCTTCGTGCGCCCGGGCGAGCAGTCGCTCGTCGGCGCTGAGGTGATCGAGTCGATCCATCAGCACGTGTTCGACGTGTTCGTGATGACGGCAAGCGGCATCGCCGCCCGCACCGGCCTCACCGAGTGAACGCCGAGGACGCGAGCGTCAAGCGGGCGGGATTGGCGAACGCCCGGCGCTGCGTCGTCGCCTGCGACTCGAGCAAGTTCGGAGAGAGCGCGTTTGCCCGGGTGGCCGACCTGGACGATGTCGACCTGATCGTGACCGA
>DATAWL010000046.1:0-37220 GCA_036267215.1 Solirubrobacteraceae bacterium | reverse complement strand
GTCCAGCCGCTGGGCGGTGTCCGGGCGGGCCGGACTCGACAATGCCCCGTTCTCGGGTGCGCCGTTCGTGCTCACAGGTTTCCTCTCACGCTCAAGAAGCACTAGCTTACGTAAAGGTCAGATTTTGTGACCTCAGCTTAGCGGGCGATCAACGCGATGCGACCGGCCCCGTCGAGCGTGAATCCGGGGAGGGCGAAGCGGTCGGCGAGCAGGCCCGGGACGTCCTGGAGCGCCGGGTGCGTCACCACCGTGCGGGTCGGCGTCTGCTCGGTCAGCGCCAGACCGCTCCAGTCGCTCAGCGACATCATCGAGCCGTCGGCGGCGTGCTGGGTGACGATCAGGCCGGTGACGAACGGCGAGCGGGGATGGGTGGACGTGAACCAGTTGCTCGTCTCGATGTCGACGGCCGGGACCGGCTCCGGGACGAACCCGTACAGGTCGCTCCAACCCGACTCGGTCTCGGTCTGCAGGACGAGCTCGGCGCCCTCCTGGATCAGGCGCACCCGCCACCCCGACTGCTCGTGGACATCGCCGGGCCCGAACGGGATCGGCTCGAGCAGGGTCCCGGAGCCGAATCCGACGTCGGCCAGCCACACCTCGCCGCCGTCACGGACCCGGAGCACCAGGTGGGTGCGGGGCCGCGGAACACCGGGCGGGCGGCCGACCCGGACGCGGGCGAGCATCGGCTCGACCTGGGCGCCCAGCGCGCGCAGCGCCGCCGCCAGCAGCAGGTTGTTCTCGAAGCAGTAGCCGCCACGCCGCTGGGCGATCAGCTTGCGCTCCAGCGCGTCGAGCTCGAGCGAGACCGGCACGCCCCGGTGCGGGTCGAGGTTCTCGAACGGGATCGCGACGACATGGGCGCGATGCAGCTGCGCCAGCGTGGGAGTGCCGCGCAGCCCGACGCGCTCGAGATAGGGCTCCAGGGTCGACAGCGCGTGGTCCATCGTGCCCGGCATCATGCCGGACCGGCGCCGCTCAGCTCAGCTCGCGGGGAGCGTGAGCATCGTCGCGCTGGCGGGCGGCACCTGCACGACGTAGGCGCCGCCGGACGGCGACAGCGTGGCCTGCGCGGCGGGGCCGGCCAGGACCCCGGTGGTCGTCGCGGCGCCGAACGTCTGGCCGCCCAGGGTGATGCCACCGGTGGCGTTGACATGGGGAGCGCGCAGCTGCTCGACGCCCGCGGCACCGTGGGCGCCGGCCACCCGCAGCCGCACCGTCGCCGACTGGCCCAGGCGCTTGTTGATGACGACGATGTGGACGGTCCCGTTGGTCGCCCGCGTGGCCCATACCTTGACGTTGGCCGGCGGCGTGAACGACAGCCGCAGCAGCCGCGAGCCGGCGGGCGCGGCCTGGGCGAACATGATCATCCCGTAGTACTCGGGGTGGACCCTCATGCTCCAGGTCGTGCCGGACTGCTGCGGGCCCAGGATCTCGTTGATCGTGCCCGGCACGCTGTGGATGTTGACGCCGTTCACGCCGAGCTTGGCCATCTCGAACAGCGTGTCCAGCACCCACAGGGCGGAGGCGAACGTGTCGCTGACCCCCCGGGTGCCGCCACAGGACACGCCGTTGAGCTCATCGATGCGCAGCGGCGCGCGATGGCGGTCGGCGTCGGCCAGGTACGGGGCGACGCGCTGGGCCAGGCCGGCCGACGAGCTGTTGGCCAGCAGCTCCGGGATCGTCACCACCGTGGCCTTGGTGCAGTGCTTGAGCGGATACGCGTGGATGGTCACCAGGCGCACCCGCGGCTCCCGGCCGAGGAAGTAGCCGAGCCCGGCCAGCCACTCCGGGCCGCCGCTGCTGGGGCCCGCCAGCGGGACGCTGGGCAGCGCCGGGGCCAGCGACGACCAGTCGCCGGCGAAGTCCGAGACGTCGTAGCCGCGGGGCCGGCCGGGCACGAGCAGGTGGGTGACCTTCGAGCGATACCAGCCGAAGCTGCCGTAGAGCTCGGGCTCGTTGCCCAGCTCCAGCGCGTCGATGTAGTTGCGGCCGATGCGCTGGACCATCGCCTGGGCTTCGGCGCTGGCCAGAGCGCGGCTGTTGGCCTCCAGGTCGATGCCGAGGATGAGCCGGGCGTGCAGGTCGGTGGCCACCGCCCGCGCCACGCTCATCCACGTGGGCGTCAGCGTGAACTTGACCCCGGCCGGCTGGGCCATGTGGGGGACGGGCCACCAGGACCAGTCGGTGCTGTCGCCCCCGATGCGCAGCACCGAGCTCTGGTTGGGCGCGATGTCCTGGAGCAGGTGCACCAGCACCGGATCGATCGCGGCGGGGTTGCTCCCGGCGTACTGCTCCAGCGCCTTCATCTCGATCGAGAGGCCGACGAACCCGGCCGGGATCGGCCCGCCCACCGTGGCGCTGGACACATTGTAGGTCTGGGCGTGGGCACGAGTACTGCCGCAGCCGAGCAGAGCGACCACGACCGCCACCATCGCCAGCGGCGCGACAGCGATCCGTGCCAACGGCCACCGCGAGATGCGTGAGTCCATGGACCGCGCGGACGGTAACGAATTCAGCAGCCGGAGGTCTCAGCACCGCCGGCGGTGACTCAATCGGGCCCCAGGTGTACCGCCTCGACGTTGTATCCGTCAAGGTCCAGGACGAACGCGCCGTAGTAGCCGGCCGAGTACTCGGGGCGCAGCCCGGGGGCGCCGTTGTCCCGGCCACCCGCCGCCAGCGCGGCGGCGTGGAAGGCGTCGACCTGGTCGCGGTCGTCGGCGGCGAAGGCGACGTGGACGGACGGGGTGACGGGGTACTCGAGGGAGATGGCGAAGTCGTGGGCCTGCGGGATGCCGAAGCTGACCTCGCGCACGCCCTCGCGCCAGGGCCCGGCCTGCTCGAACCCGAGCGGCTTCAGCGCCCGACGGTAGAACTCGGCGCTGCCGGCGAGATCGCTGACGCCGATGCTCACGTGGTCGATGACGATGCGACGCGAGGGCATTACGGCCGGTCGGTCAGCCCGCCGATCAGCTGATCGAGGATCTCCACGGCGCAGGCAAGCGTATGCACCTGCTCGTCGTCGAGCCCGGCCATCTCCGCCTGCAGCAGCGCGCGGTACTCGGCGCGCAGCCGGTGCAGCGCGTCCTCGCCCGCCGCGGTCAGGCTCACCCGCACCGCCCGGCCGTCGTCAGGATCCGGCGCCCGCAGCACCCAGCCGCGCTCCACCAGCCGGTTGACCAGCAGGGTCATCGCCGGCTGGGTGACGTGCTCGTCGGTGGCGAGCTCGGTGATGCGCCGCGACCCGGCGGCGAGGCGGCGCAGCACGCCGATCTCGGTCCGCGACACGCAGACGCTGCTGCGGGTCAAGAAGAGCTGGGACAGCGCCGATGCGCGCTGCGGGAGGGCTTCGGCGATCTCCTCCAGCTGCCGTCCTCGAACAGAGCTGTCGGCCGATTTCATCGGAGGTTTATATTAGGGGCTGATGCAAAGGTCGCGGGCAACTGCACGGCCGGCGAGCGGCGGAGCGGCGCCGTCACTGGCCCAGGGCGCGTGGCGGCTTGACCCGGACCGCTCGATGATCGGATTCGAGGCGCCACACTACTGGGGCCTGGGGACCGTGCGGGGGAAATTCACGCGCTACGCCGGGACCCTGGAGCTGGGGGCCCGTCCGGCGATCGAGCTGACCATCGACGCCCGCAGCCTGCAGACCGGCAACGGCCGGCGCGACCGTCACCTGCGGTCCGCCGACTTCTTCATGGTGGACCGCCACCCCTACGTGCGCTTCGTCTCGGACTCCGCCCGGCTGGTCGGCGACGTGCTGCGCGTGCGCGGGCAGCTCCTGGCCCGGGGCGCCGAGCTCGAGGTCGAGGTCGACGCGACGGTGACCCCAGCCGCGGCCGGCGACGAGTATGCGCTGAGCGCCTCGACGTTCGTCATGCACCGCTGGCTGGGCATGACCTGGAACCCGCTGGGGATCACGCGTCCCTACAGCCGGCTGATCGTGTCCGGGGCGCTCGTGCCCGCCCCCACCGTGGATGCCGGCCCCGCCGGCCCCGCCGGCCCCGCCGGCCCCGCCGGCGTCGCCCCGGCACGGAGAACCGCGTTCTCGCGCCGGGGCCCGGCGCCCGCGGCGTCAAACCGGTGTCCGTGTTGACGAGCCGGCTCCGCACGCGAATGCGGGCCGGTGATTGAATCCGCCGCCATGAGCGATTCCCTCACTGCAGACACCATCCAGATCACCGGGCACGGCGGCGACCTCATCGAGGCCTACGTCGCCCAGCCCGCCGGCGACGGACCCCGCGGCGGCGTCGTCGTCATCCACCACATGCCCGGCTATGACCGGGCCACCAAGGAGATCACCCGCCGGTTCGCCGAGCTGGGCTATGACGCGATCTGCCCCAACCTGTACTGGCGCGACGCGCCGGGCGCGGCGCCCGACGACGCGGCGGCCACCGCCCGCGCCCAGGGAGGGGTGCCCGATGACCGCCTCATCGCCGATGTGGGCGGCAGTGCCGACTGGCTGCGCGCGCAGGCGACATCCAACGGCAGGGTCGGCGTGATCGGCTACTGCTCGGGCGGGCGCCAGTCCGTGCTCGCAGCGTGCAACCTGCCACTCGACGCGGCGGTCGACTGCTATGGCGCGTTCGTCGTCGGCACGCCGCCGGACGGCTTCCCGCTGCAGGTGACCAACCTGGTCGACCAGCTGCCCAACCTCCGCTGCCCCCTGCTGGGCCTGTTCGGCAACGAGGACCAGTACCCCAGCCCCGAGCAGGTCGACGAGCTGGATCAGATCCTCAACGACCTGGGCAAGCCCCACGAGTTCCATCGTTACGACGACGCCGGCCACGCCTTCTTCTCCGTCGACCGTCCGGCCTACCGAGTGGCGGCCGCCAACGAGGGCTGGGAGCAGATCGCGGCGTTCTACCAGACCAACCTCGGAGGCTGAGCATGTGCACCTACGCGACCGTCAAGACCGCCCTGGAGGGCAGCGCCAAGGGACCTGACTCCAGCTGGTTTCACGTGACCGACGGCACCGTCTACTTCGACCATCCGGTCCACGCGATGGCCGATCACACGCTCAACATCGACTTCTCCGCCCCGGCCAAGGGCCCGGGAGCGCGGGTCGCGGTGGAGCTGACCGCGGCGTCGGCGCGAGAGCTGGTGACGGCGATCGAGGCCGCGCTGGCGTCGGCGCCAAGGGAGATGACGGGCCTGGTCGTGTAAGCGGCCTCCGGGCGGCCGCGGGCGGTGGCGCTCGCGCGGAGACCGGGCGGTGGCGCGCTCGGGGACCGGGCGGGTCCGAGCGGCGTGAGAACCTTGCCGGCGCCATGACGCCCGCCCTCCCCTTCGACCCAATCGACGAGGCCGGCCGCCAATGGCGCGCCCATTGGCCGGACGCGCCGGTGACGGCCATGATGGCCGTCACCTCGGTGATGCGAGCCCAGCAGATCCTGCTGGGCCGCCTCAACGACGCGCTCGACGAGTTCGGGCTCACCTTCGCCCGGTACGAGGCGCTGATGCTGCTGCGCTTCAGCCGGGCCGGCTCGCTGCCCCTGGGCAAGATGGGCGCCCGGCTCCAGGTCCACCCGGCGAGCGTCACCAACCTGGTGGACGGCCTCGAGCGCGCCGGCTACGTGGTGCGCGCCCCGCATCCGACAGACCGGCGCACGACCCTGGCCACGATCACTCCGCGCGGGCGCGAGGTGGCCGACGCCGCCACCGCCGCGCTGCACGCGATCCGATTCGGGACGGGCCCGCTCGACGACGCGCAACTCGACGCGGTCACCGAGGTGCTGCGCCGCGCCCGGGCCGGGGCCGGCGATTTCACGGGCTGATGAGGCCGCGCCAGGCGCGCGGCGGGCCGCGATTCCAGTGCCGGCGAGCGCGTTGTGAGTAAAAAGACACACTCGCTGCGCGTCGATCTACCTTTCAGTGCAGCGCGCCGGGCGTAAGACTGCTCGGTGTCGCTCGGAGTCACCGGCCCCAGCCGGCGTCCGAGCGGGGCAGCAACGCATAGGAGCAACGTCCTCACCGGTGCAGAGCAGCTAGCGGCAGCCGCTCCCAATCTCCGGGCGCAGGATCGACAAGGGAGGATCCCGGGGGCGCGGGGTCCTTCCATTTCTCTCATGTCGGGATTGGGCGGAGGGCGGGGGGCTCGTTTGACGGACGGGCCCCTCGCCTACCCGCGGGCCGGGTGGCTACAGATCCTCCAGGGCGGCGTTGAAGGTGGCGCTGGGCCGCATCGCCGCCGCCGCCTTGTCCGAGTCCGGGTGGAAGTAGCCGCCCAGCTCGACCGGCGAGCCCTGGACCGCCGCCAGCTCATCGACGATCGTCTCCTCGTCAGCGGCCAGCCGCTGCGCGAGCGGCGCGAAGCGCTCCGCCAGTTCGGGGTCCTCGGTCTGGCCGGCCAGCTCCTCGGCCCAATACCGGGCCAGATAGAAATGGCTGCCGCGGTTGTCCAGCTCGCCGGCGGCGCGCCGGGGCGAGCGGTTGTGCTCGAGCACGCCTCCGGTCGCCCGGTCCAGCGCGTCGCCGAGCACCTTTGCCCGCGGGTTGCCGGTCTTGTCGGCGAGCATCTGCAGCGACACCGCCAGAGCCAGAAACTCCCCCAGGGAGTCCCAGCGCAGATGGTTCTCGCGTTCGAACTGCTGGACGTGCTTGGGCGCTGAGCCGCCGGCCCCGGTCTCGAACAGGCCGCCACCGTCCATCAACGGGACGATCGAGAGCATCTTGGCGCTGGTCCCCAGCTCGAGAATCGGGAACAGGTCGGTCAGGTAGTCGCGCAGGACGTTGCCGGTGACCGAGATCGTGTTCTCCCCGCCACGCGCGCGCTCGAGCGTGAACCGGGTGGCCTGCGCCACGTCCATGATCTCGATCTGGAGGCCGTCGGTGCCGAGGCGCGCGAGCTCGGGGTGCAGCTTGCGCAGCAGCTGGGCGTCGTGGGCGCGGGTCTCGTCCAGCCAGAACACGGTCGGCCAGCCGGTGTCTCGCGCGCGCGAGACGGCCAAGCCGATCCAGTCGAGGATGGCCGCGTCCTTGGTCTGGCACATGCGCCAGATGTCACCCTCGGAAACGGCATGTTCCAAGAGCGTTTCGTCATCGCCGCTGCGCACGACCCTCACCGACCCCGTTTCCGCAATCTCGAACGTCTTGTCGTGCGAGCCGTACTCCTCGGCCTTCTGGGCCATCAGGCCGACATTGGGGGTGGTCCCCATCGTCGCCGGGTCCAGCGCCCCGTGGCGGCGGCAGTCCTCGACGGTCTCGGCGTACAGGTCGGCGTAGGAGTGGTCGGGGATGACGAAGTTGGTGTCCTGGAGCTCGCCGCCGCGGTTCCACATCTGGCCCGATGAGCGAATCGCCGCCGGCATCGACGCGTCGATGATCACGTCGGATGGGACGTGGAGGCTGGTGATGCCGCGGTCGGAGTCGACCATGGCCAGGGCGGGGCCGTCGGCGTAGGCGCGGTCGATCGCGTCCGAGACCGCGGCGCGCTCGTCGTCGGCCAGGCGGTCCAGCGCCTTGAGCAGGGCGCCCAGACCGTCGTTGGCCGAGACGTCGGCGGCGGCCAGTGCCGCGGCGTGGTCGGCGTAGACATGCGGGAAGTAGGCCCGGACGGCGTGGCCGAAGATGATCGGATCGGACACCTTCATCATCGTGGCCTTCAGGTGCACGGAGAACAGGACGCCCTGGTCCTTGGCCTCGGCGATCTGCTCGGCGAGAAACGCGTCGAGCGCGGCCCGGCGCAGCACGGCCGCGTCGAGGACCTCGCCGGCCAGGACCGGGAAGTCGGGCTTGAGCACGGTGACCTCGCCGCCGGGGGCGACGTGCTCGATCCGGACCGTCCCCTCGCTCTCGACGGTCACCGAGCGCTCCGTCGCCCGAAAGTCGCCAGCGCTCATCGTCGAGACGTGCGAGCGCGAGTCCGCTGACCAGGCGCCCATCGAGTGGGGGTGGTTGCGGGCGTAGGCCTTGACCGACTCGGGCGCCCGGCGGTCGGAGTTGCCCTCGCGCAGCACCGGGTTGACGGCGCTGCCCCTGACCTGGTCATAGCGCGCCCGGATCTCGCGCTGCTCGTCGTCGGCCGGCTCGCTCGGGTAGTCGGGGATGGCGTAGCCCTGCTGCTGGAGCTCGGCGATGGCGGCCCGCAGCTGGGGCGCGGACGCGCTGATGTTGGGCAGCTTGATGATGTTGGCCTCGGGCGTCTTGGCCAGCTCGCCCAGCTCGGTCAGATCGTCCGAGATGCGGTGCTCGTCGTCCAGACGATCGGGGAACTGGGCCAGGATCCGACCGGCCAGTGAGATGTCGCGCAGCTCCAGCTCCACCCCGGCGACGGCGGCAAAGGCCTCGACGATCGGCAACAGCGACTGGGTGGCCAGCGCGGGCGCCTCGTCGGTGTGGGTGTAGATGATCTTCATTGCGGATCACCCTACAAACCGCGGGCGGGCGGCGGCCCCGTGGCCGGCCGTCGCGGTGTTGCGATCGTTGGCGGGTGTCCGCGGGGCATGCCGTGGTCGTTCGCGGGTCTCCCACGGGGCATGCCGTGGTCGTTCGCGGGTCTCCCGCGGGGCAGGCCGTGGTCGCTGCCGGGTCTCCCGTGCGGCATGCCTTGTCGCTGCCGGGTCTCCCGTGCGGCGGTCAGAGGGGTATCGGCGAACGTCAACGGCAGCTGTCGAATGTGGCCCGACGGTGCCTGGGGTCCCCTTTGCGTACGCAAACGTCCCAACCGGCGCACGCTGGGAGGTGGGTGGGGCGTTTGCCGCCGTGAGGACGGCAAACATCCCACCCGACTCTGGCGGCCGGTTCGGTGGGACGTTTGCCGACGGCCGGGGCCAGCGTGTTGCGTGATGGGCAACGAAACGGGCGCGGGACCACTGTGGCCCCACCCATCGCTGCCCGCCGCTTTTCGCACCCAAGCGACCGCACGCCGCGACAGACCCGCCGCGCCAGCCGGCAACCACGGCGAACCGGCAACCGGCAACCGGCTAGTCGCTGATCTTCCAGCTGCCGTCGGACTGCTTGACCAGCGTCGTCGGCTTGCCGCCGTCGTTGAGGAAGCCCTTGAGGGAGCCGGCCGTCGAGGTGATGTCCGCCGCCAGCACCGTGGCCGTGCGCCCGCGGACGGTGACCTGCGTCACCTTGGCGTGGAGCAGGCCGGTGCGGGTGTTCGTGGACAGATGGCCGCCGACGAGGTGGACGATCCCGGCGCAGCTGTAGCCGTGCAGCGTGCGGGCGAGCGTGGCCCGTCCCCCCCGCGTGGCCAGTGCGCAGAACGCGCTCCCGTTGCCGTTGGCCAGGTCGCCGAGCGCCTGCTGGACGGTCCGCTTGACCTGGGCGGCATCGCGCTCGGCGGGGCTGATGCCCCCGCCGCAGGCGACGACGGTGAGGCCCAGGCCGACCGCGGCGACCACTCTGAGACGGCGGACGATCACGGCGGTTGACGGTAGCCGATTACCGGTGCGACGCCGGCTGTCCCCGCCCTTCTGCGACCATCTCGAGCAGCCCGACCGCGCCCGTCGAAGGAGCGTCATGCCCGAGGATCGCCCGCCGCTTCCGCCGTTCACCGCGCAGACCGCAGCCCAGAAGGTCCAGGCGGCCGAGGACGCCTGGAACAGCCGCGATCCGGAACGGGTGTCGCTGGCCTATTCGCCGGACTCGGTCTGGCGCAACCGGGACTCGTTCGTCACCGGCCGGGCCGAGATCGTCGCCTTCCTGACCGCCAAGTGGCAGCGCGAGCTCGACTACGCGCTGCGCAAGAGCCTGTGGACGTTTGCGGAGAGCCGCATCGCGGTGCGCTTCCAGTATGAGAGCCACGACCACGACGGGCAATGGTGGCGCAGCTACGGCAACGAGCTGTGGGAGTTCGACGAACACGGCCTGATGACCCGGCGCGAGGCGAGCATCAACGACCTGGCCATCGGCGAGTCCGAGCGGCGCATCTTCGGGCCGCGTCCGGAGACGGAGCGGGACGTGGAGATTCCGTTGCGCTGACTGGGTCCGGCGCCCAGCCGAGGGTAGGATCCAAGTTATGGAGCGACAGATCGTCTACCTATCGAGACTGACGCGTTTGCCACTCCTGGGGGCCGACGGCGCCGAGGTGGGCCGGATCGTCGATGCCGTCGTCGACCTGGGCTCCAAGCCCCCGCGCGTCAATGGATTCGTGGTGGCCGTGCAGCGCCGGCGGGTGTTCGTGGGCATCGGCCGGGTCGGCGAGATCGGCTCCGACGGCGCTCGGTTGCGTCGGGGCTCGGTCAACATGCGGGCGTTCGTCCTGCGTGACGGCGAGCGGCTGCTGTGGGGCGAGCTGATCGGCAAGCCGCTGAAGGGCGAGCGGGTGGTCGATATCGGCCTGACCCAGGCCCCGCAGCACACCGGCTGGGAGGTCGCCACCGTCGCTCTGGCCGGCCGGCGGCTGCCGGGGCTGCGCCGCGCCCCCAACGTGCTGGACTGGAGCGAGGCGGGCGAGCTGTTCGCCTCCGAGCGGCCGGTCGATCGCGAGGCGGCCGAGCTCGGCGGCCTGCATCCGGCCGAGATGGCGGGCGCGCTGCGCCGGCTGCCGCTCAGCCGCCGCCGGGTGCTGGCGGCCGAGCTCGAGGACGACCGGTTCGCCGACCTGCTCGAGGAGCTCTCCGAGGACGAGCAGGTCAGGCTGATCGAGGGGCTGGATCTGGCCCATCTGGCCCGCGTGCTGGACGAGATGGAGGCGGACGACGCCGCCGACCTGCTGGGCGAATTCCCCGCCGGGCGCCAGGCGGAGCTGCTGCACGCGATGGATCCCGAGGAGGCCGAGCCGGTGCGGCGGCTGCTCACCTATCAGCCCGACACCGCCGGCGGCCTGATGACCCCGGAGCCGGTGATCCTGGCGCCCGACACGACCGTCGCCGAGGCGCTGGCCCGCGTCCGCGACTCCAACCTGCCGGTCCCGCAGGCCGCCGCCGTGTTCGTATGCCGGCCGCCGCTGGAGACGCCGACCGGACGCTACCTGGGCAACGTCGGCTTCCAGCGGCTGCTGCGCGAGGCGCCGAGCAAGCCGGTGGGCCGCTGCATCGACGAGGATGTCGAGCCGGTCCGGGAGGACCTGTCCGACCGTGAGGTCGCCGCCCAGCTGGCCGCCTACGACGTCGTTTCGCTGGCCGTGGTTGACGAGGCAGGCCGCCTGGTGGGCGCGGTCACCATCGACGACGTCCTGGACCGGGTCCTGCCGTCGAACTGGCGCGTGGCGCTGTCGGAGACCGCGTGAAACGCGAACACGATCGGAGGCGCTGATGGCGCGCGGCAACGACCTCAGCACCCCGCGCGGCACGCCGGGCGGGCCCGTCTACGACCCCGAGCAGTTCGGCGCGCTGGCCGAGCGGCTGGCCCGCTTCTTCGGCACCCCGCGCTACATCGTCGGTCAGACGATCCTCGTCGTCGTCTGGATCGCCGTCAACGTGGCCGCCGTCTCGCTGCGGTTCGACCCGTATCCGTTCATCCTGCTCAACCTGGCGTTCTCGACCCAGGCGGCTTACGCGGCGCCCCTGATCCTGCTGGCCCAGAACCGCCAGACCGACCGGGAGCGCGAGGACATCGAGCGCGACCGCGCGATGAACGCCCGCTCGCTGGCCGAGAGCGAGTACCTGGCGCGGGAGGTCGCCGCCGTGCGGCTGGCGGTCGATCGCAAGCCCGACAGCGACGACGTGCTCGAGGCGCTGGATCGCCTCACCCAGGCGATCGAGCGGATGCAGTCGCCGATCGAGACCGACTGACTCGGGCCGGGCGCGCCCTCGGACCACAGGACGACAGGACGCGCCCCGCCCAGCAGTGAGGCCTCAGGCGCCGACGGTCGCCCCGACGGCCTGCTCGATCCGCGTGCCGATCTCCTGGTCGATGTTCTTCCAATACTCGAACGCGCGCGCCAGCACCTGGTCTGAGACGCCGTCTGACAGGTGGCCGGCGACGTTTGAGACCAGCCGTTCGCGCGCATCGTCGTCGAGCACCTCGCGGACCATCGTGCCGGGCTGGACGAAGTCGCCATCGTCGGCCCGCGGGGTGTAGGCGACGCGGACCATATCGCCGTCGGCCGCCCACAGCCCCGCGTCGTCGGTCTGCGACGGGTCGGCCGCCGGTCCGCCATAGGAGTTGGGCGCATACACCGGGTCGCTGACATTGACCGTGCGCCCGACGCCGTCCTTGCTGTAGCTGTGGACCGGCGCGTGCGGGGTGTTGACCGGGATCTGCTTGTAGTTGACGCCGAGCCGGGCCCGGTGGGCATCGGCGTAGGAGAAGCCCCGCGCGAGCAGCATCTTGTCCGGGCTGAGTCCGATCCCGGGCACGAGGTTGTTGGGCTCAAACGCGGCCTGCTCCATCTCGGTGTGGAAGTCGGTCAGGTTGCGGTTGAGCGTCATCGTCCCGACCTTGACCAGCGGATAGTCGCCGTGCGGCCAGACCTTGGTCAGATCAAACGGGTTGAAGCGGTAGTCGCGGGCCTCCTCGAACGGCATGATCTGCATGTACAGCGTCCAGGTGGGGAAATCGTCGTCGCGGATGGCCTCGAACAGGTCCTGGCGGTGATAGTCGGCGTTCTCGCCGGCGATCCGGTCGGCGTCCTCCTGGGTGAGGAACTCGACCCCCTGGTCGGTCTTGAAGTGGTACTTGACCCAGAACTTGTCGCCCGCGGCGTTGACCCACATGTACGTATGGCTGGAGTAGCCGTTCATGTGCCGCCACGTCCGCGGGATGCCGCGATCGCCCATCAGCCACGTCACCTGGTGCGCTGACTCCGGCGACAGAGTCCAGAAATCCCACTGCATGTCGTGGTCGCGCAGACCGTTGTCGGCGCGGCGCTTCTGGCTGCGGATGAAGTGCTGGAACTTCATCGGATCGCGCACAAAGAACACCGGCGTGTTGTTGCCCACCATGTCGTAGTTGCCCTCGGGCGTATAGAACTTGAGCGCGAAGCCCCGGGGGTCGCGCCAGGTGTCCGGGCTGCCCGACTCGCCGGCCACGGTGGAGAACCGGGCGAGCATCTCGGTCTTCACGCCGGGCTGGAACAGCGCCGCCCGGGTGTAGGCGCTCACATCCCCGGTCGTCTCGAACACCCCGAATGCCCCGGCGCCCTTGGCGTGCGGCTGGCGCTCGGCGATCCGCTCCCGATTGAAGTTGGCCATCTGCTCGATCAGATACTGGTCCTGGAGCACAATCGGGCCGTCCGGGCCGACGGTCAGCGAGAACTCGTCGCTGGCGACGGGGCT
Source organism: Solirubrobacteraceae bacterium (assembly GCA_036267215.1). Taxonomy (GTDB): domain Bacteria; phylum Actinomycetota; class Thermoleophilia; order Solirubrobacterales; family Solirubrobacteraceae; genus Palsa-465. Next base: position 24,054 of record DATAWL010000046.1, on the reverse strand, counting down.
GCCGCCGTCCGTGGTGGTGCGAGGTGGCTTGTCAGTCATGCGAAAAAGCTCCTTGGTCGTGGATCAACGGCGCGGACGTCACAGCGCGGCCCGACCTCTTGTATCAGGGCGCCCTAATACCAGGCGATACCCACGAGCCTCGGCCGGCAATCGGCCGTTCACCGATCCTTGGGCGGCCTGCTCGAACGGCACCGAAAACAGGTGTGCGCCGGCGAGGGGCGCGGATAGACTTCGTGCCCAGGTCGTCGACTGCATGAGGGCAGCATGGGGGATCGAATTCAAAGGCGAATGGGCGCATGAGCGCGACGGCGACCGTGCCGTGCGCGGGCTGCGGCGGGCAGACGCCCGCCGGTAAGCCGTTCTGCATCCACTGCGGCGCCCCGGTCCACGACAGCTGCCCCGCCTGCGGCGAGCCGGCCATCCCCGGCGCGCGGTTCTGCGCCCAGTGCGGCATCCCGCTGGCGCCGGCGGGAGCACCGCCGGCCCCGACCGCCGCCGGCCCGCCGCCCGCGGTGGCGCAGCGCCGGCTGGTCTCGGTGCTGTTCGCCGATCTCGTCGGCTTCACGTCGCTGTCAGAGCATCGTGACGCCGAGGAGGTCCGCGACCTGCTGTCGCGCTATTTCGATCGCTGCCGGACGCTGATCGAGCGCTATGGCGGCACGGTGGAGAAGTTCATCGGCGATGCCGTGATGGCGGTGTGGGGCACGCCGGTGGCGCGCGAGGACGACGCCGAGCGGGCGGTGCGCGCCGCCGTGTCGCTGACCGGCGCGGTGGCCTCGCTGGGCGAAGAGGTGGGGATCCCGTCCCTGCGCGTCCGCGCGGGCGTCCTGACCGGCAGCGCCGCGGTCGAGGTCGGCGCCGAGGGCGAGGGCATGGTGCTGGGCGACACGGTCAACACCGCGTCCCGGCTGCAGGCGATCGCCGCGCCCGGCACGGTGCTGGTCGACGACGTCACCCGGCGGGCGTCGGAGGCGGCGATCGACTACGAGGACGCGGGCGAGCACGTCGTCAAGGGCCGCCGGCAGCCGGTGCACGCGTGGCGCGCGCTGCGGGTGGTGGCCGGGGTCGGCGGGGCGCGGCGCTCGGCGGGCCTCGAGGCGCCGTTCGTGGGCCGCGATCGCGAGCTGGCGCTGATCACCGAGGTCGCCGACGACAGCGCGTCGCGTCGCAACGCCCGACTGGTGACGATCACCGGCGACGCCGGCGCGGGCAAGTCGCGCCTGCTGTGGGAGTTCTTCAAGTACGTCGACGGCGTGGAGGAGCTGCGGTGGTGGCACCAGGGGCGCTGCCTGTCCTACGGGGAGGGGGTCTCCTACTGGGCGCTGGCGGAGATGCTCCGCGCCCGCGCCGGCATGGAGGAGGACGACACGCCTGCCCGCGAGCGGGAGAAGCTGGGGGCGCTGATCGAGCGGTTCGTGTCCGACGAGCGCGAGCGCCGGCTGGTCGAGCCGCGGCTGGCCGCGCTGCTGGGCATGCAGGAGCGCGGCGGCGGCGAGGCGGCCGACCTGTTCTCCGGCTGGCGCCTGTTCTTCGAGCGCATGGCCGATGCCGCGCCGGTGATCCTGGCCTTCGAGGATCTGCAGTGGGCCGACTCCGGGCTGCTCGACTTCATCGACTACATGCTCGAGTGGTCGGCGGACTATCCGATCTTCATCCTCGCCCTTGGCCGGCCCGAGCTCGACGCCCGCCGGCCCAACTGGGGCACCGCGGCCCGGCTGGAGGCGCTGGACGGCGAGGCGATGCTCACGCTGCTGGAGGGCCTGGTGCCCGGACTCCCGCCCGACCTGGCGGCGCGCATCCTCGATCGAGCCGAGGGCGTGCCCCTCTACGCCGTCGAGACGGTCCGCATGCTGCTCGATCGGGGGCTTCTCTCCCAGCAGGGCAGCCGGTACGTGGTGACGGGGACGATCGAGGACCTCGAGGTCCCCGAAACGTTGCACGCCCTGGTGGCGGCTCGGCTGGACAACCTCGACGCCGATGAGCGCGCCTTGCTCCAGGACGCCTCCGTGCTGGGCATCTCGTTCACGGCAGCCGCAGTGGCCGCGGTGGCCGGCCGGCGCGAAGGCGAGGTGCGTCACGCCCTCGACATCCTGGTGATCAAACAGGTCCTGGGCCGCGACGACGACCGCCGCTCGGGCGAGGCGGGCCAGTATCACTTCCTCCAGGCGCTGCTGCGCACGATCGCGCTGGGGACCCTGGCCCGGCGCGACCGCAAAGCGCGCCACCTGGCCGCCGCCGACCACCTGCGAGGCTACTTCCAGGACGCGCCGGAGATCGCCGAGGTGCTGGCCAGCCACTATCTCGATGCCGTCGCCGCCGATCCCGAGGCGGCCGACGCCGACGCGATCCGGCGCCGGGCCCGGGAGACGCTCGTGACAGCGGCTCGCCGCGCCGTGTCGCTGGCGCTGGGCGCCGAGGCCCGTTCCCAGTTCGAGCGAGCGGCGACGCTGGCCGACGATGAGGCCGAACGCGCGTCGCTGCTGGCCCAGGCGGGAGCGGCCGCCGCGCGCACCGCGGACCGGGAGGGCGCCCGGCGGCTGCTGGGCCAGGCGCTGGCGCTGCTGGAGGAAGGCGGGCAGGTCCAGGAGGCCGCACGGACCCGGATGCGGCTGGCCGAGGTCCTGGTGTCCGAGAACCGGCTGGAGGAGGCGCGGGAGCTGATGGATCAGGCCCGGGAGGGTCTCGACGATCCAGAGGCGGTGGCCGGGCTGGCCGCGCGCCGGGCCCAGGTCGCGTTTCTGCGCGGCGACTTCCGCGCGGCGCGAGAGGACGCGGAGCTGGCACTGTCGATCGCCGATCCCCGGGGCCTGGCCGACGTGATCGCCAATGCCGCGATGACCAAGGGCGTCGCCCTCTATCACGACTATCGCGTGACCGAGGCTGGAGCCCTGATGTCGCTCAGCGTCCAGGTGGCGCTCGACAACGATCTGGGCGATGCCGCCCTGCGGGGGTTCTACAACCTGGCGGACTTCCGGGCGATCAGCGGCGACATCGCGGAGGCCATCCGGCTGGTGGACCGCGGCCTGGCCCTGGCTCGCGAGCGCGGCGACCGCGTCTGGGAACGCGACCTGCTGGCCCAGAGCACCCAGATCGGCGTCATTGCCGGCCGCTGGGATGACGTGCTCGCCGTGATCGGACAGCTGCGCGCGTCGGGAGACGACGAAAGCACGCGGGTGGCCACCGTGGCCGCACCGTTCATCTTCGCCGCGCGGGGTCAGCTGGCCGAGCTGGAGGCGTACGGGACGACCCCCGGGCCTCCGTCGGAATGGGCCGAGCTGGCGCTGATGGAGCACATGCGGGACGCGCTGGTTCTGGAACGGACCGGTCGCCCCGCCGAGACGCTGGAGCACCTGGAGACGTTGGCCGCGACCATCGTCACCGTCAACAGCACCTCAAAGGCGTTCTACCTGACCGACGTGATCGACATGGCCCTGTCCGCCGGGCGCCGCGACCTGGTGGCCGCGATGATCGGTGCGGATCCGGTCCTCAGTTCGCCGATCATCGAATACCAGCGCGCGCGAGCCCAGGCGCTGCTGCTCGCCGGAGCGGGCGAACTCGAGCCGGCGGAGCGGCTGCTCCGTGACGCCGCTGACCGGCTGCGGCCTCTCGGGGTGCCATATCTGCTGGCGCGCTGCCTGCACTCCCACGGCAGCGTGCTGGGCGACCTCGACCGCGCCGACGAGGCCGCCGTCGCGCTGCGCGAGGCCCGGGCGCTGTTCGCCGAGCTGGGCGCGATCCCATGGGTGGCCCGTTGTGACGGGCTGCTGACGCCGGCAGCGGCGACCTCGTGACCTTCACCGCACGCTCACGTTCCCGCGGCGCGGGACGGCTAAGGTAGCGACCGTGCTCGGGCTTCCGGATGACGTGACAGCGTGCCTGTTCGATCTCGACGGCGTCCTGACCCAGACGGCCAAGGTCCACGACCAGGCCTGGAAGGAGACCTTCGACGCCTACCTCAGGGCGCGCGCGGAGAAGACCGGCGATGCGTTCAAGGAGTTCGATCCGGTCAGGGACTACGACGAGTACGTCGACGGCAAGCCACGGTATGACGGCGTCAAGTCGTTTCTGGAGTCCCGCGGGATCGATCTGCCCTGGGGCAGCTCCGACGACCCGCCGGACAAGGAGACGATCTGCGGCATCGGCAACCGCAAGAACGAGCTTGTCCTCAAGCTGATCAAGCAGAACGGCGTCGAGCCCTACGAGGGGTCGGTCCGCTACGTCAACGCGGTCCGCGACGCGGGGCTGCGCCGGGCGGTGGTGTCCTCCAGCGCCAACTGCAAGGACGTGCTGATCGCCGCCGGCATCGAGGATCTGTTCGAGGCGCGCATCGACGGGAACACCGTCGAGCAGGAACACCTCAAGGGCAAGCCGGCGCCGGACACGTTCCTGGCGGGGGCCCGCCTGCTGGGCGTCGCCCCGGCGCACGCCGCGGTGTTCGAGGATGCCCTGGCCGGGGTGCAGGCCGGACACGACGGCGAGTTCGGATTCGTGGTGGGGGTCGATCGGGTGGGCCAGGCCGAGGAGCTCAAGCGCCACGGGGCCAGCGTCGTGGTCAAGGACCTCGCCGACCTCCTGAACGATTCGTGATCGACCATCCCGCGTTCCCGGTCGAGCCGTGGGCGGTTCGCGAGACCGAGCTGCACCTGGACAACCTGGCCCAGACCGAGTCGGTGTTCGCGCTGGCCAACGGGCACGTCGGGATGCGGGGCAACCTCGACGAGGGCGAGCCCAACGGGATCCCGGGCACCTACCTGGGCGGCTTCTACGAGGTGCGACCCCTCCCCTACGCCGAGGCCGGCTTCGGCTACCCGGAGGACGGCCAGACGGTGGTCAACGTCACCAACGGCAAGCTGATCAGCCTGCTGGTCGAGGACGAGCCGTTCGATGTCCGCTACGGCGTGGTGGGCAACCACGAGCGGGTGCTGGACATGCGCGACGGGGTGCTGCGGCGGACCGTCGATTGGACCTCGCCCACTGGACGCCGGGTCCGCGTGCGCTCGACGCGGCTGGTGTCGTTCACCCAGCGGGCGGTGGCGGTCATCGAGTACGTGGTCGAGGCGATCGACGGCTCGTTCCCGGTGGTGCTCCAGTCCCTGCTGGAGGCCAACGAGGCGGGGGCGACCGCCAGCTCCGATCCGCGGGCGACGGCGGCGCTGGCCGCGCCGCTGGAGTCCGACATCTACGACTCCATCGACCTGAGGACCGTCCTCGTCCACCACACCCGCCAAAGCGGGCTGCGGATGGCGGCGGCCATGGATCATGTGGTCGAGGGACCCGACGGGACGAGCTCGCGCTCCGAGGCGTTCGCCGATCATGCCCGCATGGTGGTGAGCGCCGACCTGGCGCCGGGGCAGACGTTGCGCGTCGTCAAGCTGATCGCCTACGGCTGGTCGGCCGAGCGCTCGGCCAAAGCGCTGCTCGACCAGGTCTCGGCCGCCCGCGAGGGCGCCGCCCATACGGGCTGGGACGGACTGCTGGCCGCCCAGCGCGCGTACCTCGACGACTTCTGGGAGCGCTCGGACGTGGAGCTCGACGGCGACGCCGAACTCCAGCAGGCCATCCGGTTCGGGCTGTTCCACACCCTGCAGGCGGGCGCTCGCGGCGAGCAGCGCGCGGTCGCGGCCAAGGGATTGACCGGGCCGGGCTACGACGGGCACACGTTCTGGGACACCGAGATGTTCGTGCTGCCGGTGCTGACCTACACGGCACCCCGCGCGGCCGCCGACGCGCTGCGCTGGAGGCTGCAGACGATCGACTTGGCGCGCGACCGGGCGCGGACGCTCGGCCTGAAGGGCGCGGCGTTTCCGTGGCGCACGATCCATGGCGAGGAGTGCTCGAGCTACTGGCCGGCGGGCACCGCGGCATTTCACATCAACGCGGACATCGCCGACGCGGTGGCCCGCTATCAGGCCGCGGCGGACGACCCCGAGTTCGAGCGCACCGCGGGCACCGAGCTGCTGGTGGAGACGGCCCGACTGTGGCGGTCGTTGGGTCACCACGACGCCTCGGGCCGATTCCGGATCGACGGGGTCACCGGGCCCGACGAGTACAGCGCGGTCGCCGACAACAACGTCTACACCAACCTGATGGCGCAGCGCAATCTTCGCAACGCCGCCGACGCGGCGGAGAAGCACCCGCACCGAGCCGCCGAGCTGGGGGTCGACGGAGAGGAGGCGGCCGCCTGGCGTGACGCCGCGGAGAAGATGGTCATCCCCTACGACGAGACCCTGGGGGTCCATTCGCAGTCCGAGCGCTTCACCGATCATCAGGCGTGGGACTTCGAGGCCTGCCGAGGCGACCAGTACCCGCTGCTGCTGCACTTCCCGTACTTCGACCTGTACCGCAAGCAGGTGGTCAAGCAGGCCGATCTCGTGCTCGCGCTGTATCTGTGCGGCGACTCGTTCACCGACGAGGAGAAGGCCCGCGACTTCGACTACTACGAGCCGCTGACCGTGCGTGACTCCTCGCTGTCAGCCTGCTCGCAGGCGGTCATGGCCGCCGAGGTGGGCCACATGGACCTCGCCTACGACTACTTCGCCGAGGCGGCGCTGATGGACCTCGACGACCTCGAGCACAACACCCGCGACGGCATCCACATCGCCTCGGTGGCGGGCACCTGGATCGCGGCGGTCGCCGGGTTCGGCGGCATGCGCGACCACGGTGGCCGGCTGAGCTTCCGCCCGCGGCTGCCGTCGGCGCTGACCCGGCTGAAGTTCCGGCTCATGTACCGCGGCACCAGCCTGCGCGTGGAGGTCGACGCCGACCACGCCCGCTACTCGCTCGTCGACGGTCACTCGCTCGAGGTCCACCACTACGGGAGGAAGGCGGTCGTGGACCCCGACCAGACGCTGGAGCTCGAGATTCCGCCGCTGCCAGCCCGCCCGGCTCCCCGTCAACCGCGCGGGCGGGTGCCGGTCAAGCGGCGCCCCCCGCACTGAGCGACCGGGTGTAGGTCACCTCGAACGTCGGGCGGCCGGCGTCGCCGACCGTCTCTCGCGCGAAGCTGAGCTCCCGCAGGCCGGCATCGGCGAACGCGGACAGCTCGGCGCGGCTGACCGGCCACGGGCGGGTGCCGACCGGCCGGCCGGTCTCGCGAGCGAAACAGACGACGAGGAGCCGGCCGCCGGGCGCCAGCAGGCCGGCGAGGGAGCGCGCGGCCGCCTCGCGGGTGCCCGGCTCGAGGCTCTGCAGGGTGCGGATCTCGACGATCACGTCAAAGGCGCGCTCCCAGTCGCCCGGCGGATCGAACACATCGGCGACGCGGTAGTCAACCGGTGAATCGGGGAACCGCTCGCGGCATCGCCGGATGGCGGTGGGCGAGAGGTCGAAGGCGGTGACGTTCAGGCCGCGTCGCGCCAGCTCCTGCGCATCGTCGCCCAGCCCGCAGCCCACCACCAGCCCCCGCTCGCCGGTGGGCGCCGGCATCTGCTTCAGCCAGCGCACCAACCGCGGGTTGGGGGCCAGCTCGGCCCACGGGATGGCGGCGAAGTCGGTTCCCGCCCGGACGTACATGGATTCAAAGGACGGCTCGCCCGGCATCTCGGCTCCCAGTCAAGCAGGGGCCGGGATTGGCGCCCGCGCTTGCGGGTATGCGTGATCGCATGACACAGAAACTCAACGTCGCCGATCTGAAGCTCACCAGCACCGCGTTCAAGCACCACGAGCGCATCCCCGATCGCCACAGCGGCGACGGCGAGGACGTCGCTCCGGAGCTGATGTGGTCCGGAGCGCCCGAGGGCACGCGCTCGTTCGCCATCGTCGTGCACGACCCCGACGCGCCGCTGGTGGACGGGTTCACCCACTGGGTCGCCTACGGCATCCCCGCAGACGCCAACACCCTGCCCGAGGGCGGCGGCGAGGCGGTCGCCGGCGTCAACTCGATGGGCAACGCCGGCTACAACGGCCCGGCCCCGCCGGCCGGCCACGGCAGCCACCACTATTACTTCTGGATCTACGCCCTCGACGACGACCTCGAGCTCGAGCCCGGCCTGGACCGCCGGGCGCTGCAGGAGCGCATCGAGGACCACGTGATCGAGCAGGCGCGGCTGGTGGGCACCTTCTCGCACTAGTGCCCTGAAGGGCACCACTGCACCACTGCACCACTGCACCAGCCACGCAGCGCGAGCCCCGCGGCGGCTCTCAGGCCACCAGATGGACGATCGCCGCGATCCCCACCACCACGATCAGCCCGCGCAGCACGCGCGCCGGCAGCCGGCGGCCGACGCGGGCGCCCAGCACCCCGCCCAGCAGCGAGCCGCCCGCGATCAGCCCGGCCGGACCCCAGGCGACGTGGGCGGCGAAGATGAACACCACCCCCGAGACGAAGTTGACCAGACCGGTCAGCACCACCTTGATGGCGTTGAGCCGCTGCAGGCGGTCCTCGAGGGAGAGGCTGAGGATGGCCAGCACCATGATGCCCTGGGCGGCGCCGAAGTAGCCGCCGTAGATTCCGCCCAGCAGCACGCCGAGCGTCGCCCACGGCCCGGCGCGCTCCCGCCGGCGATCGTGGTGCGGACGATGCTTGGCCAGCAGCGCCGACAGCCGTGGCTGGAAGATGATCAGCACCAGAGCCACGCCGATGAACACCGGCACGATGTCGGCGAACGCCGAGGCCGGGAGGCTGAGCAGGAGCACGGCGCCGATCACCCCGCCGGTGACCGATGCGCACGCCAGGGGCACCAGGCGCCGCCGCTGACCCTCGAGCTCCTCGCGGTAGCCGATCGCGCCGGTGACCGAGCCGGGCACCAGCCCGACGGTGTTGGAGACGTTGGCCACCACCGGGGAGTAGCCGAAACCCAGGAGCACCGGGAACGTGAACAGCGTCCCGCTGCCCACGACCGTGTTGATCGTCCCGGCGACGATGCCGGCGGCGAAGATGGCGATGGCGTGGAACGGGGTCACGGCGCTGGGCCCGGCGCTCGCGATGAGCGCCGAGGCCGATCCTAGTGCCGTGACGCAGTACCCCGGTTTCAGCCGCGGGGACGCAGCGACGCGGTGGCCGCCTCCACCTTGACCAGCTCGTCGAGCATGTCGTTGGCCGCCTGGATCATGATCTCGTTGGGCTGGACCACCCGGTCATCGTCGAGGAACTGGGCCACGAACGGGATGTTCACGGCGATCGTGACCGAGAACATCGACAGGCCGGTGATCACCTGGCGCAGCTGCTGCACCGCGCGGGTGCCCGCCGCGATGCCGCCGTAGGAGACGAACCCGACCGGCTTGTAGCGCCACTCGGCGTTGAGGTAGTCGATCGCGTTCTTCAGCGCCGCCGGATACCCGTAGTTGTATTCGGAGGTGACGAAGACGATGGCGTCCGCCGCCGCCACGGTCGCGCTCCAGGCGCGGGTGTGCTCCTTGGTGTACTGACCGAGCCGGGGGTGGTGGGGTTCGTCGAGCAGCGGCAGATCGAGCACGGCGAGGTCCGCCAGCTCGAGCTCGAAGCCGCCATGCTCGGCGGCGAGGGCATGGAACCAGTCGGCCACCGGGACCCCGACCCGGCCGGGTCGGGTGCTCGCGATGACGATCAGAAGCTTGGGCATGAACCGGGGTCATATCACCAACGCACCGGTGGGCGTTGTGCCCTATGGTCGCGCGCCATGACCGACGCCCTCCCCACTCCGGTGTCGGCCGATCTGAGCGGCGCGTTCGCCGGTCGCCTGGTCCGCGTCGCACCGCTGGCCGCCGAGCACGAGGCCGGCCTCATCGAGGCCGCCTCAGACGGTGGGATGTTCACCTGGATGCCGGTCGACATGGCTTCCTCCCAGGACGCGATGCGCGAGTGGCTGGCCGCCACCCTGGCCGCCGCGCAGCGGGGCGAGGCGGTGCCGTTCGCGATCCTCGACGCCGAGTCGGGCGATGTCCTGGGCTCGACGCGGTTTCTGGAGCTGCGCTTCGAGCACCTGCGCGCGGAGATCGGCTGGACCTGGGTCACCCGGCGCGCCTGGGGCGCCGGGATCAACGTCGAGACCAAGCTGCTGCTGCTCGAGCACGCGTTCGAGCGCGTCGGCCTGCGCCGGGTCGAGTTCAAGACCGACGCTCGCAACGATCGTTCGCGTGGGGCGCTGCTCGCGCTCGGCGCGACATTCGAGGGGATCCTGCGCAAGCACATGGTGGTACGCGACGGCGGCGAGCGCGACTCGGCGTACTACAGCGTCATCGACGACGAGTGGCCGGCGGTCAAGGCTGATCTGCGCCGCCGGCTCGCGCGCTGTTGACCAGCGTGGCCATCGGCATGTGCAGGATGGGCCCGTGGGCGTCGATCGCGTCGCGGACGGCGCCGAGGATCCGCTCACGGGCGGCGACGTCGAGCAGCCGGTATTCGGAGAGCGTGCCGAGCATTCCGGCGTAGTCGGCGCCGGTGTAGTCCTGGGTCCAGCGATAGATCCGGATCACCGCGTCGGTGAACTGCGGCACCGCGGCGATCTCCGCGAGCCACTCGTCCCGGCGCTCAGGAGCGGGGTTGGCGGGATGCATCGAGCCCTCCGTCGACAGGCCGGGGGCGACCTGGCGGTAGACCTCGAGCAGGGCGTCGCGCAGCGGCGAGTCGCCCCACGCGGGCCGGTTCCAGAACGCCGCCAGCAGGCCACCCCGACGCAGCGCCCGCCGCGCCAGGGAATAGCGGCGCTCGGGATCGATCCAGTGCCAGGCCTGGGCGCTGTAGAGCAACGGGAACGTCGCGCCGGCCGGGTCCCAGCGCTCGAAGTCGGATTGCACGATGGTCACCCGCGCCTCGTCGGCGAACTTGCCGCGCAGCACCGCGGCCATGCCGGGGCTGGGCTCGACCGCCGTCACGGCGAGCCCATGGGCGGCGAACAGCTCGGTCGCCTTCCCGGTGCCGGCGCCCACCTCGAGCACCCGATCGCCCGGCCCGGCGCCGGCCAGATCCAGCAGGTCATCGACCAGCTCCACCGGATACGTGGGCCGGTGGCGGTCGTACATGTCCGCCACGTCGCCGAACACCAGTCTGCGCTCAATCGCCACGGGACGCCTAAGTCAAGCAGGCGCCCGCGACGCGGGATCGCGTCGCGCGCGATCGCGCGTCGCTAGGCTGGCAGGCCGAAATGGCAGGTGGATCGCGAACCACGCTCCGGCTGGTCGGCGCGCTGGCCGTGGCCGCGCTGGCCCCGGCGTCCGCATCCGCGGCGGCGCTGGTCCGCGTCGGACCGGCGACCGTGACCCCGGCCTTTGCCACCCGCACCCCGTCGCGCCCGCTGGCCACCGCGACGCGCATGCGGGTGACCATCGCCCTGCGGCCGCGTGACCCCGCGGCGCTGGCCACCTACGCGCAGGCGGTGGCGACGCCCGGCTCACCCGACTTCCGCCGCTACCTGACGCCGGCCCAGTTCGCCCGTCGCTTCGGGCCCACCGCGGCCCAGGTGAGCTCCGTCCGAACGGCACTGCGCGCTGCAGGTCTTGACCCCGGCCCGCTGAGCCGGGGCGCGCTGTCGATGTCGGTCTCCGCCAGCGCCGGGGGGCTGGAACGGGCCTTCTCGGTGTCGCTGAACCAGCTGACCATCCACGGCGAGCGGACGGCGATCGAGGCCAGCGCGCGACCGGCCGTGGCGGCCGGCGCCGCGGGGGCGATCCAGTCGATCGTCGGGTTGGACACGACCGCGGCCCCGCGTCCATTGCTCGTGCGCGACTCCGCCAGCGCAGCCCGGGCGCCGCTGGCGGCTGCCCACGTCGCCACCGGAGGCCCCCAGCCGTGCGCCCGGGCCAGCAGTGCGGCGCCCGGCCAGTCCGCCTACACGGCCGACGAGATCGCCTCGGCCTACGGCTTCTCCGGCCTGTACCGGGGCGGCGACCAGGGGGCCGGGGTGACCGTCGCCGTCTACGAGCTCGAGCCCGACGACTCCAGCGACATCGCGGCCTATCAGTCGTGTTACGGCACCCACGCGCAGATCACCAACGTGCCCGTCGACGGCGGCACCGGCAGCGGCGCGGGCAGCGGTGAGGCGGCGCTCGACATCGAGAACCTCATCGGCCTGGACCCCGACGCCACCGTGCTCGTCTACCAGGGCCCCAACTCGGACTCGGGCAACCCGGGGTCCGGTCCCTACGACACGTTCAGCGCGATCGTCAACCAGGACCGCGCGCGGGTCGTCACCGTGTCGTGGGGCCAGTGCGAGGCCGCGCTGGGCCGGGCCGACGCGCTGGCGGAGAGCACCCTGTTTGCGCAGGCGACCGTGCAGGGCCAGACGATCGTGGCCGCGTCCGGGGACAACGGCGCCGAGGATTGCGACATCGCCGGAACCCTGCCCCAGACCCAGGCCGCCGTCGACGACCCGTCCAGCCAGCCGTTCGTGACCGGTGTGGGCGGGACCACGCTCTCGTCGCTGGGCCCGCGCCCGGTCGAGAGCGTGTGGAACAGCGGAGGCAGCCCCGTCACCGGGCTGGTCCCGCCCGGCGCCGGCGGCGGCGGAATCTCGAACTTCTGGCCGATGCCGCCGGCCCAGCTCGACGCCGCCGCGAGCCTGGGGCTGCGCAGCCCGCTGGCCGCAGGGTCGGCCTGCGGCAACGGCGCCGGCTACTGCCGGGAGGTTCCCGACGTGTCCGCCGACGCCGACCCCACCACCGGCTACCTGGTCTACTGGAACGGCTCGGGCTCGGTACCGGATCAGCCGCAGGGCTGGCAGGGCATCGGCGGGACCAGCGGAGCGGCGCCGCTGTGGGCGGCGGTGATCGCGCTGGCCGATGCGTCCAAGGCCTGCTCGACCCCGATCGGCTACGCGGACCCGGCGCTGTACCGCGCCGCCGGCAGCGCCTACGCCGCCGACTTCAACGACGTCACGAGCGGCGACAACGATTTCACCGGCACCAACGGCGGCCGGTACGCCGCCACCGCGGGCTATGACCCGGTCACCGGGCTGGGGACGCCCAACGCGGCGTCGCTGGCCGCATCGCTGTGCACGGCCACGGCCCGCATCTCTGACCCGGGTATCCAGCGCTCCACGGTGCACACCGCCGTGTCGCTGGCCCTGCACGGCAGCGACACGGCCGGGACCGGCGTCACCTACGGCGCGTCCGGCCTCCCCCCTGGACTGAAGGTCAACGGCTCGACCGGCCGGATCACCGGCCATCCCTCGCGGGCGGGCACCTGGACAGTCCACGTCCGCGCCGCCGACGCGCAGGACTCGACCGCCGTCGCCGCGTTCACCTGGTACGTCGGCGCCGTGCCCAAGGTCTCGCACCTGTCGCTCGCGCCGGGACCGGTACTGACGTTCGTCATCGCCTCCGCTCGCAACGCGCCGCAGCTGCGGACCATCGCGCTCACCGTCCCGGCCGACCTGCATCTGGGATCGCGCCGCGGGGTCGGCGTCAGCACGACCGCCCGCAAGCCGGCCAGGGTCAGGTTCATCGACCACATCTCCGGCGGGCGCACGGTGACGATCGCGCTGCGCAAGGTGACCGGGAGCATCAGCGTCCGGCTGGCGCCGCCGGCGCTCAGCGTCCGCCGCGGGCGGGTGGCGCACCTGACGGTCCCCGGCGGGCGCCAGCAGCTTCGCCTGAGCGTGACCGACGCCGCCGGTGGCCGGACGTCTGAGACCAGCCGGGTGATCGCCAAGTAGTGGCGGGGTGAGCGACCCCTCGTGACGCTGCTGTCGGGATCGTCGTCAGCGGAGATCGACGCCCCGCTGCCGCGTTGCTGGGCGGTCGTGTCCGACGTCACGGGCAGCCCCCGGTGGCAGAAGGGCCTCGAGCGCGTCGACGTCGTCCAGAGCGACGCGGACGGACGGGCGGTGGTCGTCGATATCGTCGCCGACGCCAAGGTGACCAAGGTCCGCGCCCGGGTCCGCGTGGACTATGAGCCGCCTCACCGGCTGACGTTCACGCGCGTGGAGTCCGACGACGTCGACGAACTCGAGGCGTCGTGGGAGCTCGAGGCGCTCGGCGACCGGCGCACGCGCGCCACCTACCGGCTGGCGGTCGACCCGGGCCCGGTGGGGCTGCTGGCCCGGCCGCTGGAGCGGGCGCTGCGCCCGCTGGTCGTCGGGCAGCGGGCCCGCGAGCTGGCTCAGGCCGTCGCCGGCGACGGGACCGCACCGTCGGTGTAGCGGCGGGCGACCTCGGTCAGCAGGGCGATCATCGACCTGGCGGCGGGCGCCACACCCGGTCCCGACATCGTCGCCGCCGTCACCAGCCGGGCCGGGCTGGCCGGCGCCAGCGAGCGCACGACGATCCCGGAGTGCACGCGGGTGAGCGCCAGCCGGGGGATGAGGGCGACACCCACGCCGGCGGCGACCAGGCCCTGCACGGTGTCGTAGTCGTCGGACTCGAAGGCGACGTCGGGCTCGAACCCGGCGGCCAGGCACGAGCGCACCACGTGACGCGCGCACGGGCTCTCCGCCGAGGTCTGCACCCACTGCTGCTCGCGCAGGTCGGCCAGCGCCAGCGCCGGCGCGGAGGCCAGCGGATGGTCGGCCGGCAGGGCCACGTCCATCGGGTCCTGAAGCAGCGTGACCGAGCGCAGCCCCGCCCCGCGGCGCTCGCGCCGTGGTCCGACCCCCGGGAACGCGAACAGCAGCGCCAGGTCGAACTCGCCGGCCCGCAGGCGGGGGGCGATCTCCTCGGGCTCGCCCTCGGCCAGGGTCAACGCGACGTCGGGATGGGCGCGGCGAAACCGGGCCACCGCCAGCGGCATCAGCGTTGCGCCCGCCGATGGGAACGAGGCGACTCGCAGCCGCCCGGCGCGGAGGCCCAGCACCGCCGCGAGGTCGACCTCCGCGGCGTCGACCTGCGCGAAGATGGCCTCGGCGTGCGTCACCAGCGTCGCGCCCGCGGCGGTGGGCCGGACGCCCCGCCGGTCGCGGATGACGAGCGTCGTCCCGGTCTCGGCCTCCAACCGCGCGATCGCCTGCGACACGGCCGATTGGGTGTAGGACAGCGCTTCCGCGGCGGCCGAGAACGATCCCCGGTTGAGCACCTCGCACAGCACCTGGAGCCGGTTCAAGTTCAGCATTAGCAAATCTTATCAAGGTCATGATCAACTTCACTGGTACTGATAGGGCGGAGACGGCGAGACTCTCGGCGAATTCCGGTACGAGGGAAATCAGCGAGAGAGGAGAGACGTCCGATGGCCCCGCACGCGATCGTTTCCTACGACGACACCCAGAACGACCACGACGCCCTCATGCTCGGGGGCCTCCTGCGCGATGCCGGGGCCGACCTGACGCTCGCCTACGTGCGTCACGCCGTCCACCGGCAGCCGGACGAGGAGCAGCTCTCCCAGCAGGAGGCCGACGCCCTGCTGACGCGCGGCGCTCAGTGGCTCGACGATCAGTACATCGAGCGGCGGGTCGTCGTCAGTCCGTCGACCGGCGAGGGGCTCGCCTGGCTGGCCGAGCGGGAGCAGGCCAACATCATCGTCTTCGGCTCCGACTACCGGACGCGCAGCGGCCACGTCTCGATCGGCCGTTCGGCTCAGACCCTGGTCGAGGGCGGGCCGACCGCGCTGGCGCTCGCGCCCGCCGGCTACGCCGCCGCCGAGCCCGACGTCCGCACGATCGGCGTGCTCACCGGCTGCGCCGACGAGGTCGCGATCGAGACCGCCTTCTCGCTGGCCGAGGGCCTGCAGGCGACGGTCGTCGACGCCAACCGCGGCGTCGACCTGCTCGTCGCCGGTTCCCGTCAGGAGGCCCGCGACGGCCGGGTCATGCTCACCTCCCGCGCGCACAACGCGATCGAGGAGGCGAGCTGCCCGGTGCTGATCGTCGCGCGCGGCGTGAGGCTGTCCTTCGACTCGCTGGTCACGGTCTAGCGGTCCGCGGCGCGCGCCCGCCCGGGTCCCGGTGATCCGGCGGGCTATCGTGCGCCGCCGTGAGGACCCTGGTCGTCTCCGATCTGCACCTCGGCAGCCGGCCGGGACATGACGTGCTGCGCCTGCCCGCGGCGCGTGAGCGACTGCTGGCGGCGCTCGACGAGGTCGACCGCCTGGTCCTGCTGGGCGACACGCTGGAGCTGATCACCCGCCACCTGCGCCGCACGGCGGCCATCGCCGAGCCGGTCATCCGGGAAATCGGGCGGCGACTGGGGGCCGACCGCGAGGCGATCGTCGTCCCCGGTAACCACGATGCGCCGCTCACGCGCGCCTGGGTCATCGCCCAGGATGCCCAGCTGGTCCCGTCAGCGGCGGTCGACCCACACGCCAGCCCGGCGCTGGAGGCGCTGCTCTCCTGGCTGAGCCCGGCCCGCGCGCGGGTCAGCTATCCGGGGGTGTGGCTGGGCGAGCGGGTGTGGGCGACGCACGGCCATTACCTGGATCGCTACCTGATCCCCGAGTCGGCGTTCGGGATCCTGCGTCCCAGCGGCCGCCGGTCCGCGGCGGTGCAGGCCACCGCCACCGCCCGGCCCAGCGACTACGAGCGAGGGCGCCACGGTCGCCGCGACCGCCGGGGGCGCGAGACGCTGGCCTCGCGCCTGATGTCGCGCCCCGTGGCCACGGTGCTCGAGGGCAGCGCCGACCTGGTCCGGGTGGCGGCGATGCCCCACGTCCCGCGGCTGATGATGAGCTCCGGGCTGGCCCCGGTCAGCGCGCGGGTCCTCGACACCCAGATGCGCCACGCCGCGATCCCCGCGCTGGCCGGGGTGGTCCGGCGGCTCGGGATCGACGCCGACTGGGTCATCTTCGGCCACGTCCACCGCCGCGGTCCGCTGGCCGGCGAGGCGTGGCCCGATCGCGGCGGCGTGCGCTTTCTCAACGCTGGGTCGTGGGTCTACGAGCAGCTGCTGATCGACCGCGCCGTGCCGCCCCATCCGTACTGGCCGGGCGGGGCGGTGGTGCTCGAGGACGGTCGGGAGCCGCGGTCGGTCGGGCTGCTCGATGATCTGTCGGCCGAGCAGCTGCGCCCGCGGCCGGCCGCGGGCGCAGCGGTCAGCGCAGGATGAGGTGGCTGTCGCCGAACTCGTGCCAGAGGTAGCCGTGTTCGAGCGCTGACCGGTAGGAGCGCTCGAGCAGGTCGGTGCCGGCGATCGCCTCGAGCATCATCAGGTGGGAGGCCTCGGGCTCGTGCCAGCCGGTGATCAGGCCGTCGACGGCGTTGACACCGCGGTGAGCGTCGATGACCAACCCCGTCCAGCCGGCACCGGCGGTCACCCGGCCGGCGGGATCGCTGACGGTCTCCAGCGCACGGACGACGGTCGTGCCGACGGCGATCACCCGGCCCTGGCGGGCGCGGGTGTCGTTGACCAGCGCCGCGGTCGCCTCCGGTACCTCGTAGGACTCCGGAAACGGGGGCTCATGCCGCTCCGGGGAGGAGACGCCGGCGTGCAGGGTGATCGGGGCCACCATGATGCCCCGCGCCACCAGCTCGCAGATGAGCTGGGCCGTGAACGGTCGCCCGGCGCTCGGCATCTCGGCGCTGCCGGGCGTGGTGGCGTAGACGTTCTGGTAGTCGGCCAGCGGCCACGGGTGCGCGACGTAGCCGTAGCGAATCGGCTCGCCGTGGTATTCGAGCAGGTCCTCGACCGTGCCCAGCCCGTCGAAGCGGGCGAGCATGAGACGCGAGCCCGACGCATACGGCGCGACGATCGCCAGTCGGCCATGGTGGCCGGGCAGGGTGATGGTCTCTCCAGTCCGGCCTCGGGCCGGCCGCGTTCCGTCGGGCGAGCGCAGCTCGACCACCCGCCAGCGCTCGTCGAGCCGCGGCGCCCGCGTGGCAACGTGGACCCGCACCGGGCTGCCGTCCGATCGCCTGGCGGCGACCGCGGCGCCGAGCGTGGCGGACACGTTGACGACCAGCAGGTCGCCGGCGGCCAGGAGGTCGGGCAGCTCGCGGAAGCCGGCGTGGACGATCGTGCCGTCGCCCGCGCCGGCGACCATCAGCTTGACCGCGTCGCGATCGATGCCGCGAGCCTCGGGCGGCGCCGTCGCCTCCAGCGCATGGGGCAGCTCGAATGCCAGGGCGGTCACGAGGACCGCCCCCCGGCCAGCACCTCGCGAGCCTGGTAGCGGCCGCTGGGCAGCGTCGACTCGATCAGCTCCACCAGGCCGGGGACGCTGGACTCCGGGAGCGGGCGGTCGGATATGTCCTCGCCCGGGAACGCCTCCTGGTGCATGCGAGTGCGCATGTCGCCGGGGTCGACGGCGTAGACGCGCAGGCCGGGCCGCTCGGCGCCGAGGATGGCCGTCAGCTGCTCCAGCGCCGCCTTGGACGAGCCGTAGCCGCCCCAGCCCTCGTAGGGCTCGACCGCGGCGTCGGAGGTGACGTTGACGATGGCCCCGCCCGGGGGCATCTGTCCCAGCGCCAGCTGGATGAGGGCCAGCGGGGCGACGACGTTGATCGCGTAGACGCGCCCGAGCTCGTCGAGTGGGTAGCCGGCCAGGCCCGGCTGCGGGCTGGGGCCCAGGATCGAGGCGTTGTTGACCAGCAGGTCGATCCGCTCTCCGGCGGCGTCGATGAGCGCCTCGCGGTGCCAGGCGTCGGCGACGTCGCCGGTGATCGCCCGCACGTCCGTGATCCGGTCCAGTTCGGTGGCGACCCGCTGGAGGTCGTCGGCTCCGCGCGCGTCGAGGACCAGCCTCCATTCGCGCTGGGCCAGCGTGCGGGCGAGGGCCAGCCCCAGGCCGCGGGAGGCTCCGGTGATGATGGCTGTCGATGTCATGCCGGCCACGCTACGTCGGGAGCGGTCCCGGTTTGAAGTGGTAATTGGTCCTAGGACCTGCCGGCGAGCCCCCGCTGGACGGCCAATACGGCGGCCTGCGTGCGGTCGGCGACCCCGAGCTTGGCCAGCACGTGACCCACGTGCGTCTTGACCGTCTTCTCGGCGATGTCGAGCTCGAAGGCGATTCGCTTGTTGGAGTGCCCGAGCGCAATCAGCTCGAGCACCTCGCGCTCGCGGCGGGTCAGCGCGGCGATGCCGTCGGCGGCGGGCCCGCGCGTGCCGGCGGGCGGGTCTGAGAGCGCGTGCAGCAGCCGCCCCGCCACGGTCGGGTCGATGAGCGCCTCGTCGGCGCAGGCCTTGCGCACGGCGCGGGCCAACTCGGCCGGCTCGACGTCCTTGAGCAGGTAACCGGCGGCCCCGGCCTGCAGCGCCGGCATCAGCCGCTCGTCGTCGAGAAAGCTGGTGAGCACGATCACCCGGGCCGATGAGCCCGCGGCGCGCAGCTGCCGCATCGCGCCGATGCCGTCCAGCCGCGGCATCACCAGGTCCATGAGGATCACGTCGGGCGCGAGGGCGCCGGCCTGCGCGACCGCCTGCTCGCCGTCCGCGGCCTCCCCCACCACGTCGATGCCGTCCTGGAGCTGGAGGAACGTCCGCAGTCCCTCGCGCACCACGGCGTGGTCGTCGACGATCAGCACCCTGATGCGATCAGCGGGCACGGACGGGCACCTCCAACCGAACCACCGTCCCGCCGGGACAGCTCGAGCTCAACTTCAGCCGCGCGCCCAGCTGGCGGGCCCGCTCCTCCATCGAGGTCAGACCGAGGTGGTGCGAGCGCAGCTCCGGATCGGCCGGATCGAAGCCGACGCCGTCGTCGGCAACCTCGACGACCATCGCCTGGTCGCCGCCGTGCAGGCGCACGGTCACGGTGTGCGCGGCGGCGTGGCGTACGGCATTGTGCAGCGCCTCCTCGGCGATGCGCAGGATCTCGGCGTCGCGAGCCGGGTCGTCTGAGGCGGTGAGCCCGTCTGACTCCAGGCACACGGTGATGCCGTGCACGCGCTCGAGCATCGTCGCCTCCTTGCGCAGAACTCCCTCCAACCCGTCGCGGTCCAGCTGGGCCGGACGCAGACCCAGGATGAGCGAGCGCAGCTCGGCCAGCGCCTCGCGCGCCAGGTCGCGCACCCGGTCCAGCTGCGGCCGGGCCTGCTCGGGGTCGCGGTCCAGCAGCGTGGCCGCGGCGTCGGCGGCCAGGTTGAGGCTGAACAGCTTCTGGCTGACGGCGTCGTGGAGCTCGAGCGCGAGCCGGTTGCGCTCGGACAGGATCGAGAGCTCGCGATTGCGCTCGTACAGCCGGGCGTTGGTGATCGCGATCGCGGCGTGCGCCGCCAGGAGCTCGATCACCTCCCGGTCGCGGACGCCGAAGCTGTCCCCGCCCTCCTTCTCGGTCAGGTAGAAGGCGCCGATCACGCCCTCGGGGGCGACGATCGGGACGCCGAGGAACGAGCGCATGTCCGGGTGCTGGCGCGGCCACCAGCCGCGGAAGCGGGGATCGCGGTGGATGTCGTCCGTGAGATAGGCGCCGTCGGCGTGCAGCATCGCCCCGAGCATCCCGTGGGTGCGGGGCAGCGGGCCCATCGCCTCGATCAGCTCATCCGTCATCCCGGCGACCAGGAACCGGCGGAAGCCGCCGGACCCGTCGGGGATCCCCAGCGCCGCGTAGCGCGCGCCGGCCAGCTCGCGGGCGGAGTCGACCAGCCGCTGGAGCACCTCGTCGACCGACAGCTCGGCCGCGACGGCCAACACGGCGTCGCTGACCGCCTTCAGAGCGGGGCTGACCGGCTCCGGCATGGCCGAGACGATAGCTTTGGTCAGACATGCAGCTGCCACGGTTGTTGATCTGGACTCAGGTATTGATCGTCGTGTTCGTGCTGGCGGGGATCGTCATCGCCATCACCAAGCTGGCCTAGATGGCTGACTGCGCGCGAGCCACCACCTAGCGGGCCGGTGAGCGCGGCGAGCATGCTCCAATCCATCCTGGTCGGGACCGACGGATCCGACACGGCGGGCGTCGCCGTCGCCCATGCCATCGAGCTGGCCCGCGCGCTGGGAGCGCGCCTGCAGGTGGTCAGTGCCTATGAGCCGATCGCGGCCCAGCATCCGCGGGCGGCGCGTGTGCCACCCCCCGCGGACGTCGAGTGGGCGGTCAACCCCCGCGACGACGTGCTGGAGCTCCTGGCGTCGGCGCAACGCGATGCCCGCGAGGCCGGCGTCGCCCAGGTCGAGACGTTCGCCCGCGTCGGCGACGCCGCCGACGCGATCCTCGACGTGGCCGAGGAGCAGCGCTGCGATCTGATCGTGGTCGGCAACAAGGGCATGACCGGGGCCACCCGCTTCCTGCTGGGCTCGGTCCCCAACAAGGTCTCGCACCACGCGCCCTGCTCGGTGCTGATCGTTCGCACGGGCTGATGGTCGTCGGCAAACGTCCCAACCGACCACCTCTGAGAGGCCGTCGGGACGTTTGCCGCCGTCACGACGGCAACCGCCCCACCCAACCCCCAGCGTGCGCCGGTTGGGACATTTGCATACGCCTCAGAGCCGCAAGCAGCCCTCCGCCGGCACGGCCACCCGCGAATCACCGCTACTCGGCGCCCGACGGGGTCGTCGTCGTGGTCGTGGGCGTGGTCGGCGCCGGCGTGGTCGGCGTGGTCGTGCCGGTGCCCGGGGCGGGCGGGGCCGGCCGCGGCGGCGGCGGGCCGGCCTTGGTGGCGGCCCCGGCGTTGATCAGCCCCCAGCCATAGGTGACGTTGGGCGAGGTCTGGCCGACGGGCAGCGGAGTGGCGGTCTCCTCCAGCCGGGTGAGGATCTGAGTGGGCGTCGGATGGGGGCCGATGACGCGGCTGGCGATCACGAGCGCGGCCGTCGCGGCAACCTCGGGCGAGGACATCGACGTGCCGATGTAGTAATCGGGGTAGCCGAAGCGATCCCAGTGGGGCGGATCGGTCAGGGTCAGCTGGAAGATCGACGGCAGGTTGCGGTCCGGGTGGCAGGCCGGATCGTCGGGCATGATCGCGTCGTCGCCACCACCGGGAGCGACCAGGTCCAGGCCCGACCCGCCGTTGGAGTAGTCGGCCAGGCACAGATCCTTTGTGGTCGCGCCGACGGAGATGACCCCGGCGGCCCGGGCCGGATAGGCGATCTGATTGTCCTCGTCGTTGCCGGCGGCGCCCACGATCGTCACGCCGCGGCGGCGGGCGTAGTTGATCGCGCCGACGATCTGCGGGATCTCGGAGCCGGAGTTGACCTGGCTGGGCAGGAACTCGAGGCTGAGGTTGATGATCTGGGCATGGTGGTTGACCGCGTAGCGGATGCCCTTCGCGATCGTCGTCTCGTCGCCCTCGCCGCTGGCGTCCAGTACCCGCACCGGCATGATCGAGGCGCCGTAGGCGATCCCGGCCAGGCCCACGCGGTTGTTCGTCGACTCCGCGATGATCCCGGCGACGAACGTGCCGTGGCCGTTGCGGTCCAGCGGGTAGCGGTTGTTGGCCACGAAGTCGTGGGGGTCCACGAAGTGGGTGCGCTTGAAGTCCGGCGACTCGTCGAACTGCTTCCAGCGCCGGTAGGCGACGCCGGTGTCGAGCACGGCGACGACGACCCCCTTGCCGCCCCCGCGGTGGTCGCCGAGGAGGTTGGCCCACGCCTCGGGGGCGTTGATGCCGGTGCCGGGCAGCAGGTTCCACTGCATCCGCTCCCAGCCCTGCGCGCGGCGGCTGCGGCCCTGGTCGTCGGGGTAGAACTCGCCGGCGGCGTGGGCGATGTAGTTGGGCTCGGCGTAGGCCACACCGGGCTGGCGGCGCAGCTGGGCGAGGGCCGCGGTGACGCTCTCGCCGCGGGGCAGACGCAGCACGCGGCTGCCGGGAGCGGGGGCAGACCAAGCGCGGCGGGCGCCCAGGCGGACCTCGGCCGGGGTCATCGCCGCGCCGGGCCGGTAGCCGACGATCACCTCACCGGGGACGTAGGCCGGCGCCGCGGCCGGGCCGGTGCTCGCGCGATGCGATCGCGCGACACCACCGGCAACGGGGACGCCGGTCGAGGCCGCCTGAGCCCCACCGGCGGCCAGGAGCCAGACCGAGAGTACGACGACGCCGATGGCAACCGCATCCTGCGGTCGTCGGCGGAAGGTCGATCTGGTCATGTCCAAAATAACGCCTGAGCCGGTCCAAACATCCGCTGGCGCCCCTTAAGCCATCATGGACCACGGCTGCAGTTGCCCCTGGCGGAAGGTACCGGTATTTCCACCCGATCTCCAGCATCCGCGACGCGGTTCTTTCCGCGAGATGAGTACTTCATGCGCCTCGCCCTGCGGGAGGCCGAGCGGGCCCCCGAGCACGACGACATCCCCGTCGGCGCCGTGGTGGTCAAGGACGGCGAGGTCATCGGCACCGGCCACAACGAGCGCGAGGTCCGCGAGGACCCGACCGCCCACGCCGAGATGATCGCCCTGCGCGAGGCCGCCCGCGCCCTGGGCAGCTGGCGGGTGCTCGACTCCGTCCTCTACATCACCCTCGAGCCCTGCGCCATGTGCGCCGGCGCCATCGTCCTGGCGCGCGTACCCCGCGTCGTGTTCGGCGCCACCGACCCCAAGGCCGGCGCCGGCGGCAGCGTCCTCGACGTCATGGCGCAACCGCGTCTCAACCATCGCCCCCAGGTCGAATCCGGTCTGCTGGCGCAGGACTCCGCCGACCTGTTGCGGTCCTTCTTCGCCGCCAAGCGCTGAGCCCGGATCCTGGGTCACGGGGCTGACAGCGGGCGCCCGGCGAGCAGGTGCGGCGTGCTCTAACTTGTTGTCCGCTGCAACCCGGAGAGGTGGCAGAGCGGTTGAATGCGCCGGTCTCGAAAACCGGTATGGGCGTTTCCGTCCATCGGGGGTTCGAATCCCCCCCTCTCCGTTTGATTTCAGGGGATCTGCCCATATGCGGGCAGTTTCCCCTTCGGCGGGGTGCGCGGCGCGCGGCGTGGAAGTGCCGCTCAAGACCGTTCAAGACCGCTCCGAGAGGGCCCCGACTTCCCCAAGACTTCCCCAAGATCAGATTCGTCGATGCTGGCGCTGCGGGCTCGCTCATGTGATTCCGCAAGATAGGCGTCGAGCAGGACGGCAGCCTCTCCCTCGGATCCCGGGAACAGGTGGCCGTAGCGGTCGAGCGTGACGGTGATCGATGAGTGGCCCATGAACGTCTGCAGCGCCTTGGGGTTCACGCCGGCCGCGATCATCAGGCTGGCGAACGTGTGGCGGCACTCGTGCAGGGTGATAGGGGTGAGCTGCGCGGCCTTCCATGCCTTGTTCGCGCGCTGGCTGATCGAGCCGGTCGCCCACGGCGTGTCGCCGTCGCGACCGAAGACGAGGCCCTCGGCGCCGCGCAGCCGGTGCTCAATGAGGTAGTCGCGCAGGATCGC
>DATAWL010000045.1:0-41762 GCA_036267215.1 Solirubrobacteraceae bacterium | reverse complement strand
GTCTACGTCAAGGGCGCCCAGCCCGGCGACGTGCTCGCGGTCGAGATCCTCGACTTCACGGCCAAACCATGGGGGTGGACGGCGATCATCCCCGGGTTCGGGCTGCTCGCCAGCGAATTTCCCGACCCGTGGCTGAACATCTCGGCGGTTGACCCCGCGGCGAACACCGTCGCCTTCGCGGATGGTGTGACGCTCCAGTTCTCCCCGTTCCCGGGCACCATCGGGCTGGCCCCGGCCGAGCCGGGCCAGCACTCGGTCGTCCCCCCGAGCAAGTGGGGCGGGAACATGGACATCAAGCACCTGCGCGCCGGCACCACCCTCTACCTGCCGGTCGCGGTCGAGGGCGCACTGTTCTCGGTCGGCGACACGCACGCGGCCATGGGCGACGCCGAGGTGTGCGGCACGGCGGTGGAGACCGCCATGGACATCGCGGTCCGGCTCACCGTCCGCAGGGACGTGTCCGCCCGCTACCCCGAGTACGCGATCCCGCACGGCCAGCTCGCCGAGACAGAGCAATCCAGCTATCACGTCTGCACCGGCATCGGCCCCGACCTGTTCGAGGCGGCTCGGGAGGCGACGCGGGCGATGGTCGACCACATCGTCGACCGATACGGGCGCCCGCGCCAGGAGGCGTACGCGATCGCCTCGGTGGCGTGCGATCTGCGCATCCACGAGATCGTCGACGTGCCCAACTGGGTTGTCGGCGCCTTCCTCCCCGAAGCGATCTTCACGTAGCCGCCCGCGCAAGCCGCCCCGCGCGAGCCGCCCCGCACATGCCGCCACGCCCGAGCCACCCGGCGCGCACCCCAGACGGAGCATTGATCAGCTTCGTGTGATTTTGTGCAGCTTCCCAGCTAACACAGTTGACTTTAGGGTTGACACAGCGTTAGTGTCACGTTAATCAGCCACATCGGGGCGGCCGGGGATGCCGGCTCGAGGCTCACGATAGGGGGAAGCATGGGACCGATCCGTCGTCGAGGCGCGCGCCGCCTCGACCACACAGTGCGCGGCGTGCGATGGCTGCTGGCCGCCGGCACCGTCGGAGTCGCCCTGGCCGCCAGCGGCCCCGCGCAGGCGATCTGCAAGAACTATCCGAACTGCGGGACCGGCAACCCGATCGCTCAGCCGGGGGTGCTCGGCGTCTCGCCGGCGGCGGGCCCGTCCACCGGCGGGACGACCGTCGACGTGCGCGTGGCGGGGTTCACGCTGCAGGCGGCCCATCCGCCGACGATCGAGTTCGGGACGTCGCTCGGGCGCCAGGTCAAGGTGCTGACCGCGTCGGTGGCGAGCGTGGTCTCCCCCAGCCACGGTCAGGGCCAGGTCGACGTGCGGGTGTCGGCGCCGTACGTGAACACGAGCTCCACCGGCGGCTTCACGCCGACGACCGGCGCCGACCGCTTCTTCTACTGCAGCGGGCAATGCATCCCGCCGGCGGTCAACGCGATGTCGCCCACCTCCGGCCCGGCGACCGGTGGCACGGTGGTGACGATCTCCGGGTCGCATCTCGACCAGGCGCTCGAGGTCCAGTTCGGCTCTCAGGTGGTCACCGGCTTCTGCTTTGACACGCCCAACGCGATCCAGTTCATCGCGCCGCCGTCGCCGGCCAGCGCGGCCGGCCCGGTCAGCGTCAGCGTCATCACCCGCGTCGGCCAGAGTGCGCCGCTGAGCTTCACCTACACGCCGGTGTCGACCGCGGGCGCGCACCTGGACGACAACCGCAACAAGTTCACGCTGGCCTCGCTGGCCCACCTCAACTTCCTGCCGTCGTTCGTCACCGACCTGCTGCCCGGCATCAGCGGGCGGGTGATCGACAACCCGGCGGTCCACGCTCTGTACTGGGACCGCAACTGGGACTCCGATGACCCCGGATTCGCCCAGCAGGCAATCAACGGGCAGCTGAACTCGCTGATCGGCAGCGGCTATCTCAGCGACGCCGCCCAGTACGGCGTCGGGACGCCGAGCTCCACCGGCGCCGACGTGGCCGCCCCGGCGTTCCTGTGTCCCAAGACCTCGGCCCAGGGCGGGATCAACGTGTTCACGCTCATGTACTGGATCACCTGCGAGGCGGGCGGCAGCGCGCTGGCGCTGTCCGAGGTGCCCGGCACCGGCGGGATCGAGGGCCTGCCGCTGCCCGACGGGCTGCCGATGGCCGACGACAACACCGACTACGCGATCTTCCTGCCCAAGCACGCGTCCGTCGGGCTGGGGTCACTGCAGTCGTGCGGGAGCTTCGACGCCTTCCACTTCTTCACCGTGGTGGCGCAGCTGCGCATCGGCTGGGCGTGGTTCGTGCCCTACCCCGACCCGACCTACCAGACGGTGCCGTTCATCGTGGCGCCGGCCGACTGCGCCAGCGACGTCCCCAGCCTCGTCGCCAACGTGTCGCACGAACTGGTGGAGTCGGCGACCGATCCGCTGGACGGGCTGGGCTGGATCGACGACGCCAAGTTCTCGTTCTCGAGCCTGTCGCAGATCTTCATGGAGGGCGAGGCCAGCGACCTGTGCGAGGACTCGCCCACGGCCGACGCGACGATCAACGGGGTCAAGGTCCTGACCTATTGGTCCAACAGCCAGCAGGAGTGCGTGCCGGTCAACGTGCCCAACTGCCCGGCGACCACCACCCAGACGCTGGGCTTCCGGCCGTCGCCGACGCTGCTGGCGGTCAAGCCGCGGCCGCTGTACACGACCGCGCTGAGCACGCTCGAGAGCAAGCCGGCCTACAAGGTCACCGCGACGATGAGCGCGCTGGCGTCCGGTGTCAGCGAGCCGAAGGTGTCCAGCCAGTACTCGCTGTGGCATCAGAGCGGCAACCGGGTCGAGTTCACGGGCAAGACGAAGGTCGGCAACGGCCCGTGGACGAGCTTCGACGTCGTCCAGGTCGGCGGCAAGCGGTGCGTCAAGGGCCCGAAGAAGTGGCAATGCCAGACGGGTCTGGCGCCGTTCAACGCCGGCGCGATCCTGTCCGAGCTGTTCACCCGGGACCTGTCGACGCCGGTGACGACCTCTGGCACGAGACGGCTGACGGTCGCGGGCGCCGTCCAGGGCGGCGTCTCCTACGCGGGGTCGCTGAGCAGGGCGGCCGACGGCGCGCCCACCCAGCTGCTCAGCTCGGCCAAGGTCGGCAATGCGGTCAAGGCCAGCCAGACGGTGTCGATCGACTACGCGAACGCCCAGCAGACGCGGATCGCGCTGCCGAAATAGCGCCCGGACGCCCGGCCGGCTTAGCGCCCCGCCTTCATGGGTAGGGCACTGACCGTTGGCCGCGTCGCCGCACACGCAGACCACGAGCACCCCCGGGCCGCCGCCACACGGCCTGCGCCGCGAGCTGCGGTTCTGGGAGGCGATCGCCCTGTCGATCGCGATCATGGCGCCGACGGCCGCGATGGCGCTCAACGGCACCGCGCCGGCGGCGCTGATCGGCCGGGCGGTTCCGCTGGCGTTCATCTTCGCCACCGTCGGGGTGCTGCTGGTCTCCTACGCGTTCATCCGGCTGTCGCGGTACTTCAGCCACGCCGGGTCGGTGTTCGCGTTCACCGGGGTGACGCTGGGGCCGCAGGCCGGCTTCTTCTCCGGCTGGGCGCTGCTGGGCACCTATGTGGCGTTCACCTGCGCGAGCACCGCCGAGGCCGGCACGTTCGGCGTCGCATTCTTCCAGGGGACCGGGATCTGGCACGGCGCCGACTATCTCGTCATCGCGCTGGTGGCCGGCATCATCATCGCGTTCCTGGCGTTTGGCGACATCCGGGTGGCGACGCGATCGCTGCTGGGTATGGAGGGCATCTCCGTGACCCTGATCGTCATCCTGATGATCGTCATCGTGGTCAAGCTGATCGGCGGTTCGGCCCCCCACGGTCAGACGATCACCGTCGACGCGTTCAAGATCCCCAGCGGGACGAAGTTCTCAGCGGTGGCCAGCGCGGCGGTGTTCGGCTTCCTGTCGTTCGCGGGATTCGAGGGCGCCGCCGCCCTCGGCGAGGAGACCGACAACCCGCGGCGGGAGATCCCGCGGGCCATCCGCAACGCCGTGGTGGCCTCGGGCATCTTCTACATCGTCTGCATCACGGTCCAGACGTGGGGCTTCGGCGCCACCGCCACCGGCGCCAAGGCGTTCGCCGGCTCGACCGCTCCGCTGGGCGACCTGGCGCGCAGCTACGTCGGGTCGTGGATGGGCGACCTCATCAACGCCGGCGCGACCGTCAGCGCCTTCGCGTCCGGCCTGGCCGCGGCCACCGCCGGCGCGCGCATCCTGTTCGCGCTGTCCCGCGACACCGCGCTGGAGCCGGCGCTGGGTCGCACCTCGACGCGCAGCGGCGCCCCCGCCGGGGCGCTGACCGTGGTGCTGATCGTCGGGATCGGGGCGATCGCGGTCCAGCGCATCGCCAACGTGTCCGCGGTCAACGCGTTCTTCTATCCGGGCACGCTGGGCGTCCTGTCGCTGCTGGTGGCCTACATCGTCACCAACCTCGGCGCAATCAGCTTCCTGTTCATCCGCGCCCGGCGCGCCCCGCTGTATGAGATCGTGCTGCCGATCCTCGGCATGGTGTTCCTCGGGTACACCATCTACAAGAACGTGGTCGGCGTCAGCTTCCCCTACAACCGCTTCCCGCTGGTGGTCGGCATCTGGCTGGTGATCGGGCTGGTTATCATCCTCGCCCAGCCGCGGCTGGCCCGCCGGATCGGCGCCTCGCTGGCCCGCGACGAGGGGCTGGAGGCCCCGCCCACCTGATGCCCGACGTCACCTACTTCCCAGCCGAGGCCCGCGAGCTCAAGGCCTATTTCGCGCAGCCGCGCGGCGAGGGGCCGTTCCCGGGCGTCGTCGTCGTGATGGACGCGCTCGGGCTGTCGGACGACATCAGGCTCGCGGCCGACCGGCTGGCCACCGCCGGGTACCTGGCATTCGCGCCGGACCTGTACTCGGGGCGGGGGCTCAAGTGCGTGATGGCGACGATGCAGGCGTCGCGGTCGGGCGCCGGCGAAGGCTACGAGGACATCGAGGCGGCCCGCGCCTGGCTGGCCGAGCGCGCGGACTGCACCGGCCGGGTCGGGATCATCGGGTTCTGCATGGGCGGCGGCTTCGCGCTGCTGTCCGCCCCCCGTTACGACTTCGCGGCGG
Organism: Solirubrobacteraceae bacterium; assembly: GCA_036267215.1. GTDB lineage: Bacteria > Actinomycetota > Thermoleophilia > Solirubrobacterales > Solirubrobacteraceae > Palsa-465. The sequence goes on along the minus strand of DATAWL010000045.1, from coordinate 36,649 downwards.
CGTCGGTCAACTACGGCGAGGTGCCCGACGACGCCGCGGCACGCCTGGCCGGCGCGTGCCCGATCGTGGCCAGCTACGGCAAGCGCGATCGGACGATGCCCGGACGGGCGCAGCGGCTGGAGGAGGCGCTCACCCAGCTCGAGGTCGCCCACGACGTCAAGGAGTACCCCAACTCCGGGCACAGCTTCATGAACCGGGTCAACGTCGGGCCGCTGCTGGGGCCGGCGGTCAGGTTCGTCGGGATGAACTACGAGCACGCCGACGCCGAGGACTCCTGGCGGCGGATCCTCGATTTCTTCGACGCCCACGTCGCCAGCGCGTCACCCGCCGCGGGCTAGGCGCCCGTCTCAGACGCCGCCGCCGGTTTTACCACCCACTCCCCCGCCACCATCGTTCCGCGGGCCCGCAGCTCGTGGTCGAGCACGGCCAGGTCCGCGTCGAACCCGGGCGCGATCGCGCCGCGGCGGTCGTCGAGCCCGAGCAGCCGGGCGGGATTCCCAGACGCCATCGCGACCGCCTCCTGCATCGGAATACCGAGCATCCGCACGGCGTTGGCCACCGCGCGGTCCATCGTCAGCGTCGACCCGGCGAGGGTCGCGCCGTCAGCCGACACCGCGCGACCGCCGCCGACGCGCACCGCGCGTTCGCCCAACCGGTAGACGCCGTCGGGCATGCCGGCGCCGGCCATCGCGTCGGTGACCAGGTGGATCCCGTCACACCCCTTGAGCCGGTGAACCAGACGGGCCGCGACCGGCGACACGTGCACCCCGTCGCAGATCAGCTCGCAGCTCACGCGCTCGGACTCGAGCACCGCGCCGAGCACCCCCGGCGCCCGGTGATGGAACGGGACCATCGCGTTGAACACGTGCGTGGCCGACCGTGCCCCCGCCCGGACGGCCGCCGCGGCCACCTCGTAGGACGCCGCGGTGTGGCCCAGCGAGACGACGACGCCGGCCTCGACGAGCTCCTCGACCAGCCCTCGCGCACCGGCCAGCTCGGGAGCGACGGTCATCAGCGCCAGACAGCCGCCACCGGCGAGCATCAGCCGTCTCAGCAGCGCCGGATCGGAATCGAGAAACCACTCCGGATCCATCGCCCCCGGCAAACCCAGAGACAGGAACGGCCCCTCCAGGTGCGCGCCCAGCACGCGAGCCGCGCCGGATCGACGGCCGGCGGCGGCAGCGGCGGCGCCAATCGACTCCATCGTCGCGACGAGCTCATCCGGGGCAGCGGCGACCGCCGTCGCCAGCAGACCGGTGGTCCCATGGCCGGCATGAAAGCGGGCCAGCCCCGCGATGTCCTCGGCGCGTGCCCCATTGACCTGATACCCGCCGCCCCCATGCACGTGAAGGTCGATGAACCCCGGAACCAGCCAGCGCGCGCCCAGATCGAGGACGGCGGGACCCGTCGACCCGTCGACGTCGACGACGTTGACGTCGAGGTCGACCCGCGCGATCCGGCCGTCCTGGACGACGACCTCGCCCGCCACCACCCCTCCGGGCGTGACGATCCGCTCGCTGCGCAGATGCACCGGGAGCTAGCCGGCGACCGCGTGCACCAGCACCGCCGCCCCGACCGCCTCGGGGTCGGCGCTGCCGGCCGCGGGCGCCTGGACCTGGACGGCCAGCAGCGCGGCGTCATCGGGCAGCGGCTCGGGCGGGCTCCCGAACGCGCGGCGCTCGAGCTCAGCCATCAACTCGTCGACGTCGTCGAAGCGCACCGACCCGACCAGCGCCCGCAGGCCGCCCTCGCCGGCAACGCGGGGGTTGCGCTCGACCACCCCGTCGGTATAGACCAGCACCGTGTCGCCGGGGTGCAGCCCGACGGTCGTCTCCGGGAACACCGCATCGCTGAATGCGCCCAACAGCGGCCCGCGGACGCGGATGGTCTCGATCGACCCCGCGGCGCGGCGCACCAGCGGCGGCGGATGGCCGCCGCACGCCAGCGTCAGCACGACCCCGTCAGCGACCGGCTCGATCCGTCCGTACAGAGCGGTGCAGAAGCGATCGTGGTCAGACGCGCGCAGCTCGTCGTTGACGATCGACAGCACCCGCGCCGGGCTGCGCTGCAGGCGGGCGACCGCCCGGGTCGTGTGGCGGGTCAGCGCGGTCACGGCGGCCGCCTCGGCCCCGTGGCCGCAGACGTCGCCGACGACCAGCCCCCACGCGTCGCCGGGCAGCGAGAACAGGTCGTAGAAGTCGCCGCCGATGTCTGACCCTCGCTCCTCGGGGCGGAAGCTGACCGCGGCGCCGATGCCGGGGACCTCGGGCAGGGCGCGGGGGAGCAGGCTGCTCTGGAGCTCGGCCAGGCGCTGGGCGCGGTTGGAGGCGTCGCGGGCGCGGCCGATCGCCACTCCCGCGGTCCCGGCCATCAGGTCGACGACGCGCCGGTCCTCCGGCGAGGGCTCGCGCGGCTCGTCGTAGTAGACGGCCAGCGTGCCGACCAGCTCACCATCGTCAGCGTGGATCGGCGTGGCCCAGCCGGCGGCGAGCCGGTGCTCGGCGGCGAGATCGCGGTAGTCCGCCCACAGGGGATCTGACGACGTGTCCGATACGACGACCGTCTCGCCCCGGAACGCCGCCGTCCCGCAGGAGCCGACCGCCGGTCCGATCTCGAGGCCGTCGACCGCCTGGTTGTAGGCGTCCGGCATCGACGGCGCCGCGCCGTGCAGCAGCCGCCGGCCGTCGGCGGACAGGAGCAGGACCGAGCCCCAGGCGGTGTACTCGGCCAGGTCCTCGACGCACAGGACGATCGCCTCCAGTGTGTGCTCCAGCGACGCGCCGGAGGCGACGAGCTGGAGGATGTCGCGCTGAGCGGTCAGCAGCCGCCCCGAGCGCACCCGCTCAGAGACGTCCTGGAACACGAGCACGCCGGCGACCACCTCGCCGGCCTCGTTCCGGATCGGCGCCGCGCTGATGCGCACGACGATCGTCCGTCCCGATCCGGTGACGTAGAGCATGTCCTGGTCCTCGACGACCTCACCCCCGACCATCGCCCGGGCCAGCGGGCCCTCGTCGCGCCTCAGGCGCCGGCGGTCGAGGGTGTGCAGCTGATAGCCGTCGTACTCGCCGCCCGCCTCGTGGGGCAGGATCCCATGGCCGAGGATGTCGCTCGCCTGCTGGTTGGAGAACACGATCGCGCGCGACGGGGCCTGGGCCAGCATGACCCCTGCGGGCAGCTGCTCGAGGGTCTGCTCCAGGCGGCGCTGCTCGGCCCGCAGGTCCGCGGCGGCCTGGCGGCGCACGGTCGAGAGGTCGAGGTGAGCGCGCACGCGCGCGAGCAGCTCGCGGCCGGAGAACGGCTTGGGCAGGTAGTCGTCGGCGCCGGCCTCGAGGCCCTCGATCGCCGCCTCCTCGCCGGCCCGCGCTGACAGGAGGATGACCGGAAGATCCCGGGTCTCGGGCGCCGAGCGCACCTCGTCGAGCAGCTCGTAGCCGTCCAGCCCGGGCATCATCACGTCGCTGACGAGCAGGTCCGGCGGGCGGTCGCGCACGATCGCCAGCGCGGCGGTGCCGTCGCCGACCGTCTCGACCTCGAACTGGGACGCCAGCAACGTCGTCAGGTAGCGGCGCAGGTCGGGATTGTCGTCGACGACCAGGACCCGCGGACGGCCGACCCCGGCGCGGTCGGCGCCGCCGTCCGGAGCGTGATCGTCAGGCCCGCGGACGCCGGGCGCCTCGATCCAGCTCATCGCCTCCTCGACGAACAGCGAGGCGATCGACGCGGCGGGCACGAGGCTCTCCTCGTGGACCTGGTCCGCCGGGAGATGAGCAGACCCGAGCGGGACCTGGACGGTGAACCGCGACCCCTCGCCCAGCGTGCTGGCGACGCCGACCTGGCCGCCGTGCAGGTCGATCAGCTCCTTGACCAGGGCCAGCCCGATCCCGGTCCCCTCGTAGCTGCGGGCGACGGTGCGGACACGATGGAAGCGCTGGAACAGCCGCGCGAGCTCTTCGGGCGGGATGCCGGTCCCGGTGTCGGTGACCGAGAGCTCGACCTGGCCGTCGACGGTCGCGATCCGCACCTCGATGCGGCCCTCGAGCGTGGCCTTGAACGCATTGGAGAGGAGGTTGAGCACGATCCGCTCCCACAGGTCGCGGTCGAGGTAGACCGGCTCGGGCGGCGAGTCGCAGGCGACGACGAGCTCGAGGCCCGCGCGCTCGGTGGCCTCGCGGAAGGTGCCGACCAGCTCGGCGGTCAGCTGGCCGATGTCGGTGGGACGGAACTCGGCCCGCATGCGGCCGGCCTCGGCCCGAGAGAAGTCCAGGAGCGCGTTGACGAGCTTGAGCAGCCGCACGGCGTTGCGGTGCACGAGCTCGAGCCGCTGGGAATCGAGCCCGTCGGGGTCCCCCATCGCGTCCTGGAGCGGACCCAGCATCAGGGTCAGCGGGGTCCGGAACTCGTGGCTGACGTTGGAGAAGAACGCGGTCTTGGCCCGGTCGAGCTCCTCCAGCGCCTCGGCCCGCTGGCGCTCGGCCTCGTAGGTGCGGGCGGCGCCCAGCCCGGCGGAGAAGTGCTGGACCAGCAGTTCCACGAACGACCGGTACTCGCTGTCGAGCGGCGTGTGCGGATTGAGGCCGACGATGAGGAATCCGTACGGGCTGGCATGGGCCGGATCGAGGATCGGCGCCATCAGCGCCTCGTAGGGCGGCTCCTCCCAGGCGCCCATCGGTAGCGCGGGATGCCGATCGCCGGTGACGTCGAGACGGACCGACCGGCCGCCGCCCACCTGACCCACGGGCCACGGCGAGCCGGGATCGGCCGGCAGGATGCACTGGGGCGCGGCGGGGTGCCCGGGCCGGATGCCGCTCGAGCAGGCCAGGCGAGCCGTGCCGTCAGCGTCGAACAGGTAGACGATCGTGAACGGCAGCGAGTTGGGGTTGCCCTCGAGCACGTGGGCGGCCACGTCGAGGAACTCGCGCTCGTCCTGGACCCCGGAGGACAGCGCGCCCAGCTCGCGCAGCGTCGCCATACGTCGCTCGCCGATGACCCGCGTGGTGTCCTCGGAGACGACGCACAGGATCCCGGAGATGCGGCCCTCGTCGTCGGGCAGCGGGCTGTAGGAGAACGTGTGGTAGGTCTCCTCGCGGTAACCGCTGCGCTCGAGGATGAGCAGCAGCGCCTCGTCCCAGGTCGCCTCTCCGGTGCGCAGGACGGCCTCGATCCGGGGACCGATCTCCGGCCAGATCTCCTCCCACACCGCGCGCGCCGGCTGCCCGAGCGCCCACGGGTACTTCTCGCCCAGCGTGTCCCGGCGATAGGTGTCGTTACACAGGAACGTCAGCTCCGGGCCCCATGCCATCCACATCGCAAAGCGCGATGTCAACAGGACGCGCACGACGGTGGCGAGACTCCCGGGCCAATCGTCGATCGGCCCCAGTGGCGTCGCCGCCCAGTCGACCGCCAGCAGATCCCGACCCACTTCGCCGCGGCGGCTCAGGAACTCCCGCAGGCTCTCGCGCGTGCTGTCCGCGGTCACCGTCTCAACCCGTCGGCAATCCTACGCTGGTGGGCGTTCGCTCGCTGGTGCCGAGCGGGATGCACGAAGTGGTGCAAGGGCAGTCTCTCCGGTCCTGACACTTTGTGCCAATTAGTGGTGCAATGCTACCGGTCCGCCGGTGCAAGCCCACACCTATCCTCTCAACCGCCATCCCATGCGTGAAACCGGCACCGATCTGGAGCGGCTGCAGGCGCTGCTGAGCGAGAGCATCGAGCGGGCCAGCGCGTTTCTGCGCGAGTCGTTCGAGATGCCCGCGCACTCGCTGTCCGCGGCCCAGTTGGCCGCGCACCTCGACGGGGCGCTGACCGTCGCGCTGGCGACCGTCACCGCGCGCGGCGAGCCCCGGGTGTCGCCGATCGGCGCGGTATTCGTGCGGGGGTCGTTCTGCGTGCCGACGGTCGCCGAGTCCGCCCGGGCGCGGCATCTGGCCCGCCGTCCGGCGGCCAGCCTCACCTACTACGAGGGCGTCGACATGGCGGTCATCGCCCACGGCGAGGTGGAGATCATCACCACCACCGACGAGGGCTTCGAGGAGATCGACGCCGCCCTGGTGCAGTCGGGCCGCGAGAGCCCACGCGAGTGGGGCGGGCACGCGATCTATGTGCGGCTGGCACCGGCGACGATCTACACCTACGCCCGCCATCCCGAGCGCTTCGCCCCCAGCTAGAGCTGGCGCGAGGACCAGAGCACACCGGCCAGCACGACGCTGACGATCGACACGACCAGGCCGACCAGCCAGCCCTGGGATTTGCTGGACACCATGATCGCGCCGATGGCCACGCCGATGGCGACGACGCCGCAGGTGGCGATCAGCCGGACGAGCAGCCGCTCGGCGCCGGAGCGCCGGCGCTCGCGGGGCGGCAGCATGTTGTGGGAGTCGCGCCGGGCGGGATCGGTGGCCGAGGGATCGGGGGCGGCGGCCTCAGCCGTGGGCTCGACGGGCGGCGGCTCATCGCCGCCGGGGTCGGGCCCCACCGGGCCCGGCGGATCACTCTCGAGGCTCATCCTGCTCTCCCTCTCTCCGCGATTGGGGGGCGGTAAACGGCGCTGGACTGCCACCGCGGCCCAGAAGTAGGATGACACTCCCGTGGCCAGGACGCCGTCAATTGGGAGGCTTTGTTGAGTATTGCCGCTGCCCGACGCCCGGCGTCGGTCGCTGACGTCGTCGGCGCGACGATCGCCGCCACCGGAGTGACCGACGCGTTCGGCGTGCTCGGCAGCGGCAACCTGGTCGTCACCAACGCCCTGTGCGCCGGCGGCGCGCGCTTTCACCACGCGCGCCATGAGGGCGGCGCGATCTGCATGGCGGACGGCTATGCCCGGGTGAGCGGCCGCGTCGGCGTGTGCAGCGTCCACCAGGGGCCGGGCCTGACCAACACGATCACCGGGCTGACCGAGGCGGTCAAGAGCCGCACCCCCCTGCTCATCCTGGCCGGCGAGTCGCCGGCGGCGGCGATCAACTCCAACTTCCGGATCGACCAGCCGGGCCTGGTCGAGGCCGTCGGCGCGGCCGCCGACCGGGTCCACAGCGCCGCCACCGCCGCCGACGACGCCCAGCGCGCCTACCAGCGAGCGGTGATCGAGCGCCGCCCGGTGCTGCTCAACCTTCCGATCGACATCCAGCCCCAGCCGCCCGACGAGGTCGAGCCCCGCCAGCCCGCGCTGCCGGCGTTCCCGGTCCCGGACCCGGCCGCCGCGTCGGTGGCCGCGGTGGCCGACCTGCTTCAGAGCGCGCAACGGCCGCTGATCCTCGCCGGCCGCGGCGCGGTGCTGTCGGATGCCCGTGAGCCGCTCGAGCGGCTGGGCGCGATCACCGGCGCCCTGCTGGCGACCTCGGCCCCGGCCAACGGGCTGTTCGCCGGCCTGCCCTACGCGTTGGGGATCAGCGGTGGGTTCGTCTCGCCCTACGCCCAGACGCTGCTGCCCCAGGCCGACGTGGTGCTCGTCGCGGGCGCCTCGGTCAACATGTGGACCAGCAAGCACGGCGAGCTGATCGGCCCCGACGCCCGGCTGGCCCAGATCGACACCGAGGCGCGCGCCATCGGGCGCAACCGCCCGGCCGAGCTGGCGATGCTCGGCGACGCCGCCGCCGGCGCGCGGCTGCTCGCGCAGGAGCTCGAGCGCCGCGGCCACCGGGCCACCGGCTGGCGCACGCCCGAACGCGCAGCGAAGATCGCCGCCAGCCGCTGGCGCGACGACCCCTATGACGACGCCTCCACGGACGAGTGGATCGACCCGCGCACGCTGTCGATCGCGCTCGAGGACCGGCTGCCGGCGGACAAGGCGGTCGCCGTGGACTCCGGGCACTTCCTGGGCTACCCGGCGATGTTCCTGTCCGTGCCCGACGCCCGCGCCTGGGTGTTCCCCAACGGCTTTCAGGCCGTCGGGCTGGGCCTGGGCAACGCGATCGGCGCGGCGATCGCCCGGCCTGACCGGCCCACGGTGGCGGCGATCGGCGACGGCGGCGCGTTCATGGCGCTGGCCGAGATCGAGACCGCGGCCCGGCTGGGGCTCAAGCTGCTCGTGCTGATCTACGACGACCGCGCCTATGGCGCCGAGGTCCACCACTTCGCCCCCACGGGCCACGACGTCAGCCGCGTTCAGTTCCCCGACGCCGACCTGGCCGCGATCGCCCGCGCGTCCGGCGCGCAGGCGGCAACGGTCCGGCGGGTGGCCGACCTCGACGTCGTCGAGAGCTGGCTGGCCGAGCCGGCTCCGCGGCCGCTCGTGCTCGACGCCAAGGTCAACCCCACCATCTGTGCAGAATGGCTGTCCGACGCGTTCCGCGCCGGCTAGCGGCCCGTCACCCGATCCACAAGGAGTCCGCGCATGTCCAGCACCCACACCAGTCACGTCGCCGGACTGCTCGAGGGCCTCGCGTCAGGGGCGGTCGAGATCGTCGACCTGACCCAGCCGCTGACCGAGACCACGCCGGTCATCCAGCTGCCGCCGCCGTTCGCCAACACCCCCGGGCTCAGCCGGGAGGAGATCTCCAAGTACGACGACCGCGGGCCGGCGTGGGCGTGGTACACGCTGACGATCGGCGAGCACGTGGGGACCCACGTCGACGCTCCGATCCACTGGGTCACCGGCAAGGACGGGCTGGACATCGGCTCGGTCACGCCCGAGACGCTGGTCGGTCCGGCGTGCGTGATCGAGAAGACAGCCGAGACCGAGGCCGCCGGCGGCGACTACCTGCTGACCGTCGCTGACATCGAGGCGTGGGAGGCTGAGAACGGGCCGATCCCGGACGGCGCCTGGGTGCTGCTGCGCACCGGGTGGGGCTCACGCGCGCACGATCAGGACCTGTTCCTCAACGTCGGCGAGAACGGACCCCGTACGCCGGGTCCCGACGTCGAGGCCGCGCGCTGGCTGAGCGAGCGGGCGATCGCCGGCTTCGGCACCGAGACGGTGGGCATCGACGCCGGGTCAGCCGGCGGCATGGACCCGCCGTTTCCGCTGCACAACTTCCTGCTCGGCGGCGGCCGCCTGGGGCTGACCCAGCTGGCCAACCTCGACCAGCTGCCGGTCGCCGGCGCGATGCTCGTCGTCTCCCCGCTGCGTCTGGTCGGCGGGACCGGGAGCCCGTCGCGGGTGTTCGCGTTCGTGCCCAAGGGCTGAGCGCACCCGCACGTGGCCACCGCCGAGCCGCCCCGCGCCGCGCCCGGGCGGGCGCGGGCGCTCGCGCACGACGACGCCGACCCGCTGCGCGCGTTCCACGAGCGGTTCCTCGTCGCCGGCGACGGGCTGATCTATCTCGACGGCAACTCGCTGGGCCGCCTGCCCCGCGACACCGCGGCCCGGGTGACCGAGGTGGTGTGGAAGCAGTGGGGCGAGCGGCTGATCCGGGGCTGGAGCGAGGGGTGGATGGAGCTGCCGCACACGATCGGCGACCGCCTGGGCGCGGCGCTGCTCGGCGCCGGCCCCGGCCAGGTCGTGGTCGCCGACTCGACGACGGTGTGCTTCTACAAGCTCGCCGCGGCCGCGATCCGGGCGCGGCCGGGCCGGACGGAGATCATCACCGACGTCGACAACTTCCCCACCGACCGCTACGTGCTCGAGAGCCTGGCCGCCGAGCACGGCATGACGATCCGCTGGATCGAGGCCGACCCGCACGCCGGCCCCGAGCCCGAGCAGGTGGCGCAGCTGCTCAGCGACCGCACGGCGCTGGTCACCTTCTCGCAGGTCAACTACCGGTCGGCGTTCATCCTCGACGCCCGGGCGATCACCGCGGTGGCCCATGACGCCGGCGCGCTGGCGCTATGGGATCTCAGCCACAGCGCCGGCGCGATCCCGGTGGCACTCGACGACGACGGGATCGATCTGGCCGTGGGCTGCACGTACAAGTACCTCAACGGCGGGCCGGGCGCGCCGGCGTTCCTGTACGTGCGCCGCGAGCACCAGGCGCAGCTGCGCCAGCCGGTCTGGGGCTGGCTGGGACGTCGCGACCCGTTTGAGATGGCCGCCGGCTATCTCCCCGGCGACGGCATCGACGCGATGCTGTCGGGCACTCCACCGGTGCTGGGGCTGACCGCCGCGCAGGTCGGCATCGACCTGGTCATCGAGGCCGGCATCGACGCCATCCGCGAGAAGTCGGTCGCGCTGACCGACTACTGCATCGAGCTCATCGACGAGTGGCTGGCGCCGCTGGGGTGCACCGTCGGATCCCCACGCGACGCCGCCCGGCGCGGCTCGCACGTCGCGCTCGTGCACCCCGGCGCCCGCGCGCTGACCCAGCGCCTGATCGACGCCGGGGTCGTCCCGGACTTCCGCACGCCCGACGTCATCCGCCTGGGGCTCTCGCCGCTGACCACGCGCTTCGCCGACGTCTACGACGGGCTGTCGCGCCTGGCCGAGATGCTGGTGGGGGGCCAGACGTAGAACCAGGCCCGATCCTCGCCCGCGGCTAGGCGCCGGACGCCTGCTCGACGTCGCGGAAGACCTCAGCGTGCAGCAACGCGGTGCAGGCCTCGATGCAGGCACGACACACCTGCTCGCAAATGGCGCAGTGACGATGATGCGGGGCGTGCCGGTGACACTCGTCGGCGCTGTTCGTGCACGAGCGCACGCACGCCTGCAGCAGCCGGCGAACGACGAACAGGTCCCAATGGGCGGCTCGCGACAGGGCCCGCGCGGTGACGTCGCACACATCCGCGCAGTTCAGACACAGCGCGATGCACGTCGTCATGTCCGCGACGTTGTCCTCAGCGAGATCGGCGTCACTGCACGACGTGCACGACTGAACACAGCTCAAGCAGGCATCGATCGCCGCCGCGACCTCGCTTGCATCGGCTGGGACGCCGGCCGGCGAGGCATCCAACATGTCTCGGGTATCGGTCACGCTTCCTCCCTCTCGCTGTGATGCAGCGCCTGCACGCACACCATAGTCCGTCCGTAGCTCCCGTCCGGCGGCGGTCAGGCCGCCACCGCCTGGCGCGCGCAGGCCTCGAGGAACGCGCTCAGCAGCGGGTGCAGCCGCCCGGTCTCGGCGCTGCCCACCTGGGGCTGGAACCCGGTGGCGAGAAAGAACGGGTGGCCGGGCAGCTCGATCGCCTCGACGCCGGCGTCCTGCGAGCGGGCGCCGACCACGACCCCGGCCGCCGCCAGGGGACCGGCGAACGCCTCGGCCAGGCCGTAGCCGCAGAAGTGAAAGCCGTCGAACGGGGCGGTGCCGCAGATGGCGGCCAGCGCGGTGCCGGGCACCGGGATGACGGTGCGCCACTCGCCGTACAGCGCGCACGCCAGCGGCGCCACGACGATCGCGTCGCCGTCAGGGTCTGACTCGGCGTGGGCCGCGCCGGCGACGCCCGCCCGGCGGGCCAGCTCCACGCAGGCGTATTGAAAGCCGCCGCAGGTCCCCAGAAACGGCGTGCCCGTATCGAGGCAGTGGCCGATCGCGGCGTAGGCCGCCGCGTCGTCGCGATACGGGGTGCCGGGCAGCAGCCACACGCCGTCGACGCCGGCCAGGTCGCGGGCCGCCGGCTCGTCGGTGGCCACCCACCCGGTCGCCACGGGCGCGCCCATCAGCGTCAGCGCGGCGTCGACCTCGCGGTGGGTGACGAACTCCGGGTTGCGATCGCCGAGGACAAGGACGCGCATGGGGGCGTCCACCCTACCGGTGCACCGGGGAGCGGGCGACCGGTGGGGCGGCTCAGGTCAGCCCGGCGGCGGCCAGCGCCCGGCGGCCGGCGGCGGTCGAGGCCCCGTGCAGACGGCTGCGGATGGCCGTCTCGGCCCGGCCGAACGCCTCGGCGTCGCGCTCGAGCTGCCAGAGGGAGTTGGCCATCGCGCCGGCGGCGTCGATCTCGAAGGCGAGCTGCTCGAGGTCGGTCCCGGGCTTGAGCTGGGCGAGGCGGGCGGCGACGCCGGCGTGGTAGACGACGGCGGCCATCCAGCGCCGCTTCTGGGCGGCGATCTCGTCGCGCACCGGGCCGGGGCGGCTGTCGAACTCGTGGTAGGCGTTGGAGAAGAAGCAGCCTCCGCTGAACGTGTCGTCGCGGAAGTAGCGCAGCCAGGATTCCATCAGGGCGGCGAGCTGGACGATGCCGGGGTCGGCGTCGGCGACCGGGAGCCAGACGTGCTCCTCGAAGATCTCCGACGCCGCGCGCACGGTCTCCAGCTGGAGCTCGAGCTTGGAGCCGAAGTGGGCGAACAGGCCGCTCTTGGAGACATCGGCCTCCTTGGCCAGGCGCCCCAGCGACAGGCCCTCGAGCCCCTCGACGGAGGCGATGTCGACCGCCCGGGCCAGGATCGCCTGGCGGGTGCGGTCGCCCCGGACGCGGCGACCGTCGGCGGGCTCGTCGCTCTGCACGACGGCGACGGTCAGCTCCGGGCGCTCGATATTTGTGGCCACGGGCCTTGACAGTAGCACGACCGGTCGTATACAAACAAAAAGCACGACCGTTCGATCTTATTGCCGGAGTGGCCCATGACCAACCCCGTCCGCATCCTCATCCTCGCCGCCGGCGCCGCCTTTTTGGCGCTGCTCGACGTCACCGTCGTCAACCTGGCCATCCCGGCGCTGGGCCGGGCGTATCCCGGGACCAGCCTCACCGGCCTGTCCTGGGTGATCACGGCCTACGCCACCGTGTTCGCCGCCCTGCTGGCCCCGGCGGGCCGGGTGGCCGACGTGATCGGCCGGCGCCGGCTGTACCGCCTCGGCGTCGGCGGCTTCGCGCTGCTGTCGCTGGCCTGCGCCCTGTCGCCGAGCGTGCCCGTCCTGCTCGCCGCCCGGGCGCTGCAGGGAGCGGCCGCGGCGACGATGATCCCGGCCTCGCTGGCCGTCCTGCTCACCGACGCCCCCGCCCCCCAGCGCGCCCGCGCGGTGGCGCTGTGGAGCGCGGCGGGGGCTCTCGCCGCCGCGGTCGGGCCGAGCCTGGGCGGTGTGCTGGTGCATCTGTTCGGCTGGCGGTCGCTGTTTCTCATCAACGTCCCCACCGGCCTGGCGCTGGCCGCGGCCGCCGGCGCGCTGCCGACATCGGAGCGCCTGCACACCCGGCTGCCGGACGGCCTGGGCACCGCGCTGCTGGCCGCCGGCATCGGGCTGGCCGCACTCGGCCTGTCACAGGGCGGCGCGTGGGGATGGGATGACCCGCGGACGCTGGCCTGCCTGATCGGCGGGGTGGCCTGCGCCACCAGCGCGATCCAGCGGTCCTGGCACATGCCGGTTCCGGCCATCCAGACGAGCCTGTTGAAGCACCGGACGTTCGCGCTGGCCAACGGCGCCTCGCTGCTCTACGGCGCCAGCCTGTACGCCTGGATGCTGCTGGGGGTGCTGGTGCTCACCGGGCTCTGGCACTGCTCCGTGCTGCAGGCCGGTCTGGCGATGACCCCGGGGGCGATCGCGGCCAGCATCTCAGCCGTCCTCGCCGGCCGCGTCCGCAGCCCGCGGACCAGCACGGTCGCCGGCGCGCTGCTGATGGCCGCGACGGGCGTGACCATCGCCGCCACCCTCCCCCACCATGCCGACTTCCTGGCCTACTGGCTGCCGCTGGGCCTGGTGCTGGGCACCGGCATGGGAATGGTCACCACCGGCACCTCGACCGCGGCCGCGCTGTCGCTGCCGCCGAGCGCGTTTGCCGCCGGCATCGGCCTGAACCAGACCGCCCGCCAGATCGGCGGCGCGCTCGGGATCGCCACCCTGGCCACGCTCGTCCGCAGCGGCAGCCCCGGGGCGGTGGCGACGTTCACCCACGTCTACCTGTTCTGCTCGCTGGCGGCGGTGGGGGTGGCGGCGGTCGGCACCGGGCTGGTCCTGCGACCGGCCACCCCGGATGCGCCGGCCGCCGCGGACGCGCCGGCCACCCAGGACGCACCGGCCACCCAGGACACACCGACCACGCGGGACGCACCGGCCGCCGCGATCGCGCCGGGAGCGCCGTCCTGATCGCGGCGGCTCGCGACCGCCGCTTCGTCGTCCTCGGCGACCTCAACCTGGGCCGGCGCCGGCTGCGCGCCGGCGCCGTGCGCGACACCCACTCCCACTACCGGCCCGCGAAGAACCGGCGGATGTCACCCACCAGAAGGTCGGTGGCCTCGTGGGCGGCGTAGTGACCGGCGGTGTCATCGGCCGCGGGGGTCGCGCCCGGACCGTCGTAGGCGTTCCAGGACACGATCCCGGGGTGGTCGCGCTGGGCGAAGCGGCGGATCGACTGGAAGTCGCCGGCGAACATGGCCAGGGCGGTTGGGGTGGTGGTCGGGCCGTCGGGGCGCTCGGCGCTGTGGGCGTCCTCGTAGTAGAAGCGGATCGACGTGCCCGCCGTACCGGTCAGCCAGTAGAGCGCGACGTTGGCGATGACGAACTCGGGGTCGATCGTCTCCGGGAACAGCTGGGCGTTCCATGCGAGCAGGCCGACCGGGGAGTCGCTGAGCGCGAAGGCGAGCGTCTGGGGCTGCTGGCTGTGCACGACGTTGAACGAGAACTTGCTATCCATGAACCACTGCAGGCGGCCCAGCGCGGCCTGGTCGGCGTCGCTGAGATCCTCGAACTCCGCGGGGTCGCCGGAGGGGAAGCTGAACAGCTGGGTGACGTGGACCCCGATGACGTGCTCGTCATCGGCGCGGCCGATCTCGGGCGAGATCATCGAGCCGGCGTCGTTGCCGATCGCGCCGTAGCGCTCGTAGCTGAGGCGGCCCATGAGCTCCGTCCACGCCCGGGCGGTCCGCAACGTGGTCCACCCCGCGCCCGACGGGCCCGAGAAGCCGAAGCCGGGCAGCGACGGGATGACGACGTGGAAGGCGGGATCGTCCGCGGATGCGGGCTCGGTCAGCGGCTCGATCAGGTCGAGGTACTCGACGACCGATCCCGGCCAGCCGTGGGTGAGGATGACCGGCACCGCGTCTGGGCGCGAGGAGCGCACGTGCAGGAAGTGGATGGCGGCGCCGTCGATCTCGGTGGTGAACTGCGGATGGCGGTTCAGCCGGTCCTCGAGCGCCCGCCAGTCGAACGACTCGCGCCAGTGGCGGACCAGCTCGGCCACGCGGGCGTTGCCGACGCCGTAGCCCGCGCTGGGGGCCTCGGCAGGCCAGACGGCGCGATCGAGGCGGTCGGCGAGGTCGTCGAGGGCGGTCTGGGGGATGGCGACCTGGAAGGGGCGGATCTCGGATGACTGGGACACGGCGGGCCTCCTGAGCGGGGACAAAGGGACGAGCATCTTGCGGAACGGAATAATCTGTTCTGTAAGATTAGCAGAGCGGAACGATCCGTTCCAGTGATAATGTGCGGGCCATGCAGCCACCCCAGTCCGGGCGCCGCGCCGAGGCCCAGCGCAACGACGCGGTCATCCTCGAGGCGGCCCGCGAGGTGTTCATCGCCGACCCGCGGGCGCCCGTCTCCGCCGTCGCCGCGGCCGCGGGGGTCGGGATCAGCGCCCTCTACAAGCGCTATCCGAGCAAGGAGGAGCTGCTGCGCACGCTCTGCCACGACGGCCTGCGCACCTACACCCGCGAGGTGCAGGCGGCGTCCCGGATTCCCGACGGCTTCGACGGGCTCCGCACGTTCCTGGCGCGGATCGTCGACGAGGACGTCCACGCCCTGACCGTCCACCTGGCCGGCACGTTCACCCCCACCGACGAGATGTACGCCGACTCGGTGCGGGCCGCGGAGCTGACCGCCGAGCTGTTCGCCCGGGCGCAGGCCACCGGCCGGATGCGGGCCGACGTCGTGCTCGAGGACACGACGTTCCTGCTCGAGGGCGCGGCGGCCATCCGCCCGCCCGACCCACAGCGCGCGGCCGCGTTGCGCCGCCGCTACACCGCGCTGTTCATCGACGCGCTGCAGACGACCGCCGCGGAGCCGCTGCCCGGCCCGCCGCCGACGGCCGCCGAGATCAACTGGCGCTGGGCGGCCGGCACGTCGGAGCCACCAGACCGCCGACGCAGCGGGTAACAGCAGTACGTGCGGTGCCGTCGGGTCGAAAAACGGCGGGCTATCGATGGCTGCGGCGGTGCCGGCGTCGCCTGCGAACGCCCCATCCAACCTGTCCTCAGCGGCGGCTGGGGCGTTCGCTTTCCGCAGGAAGGCAAACGACCCACCGGGTCGTCAGCCGCCGGTCATTGGGGCGTTTGCGGGCGTTCGTGATCCCACGGCGTCAGCAAACGTCCCACGCAACCGTCTCCCGCGCCCCACTGGGGCGTTTGCGGGGCCGTCACAGCCGCAAACGTCCCACCCAACTCCCCGCCGGCGCCCGGTGGGACGTTTGCCGACGCCAGCGACCGCCATCCACCGTCTGCGGAGCCTCGATAGCAGTCATTGACGTCGACGCTCGCCCAGCCCACCGGTCGCGGTCTGACCGCGGTCAGACCGCGGACACCCCCGCTCAAGCCACCGGCCGCCCCGGCCGATGTCCCGAGTGACCTGGGTTGCTACGAGGATCTCGCATGTCCGCTCGCGCTGGAACCGCCGCACGCGCCGTCGTGAGGCCCCGCGCCGCGCTCGTCCTTTTCGCGAGCGCCGTCGCGCTGCTCGCGCCCGCCGGCGCGGCGCTCGCCGCGACGTCGCCGCTGATCGGCGCCGAGGCCGGCACCAGCCTGCCCGGCGCGCCGGTAGCCGGCCCGGCCCTCAGCTCCCCGCTTGGCTCGCCCCAGGGCCTCGCGGTCGACGCCGCCGGCGACCTCTACGTCGCTGACGCCGTCGCCGACGAGGTGCTCGAGATCACGCCGGCCGGCACCCTGTCGGTGCTCGCCGGCACCGGCGCCGCCGGCGCCCCCACCGCCGGCCCGGCCGCCGCGTCAGCACTCAACGGCCCCTCCGGCGTCGCCGTCAACGCCGCCGGCGATGTCTACATCGCGGACACCGGCAACCACGAGGTGGAGCGGGTCACCCCGGCCGGCGCCCTGTCGATCGTCGCCGGCACCGGCAGCGCCGGCGCCCCGACGGCGGGGACCGCCACCGGCTCGCGGCTGGGCGGCCCGGCCGGCCTCGCCCTCGACAGCGCCGGCGACCTCTACATCGCCGACGGCGGCGGCAGCGGCGCCAACCCGTACGTCGAGAAGGTCACCCCGGCCGGCACGCTGTCGATCCTCGCCGGCAACGGCACCCGGGGGTTGCCCACGGCCGGCCCCGCCACCGGCTCCGACCTCAACGACCCCACCGGGGTCGCCGTCGACACGCTCGGGGACGTGTTCATCGCCGACCCGGCCTCCAATCTCGTGGCCAAGGTCTCGCCCGCCGGCACCCTGTCGCTGTTCGCCGGCAAGGCCAACGGCAGCGCGGGCACGCCGGCGACCGGCACCGCGACCGGCTCGCACCTGGACCAGCCCACCGGCCTGGCCATCGACTCCGGCAACGATCTCTACATCGCCGACGCCGCCAACGACCGCCTCGAGGAGGTGACCTCGGCCGGCCACCTCTCGATCTTCGCCGGCGACGGCCTGGCCGGCGCGCCGGCCTACGGGCGAACCGCCACCGCCTCGCCGCTGAACGACCCAACCGCGGTCGCGGTCAGCCCGGGCGGGGCCGTGTTCCTCGCCGACACCGGCAACGCCACCGTCGACCGGATCGCGCCCGCCGCTCCGGTCGACCTCGTTGCGCCGGCGGTCAACGGCACCGCGATGCAGGGCGACACGCTGGCCGCGACGACGGGCACCTGGAGCAACGGCCCGACGACGTACGCCTACCAATGGCAGGACTGCGACGCGACCGGCGCCAACTGCACCGCGATCGCCGGGGCCGGCGCCGCCGCCCACGCGCTGAGCGCCGCCGAGGTGGGACACACCCTCCGCGTGACGGTGACCGCGACCAACGCCGGCGGCTCGGCCGGCCACACCTCCAATGCCACCGCCGTCGTCGTCCCCCCGCCGCCGATCGCGGTGACCGCGCCGACGATCAGCGGCCCGACCACCGACGCCGGCACGCTGACCGCCGCGCCCGGGACATGGACCAACGCCCCCACCGGCTACGTCTACCAGTGGGAGGACTGCGACTCGGACGCAACCAACTGCACCGCCGTCGCCGGCGCCACCGCCGCGACCTACGCGCTCGGAAGCGCCGACGTCGGCGACACCGTCCGGGTCATCGTGACCGCGAGCAACGCCGGCGGCGGCGGCGAGACGACGTCGGCCGCGACATCGGTGATCGCCGTGGCGCTCGTCCCCTGGGCCAACACGGTGCCGCCGGCGGTGGTCAGCCGGCCGGTCGTCACCGGCACCGGCGCGGTCGGCGACACGCTGAGCTGCTCGGCCGGGCGCTGGAGCGGGAGCCCGACCAGCTACGGCTACCAGTGGAGCTCGAGCAACGCGCCGATCAGCGGCGCGAACGGTGCCACCTACACCGTCGTGCGCGGCAACCTCAACCAGACGCTCACCTGCACCGTGACCGCGGCCAACGCCGGCGGCGCCATCCAGTCCGAGAGCGCCGGGGTGGCGATCACCGGCGCCACGACCGGCCGGGGCTGCCCGCCCCCCACCGGCTCGATGAAGGGACCGGCAATCGGCGCGCTGGCGCTGGGCGCCACCCGCACCCAGGCCCGCAAGCGCCTCCCGCGCTACAAGGCCACCTCGAGCCGCGAGGACACCTTCTGCCTGGCCGGCGGCCAGGGAATCCGGGCGGGCTACGCCCCATCGTCGCTGGTCGCGTTGATCGCCCGCGCGCACCGGGCTCAGGTCAGCGGCAGGATCGTGCTCGAGCTGACCGCCAACCCGTACTACGAGCTCTACGGCGTGACCGCCGGCCTGCACGTCGCCGCGGTCAAGACCCGGCTGCACCTCGGCACCGCGGTGCGCATCGGTGCCACCCGGTGGTACATGATGCGCCATGGCGCGGCCAACGCCGTGATCGGCATCCGCCACGACGTCGTCGTCGCGGTCGGCCTGGCCGACCGCCGGCTGAGCGCCACGCCCGCCTCGCTGCGCCGCCTGCTGCAGAGCTTCCCCGGCTGATCGTCCGGCCGGCGACCGCCCGGCTCAAGCTCGGCGCCGCTCCGGCCGACCTCTTTGCGGGGGGCCACCGGCCAGAGCTACACGAGGTAGGGAAGATCCAGACATGTCGTCAGTCGTGAACTCCGGCGCGCGCACGAGCATCCGCCGCCGCTTCGGTCTCATCCTGGTCGGTTTCGCGGTCGTCATCGAGGCGTCCGCGGCGACCGCCACCGCAGCCGCCGCGACCGCCGTCGCCTAGCCTCAGCGCCCGGTCAGCGCCCGGTCAGCCGCCCGTCCAGCGGCCACCCGAACAGGCCGTCGAGCGCGCGCCCACGCGTCGTCCCGCGCAGGAACACGGCGACGCTGTCATCGAACTGGTCCGAGGACCCGCCGATCCCGATCCGGTACAGGCCCGGCGCGATCGCCCAGTGACCCGCCGGCTCCGGAGCGCTCGAGCCGCCGGGGGTCGTCGGCGACGTCGTCGCCGGCGTGGTCCCGGTGGCCGGACCCGAGCTCCAGTACGCGAACGCGCTGGACCGGAAGACCAGCTGCACGATCCGGGTCTGCCCCGGCTCGAGGAACACCTTGCCGAATGCGCGCAGCTGCTCGGGCGGCTCCCCGGTCGACGCCGGGTCGCGGACGTAGCCCTCAACCACATCGGCGCCCGCGGTCCGGCCGCGATTGGTGTCCGCGACATCGACGGTCACGTCTCCGTGGTCGGTGCGCGTGCGGACGATCCGGCGCGCGAACGACGTGTAGGACAGGCCGTAGCCGAACGGGAACAGCGGCGTCTCACCGTGGGTCTGGTAGTAGCGGTAGCCGACGTCGACGCCCTCGTTGTAGTCCTCCTGCTCGAGCTGGTCGTAGTCGTCGGACGCCCCGGTCCTGAGGTTGGTGATCCCCGGGTACTCGGCCGTCATGGCCCCCGGCCCCTGGTTGGGGGAGGCCGGGAACGTGATCGGCAGGCGGCCCGACGGGTCGGCGTCGCCGAACAACAGCGACGCGACCGCGGTCCCGAACGTCGCGCCCGGCTCCCACATCTCGAGCACGCCGGCGACCTGGTGCAGCCACGGCATCGCCACCGGGCCGCCGGTCAGCACGACCACGGTGTGCGGATTGGCGGCGGCGACGGCCTCGATCAGCTGGTTCTGGTCGCCGGGCAGCGACAGGTTCTCGATGTCGTGGCCCTCGCCGGTCTCGCGTCCGGCGAACACGACGGCGACGTCGGACTTGGCCGCCGCGGCCGCCGCCTGCTGGGCCAGGGTCGGCCCGCTCGCCGCCGGCAGGGCGGCGCCGAGATGGACCTCGTTGCCCAGGAACAGGTTGAAGTTGAAGATGTTCAGCGTGGACGGGATGCCGGCCACGCCCTCCTCGGAGGAGTAGTTGAGCTGGATCGGCACCGCGTGCCCGGCGGTCAGGTGCGCCGTCGAGTGGTCGATGGTGCCGAAGTCGTCGCGCAGCCGCTGGTCGACGAGCTGCCCGCTCACGTACAGCTTGACCGTGCCGGACTCGGTGATCGAGAAGTTGTAGTCACCGGTCACCGGCGGTGTGTAGATCCCCTTGTAGACGATCGACCACTGGTTGAACTGGTACTGGGTGGGGATGGCCACCGCGGGGCTGGCGCCGATCGCCGGGAACGAGCTCTGGCCGGCGGCGCCGCCCGAGCCGTCGTAGTCGATCGACGGCACCACCTGGGTGCCCAGCACCGGGTCCGACGGGTCGGTGGGATCGTCGCCGCCGTAGTAGGTGGCTTGGAAGCCGGCCTGGGAGCCATCGGGGGTGACGATCGAGCCGGGGCCGCTCGTGGTGCCGTTGGCGGCGAGGAGCGGCTGCTCGATCAACCCCGAGGTGCCGGGCGCGTAGGTGACGGTGCGGGCGGAGCCGGCCCGGTTGACGATCCCGCTCAGCGCGCTCGAGTAGCCGAACGTCTGGCCGGTCGCCGTGTCCGTGAACGCGTTGGTCGGATCCACGAACGCCGAGCCGTCGTTGGCCGACTGGGGCTGCTGGGCGGAGACCGGGCCGAGCGCCGGGTTGGCGTTGGGACCGGCCTGGGTGCCGATCACGGCGATCGAGTGCACCCCGTGACCGAACGGCAGCACGCCCGCGCGGTCCTGGAGCAGCACGGCACCCGCCTCGGCGATCTGCGCCGAGGTGGACTCGTCAGCGGAGATCCCGTCGCCGATGCCGGCGGTGGTCGGCTGCTTGAGGAAGCGCTCGTCCTTGACGGACTGGAGCACCAGCCGGCGGACCTCGTCGACCAGCCGGGCGGTCGTGACCAGGTTCTGGCTGCCGTCGGCGTTGGTCTGGCCGTTGCCGCTGCCGTCGCCGACGACCGCCTGCAGCTGGGCCGGCGTCAGCGACACGTCTCCGCCGTCGCCGCCGTTGAGGAAGTCCAGCTGCGAGGAGTCGCGCATCGCCGTGGCGGCGTCGGGGGTGAACGTCCCCTCGAAGCCGTACTGGCCCTTGATCAGGTCGTTGAGGATGAACTTGTTCGCGCACGAGTCGGCGCCGGTGTAGGGCGGCGGCGTGGCGGCGTTGACGATCGCGTAGCCGCACATCACCGACATCGCGTTGCCCTGGTCCGGAGCGACCGCGGCCTGCCAGGGCGGGCCGTAGATCTCCTCCAGGGCCCGCTCGGAGACGAGCTCGTTCTCGCCGGTGTTCAACGGCCCGAGCGTCAGGGCCTGGCCCGAGCGGCCCTGCTCCTGGGTGTAGGCGCAACAGTGCTTGACCGTCGCCATCACGCCGGTGGCCTGGATCGCGCGGACCTCGGGCGCGACGAGCGAGCCCGTCAGGAACGGGTCCTCGCCGAAGTTCTCGTTCTCGCGCCCGGTGTGCCAGGTGCGGTCGATGTCGATCACCGGGCCGAGCACGCCCGACAGGTCGGTGCGGTGAAACTCCGAGCCGAGCATCGCCCCGTAGGCGGCGGCGGCCCCCGGGTCCCAGGAGGCGCCCACCGTCAGCGCGCTGGGGAACGCCAGTCCGCTGGAGCGCTCGCCGTCCGCGCCGTCGTCGGTCCCGCCGTTGACGGTCAGGCCGTAGAGCGCCAGCAGGTTGGTGTTCGCGCCGGTGGCCGGGGCGATGTTGTTGCCGGTGGCCAGCGCGGCCTCGAGGCGGACGAGCGTCGACTGGGCCGCCGCCCCGCCCGACGTGTGGGCGTACAGGGCCGACGCCGGGTTCTCGAGGTCATCGATGACGTATTGGGCCTGGCACTCGGCCCCCCACTTGGGGTCCAGCCAGGGCGAGGTCTCCGACGCCGGGGGCGTCGGGCAGTGGGGCGTCGGGATCAACGCGGGGGCGCCGCTGAGCGCCGATCCACCACCGGGATCGGCCTGGGCGCTGCCGGCATGGATCGCCCACACCAGGACGCAGACGAGGAGCACGGCCGCGGTCGCGAACACACCAACCGACCGACGTGAGACGTCGCGTGAAGCCACAGCTGATCCTCCCTGCGTCAGGCAGCCGTCTCTCTCCCGCGCGGCACGCTACTCCCGCGCAAAGTCGTTTGTCAAGCGGCTTGATCTGCCGCTAGGACCAGCCCTCGGGCGCGGTCAGCAGCTCGGGCGCATCGTCCTCGAAGGACCGCTCGAGCTCCTTGCGCACGCCGTCGGTGCGACCGGTGGGCGGGCGACGCGAGCCGGCCTGGTACTGGGGCACCCACGAGATCCCCTCGCCGGCGTACTCCTGCTCGGCGGCGGCGTGGAGCGTCCAGTGGGGGTCATAGAGGTGCGGGCGGGCCAGCGCGCACAGATCGGCGCGGCCGGCCAGCACGATCGTGTTGACGTCGTCGTAGCTGGCGATCGCGCCGACGGCGATCGTCGCCATTCCCACCTCGTTGCGGATGCGGTCCGCGAACGGGGTCTGGAAGCTGCGCCCGAACGCCGGGCGCTCCTCCGGCGACACCTGGCCCGAGGAGACGTCGACGATGTCGCAGCCGTGGGCGGCGAGCATGCGGGCGAAGGCGACGGCGTCGTCGGCCGTGAAGCCGCCGTCGACCCAGTCGGTGGCGGAGATGCGCACGCTCATCGGCTTCTCCGCCGGCCACACCGCCCGGCAGGCGTCGAACACCTCGAGCGGGAACCGCGCCCGGTTCTCGAGTGAGCCGCCGTAGTGGTCGGTGCGGCGGTTGGTCAGCGGCGAGAGAAAGCTCGACAGCAGGTAGCCGTGGGCACAGTGAAGCTCGAGCAGGTCAAAGCCGGCCTCGCGCGCCCCGCGGGCGGCCCACACGAATTGGTCGCGCACGGTCTCGATGTCTGACCGGGTCATCTCCCGCGGGACCTGGTTGAGCTCGGAGTAGGCGATCGGCGACGGGGCGATCACCTCCCAGTTCTCCGCATCGAGCGGCTCGTCGATCCCCAGCCACATCAGCTTGGTCGAGCCCTTGCGCCCGGAGTGCCCCAGCTGGGCGGCCATGGCGCAGCCGCCGTGGCGATGGCCGAACTCGACGATCCGCCGCCAGGCCTCGACGTGCTCGGGGCGGTACATGCCGGCGCAGCCCGGGGTGATCCGCCCGATCTCCGAGACGCAGATCATCTCGCTGTAGACCAGCGCGGCGCCGCCGAGCGCCCGGGCGCCGAGGTGGACGAGATGAAAGTCAGACGGGGTGCCGTCGACGGCCGAGTACATGTCCATCGGCGAGACCACCACCCGGTTGGGCAGGGTCAGCTCGCGCAGCGTCAGCGGGGCGAACATCGGCGGGCGCGGGCCGGTGAAGCCGCTGTCGGACGCGAAGCGCCCGTCGACGTCGGCGACGAAACCGGCGTCGCGCAGGCGCAGGTTGTCGTAGGTGATGCGGCGGCTGCGGGTCAGCAGGTTGAACGCGAACTGGAGCCGGGGCTGGTCGACGTAGCGGGCGATCCCCTCAAACCACTCCAGCGACCCCTGGGCGGCCCGCTGGGTGGACTCCACCACCGGGCGCCGCTCGGCCTCGTAGGACGCCAGCGCGGCGGTCACGTCGTCAGGGCCGTGCTCGCGGAAGGCCCAGGCCAGCGCCACCGCGTCCTCCATCGCCAGCTTGGTCCCCGAGCCGATCGAGAAGTGGGCGGTATGGGCGGCGTCGCCCAGCAGCGCAATGTTGCCGCTGCGCCAGCTGGCGTTGCGAACGGTGACGAAGTCGATCCACTTGGAGTTGTTGGCCTGCAGCGCATGGCCCTCCAGCGCATCGGCGAACAGCGCCTGGCAGTAGGCGACGCTGGCCTCGTCGGAGACGCCGGGGGGCAGCGGACTCCCACCCACCCCTCCGCCGGCGAGCGCGTCGAGCCCGGCCCGGCGCCACGTCTGCTGGGCGACCTCGACGATGAACGTGCTCATCGCCTGGCTGTAGGGATAGGCGTGGGCCTGGAGCACGCCGTGCTCGGTCTCGGCGATGAAGAACTTGAAGGCGTCGAACACGAGGTCGGTGCCCATCCACATGTACTTGGAGGAGCGCGGCTCCAGCGTCGTGCCGAAGTCGCCCTGGCGCGTCGCGCGCAGCGAGCTGGACGCGCCGTCGGCGGCGACGACCAGGTCGGCGCCGGCGGCCAGCTCCTCGGCGGGCGGCGCCTCGGTCTCAAACCGGATGTCGACGCCCAGCGACAGCGCGCGGCGCTGGAGCAGGCCGAGCAGCTCGCGGCGGCCCAGCGCCGAGAAGCCGTGGCCGCCCGAGCGGGTCTTGGTGCCGCGGTGGTGGATGTCGATGTCTGACCAGTGGACGAACTGGTCGGTGATCTGGCCGTAGCTGAGCGGGTCGGCGTGCTCGAACACGGTCAGCGTCTCGTCGGAGAACACCACCCCGAAGCCGAAGGCATCCTCCGCCCGGTTGCGCTCGTAGACGGTGATCTCGCAGTCGGGCGCCACCCGGCGCATGAGGATCGAGAAGTACAGGCCTCCGGGGCCGCCGCCGGCTACCGCGATTCGCATCGCACCAGGGTAATCGCCCTGGGCTCGGCCCCGCGCGTGCGCGGCCTCAGACCCCGAGGTCGGTCAGGTGCTCGTAGCGCAGGGCCAGCCCGTTGACGGCGTTGTGCATCAGCGCCAGCGCCGCCCGCACGTTGGCCTGGGCGACCGGCGGGAGCTCGTCGTCGCCGGCCAGCGACTTGAGCTCGTCGTAGACGGCGAGCAGCCGCTGCTCGGACGCGGTCAGCTCGCCGCCGAGCAGATCCTGGGTCATGACGGCGCCCCGATCGGCGCGTCGCGCTTGTCGATGGTGCGCTTGGCCTTGAGCTCGAACCGCGGCAGCTCGCCGGCGCCGGCGCGCTCGATGCGGAAGTTGAGGCCCTCGTGGGCCTGGGCCAGGCGGCTGTGGAGCGTCTGGGCCAGTCCGTCCCAGTGGGCGTCGGCGGCCTCGGCCTTGAGCTCGACCCGCAGGGTGATCTCATCGCGCACGCCCTCGCGGGTGATGACGGTCTGGAACTCGTCGACGACGGTGAACTCGCGCACGATCGCCTCGATCGCCCGCGGGTAGACGTTGGTGCCGCGGATGATCTTCATGTCATCCACGCGGCCGAGGATCCCGCCCTCGTAGATGTCGTACACGCGCCCGCAGGCACAGCGCGACGCGGGCACCTTGCACACCAGGTCGCCGGTCCGGTAGCGGATCAGCGGGATCGTCCCGCGGCCGAACGAGGTCACCACCCGCTCGCCGGGCTCGCCGTAGCCGACCGGCTCCAGCGTGTCCGGGTCGATGACCTCCTCGAGCACGTGGTCCTCGATGATGTGGGTGCCGCCGGGCTGGTGGGCGCACTCGAACACCATGATCGTCCCGATCTCCGTCATGCCGGCGGTGTCGTAGGCCTTGGCGCCCCACTGGTCCTCGATCAGCGCCTTGGTCTGGGGGATCGAGCCGGCCGGCTCGCCCGACAGGATCAGCCGTGACACCGCCGAGCCGGGCAGGTCGATGCCCAGCGCGTGGGCCTCCTGGGCCAGACGCAGCGCGTAGGTGGGCGTCGAGGCGACGACGGTGGCGCCGAAGTCGATGATCTGGCGCACCCGGGTCTCGGTCGTCTGGGCGCCGCCGGGGACGTTGAGCACCCCGATCTTCTCCATCGAGTAGTGCAGGCCCCAGAAGCCGATGAACGACCCGTAGCCGAACGCGATGTAGGCGGTGTCACCGGGCCGCACCCCGCAGCCCCAGATGCCGTAGGCCCACATCTCCGCGATCCACGCCCAGTCCTTGCGGGAGTCCAGCGCGCGCAGCGGCATCCGGCCGGTCGTGCCCGAGGTGGTGTGGATGCGGATCGCCCCCTCCCCGCCGACGGTCGGCAGCTCGCCGTAGGGCGGGTGCTGGGCCTGGGAGTTCATCCAGTCCTCGCGCGTCAGCATCGGCAGCGCGCGCACCGCATCCATCGAGGTCAGCTGCGCCGGGTCGACGCCGGCCAGCACGCGGCGATACCACGGGCTGCGTGAGGCCGCCCACGCGACCTGTTCGCGCAGCTTCGCCAGCTGCAGCGCCTCGAGCTGCGACCGCTCGAGCGTCTCGATCTTTGGGTTCCAGTACGCGCTGTCAGCTGCCAAGACTGCCTCGGCGCGGCAGCATACCTCAGCGCCCTGGCCGGTCGGGTATGGTCGGCCACGATGAGCCCGTTCCGCGCGAGCGCGCCGCTGACCGAGTCCTGGGAGCACTTCGACTTCACGGTGGCCGACGGAGTGGCCACGCTGCGCCTCAATCGCCCGGCCAAGCTCAACGCGCTGACCTTCGAGGTGTACGCCGACCTGCGCGATCTGGTCGCCGAGTTGCCCCAGCGCGACGACGTCCAGGTGCTGGCCATCACCGGCGAGGGCCACGGCTTCTCCAGCGGGGGCGACGTCGAGGAGATCATCGGGCCGCTGCAGGACATGGGCGCCGCCCAGCGACTCGAGTTCACCCGCATGACCGGCAGCGTCGTCAAGGCGCTGCGCGAGTGCCCGCTGCCGGTGATCGCCGCCATCAACGGCGTCGCCGCCGGCGCCGGCGCGGTCGTGGCGCTGGCGTGCGATTTCCGGATCATGGCGCAGTCGGCATCGTTCGCCTTCCTGTTCACGCGCGTGGGGCTGGCCGGCGCCGACATGGGATCGGCCTACCTGCTGCCGCGGCTCGTCGGGCTGGGCCGGGCCACCGAGCTGCTGATGCTCGGCGACAAGGTCAGCGCCGAGCGCTGCTGGGCGATCGGGCTGGCCAGCGAGGTCGTCCCCGACGACCACCTCGCCGACCACGTCGCCGCGTTCGCGCAGCGCCTCGCTGACGGGCCGTCGTTCGCCTACGCGACGACCAAGTCGCTGCTGACCCGCGAGCAGGACATGAGCCTGGGGGCGGCGGTCGAGCTCGAGGCGGTGACCCAGGCGCTGCTGATGGGGTCCGACGACTTCGCCGAGTTCTACAACGCCTGGAACGAGGGACGGCGACCCGAGTGGAGCGGCGAGTGAGCGAGCTGATCAACGCCCCGCAGCTGGCGCCGCCGGTCGGCTTCTCGCACGCGGTCCGGGCCGGCGACACGATCTACCTGGGCGGCCAGGTGGCCCAGGCGCCCGACGGGTCGGTCGTGGGCGAGACGATCGCGGACCAGTTCGACGTCGCCGCCGGCAACCTGATGACGGCGCTGCGGGCGGCCGGCGGCGAGCCCGACGATCTCGTCTCGCTCCAGGTGTTCGTCACCGCCGTGGCCGAGTACCGCGATGCGCTGCCCGCGCTGGGCCGGGTGTGGCGGCGCCACTTCGGCCGCCGCTACCCGGCGATGGGGCTGTTCGGCGTCACCGAGCTGTTTGACCCCGCGGCCAAAGTGGAGCTGATGGGGGTGGCGGTGCTGGCGGCGCGCGACGCATGAGCGCCGCGCTGGACCTGCACCTCAGCCCCGAGCAGCGCGACCTGTACGCCCGCACCCGGGCGCTGGCCGCCCAGACCCTGGCGCCGATCGCCGCCGCCGGGACGCCCGGTCGGGTCAACCGCGAGCTGGTGCGGGGGCTGGCGGATGGCGGCCTGCTCGGGCGGCTGTTCGGCAGCCAGGCGGTGAGCGCGATCGAGCTGTGCCTGATCCGCGAGGCGCTGGCCCGCGACTGCACCGAGGCCGAGACCGCGTTCGCGCTGCAGGGCCTGGGCGCCTACCCGATCTTCCAGGCCGGGCCGCCGGCGCTGCGCGACGAGTGGATCCCCCGGGTGGCCGCCGGCACCGCGGTGGCCGCGTTCGCGCTGACCGAGCCCGAGGCCGGCTCGGACCCGGCCTCGCTGACGCTGCGCGCCGATCCCGACGGCGACGGCGCGTACCGGCTGACCGGCGAGAAGCTGTGGATCTCCAACGCGCCTGACGCCGACATCTACGCCGTGTTCGCGCGGACGGCGCCGTGGGAGGCCGGCCGCGGCGCGCGCGGGCTGACCGCGTTCGCGGTCCCGGGAGACGCCGAAGGGCTGAGCGGCTCGCCGCGGGAGATGCTGGCCCCGCACGCGATCGGCTCGCTGACGTTCGACGGGGTGTGGGTGGGCGCCGATCAGGTGCTGGGAGAGCCCGGCGAGGGATTTCGGGTGGCGATGCACACGCTCGACCTGTTCCGGCCGAGCGTCGGGGCGTTCGCGATCGGCATGGCCCGCACCGCGCTCGAGCTGGCCACCGATTACGCGCTGGCGCGCCAGACGTTCGGAAAGCCGCTGGCCGGGCACCAGGCGGTCGGCCACCGCCTGGCCGACCTGCGCGCCCAGACCGAGGCGGCGCGCCTGCTCGTGCACCAGGCCGCTCGCGCCCACGATGCCGGCGTTCCCGATCCCAGCCTGGCGGCGATGGCCAAGCTGCTGGCCACCGAGGTGGCCCAGACGGCGGTCGACGCCGCCGTCCAGTTCCACGGGGCGGTGGCGCTCGAGCACGGCCATCCGCTCGAGCACCTCTACCGCGACGTGCGGGCCCCGCGGATCTACGAGGGCGCTTCGGAGATCCAGCGCGAGATCATCGCCCGGGCGATGTTCCGGGCGGCGGCGCCGGGATGAGCCGCACCGTCGTGGTCACCGGCGGGGCCAAGGGCATCGGCCGTGCGACGGCGCTGCGCTTCGCGCAGGACGGCGAGCGGGTGATCGCGCTCGGACGCGACGGCGCGGCGCTGGACGCGCTGCGGGAGCTCGGCCCGATCGAGACCGCCGAGTGCGACGTCACCGACGAGACCGCGGTGGTCGAGACCTTCGACCGGATCGGCGCCGTCGACGTGCTGGTCGCCAACGCCGGGATCGGCGAGTCAGCCCCGCTGGCGGCGACGACGCTCGAGCTGTGGCAGCGCCACCTCGACGTCAACGCCACCGGGACGTTCCTGTGCCTGCGGGCCGTCGTGCCGGGCATGCGCCAGCGCGGCGACGGCGCGATCGTCACGGTCGCGTCGACCGCGGGCCGCGTGGGCGTGGCCTACACCGCCGCCTACAGCGCCGCCAAGCACGCAGTGGTGGGGCTGACCCGGGCGGTCGCCGCCGAGCTGGGCGGCACCCGGGTGCGGGTCAACGCCGTCTGCCCCACCTTCGTGCGCACCGAGATGACCGAGCGGTCGATCGCCAACATCGTGCAGCGGACAGGCCGCACCGCCGAACAGGCCGAGGAGGCGCTCGGCGCCGCCTCGCCGCTGGGCCGGCTGCTGGAGCCGCGGGAGGTCGCGGATGCGATCGTCTTCCTCGCATCGCCCAGGGCCACGGCGATCACCGGACAGACGCTGGTGATCGACGGCGGCGGGCTTCAGGGCTGATCAGATCCTTATCTGGCGCCGATACTGTCGGCGCCGTCGTGCGTTAAGAACGCTCAAGAGATCCTCTTGCCCGCCGACACATCCGGGTAAGTACTGATCAGTGGTTGTTGACTAGACCGGAGTTCGAAACATGATCATTGCCCTCATCGCGGCCACCGTGGTGGTCCTGACTGCTTTCTGCGCCTACGTCGCCTACGTGCAGCGCCGCTACAGGCCGCTGCCCCAGCTGCATGGCAACTGGTGGCCTCACTTCGAGCGCCAGTTCCGGGCCCACGCGCTGCGCGTGGAGTCAGAGCGCGGCTCGTCGCTGGGCTAGCCGCCGCCGAGCTCGACTGCTCGCAGATGAACGTCTCGCGCCTGCTGGGGCGGGCCGAGACCACGCTGCGCGACGTGACCGGCCGCTTCGCTGCATGAAGACCGTATGAAGACGTGCGTCGATGGGCGCTGCCCGTCGTCTGCTGGGGGTAACGTGGGCTCATGAGCGCTTCAGATCCCAGCGGGCAGGAGGAACCCCGCCCCCGCACACACGATTGGGCAGGGCAGGCCGACCGTCGCGCGACCATCGTCACCGCGGAGATCCGCAAGCTGGAGAACCGGCTGCTGGCGATCGGTCCGATGTCACGGGCAAAGCTGGCCGAGAGCTGCGGCGCCGACCACTGGCGCGACGGCACGTTCGAGGAGGCCGTCCGCGAGGGCATCCGCACCGGGCGCCTCCAGGAGATGCCGATGGGCTGGCTGAAGGCCACCCTCGGCCACAACGGCCGGTCAATGCCGCCCTCGACGTAGCGCCCCGGTTCAGAGCCGCTCGGGCACGTCGAACCGGGCGAGCAGGTCCTCGCCGCCGAAGCGCGTGATCGAGTCGATGCCGTCGGCGCGGACCCCGGTGACGAACACGCCCGCGCGCACCCAGGCGTCGCCGTCTGTCAGGTAGTAGACGAGCGCCGGCTGGCCGTTGGCGGCGGTGGGCACAAACCGCCACCGCTGGGGCAGGCGGCGCAGCTGGCGCGCGCGCAGGAAACGCCCGACGGCCTCGCGGCCCTGGTGCCACTCGGGCTCGGGGGGCATGCTGACGACGGCGTCCTGGGTCAGCAGCGCCACCACCGCGTCGACGTCGTCGCGCTCGAACGCCTCCGCGAAGCGACTGACGAGATCGGCTTGCGCCCCCGGACCAAGGACGGAGACGCGCTCGCGCCGCGGCGGCAGGCGCCGCTCGAGCGCCGCCCGGGCGCGCTGGAGCGCGCTGTTGACCGACGCCTCGCTGGCGCCGAGCATCTCCGCGACCTCGTCGGCGTGGAAGCCGAGCACGTCGCGCAGCACCAGCACCGCCCGCTGGCGCGGCGCCAGGTGCTGCAGGCCGGACACGAACGCCAGCGCGATCGCCTCCTTGGCCTCGTAGCGTGCGGCCGGGCCGGGGGCGGCGTCGGCCACCCGCTCCAGCAGTACGTCCGGATAGGGCTGCAGCCAGGGGATCTCGGCGACGCTCTCAGGCGGGTGGGGCCCGGCGCCGGCCCCGATGACCACCGGCTGGGGCCGGCGCGCGCCGTCGCGCAGCGCGTTCAGACAGCGGTTGGTGGCGATCGTGTACAGCCACGCCCGCAGCGACGATCGGCCCTCGAAGTGCTCCAGGCCCCGCCACGCGGCCAGCATCGTCTCCTGGAGCAGGTCCTCAGCGTCCTGGAGCGAGCCGACGATCCGGTAGCAGTGGACCTGGAGCTCGCGATGGTACGGCGCCGTCAGCTGGGCGAACGCGTCCTCGTCGCCGCGCTGGGCCCGGGCCAGGCGGTTGTGCTCCAGGCGTTCGCGCTGCCAGCTCAACTCGTGCATGTGTGGTGTGTCGACACCGTCACGACCCGAAAATCATCGCTGAATTTCCGATCGACCGCGGGTCTTCACCTCCATAACCGCGACGAAAGGTGGATGTGATGACGACCAAGGCCCGCTGGGTACTCGTACTCGGCTCGGTGGCATCGCTGATGGTGGCGCTCGACGCGCTCGTCGTGTCGACCGCGCTCAGCGCGATCCGCCACGACCTGCACGCCTCGATCGACGAGCTGGAATGGACGGTGAACGCGTACGGGCTCACGTTCGCCGTGCTGCTGGTGCCGGCGGCCGCGCTCGGCGACCGGCTGGGACGGCGGCGCCTGTTCGCGGGCGGCCTGGCCCTGTTCGTGGCCGGCTCGGCCGCGTGCGCGCTGGCCCCCAACGTGGGGCTGCTGATCGCCGCGCGCGCGGTGCAGGGCTCAGCGGCGGCGATGGTCACCCCGCTGTCGCTGGCGCTCATCAGCGCGGCGTTCCCGCCCGAGCGGCGGGGGCAGGCGATGGGGATCTTCGGTGGGATCACCGGGCTGGCGGTGCTCTCGGGGCCGGTGATCGGCGGCGCCGTGACGCAGGGCCTGGCCTGGCAGTGGGTGTTCTGGATCAACGTGCCGATCGGCCTGGCGGCGATCCCGCTGGTGCTCGCACGGATCGACGAGAGCTACGGGCCGCGGGCGCGGCTGGACGTGCCCGGGCTGGCGCTGGTGACGGCGGCGGCGCTGGGCATCGTGTGGGGCCTGATGCGCGGCAACGACATCGGCTGGGGCAGCGCCGAGGTGGTCGCGTCGCTGGCCGCCGGCGTGGTGGCGCTGGCCGCGTTCGTCGCGGTGCAGCGGCGGGTGGCGACGCCGATGCTGCCGCCGGCGATGTTCCGGGCGCGCGGCTTCTCCGCCGGGACGGCGGCGAACTTCCTGTTCTCGTGCGGGCTGCTGGGCGCGGTGTTCTTCATGGCCCAGTTCCAGCAGAACTCGCTCGGACAGCGGCCGCTCGAGGCCGGGCTGCGACTGCTGCCGTGGACCGGGACGGTGTTCATCGTCGCCCCGATCGCCGGCGCGCTCACCAACCGGGTGGGCGAGCGGACGCTGGTGACGCTCGGGCTGGTGCTGCAGGCGGCCGGCTTCGCCTGGATCGCGGCCGTCGCCGGGCCGGGCATGACCTACTGGCACATGATCGCGCCGGAGGTCATCGCCGGGGCGGGCATCTCGATGGCGATCCCGTCAGCCCAGAATGCCGTGATGAACGCGGTGAAGGCCAGCGAGATCGGCAAGGCCTCGGGCGCGTACATGATGATGCGCCAGCTCGGCGGCGTGTTCGGCCTGGCCATCGGCGTGACGGTGTTCACCGGCGCGGGCAGCTACGCGTCGCCCGCCGCCTTCGGCAACGGGTTCGTGGCGGCGATGACGGTGTTCGCCGCCTTCTCCCTGGCGGGTGCGGGCGTGGCGCTGGCGCTGCCCCGGCGCTCGGCCGGCGCCGAGTCCGCGCGTCGCGCCGAGGCCGGCGCGGTGGTCTCGGTGGCCGCCGAGGGGGCGCGATGACTCGATGCACCGCTTTGTACCAACTTGACTTTTCCTGCACAAAACGGGTACGTAATGCTCTATGGAGTCTCACCTCGCCGTGCTGGCGGCGGGCGAAGGCAATTCTGGGGGCCATCGCACGCTCGCTGAGAAGGCATTCGAAACGTTGCACACCGCGATCATCACGGGCCGGTTGCGTCCCGGGACGCGCCTACCGATCGAGGAGCTCGCCGAGCGTCTCGAGATGAGCCCGATGCCGATCCGCGAGGCGGTGCGGCGGCTGGACGCGGCGGGGCTGGTGGAGAACATCCCCCACCGCGGGGCCCGGGTCACCGAGCTGTCGATCACCGACCTGGTCGAGGTCTACGAGGCCCGGCTCGCGCTCGAGGTCCTGGCCATCCGCCGCGCCGCCGAGCGGTTCGACGCCGTCGTCGCGGATCAGGCCCGGCAGTGCCTGGCGGCGCTGGAGGGTCTGCCCCGCGACGCGTCGGCCGCGGTCTCGCTGGCCCACACCCGGTTTCACTTCTCGCTGTACGCGGCGGCCGACTCGGCGTGGCTGTTGCGCCTGATCCGGCCGGTGTGGGAGACGAGCGAGCGCTACTGCCTGGACACCACCGACTACCGCCAGCTGGCCGCCCGCGACGCCGAGCACCACGAGATCCTGGCCGGCTGCGAGGCGCGGGCCCCCGACCGGGCGGGGCAGGCGCTGCACCACCACCTGACGACGACCGCCAACAGCCTGGCGGTGGCGCTGGGCGGCGAGCCGCCGTTCGACGCGGGGGTGTAGCGGCGGCGGCGGCGTCGGGCGCGGGCTCGGGCGGCGGCCTCGGGCTCGGGCGGCGGCCTCGGGCGCGGGCGGCGGCCTCGGGCTCCGCGCGTGGATGGTGATTTCGCCCTATACGGTCGAATCGGCCATCCACGTTGAACCCGACGCGTCAGATCACCCCGAACAGGATCGCCACCCCCACGGCGACCAGCACCGAGGCGCTGAGCAGCCCGCTGGCGCGCCCCACCCGCCGCCCCAGCGCCTGGCCGACCTCCAGCCCCAGCAGCGACAGCCCCACGCTGACCGTGGCGATCAGCACCACCGCCAGTACCAGCGGCGCGTCGCGCGCGCCCAGCGCGAACCCGATGACCAGGTTGTCGATGCTCAGGCCCGCCGCCAGCAGGACCAGCCGCCCGAGCGGCGCGCCGGCCAGCGACGGCGGCGCGCCGGCGTCCCGGCGCAGCGCGCTCACCAGCATCGGCGCGCCGGCCACGATCAGCAACCCCCCGCCCACCAGGTGGGCCTGGCGCCCCAGGTCGCCGGACACGCCACGGCCCACCAGCAGCCCGATCACCGGCATGCCGGCCTCGAACAGGCCGAACACGACCGCGATCCGCAGGCGCAGACGCTGGTCGACGCCGGTCAGGCCGATGGCGATCGCGGCCGCGAAGTTGTCCAGGCCGACCGAGCCGGCCACCAGCACCAACGTGAGCAACGCTGACGGCTACCCGCCGGCGAACTTCGGCCAGCTCGGGCAGCCGTCGTCCCCTGCGGGGTCGGCCGCGGCGAGCTCGTCCCGGGCGTGGGTCTGCGGCTGCTCGCGCGCCGGCAGCGCCCTGCGGGTGGCGTCGCACTCCTGTTGGGTGACGATCTCCGGCGGCCTCACCACCTGCACACTACCCGCGCCGCCGCCCGAAAATCGCGCGCGCATCGGGCGCCGCGACCGGGGAGCCGCGGCGCCCGGCTGCGCCGGCCGGGAGCCCGGGCGCCGCGGCCGGGTACGTACCGCGGCGCCCACCCTTGTCTCCCGGGAGCCGTGAAGCGGTTGGCCCTCCCGGCAAAGCCGGCGGGGAGGGCCAACCGCGCTAACTCAATGCAACAGACCGAGCGAGTTGGCGCCGGGGCCGCTGCCGTTGTCGTCAACGAAGTACAGCCCGGCGCCGTGCGGCGCGATGGCAACCCCGAACAGGTCGCCGCCGCCGTCGGGGACGAGTGTCGTCACGTTGACGGTGGCACCGAACGGCGTCGTCTCGACGACATTGCCGTCGCTGCCGTTGGCGCTGATCACGTTGCCGTTGGGGGCGATGGTCAGTCCCAGCGGGTCGTTGAGCGCCATGTTGCTCGACAGGGTGAACCCGCCGCCAGCGAGCACCGAACCGCGTAACAGCGCGTCCGGGACGGCCGCGATCCGGTTGCCGACCGAGTCCGCGACATACAGAACGTCGTCGCGGCCCAGCCCCACGCCGGTCGGTCCGACCACCAGCGCGTTGGGATCGGTGTGCTCACCGAACCCGGTGGCGATGACCTGGTTGCCGATCACCAACGGACCGGATGGCGTCAGCACCAGCCGGATGCGGACCACCGTCCCGCCGTCGACGGTCGCGCCGCCGGCCTGCACGGTGCCGTTCAACACGTTGGTCACGAACAGCGTCACGAACGGACCGAACTGCACCGCGGTCATGTCCCACGGCCCGTTGATGTCGGGCGCGGTCAGCGTCCGGATCACCTGGCCCCGGGGGTTGAGCACGGTCAGAGCGCCGGCGGTCATCGCCGACGACGCGCCGCCCGGAGCGGGCAGGCTGCCGACGATCACGTCGCCGTTGCCCAGGACCACCAGGGCGGTGGTCAGCCCCACCGCCGGCGTCGCCGTGGGTTGCGGTACGACCGCGAACACCTGCTGGCGACCCGCGGGCGAGATCTCAACGATGCTCGACCCCGTCCCCTGCGTGTTGGCCGAGTTGTTGAAATTCGAGACCAGCACGTCCCCGCGGACCAGCCGGCCGATCGAGTGATGCACCACCGCCACGCCGTACGGGTTCTGGTCCCCGGCGGCGGGACCGCTGACGGGGACGGCACTGGCGATGAACGAGGTGGTGCTGAAGCGGCCCAGGAACGAGCCGCCAAACGGGGCAGCGCCGGCCCCCGCCGGCACCGCCATGGCAAGCGCGGCGGCCATCACGATCCCAAGCGCCGCGCGTCGTGGCTTGACAGGAAGCTGCAAAGCAAGCCCCTTTCAGTTGTGGCATGCCCCAACTGGGGTGCGCCGTGTCACTACCTCGGACGCCGCCACGCGCGCTTCCTTCCCGACGCCGACGCCAATGCGCACGACGACGACGACGCCGCGCCGACGACGACAACGACAACGACAACGACGACGACGACGACAACGACAATGACAACGACAACGACAACGACGACGGCGCTAACGACCCAGGTAGGCGCGCTTGAGGTCCTCGGACTGCAGGAGCTCGGCCGCGTTGCCCTCGAGCACGAGGTTGCCGGTGGCCAGCACGTAGCCCCGGTCGGCGATCGACAGCGCCATCGTGGCGTTCTGCTCGACCATGAGGATGGCCACGCCAGACGCGTGGACCTCCTTGATGATGCGGAAGTTCTGCTGGACCAGCGCCGGCGAGAGCCCCATCGACGGCTCGTCCATGAGCAGCAGCCGCGGGCGCGACATCAGCGCGCGGCCCATCGCCACCATCTGCTGCTCGCCGCCCGAGAGCGTCCCGGCGAGCTGCTCGCGCCGCTCGTACACGCGGGGGAAGAGCTGATAGACGCGCTCGTAGTCGTCCGGCTCGCCGCCGCCGCGAAGGTACGCGCCCATCTTGAGGTTCTCGAGCACCGTCATCGGCGCGAAGAGGCGCCGATTCTCGGGCACGATCGCGATGCCCTTCCGGATGCGGTAGTTCGTCGGCTTCTTGGTGATGTTCTCGCCGTCGAGCTCGACCGTGCCGCGTCGCGGCTGGACGACGCCCAGCACCGTCTTCAGCGTCGTCGACTTGCCGGAGGCGTTCCCGCCGAGCAGGCAGACGA
>DATAWL010000044.1:0-137943 GCA_036267215.1 Solirubrobacteraceae bacterium | reverse complement strand
GGAGTCAGGAATCAGGCATCGGGACCGCTCCCTGACGCCTGACGCCTGACGCCTGACGCCTGACGCCGGCGATTCTCACCGCGATTCGCGCTCTCAAGGGGGCTTGCGCCGGCGCGCCCGAGTCCTCCAGGATCGGGTAGGGTGCCGCGGGTGCTCGCTCTGCTGGTTGCCGCCTCCGAGCCCTCCAAGGTCCCGTTCTACATCGCGGGCGGGGCGCTCGCGATCTGGGCCGTCGTGCTCTCCTCGATCGGACTCACGCGCCCGAGCTTCCCGTACAACATCCGCGGCCAGCGCACCGTGGTCGCGATCACTTTCGTGATCGTCGTGGTCGCGATCGCGATGGCGATCCACACGAGCGCCTTCGCGCGCTAGGCCCGTACCCGGCTGCAGCGACCCGCGCGTCCGATCGCGGGTTCCGGCTTTTCGCCGAGCGCATCGGGGTACTAGAGTGAACTGCTGGTCGTTCTGCCCGGCCATCCTGGCCGCCAGAGGTTTCCAACGCGCGACAGGAGTGCCATGACGACGGAGACACAGGAGAAGGATGGCGCCGGCGTAGCCACCGATAAGGACACGCTGACGATCACCGACAACCGCACCGGGAAGCAGTACGAGATCCCGATCGAGGACGAGACGATCCGGGCGACCGAGCTGCGCAAGATCAAGGTCAACGACGACGACTTCGGCCTGATGACGTACGACCCGGCCTATATGGCCACGGCGTCGTGTCGGTCGGCGATCACCTACATCGACGGCGACAAGGGCATCCTCGAGTACCGGGGCTACCCGATCGAGCAGCTGGCCGAGAAGTCAAGCTATCTCGAGGTCGCCTACCTGCTCATCCACGGCGAGCTCCCCACCCAGAAGCAGCTCGACGAATGGGACCACCTGATCACGATCCACACGTTCGTGCACGAGAACGTCAAGGAGTTCATGCAGGGCTTCCGCTACGACGCCCATCCCATGGGGATGCTGCTGGCGTCGGTCGGCGCCCTGTCGACGTTCTACCCCGAGGCCGCGGCGATCAAGGACAACGACACCCGCTACCTCCAGGTCATTCGCCTGCTGGCCAAGATGCCGACGCTGGCGGCGTTCTCCTACCGGCACAACCGGGGCATGCCCTACGTGTATCCGGACAACGACCTCAGCTATCCCGGCAACTTCCTCTCGATGATCTACAAGGTCGCCGAGCTCAAGTACGAGCCGGACCCGCGCCTGGAGCACGCGCTCGACGTGCTGTTCATCCTGCACGCTGACCACGAGCAGAACTGCTCCACCAGCGCGGTGCGCAGCGTCGGCTCCTCCCAGGTCGATCCGTACTCGGCCGTGGCCGCCGGTGTGGCCGCCCTCTACGGCCCGCTGCACGGTGGCGCCAACGAGGCGGTGCTGCGGATGCTGCGCCGGATCGAGACCAAGGAGAACATCCCCGCCTTCATCGAGGGCGTCAAGAAGGGCGATGAGAAGCTGATGGGCTTCGGCCACCGGGTCTACAAGAACTTCGACCCCCGGGCGAAGATCATCAAGACCGCGACCGAGGAGGTGTTCGAGGTCACCGGCAAGAACCCGCTGCTCGACATCGCCACCGAGCTGGAGAAGATCGCGCTCGAGGACGAGTACTTCATCTCGCGCAAGCTCTACCCCAACGTCGACTTCTACTCGGGCCTCATCTACGAGGCGCTGGGAATGCCGGTCGAGATGTTCCCGGTGCTGTTCGCCATCGGCCGCACCAGTGGCTGGATCGCCCAGTGGCTGGAGATGATCGACGACCCGGAGCAGAAGATCGCCCGGCCGCGCCAGATCTACACCGGCGGCCGCGGCCTGGAATACGTGCCGATCGGCGAGCGCAAGTAACGCGCCGTCGCATCGTGAAGCTGGTCGAGAAACCGGAGCAAACGGCCGGTTTCCGACCAGCCCGGCTGCGTGAGCAGGGCCACTTAAGTACGACGTGCGTCGTACTAGGATCCGATCGTGGATCTGTGCGCCCTCCCGGACGGACGTGTGGTGACGATCAGGCCGATCCGGCCTGACGACATCGAGCGACTGCGGCTCTCCCACGAGCGGCTCTCGCCCGAGTCGCGCTACCGGCGGTTCATGTCCCCCAAGCCGCACCTGACGGCGGCCGACGCGCATTACCTGGTCGACATCGACGGCCGCGACCACTACGCCCTGGTCGCCACCATGGCCGAACCCGAGGGCGAGGCGATCGTCGCCGTGGCCCGCTTCGTCCGGCGGCCCGACGACCCGGCGATCGCCGAGTTCGCCATCGTCGTCGGCGACCGGTGGCAGCGCCAGGGACTGGCCGGCGAGCTGCTCGGCCGCCTCGCCGACGCCGCGGTCACCCGCGGCGTGCAGCGCTTCGAGGCCATCGTGCTCGCGGACAACCTGCCCATCCAGATGCTCATCCGCGACCTGGCCGGCGGCCCGGTGCGCCGTCGCCGCGACGGCAACATCGTCGAGCTCAGCTTCCCGCTGGCCGTCCGGCACCCCGGCGCGCCTGCGATCATCGCCGGGTGAGCTGGAAGCTGACGGTTCGCTTCGGTCCCAAGGTCAAGCGCTGGGCCTTCGACACCGTCGAGGGGGCGCTTGACGAGCTCGAGGCCCGCGGGCGCGACCTGGCCCGAGCCGCTCCCGATCAGGCGGTCGACGCCAAGTTCAAGCGCTTTGAGCCCCAGCAGCAAGTCTACGCCCGCCTGGAGCTGTCGGGCCCCGAGCGCTTCGTGCCCAGCGTGCGCGCCGGGGTCGACGTCCGCGGCGACGGGTCGGTCGAGGCTTACCGGGGGCGGGTTCGTCGCGCGGTCATCGACGCGCGCGGCGGGGAGTCCGCCTTCGCCGCCCTGCGCCGGTCGCTGACCGACGGCGGCTGACCGACCGCGGATGATCGACGGCTGCTGACCGACGGCTGCCGACCGGCTGGCGGTCGTCCGCCGGCGAGCACGTTCGATCACATCGGCCCAAGCGCCGTGGATCTGTCCGTGGGCGCGGCGGCCGGGGGGCCGGTTGCGGACAAACCTGCTTGTGACAATCCGGATTTGTAGCGTTTTGCGCGCTGGAGGGCGATCTGGGGACAAATGTGGGAACCGTCGAGAGGTTTGGCCGCCAAATGCACGCGAGAGGGATATCGGCGTCAAGGCCCGGCCGTCGGCCGGAGTGGAGGCCGGGGTCGCCGGGGTCGGTTGGGACGTCTGCCGACGCCGCAGGGACCCGTGCCCCTTCGATAGCCCGCTGTTTTTCGCACCACCGCGCCCGCTCGCCCGGCCACCAACCCGCCGCGTCAGCCACCGACCCGCCGCGTCAGCCACCAACCCGCCGCGTCAGCCGGCGACCCGCCGCGTCAGCCGGCGACCTCGGCGACCCCGCCGACCCCGCCGACCCCGCCGACCCCGGCCTCAACTCCGGCCGACAGCACCAGCGTCTGCCCGTGCCGCCGCAGCCACCGCGAGTGCTCGCGGTAGTCCGGGCACCACCGCGCCAGCATCGCCCAGAACCGGGGGGAGTGGTCCATCACGTCGAGGTGGCACACCTCGTGCCAGACGACGTAGTCGAGCACCGGCTCCGGGGCCAGCAGCAGGCGCCAGTTGAAGCTCATCGCTCCGTTGCGCGAGCAGCTGGCCCATCGGGTGCGCTGACCGCGGATGGTCAGCTTGGTGTAGGTGCTGCCGGCCAGCGCGCAGGCGCGCCCCAGCCGCGGAGCGATCTCGTCGCGGGCCGCGCGGCGGTACCAGCGTTCCAGGGCCGGCTCGCGCTCGGACCCGGTGGGCACCAGCAGGACATCGCCGCGGCGGTGGACGCGCGCGCGGCCGGGCTCGGCCAGCACGTGCAGGGTCCGGTCCAGGTAGGGCAGGGCGTCGCCCCGGGCCGCGACCGCGGCGGCAGCGGCCGCCTGCTCGCGCATCCGCCGGTGGATCCACGGCGCCAGCTCGCGGACGGCGGCGGCTGCCTCGCGCTCGGGCGCCCGGCGGGGGAGCACCACCTCCACGCCGGCCGCGTCAACGGTCACCCGGACGCGCCGGGCGCGCTCGCTTCGCCGGATCCGGTAGTCGATCTCAGTCACCGTCGACGGAGAGTACGGTCCAGTCCCGACATGCCGTCCTTCCCCGAGCTCGCCGATCCGCTGGCCGGTCCCGGCGCCTGGCTGCGCCTCGCCGCCGAACGCGACATCCCCGAGACGCTCATCGCCCACCAGGACGACGATGAGCTGTATCTGCGGCTGGGAATGCGACGCCCGCCCAGCGGCGCGGAGCTGGGACGGCGCACCGAGCGGCTCCCCTCCGAGCTCGCGGCCGGCACCGGGGTGTGGCTGACGATCGTGCGCCCCGGCGCCGATGACTGCGTCGGCCAGATCGACGTCCACACGGTCGACTGGGACCATGGCCGGGCCGACCTCGGCATCTGGGTGGCGCCGGGGCTACGCGGCCAGGGCCTGGGCACCGCGGCGCTGCGCCTGGCCGGCCCGTGGCTGATCGCGGAGTGCGGCCTGGAGCGCATCCAGATGCTCACCGAGCCCGACAACGCGCCCATGCGGGCCGCCGCCCGCGCGGCCGGCTTCACCGAGGAGGGGCTGCTGCGGGCCTACACGCTCGAGCACGGCCAACGGGTCGACGTGACGATCATGTCGCTGATCGCCGCCGACCTGTCGCCCGTGGCCGGCCCGGTGACGTCGTGAGCGAGTCGCGCGTTCCGCTCCCCCACGGCCTCCGCCCTCCGTTCGAGGTCTACCTCAACGGCGTGCGCCAGGAGCTGGGCGCCGACTACCGGGTCTCCGAGGGCGACCTGGTGTTCGCGCGCGGGCTGGTCCAGCGCAAGCTCAGCGGCTGGGCGTGGTTCCTGGGCTTCTGGGGCATCGGCACCTACTCGCGCAACGACGAGGTCGACGTGCGCTACGAGGTCGACGGGCGGCCGACGGTCGCCCACGCGCTGGAGATCAGGCCGCCGTCGTGACCGGCGGCGCCGGCTGATCGCTCGTGCGGACGACCTCGCGGGTCACCCACGGCGCCAGCAGCCGCAGCGCCGAGAGGATCGCCCGCGTGGCGTGGGAGCGGTTGAGCGTGTAGAAGTGGATGCCGGGAGCGCCGCGGGCCAGGAGCTCGGCGCACTGCAAGGTGGCGTAGGAGACGCCGAGCTGGAGCACGGCGTCCGGATCGTGAGAGCGCCACTCCAGCGCCTCGAGCAGCGACGGCGGGATGGTGGCGCCGCACATGCCGGTGACCGTCTTGATCTGGCGCAGGTCGGTGATCGGCATCACGCCGGGGAGGATCGGGACATCGATCCCCGCCGCCCGGGCCTGGTCGACGAAGCGGAAGTAGAGGTCGTTGTCGAAGAACAGCTGGGTGATCAGGAACGAGACGCCGTTGTCGACCTTGTCCTTGAGGAACCGCAGGTCGTGGGCCAGGTCGGGCGCCTCGGGGTGGACCTCGGGAAAGCAGGCCCCGCCGATGCACGCGTCGCAGGCGTCGTTGATGAGGGCGGCCAGCTCGGTCGAGTAGCTCAGGCCGCCCGGCTGGGGTTTCCAGTCGGTCTCGCCGCGCGGCGGGTCGCCGCGCAGGGCCAGGATGTTCTCGATCCCGGCCTGCTGCATGTCGTCGAGCACGGCGGTGAGCTCGTCGCGGGTCGAGCCGACGCAGCTGAGATGGGCC
The DNA here is from genome assembly GCA_036267215.1 of Solirubrobacteraceae bacterium. Lineage (GTDB taxonomy): Bacteria > Actinomycetota > Thermoleophilia > Solirubrobacterales > Solirubrobacteraceae > Palsa-465. Next base: position 132,313 of record DATAWL010000044.1, on the reverse strand, counting down.
ATCGCCTCGATCCCCAGCTCCTGCTTGATCCACTTGGTCAGCTCGAGCGTGCGGCCCCGGGCGCTGCCGCCCGCGCCGTAGGTGACCGACACGAATGCCGGCTCCAGCTGGCGCAGCGACTCCAGCGCCAGGCCCAGCACCCGCTCGCCGGCGTCGCTCTTGGGCGGGAAGAACTCGAACGAGAAGATCGGCTCCTGCGCCTCCGCGATGATCTGGTCGATCCGCACGCAGGGCAGCCTACCAACCTTGACACGATTATGTCAAGGTTCAGACCGCCGCCCATCGGTCGGTGTCCCCATCCGGCGCCGTCCGCACCCGCCCGCCCCGCTCCAGGTGGCGCAGATAGGACAGCGTCTGGGCCAGGAACCAAGCGGCGTTGCGCGCGTTGAGCTCCTCCTCGTAGATCTCGGGCACGATCTCGATCACCGTGCGCGGACGGCCGGTCAGCGCGGTCACGACCGCCTCCAGCCGTTCGCTGACCAGCCTGCGGTTGCCCTCGATGTGGGCATGGACGTCGACGAACGGCTTGCCGTGGCCCGACAGGGCCAGCCGCGCGTCCAATGCGTCGACGCGATCCAGCGATGCCAGGAACTCGCCCACGGGATCCGGCGTGTAGCCGTAGTCGTAGAACAACGAGATCCGCCCCAGGACATGGTCGCCGGAGATCAGCACCCGCCGCTGGGGCTCGAACAGGCAGACGTGCGACGGCGCATGCCCCGGGGTCTCGTGGACGAACCAGGTCCCCAGGTCGGTCTCGATCTCGATGCCCTCGACGAGCGGCCGGTCGGGCTCGATCACCCGGGCAACGCCGGAGGGGATGTCCTTTGCCTGCTCGGCGTAGGCGGCCAGCGCCCGGGGCGGCACACCGCTCTGGCGGCCGACTTCGAGGCGGCGGGCCAGCGCGGCGGCCGGATCCAGCGCGGTGGCCGCGCCATGCGCGTGGTTGGGGTGCATCCACAGCTCGCAGCCGGTCCGGTCGACGATCGGCGCCGCCTGGCCCCAATGGTCGGAGTGGGCGTGGGTGCAGACGAGCAGCCGCACCTGCTCCAGGCGCAGGTTGACCTGGTCCATGGCCCGCTCGAGCTGGGCCAGCGAACCGGGCTCGTGCATGCCGGTGTCGACGAGCACGATGCCCGACCCGGCGGCGATCGCCCAGGCGTTGCAATGGGGCACCCCCGGCCACGGCAGCGGCAGCCGCAGGCGCCACAGGCCCGGCAGGACCCGCTCGCCGCGGCCGAGCTCGCGCTGGCGCATCGTCGGTGCCACGGGCCGCACGATATTGGCGGCGCGTAGACTCCGACTGCTGCATGGCCACCACCGCAGAGATCGCCCGGCGGTATTTCACCGCGCTCGGGACCCGCGACCTCGACGAAGCGTTGGCGTGCTGGCGCCGGGGCGCGATCGACCGGCTCGTGGGCGGCGCGGAGCTGGTCGCCCCGGAGGGCGTCCGCGAATACTTCCGCGCGATGTTCGAGGCCTTCCCGGACTTCGAGCTGGAGGTGCTCGAGCTGACCACCGCCCGCCGGCGCACCGCCGTCCGCTGGCGGGCCCGGGGCACGTTTGCCGGCCCGGGCCGGTTTGAGGGGTTTGCGCCCAACAACGCCCGCATGGAGATCGAGGGCTGCGACGTCGTCACGGTCCAGGACGGTCTGATCGTCCATAACGACGCCTACATCGACACCGGCGACGTGGCCCGTCAGCTGGGCCTGCTGCCGCCCGCCGGGTCGCCCGCGGAGGCCCGTCTGGCCCGCCTGGCCAACCTGCGCACCCGGGCTCTGGCCGCCGTCCACGGGGTCCGGACCAACCGTATCGCCGACGGCGTGTGGCTCGTCCGCGGCGGCTTCCCGGTCAGGACGATGAACGTGTACCTGATCGAGGACGGCGACGGGGTGACGGTGTTCGACGCGGGCGTCTCCGCTATGGGCCGGGCACTGCGGGCGGCGTGCCTGCGGCTGGGCGGTGTGACGCGGGTCGTCCTGGGACACGCGGACTCCGATCACCGCGGCGGGGCGGCGGCCCTGGCCGCGCCGATCTACTGCCACGCGGCCGAGCGCGCCGGCGCCGAGTCGCCGGCGCCGTTTCGCGACTATTGGGACCTGGGCAAGCTGCGCGGCTACGGGCGCGCGTTCCATTCCCGCATCCATCCGGTGTGGGACGGCGGCGCGGTGACCGTCGAGGGCACGCTCGGCGAGGGTGCCGACGTGGCCGGCTTCACGGTCATCGACCTGCCCGGCCACGCACCCGGGCAGATCGGGCTGTTCCGCGCGTCGGACCGGCTGGCGCTGGTCTCGGACTGCGTCTACACCCTCGACGTGCAGACCGGGGTCAAGGGCGGTCCGCGCATCCCCCACCCGGCGTTCGACGCTGACGTCGACCAGGCGCGCGCCTCGATCCTCAAGCTGGCCGCGCTGAACCCCTCGGTGGCCTGGCCCGGCCACGCCAGCCCCGTCACCGGCGATGTGCGCGGTCAACTGGAACGGGCCGCGGCGGCGGCGGTCTAGAGGCGCGTGGGACGCCGCCACCGCCAGCGGACCAAGCTCGCCGCTCCGGTCAGCGAGTACCGCGACGCCGAGGGCAACGTCCTGACGATGCGTGGATCGCTGACTCCGGCGGCTCGCGGCGAGTACGCCGGCGTGCTCGGCGGCGGCCTGCACCAGGAGGACGCGCGGCAGCGGGCGATCGAGCTGCTGTTCGAACGGCTGGCCCTGTCCTGGACGATCTCCGGGCTGGTGATCGACCGCCAGAAGGAGCTGCTGGGGCGCTACCGGATGGCCACCGACGGCGAGCGGGCCTTCGTGCTGCAGTCGCTGCGGACCCACGTGGCCGACAACTTCCCCGAGCTGGAGGCCCCCTGATGACCGACGCCCCACCCACCGGCCCCGCCCCCGATCTCGACGCCTTCGCCGCGCTGCTGACGGACTGGTGCGTCCAGGCGCAGCCGGGCGACCGGGTCGGCGTGTTCACCTCGACGCTCGGCGCCGAGCTGGCCGTGGCCCTGCACCGCACGCTGCTGCAGCGCGACGCCTGGCCCTACGTGCGCCTCGAGCCGCCGGGGCTGGCTCGCGACTTCTACCGCCACGGCAAGGACCGCCACCGGGCGACGCCGCCCCCCACCGATGTGGCGCTGGCCGAAGCGCTGGACGCCTTCGTCCGCATCGACGCCCCCGCCAACGCGACCGAGCTGGCGGACGTCGATCCGGCGCTGGTCACCGCGGTGGCCACCGCGCGGCGCCCGCTGCAGGAGAAGATGCTCGCCCTGCGTTGGACCGGGACGCTGCTCCCCACCCCGGCACTGGCCCAGCAGGCGCAGATGGCCACCGCGCAGTACGCGGCGTTCGTCAACCGCGCGCTGTTCCTGGACCGGCCCGACCCCATCGCGGCGTGGCGGGAGCTCAGCGATCGCCAGGCGCGGCTGGTCATGCGGCTTGCCCAGGCGCGAGAGGTCCGCATCGAGGCCGAGGGGACCGACCTGCGCCTCGGCGTCGCCGGGCGCACCTGGGTCAATTCCGACGGGCGCCACAACATGCCCAGCGGCGAGGTGTTCACCGGACCGCACGAGCGCTCGGCGGAGGGAACGGTTCGCTTCACGGTGCCCACCGGGCCCCGCGGTGTGACCGTCACCGGCGTGCAGCTGCGCTTCCACGAGGGCGAGGTCGTCAGCGCGACCGCCGAGCGCGGAGACGAGTACCTCCAGGCGGCGCTGGCCACCGACGCCGGCGCGCGGTTCCTCGGCGAGCTGGGGATCGGGACCAACGTCGGGATCGACCGGCCCACCGGCCACATCCTCCTCGACGAGAAGATGGCCGGCACCGTCCATCTCGCGCTCGGGCGGTCCTATCCGGAGACCGGAGGGACCAACGTTTCAGCGCTGCACTGGGACCTCATCTGCGACCTGCGCCAGGGCGGGCGCCTGAGCGCCGACGGTGAGTCGGTGGTGCAGGACGGGTCGCTCCGGGTGTGAGCGCTCACATTCTCACGCCGTATTAACGAGTCGTTCCCGGCGCGTCCAGTACTTTGATGGGCATGCGCCGCACCAAGATCGTCGCCACCATCGGTCCCGCGTCCCGTGACCCGGACACGCTGGCGCGCATGGTGGAGGCCGGGCTCGACGTGGCCAGGCTCAATTTCTCCCACGGCGATCGGGAGCTGCACGCCGAGAACGCCGAGCGCGTGCGCGCCGCCTCGGCGGCCGTCGGGCGACCGGTGGCGATCCTCCAGGACCTCCCCGGGCCCAAGCTGCGCATCGGCGCGCTGCACGACGACCGGGTCGAGCTCAAGCCCGGGGAGCGCCTGGTGCTCGTGTGCGGCTCCACCGAGCGCGGCACCGGCGAGCGGATGTCCGTGTCGTGGGCCGGGCTGGCCGGCGCGGTCGATCCGGAGGACATCATCTACCTGGCCGACGGCGCCATCCGGCTGCGCGTCGAGCGGGTGCGCGCCGGCGACGGCGAGGTCGAGACGGCGGTCGAGGTCGGCGGGTCGGTCGCCTCGCGCCAGGGCCTGAACATCCCCGGCAACACCCGGGGGCTGGCCGCGGTCCCGGAGGAGGACCTGGACATGCTGCGCTTCGGCGAGTCGATCGGCGTGGACGTGGTGGCGCTGTCGTTCGTGCGCACCGCCGAGGACGTCGAGTTCGTCCGCCGCCACACCCGGCTGCCGCTGGTGGCCAAGATCGAGAAGCCCCAGGCGGTCGACGTGGCCGAGGAGATCATCCGGGCGGCCGACACCGTGATGGTCGCGCGCGGCGACCTCGGCATCGAGCTGCCGATCGAGGACGTGCCGATCGTCCAGAAGCAGCTGCTGCGCATCGCCGGGCGGCTGGCCCGCCCGTCGATCACCGCCACCCAGATGCTCGACTCGATGGTCGCCTCCTCGCGCCCGACCCGGGCCGAGGCGACCGACGTGGCCAACGCGATCCTCGACGGCACCGACGCGGTGATGCTCTCCCAGGAGACCGCCATCGGCGCCTACCCGGTCGAGGCGGTGGCGATGATGGCGTCGATCGCCGAGCGGACCGAGACGGTGCTGCCCTACACCGAGTGGAACGAGAACCGCGTCCGCCGCGACGCCCGCGATCCGGCTTACACGATCGCCTACACCGCGTGCGCGGCGGCCCGCGACCTCGGCCTGGCCGCACTCGTCGTGCCCACCCTGTCAGGGCGCTCGGCCCGGTTGATCTCGGCCCACCGGCCGTCGGTCCCGATCTACTGCCTGTCGCCGGGGCGCGAGACCGTGCGCCGGTGCAACTTCATGTGGGGCGTGCAGGCGGCCTCGATCCGCCGTCACGAGGTCACCGAGGAGCTGATCGCCGACAGCGCCCGCCGGGTGGTCGAGCTGGGCTGGGTCAGGTCCGGCCAGCGCGTGGGAATCACCGCCGGGTTGCCCAGCGGCCGCCCCGGGACGACCAGCCTGTTTCAGGTCCAGGAGGTCTGAGCCCCGCCCGTGCGGGTGGTGCTGGGGCCAACCCCGCGGGTGTAGGGTCGGCATCAGACGGGCCAACACCACGAGGGGAGCTTCGCATGGCCGGAGAGCAGAACGTGGAGAGCGCCAGGCGGGCGTACGCCGCATTCTCCGCCGGGGACGCAGCCGGCGCGATGGAGAACATGGCCGACGACATTGAGTGGATCACCCCCGGCAACAGCGCTATCAGCGGGACGAGTCGGGGCAAGCAGGAGGTCGGAGCGTTCTGGGCGCAGCTCGCCCAGAAGGGGTTCACCACCGAACCCCAATACTGGTTCTCGGACGCGGAGCGAGTCGTCGTTCTCTGCCACACCACGATGGCCGGCGACGAGGCCGACACGGCTGACGTGCTGACCTTCCGCGACGGCAAGCTGGTCAAGTTCCAGAGCGCTGGCGACACCGCCGCGATGGAGCGGCATTTCGGCACCGCGTAGCTGCTTAGGGTGGCCTAATTAGGGAGCCCTAATCTGTGGTACGGTTCCCGCTGCACGCCGAGCGCCGCAGTCGGAATTCACGGAGGTCACCCGAGTTGTCCACCCCAGCAGCCCCCGTCCCGCCCCCCGCCCGTGGCGCTCGCCGCGCCCGCGCATCGATGAGCTTCTACGTGTGGACGGCCGTGGTGCTGGCCGCGGCGGTCGTGATCGTGATCATCAGCTGGCACGCCAGCGGCGGCACGACGGATCCGACCGACCTCGCCCCCGGGCATCGCCTCAACCACACGACGGTCGTGCTCGACAGCGCGATCCTCGTCTTCCGCGAGGGACTCGAGACGATCCTGGTGCTGGCCGCGATCACCGCCAGCTTCCTGGGCGCCAACCGCGTCTACCGGCGCCCGGTGGCGGGCGGCGGGGCCGCGGCCATCGCCGCCGGCGTCGCCACCTGGTTCGGCGTCATCTGGCTGATCGGCCAATTCCACGGGTCCGAGCTGTCGATCCAGGCGGCCACCGGCATCCCGGCGCTGATCGTGCTGCTGATCGTCATGAACTGGTTCTTCCACAAGGTCTACTGGACCGGCTGGATCTCCCATCACCACAAGCGCCGCCGCAGCCTGCTGGGCGCTGACGCGGAGACCACCAAGCGCCGCATGCTGCTGGGCCTGGCCCTGCTCGGGTTCACCTCGGTGTACCGCGAGTGCTTCGAGATCGTCATCTTCCTCCAGAACCTGCGCGAGCTCTACGGCTCCAGCGTGGTCCTGGAGGGCGTGGTCATCGGGCTGCTGTTCACCGGCGCCGTCGGCGTGCTGACCTTTGCCCTGCATCAGCGGCTGCCCTACCGGCGCCTGCTGATCATCACCGGCGTCCTGCTCCTGTTCGTGCTGCTCGTCCAGGTGGGCGAGGAGGTCAACGAGATGCAGCTGGCGGGCTGGATCTCCACCACCAACATCAACTGGCTGACCATCCCCGGCTGGATGGGCACCTGGCTGAGCCTGTTCAACAACTGGGAGACGTTCATCGGGCAGGGGATCGCGCTGCTGCTCGTCGTCGGCTCCTACGTCCTGGCGGAGTACCTGCGGGTGTGGCGCCCGCGCCGCCGCGGCGCCGAGCCGGCCCGGCCGGCGCGCGAGCTGCCCGCCCAGCCCGCCGACCTGGCGGTGGCGGGACCGGCGACCAACCGTCACGCCGTCCCCGCCTAGCACGCTGAATCCGCGCGGCCGCGCGTGACCGGCAACGGCCGCGCGCGCCGCTCAGGGGGCGGCGTGCCCGCTCAGGGGGCGGCGTGCCCGTAGAACTCGGCCTCCTGGCGGCCGAGCTCGGTGGCGGGCGGGTCGTCGTAGAACCACTCGCGGGCGATCCGGTGGAAGTTGCCGATCGCGTGCAGCTGGGCGATGACCGCCAGCGTCAGCACCTCCATGCGCCGCCCGAAGATGTGGTCAGGCGGGGCGGACTCGTGGCGCAGATAGCCGAAGTACTCCGAGCGGGGGTCGCTCATGTCGATCAGCACCTGGGTGGCGTACTCCGGGGTCAGCTCGATCTCGCGGTCGCACGTGTACCACGAGGTCGCGGCCCGGAAATGCGCCAGCACCCGGTCGGGATTGAACTTCTCCGGGTCGCGGAAGAACCCCACCTCGGTCCCCAGGCGCATGATCGTCTCGCTGTCGCCGTCGATGATCGCCCGGGCCACGGCGATCTCGAGCTCGACGGCGCCCGGCGGCATCCGCTTGAACAGCCCGAAGTCGAAGAACGCCATCCGCCCGTCGTCGAGCATCATCGAGTTACCGGGATGGGGGTCGCCGGAGAACTGGCCGAGGCGGTAGAGGCAGCCGAAGTAGAAGCGGAACAGGATCTCGCCCAGGCGGTTGCGGTCCTCCTGGGGATAGCCGCGCAGCTCCTCGAAGCCGGTCCCCTGGACGTACTCGGACACCATGACGCGCTCGTGCGAGAGCGAGGTGATGACGTCCGGGATGACGATGAACGGGTGGTTGCGGAAGATGCGGGCCAGCGAGCGCTGGTTGGACGCCTCCAGCTCGTAGTCGAGCTCCTCCTGGACGCGCGAGCGGATCTCCTCGCCGATCGCCTTCGGGTCCAGGCCCGGCGCGATGCGCTTGACCAGGCGCAGGATCAGCCCGAGGTTCTGCATGTCCGCGCGGACCGCGGCGGCCACGCCGGGATACTGGACCTTGACCGCCACCTCGCGCCCGTCGGTCAGCCGGGCCCGGTAGACCTGGCCGATCGACGCCGCCGCGATCGGCTCCTCGTCGAAGTCGTCAAAGACGTCCTTGAGCCGCTCGCCCATCTCTTCCTCGATCACCTTGCGCATGTCCTTGAAGGTGACCGTCGGCGCCGCGTCGCGCAGGACCGCCAGCTTGCGCTGGAACTCCTCCCGGTACTCCTCGGGCACCATCCCGACGTCCAGGAACGACAGCACCTGCCCGACCTTCATGGCGGCGCCCTTCATCGTGCCCAGGGCGGTGACGATCTGCTCGGCGGCGTCGAGCTGGCGGCGCTCGAGGGCGACCTGCCGGCCCTCGGGCGATCGGGCCACGTTGGCGGCGCGGGTGCCCGCCTCCCTGATGACCTGACCGGCTGCGAGCCCCCCGATCCGGGCCGTCCGTCCCACCCGGGATGTGGGGATCCTGTCCTTGGGCACGGCTCCCGTCAGCCGGTGGGAGGGGTGGTTGTCACCTGCGAGCCGGGGACGATGTCGTCAGACCCGTCGGGCCATCGCACCCAGGCCTTGTGGCCGCCGTCGTAGTCGTCGCCGAGCAGGATCAGCGTCGCCGGCTCGCCCATCGCCGTGCACGAGTCGGTGCCCTCGGAGTCCACGCCGCGCCAGATCCGGACGAACCGGTTGTGCTCGAGCTCGTCGGCCACCGTGGTCGGGTCGGTGTGGCCGGGATGGATCCGCGTCTGCGGCGGCAGCGCCAGCAGCTTGTCCATGATCGAGGACCTCAGGTCGGCGTAGGTGGTGTGGCCGGGCGCCCGCACCCCGCCGACCGAGCCCTTGAACAGGGTGTCGCCGGTGAACACGTCGGTCCCGTCGACCAGCAGGGAGAGCATCCCCGCGGTGTGGCCGGGCGTGTGGATCGGCTCGATCGCCAGCGCGCCGGTCTCGATCGTCTGGCCGGGTGCCATGGTGCCAGTGGCCTGCGGCACCTGCTCGCGCTCGAGCTCGTGGATGAGCACCGGCGCGTCCGGGAACTGAGCCCGGACCGCGTCCAGCTCGGCCACGTGGTCGTGGTGGTGATGGGTCAGCAGCACGTGGGTCAGCGTCAGCTGGCCACGGCGCACGACGTCGAGCAGCGGTTCCAGCGGGCCGCCGGCATCGATCAGGACGGCGCTGCCCCCCGGCTCGTCGGCCACCACGTAGGTGTTCGACAGCCAGCCGTCGCTCATCGAACGCTCCACGATCATTCTCAAGAGCGTATCGGGGTAAGGTGTGACGCGAACATGAGCCTGATTCACACCTGCTACCGGATCACCGATATCGACCGCTCGGTCGCCTTCTACGGCGCCCTGGGCTTCGCGGAGATCCGCCGCGCACCGATCCGCGACGAGGCGATCAACGTCTTCATGAACCTGCCCGAGGACGGCGACGAGCCGCGGCTGGAGCTGACCTACAACATCGGTCGCGACGAGCCCTACGAGATCGGCACCGGCTACGGGCACATCGCCATCACCACCGCCGAGCTCGACCGCACGCTGGCCAAACTGGCTGACCAGGGCATCGAGCCCGAGCGGCCGCCCTACACGATCCGCGCCGGCGGCAACCGGCTGTGCTTCGTGCGCGACCCCGACGGCTACCGGATCGAGATCATCGAGCGGGGCTGAGCGGGGATGGTCGACAACGCCACGATGGCCAAGCTGCTGCAGCGCTTCGCGCAGGGCGTGGCCGCTCACGACCGCGAGAATCCCGATCACAACAGCTGGGGCATCGGGATGGCGCTGTTCGACATCGAGCGCCTCGGCCTGGAGGAGGGCGAGGAGATCCTCCCCGGCATCGTGCTCCAGGCCGACGGCGGGGGCACCGGCAACTTCCGCGTCCTCTGCGACGGCCAGCACGATGGCGCCGGCGAGGTCCAGGAGGAAGAGGTGGTCGACGCCGTGGCCTCCGAGGAGATCGGCGAGCCCGTCTACGTCGAGGGCCCGGCCCAGCCGATCCGCCCGCCGCTCTAGGAACACGGCCACCCTCGAGATGGGGAAAACCGCCGGCGCGATTTCCCTAGCGAATCTCGGGGCCTGAGAGCCGCGCACCGATTTTCAGGGCCACCCGCTCGGCCAGCCACTGGACCGTCGGGCAGCGCAACCGGTGGCGCTGCGCGGCGCGCAGCACCGCGCCGGCGATCGCGTCGAGCTCGGTCGGCCGCCCGGCGGCGATGTCGCGCTGCATCGAGGAGCCCAGCTCGGCGTGGGCGGCGTCGAGCTCGGCCAGCGTGCCCGCGGCGGCCAGGTCGGCGCCGTCCGCGTTGGCCACGGCGATCGTCTCGTTGACCGCTCCCGCGAGCGCCGAGCGCCAGCGCGGATCCGCGCGCACGAACCCGATCGGGCGATCCGCGGCGCTGGTCGTCAGCGCCAGGGCACACAGCCGGGCGAGCTTTGACCACATGACCTGACGCTCGCTGTCGCCGATCCGGGCCTCGATGCCCGCCAGCGCCAGCAACCCGGCCAGCTCGCGCAGCGCCGGCGCCAGCTCGGACCGGCCGCTGGCCATGTCGATGCGGCAGCCGGGGCTGGTCTGGATGATCTCGCCGGTCGCCGGCCGGTCTGACTCGATCCGGATCACGCCGGCGGCGACGCGGTCGGCGCCGAAGCGGTCGCGCAGCACCTCGAGGTGGTCGATGCCGTTGAGCAGCGGAACCACCAGGCCGGGCGCAGTCCCCACCCGGCCCAGCGCGTCGCCCAGTCCGGTCGCCTTGGTGGCGACCAGCAGGACGCCGGCGTTGCCGGTCAGCTCGGCGACCGCCGGCACGCGGACGGCGAAGTCGCCCAGCACCCGGCTGGCCACGCGCAGCCCGTCGGCGTTCAGCTGCGCCGCCGTCGACTCGCGGGCGACGATGACGACGTCGGTCCCGGCGCGGGCCAGCGCCGCCGCCACGAACCCGCCGACACCACCGGCCCCCAGCACCGCGACCACCGTCACGGGCGCCGGCCGGGGCCGCGGAGCTCCTTGCGCGCGCGTTCCCGGCGCACCTCCTCCCACGCGGCCCGCGCCTGGCGCATGGCCTTCATCACCTGGACCCGCGCGTCATCGGCCGCCCGGGCGGCCTCGATCGCCTGGTTCTTGGCCCGCGCGCTGCGGGGCAGGTTCAACGACCACAGCCCAGTCTCCAGCAGGCGGGCGGCACGCTCCAGATCGCTGCGGACCACCTGGCGCAGCGCCTCGCCGCGCAGGCCGTCCTGGATGTGGCGGATCCGCGACTGCATCGCCACCTCGGCCAGGCCGGCCAGCGCGCGACCGGCGGCGGTCGGCTCCGGGTCGCGGGGGTCGACCCCGGCCTGGGCGGCCAGCTCGTCGCGGGCGACCGTGGCCAGCCGCTCGTGGAGCTCCAGCCAGGCGGCGTGCAGCGCCGGGGTGGACTCGATCATCGCGCCGAACATCGGCATGAACTCGACCAGCTCGTTGGGGATGTTCTCGAACCGGGCGGTGTCGCTCTCGATCGCCCGGACGACCGCGTCGCTCAGCGACTCGCCGGGACGGCGCTCGCGCAGTGCCCGGGCCATCCGCTCGACGGCCTCGTCAGCGGTGTCGAGGACGAGCGACTCCTTGGTCGGGAAATAGTTGTAAATGGTCTTCTCCGACACTCCGACGCGGTCGGCGACCTCCGAGACCTTGACGTTGTCGAAGCCGCGGGTGGCGAACAGCGCGGTCGCCGCGTCGGAGATGAGCTGCCGGGTCAGGCGCCGCTTGCGCTCGCGCAGGCCCTCGTCGGGATGGTGGCTGCGATACCAGGTCTCCTGGGCGCGCCGGGTGATCCGCATCACCTCGGCCAGCTTCTCGCCCATCTCCTCGGAGATGAGGCGGTCGAGCACGTCGTTGCCGAGCGTCCGCTCCAGCCAGTCCTCCTCGAGCCCAGGCGGAGTGGTGTCGCTGGAATTGGGGTCCTTCGGGGCCACGGCGGTCGGGTCAAGACTACCAACGAAAATTCACTTGCAGAATTCTTTCAGTCTCTGTACATTTACGGCCCATGACAGAAAGCGCCATCCATACCCACGGTCTGACCAAACGGTTCGGCGATTTCGTCGCCGTCGAGAACCTGGACTTCGAGGTCCAGGAGGGCACCGTCGTCTCGTTGCTGGGGCCCAACGGAGCGGGCAAGACGACCACGGTGCGCATGCTGGCCACCCTGCTGCACCCCGACGGGGGCACCGCCGCCGTCGGCGGCCACGACGTGGTCGGCGACGCCGCTCGGGTGCGGGAGCTGATCTCGCTCACCGGGCAGTTCGCCGCGCTGGACAAGAACCTGACCGCCCGGGAGAACCTGATCCTCATGGGGCGCCTGCGCGATCGCGGCGCCGCTGAGGCCCGCCGCATCGCCGACGAGCTCATCGATCGCTTCGACATCGGGACGTTCCGCGACCGGCTGGTCAAGAACCTGTCCGGCGGCGAGCGCCGTCGCGTCGACCTGGCCGCGGGCCTCATCGACCGTCCCTACGTGCTCGTGCTCGACGAGCCGACCGCGGGACTCGACCCGCGCAGCCGGCAGGTGGTGTGGTCCACGATCCGCGAGCTGGTCGCCGACGGCGTCACCCTGCTGCTGACCACCCAGTACCTGGAGGAGGCCGACGCGCTGGCCGACCGCGTGGTGCTCATCGATCGCGGCCGCTCGGTCGCGTCGGGGACCCCGACCCAGCTCAAGACCCAGGTGGGCCAGCAGCGGGTCGACGTCATCGCCGCCGACACCGAGGGGTTCGAGGCCCTGAGCGAGCTGCTGTGGGAGCGCTTCGAGCTGACCCGGCTGCCCGAGCAGCGCACCATCTCGATCCCGGCGCCGGGCGAGGCGGTCGACCTTGCGCGCGTCGCCGACGTCGTCTCGGACTCCGGCATCGGCGTCGACGAGATCGCCCTGCGCCGCCCGACACTCGACGATGCGTTCCTGGCGCTGACCGGCCATGCCGCGGCCACGCCGGAACCCGAACGACAGGAGGCCGCCGCATGAGCGCCGTCGCCGCCACCTCGAGACAACCCGTCAGAACCCGCCATCACGCTGGACCGCTGGAGTTCGTGCGCGACACGGGGCTGCTGACCGGGCGCAGCCTGCGGGCCATCCCGCGGGTCCCCGAGCGCCTGCTCGACGTCACGATCCAGCCGATCGTCTTCATCCTGCTGTTCCTGTACGTGTTCGGCTCCGCCATCCACGTGCACGGGGTGAACTACAAGGACTACCTGTTCCCCGGGATCATCGGCCAGTCGCTGGCCTTCGGGATCATCGGCGCCGGGGTGGCCACCTCCAACGACATGACCGAGGGCGTGATCGATCGCTTCCGGTCGATGCCGATCAGCCGCCTGTCGATCATCAGCGGCCAGGTGATGGGCCAGTTCTGCGAGCAGGTCCTGGGCATGGTGATCGTGGTCGCCTTCGGCCTGGCACTGGGCTGGAACCCCCAGCTGACCCTCGGTCACGGCTTCGAGCTGCTCGGTCTGGTCATCCTGGGAATGCTGGCGTTCACCTGGGCCGGCGTCCTGGCGGGGATGCTCGTGCGCTCGCCCGACGCGATGCAGGGTGTCGGCTTCATCGTGATCTTCCCGCTCAGCTTCCTGGCCGGCACGTTCGTGCCCATCGCCGGGATGGCGCTGATCCCGCGCACGATCGCCCAGTGGGACCCGATCTCGGCGCTGGTGGCCAGCGTCCGGGAGCTGACGACGCCGGGCTGGACGTCGAGCGGCTCCTGGCCGCTCGATCATCCTGAGCTGGCCATGGCGTTCTGGTGCCTGCTGCTGCTGGCCATCTGCGTGCCGGTGGCCCTGCGCCGGTTCAACCGTACGCTTGCCGCATGACCTATTCGATCGTCGCCCGCGATCCGGTCACCGGAGAGCTGGGCGTCGCGGTCCAGTCGCACTGGTTCGGCGTCGGCCCGATCGTCCCCTGGGCTCGGCCGGGCGTCGGCGCCGTGGCCACCCAGGCCAACGTCGAGGTCGCCTACGGGCCCCGGGGTCTCGACCTGCTCGCCGCGGGGGCCAGCGCGCCCGAGGCGCTCCAGGAGCTGGTGGCCCGGGATCCCCATCGGGCCTCGCGCCAGGTGGCCATCGTCGACGCCCACGGAACGGTTGCCGCTCGCACCGGCGAGGGCTGCATGGCCTTCGCCGGCGACGTCCAGGGCGAGGGCGTCTCCTGCCAGGCCAACATCATGGCCCGCGCGACGGTGTGGCCGGCGATGCTCGATGCCTACGCCGCGGCCACCGGTGACCTCGCCGACCGCCTGCTGGCGGCGCTGGACGCGGCCGAGGCGCAGGGCGGCGACCTGCGCGGACGCCAGTCCGCGGCCATCCTCGTCGTGCCGGCGAGCGGCGACTCCTGGGACACCGTGGTCTCGCTGCGGGTCGAGGACGATCCGGACCCGCTCGCCGAGCTGGCCCGGCTGTTCGCCCTGCACGGGGCCTATCGCCTGGCCGGCCGCGCGGACGAGTGCGTCGCCGCCGGGCGCCACGATGAGGCCGCCCCGCTGTACGTGGCCGCCGCCGAGCAGGCGCCGGACGCCGATGAGCTGCGCTTCTGGGCCGGGCTGGGCGCCGCTCACGGCGGCGACATGGACGGCGCGGTGGCCCATCTGCGGGCGGCCGTCGCCTGCAATCCCGGCTGGCTGGAGCTGCTGGGCCGGCTCTCGGCCCAGGATGCGCCGGCGGCGCGGGCGCTGCGCGAGCGCCTGGGTGGGGGTGGCCGCTCCACTACGGGTCCAGCAGCACCCCCGGGTTGAGCGCGCCCGCCGGGTCCAGCGCGGCCTTGGCCGCGCGCAGCGCGAGCGCAAACGGCTCCGGGCGCTGACGGTCATACCACGGCCGGTGATCGCGGCCCACCGCGTGATGGTGGGTGATGGTGCCCCCGCCGGCCAGGACGGCGTCGGCGGCGGCGCGCTTGATCTGCGCCCACTGGTCGAGCTCGGCCCCGCGGCGGGCCGGGGCCAGCACGGTGTAGTACGGCGCGGGGCCGTCCGGGTAAATGTGGGTGAAGCGGCACGTGACCGACCCGGCGCCGCAGGCGTCGCGCACCGCCGCCGTCGTCGCTTCGAGCACCCGCGCGTGCAGCGCGGGGAAGCGCTCCCACGTGATCGCGGTCTCGAACGTCTCGGACAGCACCCCCATCGCCACGAACGTGTCGCGCAGGTAGGGCGCCCGCAGGAACGCCTCGCGCCAGCTGCCGCTGGCCGCGTTGCGCTCGCCAGCGGCGGCGGGCTCGCGCGGCGGGTCCCAGCTGCCGCCGTGCTCGGCACAGCACTCGAGCGCCTGGGCCAGCGGGCCGTCGACCGCCAGTGCCGGCGATTCGAAGCCGAGCACCAGCAACGCGTGGGTGCCGTCCCCGGCGCCGGTCAGCCGCGCCTCGGCGGCGTCGATCAGACGGCAGTTGGCCGGGTGCAGGCCGGACTGGGCCAGGGCGCGGGCCGCGTCGACCCCGGCGGCGAAGCCGGCGAAGCGCACGTCCGCGCTCGCGCGCGAGCGCGGACGGGGGCGGACCCGGACCCAGGCCTCGGTGATGATCCCCAACGTTCCCTCCGAGCCGGACAGCAACCGGTCAGGTGAGATGCCGGCGCCCGAGCCGGGCACCCGCCGCGACTCCCACACGCCGACCGGGGTCAGCGCCCGCACGGACTCGACGAGGTCCTCGATGTGGGTGTACACGGTCGCGAAGTGCCCGCCGGCGCGGGTGGCGATCATGCCGCCGAGCGTCGCGAACTGAAAGGACTGCGGGAAGTGGCGCAGCGTGAGGTCGTGAGCGCGCAACTGGTCCTCGAGTACCGGGCCGGTCGCCCCCGCCTGGATCCGGGCCGCGCCCGAAACCGGGTCGACCTCCAGTACCCGGTCCAGCGCGCCCATGTCGATGGTCACCGTCCCGGAGAACCGGTCGGCGTCGACCGCCGGCTCGATGCCGCCGACCACGCCCGTGCCCCCGCCGAACGGGATCACCGCCGCGCCGGCGCCGATCGCCCAGTCCAGGACCGCCCCCACCTCGGACTCGTCGCGCGGGTGGGCCACGACGTCCGGCGGGTGGTCGAACCGTCCGCGGAAGCCGCGCACGACATCGCGGTAGGAAGCGCCCTGGGCGTGGCGTGCCCGCTCGTAGGTGTCGGTGGCGCAGATCGGCGCCAGCGCGGGCGGCGGGGCCAGCCGCGGCGCGGGCAGGGTCACCTCCGACAGGGGCACCGGGGACTCGGGCTCGGCGGAGCCGAAGCCCAGCGTCTGGGCCAGGAACGCGGCGGCGTCCCGAACCTGTCCGGGGGTCGGCTGCTCGTCCTCGAACCCCCAGCCCCAGTGCTTCAGGCGCCGCGCGGCCGCGTTCACTCGCGGGAGCCTAGTGCCGCGAGTCGACAATTCGCAGGTACCGTTGCGGCGATGACCCTTGAGCCCGGCATTCTCGCCCGCGGTCCGTGGCAACCGGCCGACGTCGAGGTCAGCTGGACCGACGAGCCCTTCCCGCTGCCTCCGGCCGTGGTCGACGAGGCCGACCGCCAGCTGGCCGAGCTGCGGGGGCGGGGCAGCCCCAGCCATGACGGCCTGGCCGCTCGGCTGGTCGGCTTCGACACGGCGGACGGCAAGCTCCGCCTCCGCTGCGAGCCCGTGCGCTGGGCGATCCGGCTGCTGCCGGGCGACGCGATGCAGAGCCTCTCCGCCGTGTGCGTCGTCCGCTCGCCCGACGGGAGCTGGCTGGCCGGGCGCCGGGCCGCCTGGCTGGCCACGTGGGCCGAGCGGTGGGCTCTCGGAGCGGCCGGCTCGGTCGAGGTGGGGGAGAACCCCGCGCATACGCTGGTCCGCGAGCTCGACGAGGAATGGTCGGTGGCGCCGCGGCGGCTCACCGTCGAGGCCCTGGTCAAGCTGCCCAGCGGGCTGGTGTCGCTGGTGGGTCAGGCCTGGCTGGGCGACGACGCCACCGTCACCCCGGATTCCGAGCACGACGAGTTCGCCTGGTGGCCCGCCGACGTGTCTCGCTGGCCCGAGCAGGCCGACGCTCCCCTGCGGCGGCTGGCCGAGCTGGTGTCGCCGGTGAGCTGATGCGCTTGATCACCTTCCGGCGGCTGGAGGTGGCGTCCTTCGCTCACTCGACGATCTACCTCGGCCTGCTGGTCTGCGCCTTCGTCCTGCACAGTCCGCAGCCCGCGACGTTCATCCTCGGTCTCAGTCACGGCGTGATCTGGATCGGGATGTCGCTGCTGTGCATCGACGCCGCCCGGCGCCGCGTCATCCCCTACTGGCTGGCGGTCACGGTGGCGGTGATCGGCGGTCTGGGGCCGTTCGCCGGAAGCATTGGGTTCGTGATTGCAGACCGCAGGCGTGCGGCGGCGACGCAGTAGAGTGAACGAAAGACTGATGGCGGTCGATACCAGCACTGTTCAGGTCGTCATGCCGGCCATGGGCGACTCCGTCGCCGAGGGCACCGTGCTCGAATGGCACAAGCGCGAGGGCGACGCGGTCACCGCCGACGAGACGATCGTCGAGATCTCCACGGACAAGGTCGACGCCGAGGTTCCGGCGCCGGTTTCGGGGACGATCGTCAAGCTTCACGCCGCCGAGGGCGACACCGTCGCCGTCGGTGCCCTGCTGGCCGAGATCGCCACCAACGGCAACGGCGCCGCCCCCAACGGCGCGGTCGCGCCGGTCACGGAGACGCCGGTCTCCGGCGAGTCGCCGCCGGTCACGGCGGGCGAGGCCGTCGCCGGGGCGAGCACCGAGGCCGAGGGCGTCGCGGCGAGCGAGCAGGCGTCCGGCCAGACCGTCGTCGACATCGTCACCCCCACCGGCGGCGAGTCGGTGACCGAGGGGACGATCCTCGAGTGGTCGGTCAAGGTCGGCGACCCGGTCTCCGACGGCGACACCGTCGTCGAGATCTCGACGGACAAGGTCGACATGGAGCTGCCCGCGCCCGTATCCGGCACGATCACGGAGATCCTCGCTCAGGACGGCGAGACGGTCACCGTCGGCCAGGTGATCGGCCGGATCGCCGCCGGCGCCGCCGCTCCTGCCTCTGCTCCGTCCGCTCCTGCCGCTCCGGCCGCCGACGGCGACCCACAGGCCGCCGCGCCGAGCGCCCTCGCCGCCAACGGGTCGGCCAACGCCTCGCCGGTCGCTCGCCGCGTCGCCGCGTCCGAGGGCGTCGACCTGACCGGCGTGCAGGGCAGCGCCCGGGGCGGGCGGATCACCAAGGCCGACGTCCTGGCGGTCGGAAACGGATCCTCACCCACCCCGTCACCCGCCGCCGCATCCACGCCGGCCGCGGCGCCCGCCGAGGCTCAGCTGATCAAGGGCAGCGCCGCGGTGCTGGCGCGCTACATGGACGAGAGCCGCTCGATCCCGACGGCGACCTCCTTCCGCACCCTGACCGTCACCACCCTGGACGCGCGGCGCAAGCAGCTCAAGAATGCCGGCCAGAAGGTCTCCTTCACCCACCTGATCGCCTACGCCATCGCCCGGGTCGCCACCGGTGACATGCCGGTGATGGCCCACCACTTCTCGGCCGTCGACGGCAAGCCCTACCGCCACGACGACGGCGCCGTCAACCTCGGCCTCGCCGTCGACGTGGAGAAGAAGGATGGGTCGCGCACGCTGATGGTCCCGGTCATCCGCGACGCCGGCCGCCTCAGCTTCCAGGCGTTCCTCGACGCCTACAACGCGCTGGTGGAGAAGGCCCGCACCAACACGCTGAGCGCCGACGACCTCCAGGGCGCCAACGTCTCGCTCACCAACCCGGGCGGGATCGGCACCGTCGCCTCGGTGCCGCGGCTGATGACCGGCCAGGGCACGATCGTGGCCACCGGGTCGATCGCCTACCCGGTCGGCCTGGAGCGGGTCGGGCCGATGATCGGGGCGCAGAAGGTCATGACGATGACCTCCACCTACGACCATCGGATCATCCAGGGCGCCGAGTCCGGCCGCTTCCTGCAGAAGATCGAGGCTCTCCTCCAGGGCGAGGACAGCTTCTATGAGCGGGTCTTCGCCGACCTCGGCGTCGAACTGCCCGAGCTGCCCCCGCCGCCGGCTCCGGCGGCCACCGCCGCGGCGGCCATCGCCCCGACCGCCGGCGAGCCCGCCCAGCAGCACGACGAGGTGATCATGCAGGCCGTCCAGGCGGCCACCTCGCTGCTCAAGGCCCACCGCACCCACGGCCACCTGGCCGCCAAGCTCGACCCGCTGGGCCGCGAGTCCGAGGGCGACCCGGCGCTCGATCCGGGACCGCTGGGCCTCACCCCCGAGCTGATGGCCCAGATCCCGGCCAAGATCCTGCGGATGTACGTCCCCGGCGCCACGCTCGCCGACGCGCTGCCGCACCTGCGCGAGACCTACTGCGGCACGATCGCCTACGAGATCGAGCACATCGCCTCTCATCGCCAGCGGCTGTGGCTGCGCGAGGCGATCGAGTCCGGGGAGTTCCGCCGGCCGCTGACCATCGATGAGCAGAAGGCGCTGCTCAAGCGGCTGACCGAGGTCGACGCGTTCGAGCGCTTCATGCACAAGGCCTATCTCGGCCAGAAGCAGTTCAGCGTCGAGGGCCTTGACATGACGGTCCCGATGCTCGACGAGCTGACCCAGCTGTCGGCCACCCGCGGCGCCCGTGAGGTGGTCATCGGCATGGCCCACCGGGGCCGGCTCAACGTGCTGGCCCATAACCTCGGCCGCCCCTACGACTCGATCTTCGCCGAGTTCGAGGGCTCCTCGACGCTCGAGCCGATCACCACCCTGCCCCAGGGCGGCACCGGCGACGTCAAGTACCACCACGGCGCTCAGGGCTCCTATCAGCTGTCGGGCGGCGAGTCGATCATCGTTCGCCTGGAGTCCAACCCGTCGCACCTGGAGTTCGTCGCGCCCGTCGCCGCGGGCGCCACCCGGGCGGCCCAGACCACCCGCCAGGGTCCGCACGCCCATCAGGACACCAACGCCGCGATCCCGGTCATCCTCCACGGCGACGCCGCCTTCCCCGGGCAGGGGGTCGTCGCCGAGACGCTCAACCTCCAGGCGCTCGACGGCTACACCGTTGGCGGCACCGTCCATCTCATCCAGAACAACCAGGTCGGCTTCACCACCGATCCCGACGACGCCCGCTCGACCACCTACGCGTCGGATCTGGCCAAGGGCTTCGACGTCCCCATCATCCACGTCAACGCCGACGATGTGGCCGCCTGCATCAGCGCGGTCCGGCTGGCCTTCGCCTTCCGCCAGGAGTTCGGCCATGACGTACTCATCGACCTGATCGGTTATCGCCGCTTCGGCCACAACGAGGCCGACGAGCCGGCGTACACGCAGCCCGAGATGTACCAGGTCATCAAGAAGCACCCGTCCGTGCGCGAGCTGTTCGCCCGCCAGCTGGTCGACCAGGGGATCGTCACCGAGCAGGAGTCCACCGAGATGACCGACCAGGTGTGGGCGGTGCTGGCCGACTCCCACCAGCAGCTCAAGGAGCGCATCGCCTCCGCCAAGGACGTCGAGCACGCGACCGGCGAGTACCAGCTCGATCGCACTCCGTCGCCGGAGGTCCGGACGGCCGTCGCCCCCGATCGCCTGCGGGTCCTCAACGAGGAGCTCCTCACCGTCCCGGACGGCTTCACCATCCATCCCAAGCTGGTCAAGCAGCTCGAGCAGCGTCGCGAGGCGTTCGATGCCGGCGCGGCCCCCGGGATCGTGTGGGCGCACGCTGAGGCGCTCGCGTTCGCATCCCTGCTGACCGAGGGGATTCCGATCCGCCTCACCGGCCAGGACACCGAGCGCGGCACGTTCAGCCAGCGCCACCTGGTGCTCCACGACCCCAAGACCGGTCAGGAGCACTGCGCCATGCAGCACCTGCCGGGCGCGCTGGCCCCGATGGAGCTGCACAACAGCCCGCTGTCGGAGATGGCCTGCGTCGGCTTCGAGTACGGCTACTCCCAGGAGGGCCCGGAGACGCTGGTGCTGTGGGAGGCCCAGTTCGGCGACTTCGTCAACGGCGCCCAGGTGATCGTCGACCAGTTCATCACCTCCGGCCTGGCCAAGTGGGGGCAGACCAGCCGGCTGACGCTGCTGCTGCCCCACGCCTACGAGGGGTCGGGCCCCGAGCACTCCTCGGCTCGGCTGGAGCGCTTCCTTCAGCTCGCCGCCGAGGGCAACATCCGGGTTGCCAACCCCACCACCCCGGCCCAGTACTTCCACCTGCTGCGCCGTCAGGCGCGGATCGCCAAGCAGCGCCCGCTGGTGATCATGACCCCCAAGAGCCTGCTCCGACTGCCCCAGGCGGCCAGCTCGGTCGACGCGCTGGTCGGCGGCCGCTTCCAACCGGTGCTGGCCGACCCCGCGGTCGACCCGGCCGAGGCGACCCGCCTGGTCCTGTGCACCGGCAAGATCTACTACGACCTGCTTGCCAACAAGGCGCGGGAGGAGAACCCGGGGGTGGCCATCGGCCGCGTCGAGCTGTTGTATCCGTTCCCCCAGTCCGAGCTGCTCGAGCTCGTCAACACCTATCCCAAGCTGCACGAGGTCGTCTGGGTCCAGGAGGAGCCGCGCAACATGGGAGCCCGCGCCTTCATGTCCCCGCGCCTGCTCCAGGTCCTGCCCGAGCACCTCCAGTTCGGCTACATCGGCCGGCCCGAGCGGGCCGCCTCGGGCGAGGGCTATCCGATCGCCCACGCCACCGAGCAGCAGCGCATCCTGTCGACCGCGCTGGACCTGCGCCAGCCGGTTTCCCAGTACCCGCGCAAGCTTCCCGGCGAGCGCTGAGGCCCTCGTCGCAGCCGGACGGCGCCGTCGCGCGCGGGCGCCCGCCTGCGCCCCTCGCGCCGATGCACAACATTTGACAGTCTTTCCCCATCCGATTTCGTAGAGACGGCTCCCGTCGCGACAACTCACGGCGCCACTTCGCGCCTCCCATCGGGGTTCATGACATGGCGATCGACCTCGGCACGGCCAACACGCTCGTGTACGTGGGCGGTCGCGGCATCGTCGTGTCCGAGCCCTCGGTGGTGGCCTCCGACGTCGCCACCGGCGAGGTCCACGCCGTCGGCGCCGATGCCGAGCGGATGATCGGCCGCACCCCGGCGACGATCTCCGCGACGCGCCCGCTGCGCCACGGCGTGATCGCCGACTTCGAGGTCACCGAGGAGATGCTGCGCTACTTCATCCGCAAGGTGATCGATCGGCGCATGGCCCACCCACGGCTGATCGTCTGCGCGCCCTCGGGGGTGACCGAGGTCGAGAAGCGGGCCGTCGAGGAGGCGTCGCTGGCCGCCGGCGCCCGTCGCGTCCATCTGATCGAGGAGCCGATCGCGGCCGCGATCGGAGCGGGGATGGCGATTGAGGAGCCGGTGGGGCGGATGGTCGTCGACGTGGGGGGCGGGACCAGCGAGATGGCCGTCATCTCGCTGGGCGGCATCGTCATCAGCCGATCGGTGCGTGTCGGGGGCTACGAGATGGACGAGGCCATCGCCCACTACATCCGCTCGGTCTACCAGCTGGCCATCGGCTCGCGGACGGCCGAGGCGATCAAGATCGAGCTCGGCTCGGCGGTGCCCCAGCAGGAGGAGCTCGTCACCGAGGTCCGCGGCCGCCACCTGGCCACCGGATTGCCCACCGCGGTCCAGCTGCGCTCCGAGGAGGTCCGCACCGCCATCGCCGGGCCGCTGCGCGAGATCCTCCAGGCCATCCGCGACACGCTCGAGCAGACCCCGCCCGAGCTCGCCTCCGACATCGCCCGCGACGGCATCCTGCTCGCCGGCGGGGGCACGCTCGTCCGCGGCTTCCCGGAGATGGTCGCCGCCGACACCGGCATGCCCGTCTACCGCGCCGAGTCGCCGCTGACCTGCGTGGCCGTCGGCTCAGGCCAGGCGCTGGACCATCTGGACCAGCTGAGTGTCGTCGCCCGCCAGCTCGGGCGCTCGCCGACGACGCCGGACTGGCGCACCGCCCAGTCCTAGCCGCTCCAGCGCGGTCGTGATCGCGCAGGCGGCCAGCAGGATGAGGAACGGGTCGATCGGCTCGCGGAAGCGCGGTGTCTCGACGTTGATCGGCACGATCGACAGCCACCACAGGATCGGCATCAGCCACAGCCACCACGGAGCTCGGCGCGCCCGGCGGGTGAACGCCCCGGCGATCGCCACCAGGCACACGATCCAGAAGCCGAGGATGGCCTCGCCGGCGATGGTCGTCTTGAGCCCGATCGCCCGGGCCGAGGCGTGCCACGCGTACGTGCCCTCGATCTCGAACATCCGCAGCGTGTTGTCGAACCCGGCCTCGATCGGGGCCAGCGGGTGAGCCTTGATGTAGTCAAGCGCGGCGGTCTGGAGCCGGTCCGAGAGCTGGACCTCGGTGTCGCGGTTGGACTCGCGGGCAAAGTGGCGCAGCGACCGCACGTGGCTGAACAGGTGCCACTTGTACGGGACCTGCGGGTCGTTGGCGGACGCCGGGTTATAGGTCCCCGCCAGGGTGATGCCGGTCTCGTCGGCGATGGGCACGAACGCGTGCAGCTCGACCGCGTTGCGGATCGTCCACGGGGCGATCATCAGGCAGGTGCAGACGATCAGCAGGAGCGGCGCGCCCAGCGCGCGCAGCCGGGCGTGGCGCCGGTCTGACCCCGGACCCGCCCGCTCGGCCGGGCCGGCCCGCCCCGCCGGGCCCGCCCGGGCGACGCCCCACGCCCCGATGCCGAACGGGATCACGTAGAGGATGGCGTTCTCGTGGGTCAGCGCCGCCAGGCCGGTCAGCACGCCGGTGGCGGCGATCCACAGGTATGCCCGCCCGCCCGATCGCGCGCGCCGCGCCCGCAACGCCGTCCAGGCCGCGGCCAGCTCGAGCGTCACCACCAGGTTCTCGGCCACCAGCGTGCCCGACAGCTCGATCATCACCGGATAGAACGCGGCCACGACCAGGGCGGCCCACGCGGCCCCCTCGCCGAACGCCTCCAGCGCCACCAGCCCGACGAAGGCGACGCTGATCGTGCCCAGCACCGCCATCTCGATCCGCTCGGGGGGCACCGCCGTCTTGCCGCCCGCCGCGTGGCCGTCGACCAGGTCGGCCGCCGCCAGCAGGTAGGGGAACGCGGGTGGGAAGTACGCGGTCGGCCCCCGCGACCCGCCGGCGCCGGACTTGGGCTTGTCGCCGGTGTGGTAGTCGCCGTAGTTGGCGATCATGCTCGCCATCCGGTTGTACGTGCCGGCGTCGTTGATCGCGTGGTAGCGCTCGGCGGCGATGTAGCCCAGGCGGATGCCCAGCGCTCCCAGCAGCACGACGGCGACCAGCAGGACCTTGAGGCGAGTGGTGCGGGTGCCCGTCAGTGGATGCCGACGATCCCGGCGCATACCCAATTGGACGCTCCGGCTCCGCCGTTCCAGATCCGCGTCGCCACCGCGTCCTGCTCGGATTTCGGGGCCAGGTAGGCCGCCGGTCCGCTCCCGCCGAACAGCTTCCAGGTCGACGGGATGATCTGGTAGTAGCCCGATGCGCCGGCGCTGTTGGGCGGGAGGTCCTGGCCGCCCGATTCGCACAGCACGATCGCGTAGGGGATGGCCCAGCCACCCGAGCCGCCGGTGGGGCCGATCGCCACGGGACTGGCGTTCGCCGCCCGCTGTGCCGCCGCCGCGGCGGCCGCGGCGGCCGCGGCTGCCTGCGCCGCCTCGATGTGCGAGATCTGGTGGCGCAGCGAGTGGGCGATCTCCTGGCTGACGGCCAGCGCCGTCTGCTGGGCCGACCGGGCTCGGCTCAGGGCGGACTGGCGGGACTGCAGGAGTTCGTTCATCCCGGCCAGCTCACGGGCCTGGACCGCGGTCGCGGCGGTGATCTTGCGATCGGTGGCCTGCAGCTGGGCCAGCCGCTTGACCGCCGCCGTCGCCTCGGCCTGGAGCAGCTTGGTGATCGAGATCGTCGCCTGCTGGCGGTGCTCGGCCATGCCCAGGTACGTGAGCTGGTCCAACAGATCGCTAAAGCCCCGCGCTTCGAGCACGACGCTGACCACGTCGGGCGGGCTGGACTCGTAGGACGAGCGCAGCTGATCGCCCAGGATCTCCTTGGCCAGCGCCAACCGGTGGCGGACCTTGGCCAGGTGGGTCCGTTCGGCCACCAGGTCGGCCTGGACCTGCGTGAGCCTGGTGCGGTCGGCGGCCAGGTTGGCGTTGACCGTGGCCTCGCGGTTCTGCACCAGCGCGATCTGACCGTCCAGCGAGGAGATCGTGCCGTTCAGCGAGGCGATGCTCCCGGACAGGGTCTGCTGGCGCGCCTGCTG
This sequence comes from Solirubrobacteraceae bacterium, assembly GCA_036267215.1. GTDB lineage: Bacteria > Actinomycetota > Thermoleophilia > Solirubrobacterales > Solirubrobacteraceae > Palsa-465. The sequence continues at coordinate 107,040 of DATAWL010000044.1, read as the reverse complement.
AGCGCCCAGTTGGGACTTGAGCTGGCCCAGGCTGGACGAGGCGTCGGACGGCCGTGCCATCCACAGCAGCCCGGCGGCCACCAGCGCGCCGATGACGGCCGCGGCGAAGGCGAGGCGGAACGGGGCGGTGCGCCGGATTGAGCTCATGCCAAACGCCGCGCCGTCCGTTAACGTTGGATTAGCGGGGACTTCGCGGCAGCGGCCGACCTTATCAGGAGGCGGAGGACACGGTCCCCACCCGACCCACCTCTCGGGCCCGGCCCACCTCGCGCGCGCCGCCGACCTTGCGCGCCCCGCCGACCGTGCGCGCCTGGATCCGCCACCGTCCCGGCGCCACGCCGTGATGGCGCTTGAACGCGGCCGCGAAGGAGAACTCCGAGGCATAGCCCAGCGAGCCGCCGATCGCGGCCAGCCGGGCGTCGGAGTCGCGCAGCCGCTCGCGGGCCAGCGCCATTCGCCACTCGTTGAGGTAGGCCAGGGGCGCCGTTCCGACGACCTCGGTGAACAGCCGGGCGAACGCCGAACGCGACAGCATCGCCTGCTCGGCCAGCTCGCCGACCGTCCACGCGCGAGCGGGGTCCTCGTGCATCGCGCGCAGCGCCGGCCCCAGTCGCGCGTCCGCGGATCCCCTGAACCAGCCGGGGGCCTCCCCGGCCAGCGTCCGGAAATGCTCGCGCAGGATCTGGACCAGCGCGACGTCGAGCAGACGATCGAGCAGGGTCTGCTGCCCCGGCTCGTCGCGCAGCATCTCGCCGGCCAGCAGGTCCATCGTCGCCCGCAGCGGGCTTCCGGCGCCCGGGCTGAGCTTGAGCGTTCGCGGCAGCGCGTCGAGCAGGCTCTGGGCGAGGTCGCCGTCGAACAGGTAGGCGCCGCAGAAGAACACCGTGCCGGCGTTTGCCCCGCGGTGGGGATGACCGACGGTGATCTGGCGCGAGACCCCCGGGCCGGGCGCGATGACGCTCTCCAGCGGCTCGGTCGCGGCGCCGGAGGCGTGCGCGACGTGGTGGGCGATGTCCTCGCGTACGAGCATCACGTCGCCGGGGCTCAGGCGCAGTCCGTCGCCCGGATCGTCGGCCCACACGTGGGCCTCGCCCTCGAGTACGGCGTGCACCGAGAGCACCGCCCGGCCGGGGAACCGCAGTCCCCACTCGCCATATCCGGTCGTGCGGCAGAAGGCCGCGCCATGCGCCCGGGAGCGCTGGAGCAGATCAGTGAGGACGTCCATCGAAAAGGACGATCGCATATGTCTTTCAGAGATTCAAATATTGAAGCTCCTGTCCTCATACGGTTAGCTATGCGGAACCCCACGGAGATCAAGATCAAGGAGTTCGCGATGTCACGCGCAGTTCGATACGACGAGTACGGCGGAGTCGATGTGCTCGAGGTGGTCGACGTCGATCCGCCGGCGCCGGGACCGGGCCAGCTGCTGGTCCGGGTCAAGGCCGCCGGGATCAACCCCGGCGAGGGCAAGATCCGCCAGGGGCTGCTGGCCGACCAGTGGCCGTCGACGTTCCCATCGGGTCAGGGCAGCGACCTGGCCGGCGTCGTCGAGCAGGTCGGCGACGGCGTCGACGGCTTCGGCTCCGGCGATGAGGTGATCGGCTGGACCGACAATCGCGCCAGCCAGGCCGAGCTGGTGGTCATCGAGGCCGCCGACGCCACGCCCAAGCCGGCCGAAGTGCCCTGGGAGGTGGCCGGCGCGCTCTTCGTCGCCGGCGTCACCGCGTGGGCCGCGGTCGAAGCGGTGAACCTCACCGCGGCGGACACAGTCGTGGTGGCCGGTGCGGCCGGCGGGGTCGGTTCGATCGCCGTCCAGCTGGCCGCGCGCACCGGCGCGAGCGTGATCGGGCTGGCCGGCGAGGCCAACCACGACTGGCTGCGGGCTCATGGCGCGGTGCCGGTCACCTACGGCGACGGGGTCGCCGACCGCATCCGCGCCGCGGCGCCGGATGGTGTGGATGCCTTCATCGACACCGTCGGCGGCGGCTACGTCGAGGTGGCGCTGGAGCTGGGCGTGGCGCCCGACCGGATCGACACCATCGCCGATTTCGCCGCGATCAACAAGCACGGCGTCAAGGGCGATGGCAACGCCGTCGGCGCCAGCGCCTCGACGCTGGCCGAGCTGGCCGGCTTGATCGCCGCCGGCGATCTGGAGGTCCCGATTGCCGCGATCTACCCGTTCGAGAAGGTGCGCGACGCCTACACCGAGCTCGAGAAGGGCCACACGCGGGGCAAGATCGTCCTGATTCCCTGACGGCGGCGTGGCTGCGATCCTGTGGCGGTGACCTGGGACGAGCGCACCGCTGAGATCCTCGCCCGGGTGCGCGCGACCCCGGAGGGCTTCGTGCGCACCTACGGCGACATCTCGCCCGGCGCCCCTCGGGTCGCGGGCGCGGTGCTCTCGGAGTGCCACGACCCGGACATCCCCTGGCACCGCATCGTCCGGGCCGACGGGTCGCTGGCCAAGGGGCGCCGCCAGCAGCGGCTGCTGCGCCGCGAGGGGGTCCCGTTCCGCGGCGAGCGGGTCGACATGCGTGTGGCGCGGTTGCCGGAATGACCTGGATCCAGCGAACCATCACGCTGACGCCGCGCGAGCGCGGCTTTCATCTGGTCACCGGCGAGGTCCTCCAGGCGCTGCCCGAGCTGCGCGAACTGCGGGTGGGCATGCTGCACCTGCTCATCCAGCACACCTCGGCCTCGCTGACGCTCAACGAGAACGCCTCGCCCGACGTTCGCCGCGACTTCGAGACCTGGTTCAACGAGGCCGTCCCGGAGCGCGCGTCGTACTGGACCCACACGCTCGAGGGCGACGACGACATGCCCGCCCACATCAAGGCGGCCCTGCTCGGGCCGTCGCTGACCCTGCCGATCGCCGGCGGGCGCCCGGCGCTGGGGACCTGGCAGGGCATCTACCTGGGCGAGCACCGCGACCACGGCGGCCCGCGCCGGGTCGTCGCCACCGCCTGGGGCGAGACCGGCTAGCGGGCCGGGGACCCTGCCAGACCAGCGACTGCATCCGGCGAACCGGCCTCCACGAGGGGGCCGAACGAGATCCGCAGGATCCCGCCGCCGCCGGGCGCGTTGCCGGCGTCCGCGAACCCGCCGTGGGCCTCTGCCGCCTGCTTGACGATCGCCAGCCCGAGGCCGGACCCGGGGAGGCGGCGGGCGTCCGGCGAGCGGTAGAAGCGATCGAAGACGCGCTCGAGGTCGTCGGCGGCGAATCCCGGGCCGTGGTCGCGCACGGACAGGACGCCGTGACGCAGCGACACCTCGATCACGCCGTCCTCGTTGCTCCAGCTGCGGGCATTGTCGATGGCGTTGGTCACCGCTCGGCTCACGCGCTCCGGGGAGTTGAGGATCACGGTGGGGTCGAGCTCGAGCTCGAACTGCATCGCGGGGGCGCGTCGCCGGGCCCGGTCGACGGTGTCATGAACGATCTCGTGCAGCTCCACCGCCTCGACGCGTTCGGTGGGCATCGATCCCCGGGCCAGCTGCAGGACGTCGGACACGAGCTGGGCCAGCTCGTCGAGCTCGGCCACGATCGCCTGCTGCAGGTCCCGGCGCTCCTCCTCGGGCAGCAGCTCGGCGTCGAGGAAGATCTGGATGTTGCTGCGCAGCGCCGCCATCGGCGTCCGCAGCTCGTGGGAGGCGTCCGCGATCAGATGGCGCTGGGACTCGAGCGATCGCTCGAGCGCGTCGAGCGTGTGGTTGAAGCTCGAGGCCAGCTGCCGCAGCTCGTCCGCGCCGGTCTCCTCGAGCCGCCGCTGGCGATCCCCCGATCTGGTCACCCGCTCGATGTCGGCCGAGAACCGCCGGATCGGGGCCAGCGCCGAGCGTGAGATCAGCATGCCGGCGATCCCCGCCAGCACGACCCCGAGGCCGATCAGCCACAGATAGGTCATCAGCAGCGCGTGCAGCGCCGAGTCCACCGGCAACAGCGACAGCGCGATCTCGTTGGCCTTGCGATCCGGCGCGTCTGAGAACGTCAGGACCTCGACATGAACGTGGTGGGCGGTCGCCGCAAAGTAGAAGCTGCCCCGTCCGGTCCGAGCGACCTCCACGACCCGCGTCGAGACCGGCAGCAACGGCGGTGCCCCCGTCGGCGTTGACGACCCGGCGATCCGGGCACACCGACTGGAAGTACGGCGGCGTGCCGCCGAGCGCGCGCGAGACCGTCAGCGTCGCCGGCGATCGCTTGAGCAGCCCGGCCGGCAACGTGCAGGCCCGCGGGCCTCCGCCGGGCTCCGAGGCCGAACGGTCGTCCGCCTGCGCGGCCGTCGGGCCGAGCTGGCTGCCGCCCCCGACGAACGACCTCGACCGTTGCCACAGCTCCTGTCGGACCTGGCCGGTGAGCGCCGATCTCGTCGACACGTAGCCGACCACGGCCAGCAGCACCGCGACGCCGGCCACGGCGACGGCCGCCGCCAGCGTGATCCGCCGGCGCAGGCTCACGGCTCGCGCAGGACGTAGCCGACGCCGTGCACGGTGTGGATGAGCCGCGGCGTGCCGGCCGCTTCGAGCTTGCGCCGCAGATAGCCGATGTAGACCCGGAGGCCGTTGCCACGTAATGGAAAGTCATAGCCCCACACCCGGTCATAGATCAGCTCCGTGCTCAGCACCCGGCGGGGGTTGAGCATCAGCAGCTCGAGCAGCTGGTATTCGGTGCGCGTCAGCTCGACGCTCTGGCCGGGCAGGCGCATGGCGTGGGCATCGACGTCGAGCTCGAGCTCGCCGAACCGCAACGCCTGGCCGTCGCCCGCGACCTGGCGACGCACGATCGCCTTCAGCCGCGCCTGCAGCTCGCGGACGTCGTAGGGCTTGACCAGATAATCGTCGGCGCCGGCCTCGAGCCCATCGACCCGGTCGGCGATCGCGTCGCGCGCGGTCAACATGAGGATCGGCGTCCGGTTCCCGGCGCGGCGCAGCCGGCGACACACCTCCATCCCGTCGATGACCGGCAGGCCCAGGTCGAGCACGATCGCGTCGGGCATCAGCGTCCCCGCCTTCATCAGCCCGTCCTGGCCGTCCTCGGCCAGCAGGATCTCGTAGCCCGCCAGCAGGAGCGCGCGCCGGATCGCCGATCGGACGGCATCGTCGTCCTCTATCACGAGCGATCGCATGACCAGCCCATCTGATCGTCCACGGACGGTGTCGGCACGTTAGCCGCATCACCGCCCGCGCGCCAGTCGGCGACGTGCCTCTTAGGTCTCTCTTAGAGATTTCTGTCGACTGACTTTCAACTGAGGCCGAGACTGCGCCTCGCCGGTGCCGCCAGAAGCGGCCGGCGGCCGTGAGGGAGGAGAGACGGTGGCGCGCGCCTGAAGTCGACCGCGTTCCCGCTCTCCACACCACAAGCGAGAGGAGACGTAGGTGATGGGCTTGCAGAGATCGCGTGAGCGATCCCCACAGCGCCGGCACATGCTCAGATTGGTCGCGGTGATCGCGGCCGTCTGCTCGGGCCTGGCGCTGGCCGCCCCGGCGTGGGCGCACCAGACGACATCGCACCTGCGAGCACACCGCTCGGCGCGCGCGATCAGCCACGACCAGCCCGGCGGCTCCAGCCAGGGCAACATGCCGACGCTGAACACCCAGGACAGCAGCACTGAGCTGGCCAACCTGCCGGCCGTCCCGGCCAAGATGTCCTGCGCCCAGCTCGCTCAGACCACCGAGGTGGCCGGTAGAGCATCCAGATCACTGAGCAGCAGACCGCCAGCGCGTCACCCGGCACGCCGGAGTACTGCGCGGTCACGGGCCACATCAACACCAGCATCGGGTTCGAGATCATGCTGCCGATCAGCACCTGGCGCCAGCGTTATCTGCAGGTCGGGTGTGGAGGACTGTGCGGCAGCATCGGCATCAACCCGCCGCAGACCACGGGATACCAGCCCCTGGCCGACGGCTACTTCGTGCTCGCCGCCGAGGACGATGGGCACAGCGGGCAGGGCACCGCCTGGCACACCAACGCCCTGCAGCGGGTGCAGTTCGCCTACCTGTCCTACCACGACGTCGCGCTGGTCTCGAAGGGCTGGCGCAGATCTTCTACGGGATGGCGCCGAGGTATTCGTACTTCGACGGCTGCTCTCAGGGCGGCCACGAGGCGCTGGGCGAGGTCCAGCGATATCCGAAGGACTTCAACGGCGTCCTGGCCGGTGCCCCGGCATCGATCATGACCGAGCTCAACTCGGTGCTGCACGAGTACACCTACGCCGCCAACTACAGCGGACCCGACTACACCGGGAGCACGATCCTCGACCAGCCTGAGGCGACCATCGTCCTCAACGCGGCGATGAACGCGTGCTACCCGAAGGTCGGGCTGATGCTCGACTACCGCGACTGCGCACGGAAGTTCAACGTCGACTCGGTGCAGTGCTCGGCGATCCTCACGTCGAACTGCCTGACGCCGGCGCAGATCGCGGTGGTGAAGAAGATCTGGAACGGTCCGGTGGATCCCCAGGGCCAGCACCTCTACCCGGGTGGGTACTCGCTGGGTAGCGAGTTCAACTGGAACAACGGGACCAGCGCCAATCTCCCGCTCACGCCGGGTGGGACCGTGACGCCCGCGTCGTTCATCACCGCGTGGCTGCAGTACTTCGCGTTCGGGACCCCCGAGCTCGGGACTGACATCGGCGCGACGAACGTCACCGACGAGCCGTTCACCAAGGCCTACTTCGAGCAGATCGAGCAGCTTGCGCCGTACTGGGACGCGACCGATCCCGACCTGCGGGCCTTCCAGCGGGCCGGTGGCAAGCTCATCCTGTGGCAGGGTGAGGCCGACTGGTCGATCCCGACGATCACCTCGATCGCCTACTACCAGGCCGTGATCAAGGCGATGGGTGGGCTGTGGAACACCCAGCAGTTCGCCAAGTACTACCTGCTGCCGAGCGTCGGCCACTGCGGTGGCAACGGCCCCGACACGTACAACGGACTCGGGGCGGTGGTCGCGTGGACGGAGAAGCACGTCTCCCCGGACGCGCTCGTCTCGACGCAGTACGCGCCGGCCACCTCCACCGGTGGCGGCCCCGGCGGCCCGGGCGGCCCGGGCGGCGGCTCGACCAGCGACCTGACCGACGCGGTCCCGGCGCTCGGGGCGCCCGCCGCGACGGCGGCCGTGCGGTCGATCAAGCTGTTCCCGTATCCGGAACTCCCGGCCTACAACGGGTACGGCAACGTCAACGATGCGTCGAGTTACGTCGGCAAGGTCAGTCAGGCCCTGCAGGCACCGACGCCGTGGATCGGGAAGTTCGACAGCACGATGACCTGGTGCGACGACCAGGGGGTGAACTGCGTCACCACCGGCGGATTCGGCTGGCCATTCCCAGCCTATGACTCCCGGCATCGCCGGGCCTAGATGAGCACCGGACCCCGCCCGCTGCCGGCGGGCGGGGTCCTCCTTTTGACCCAGTGGTGATTGATTGCGCCGCTAGCGGCCCGTCCAGACCGGCGGGCGCTTCTCCGCGAACGCCGTCGCTCCCTCGCGGGCATCCTCGGAGGCCATCACCGCTTCGACGATCGCCTGCTGGCGAGCGAAGAACTCCGAGTCGGGCCAGTCGGCCGACTCGGTCAGGATCCGCTTGGTGGCCGCCAGGGCCAGCGGCCCGTTCTGGGCGATCGCGATGGCCAGCTCGAGTGCCGCGTCCAGCGCCTCGCCGGGCTCGGTCAGCCGGTTGACCAGCCCCAGCTCGTGGGCCCGGTCGGCGGTCATCGGGTCGCCGGTCAGGGCCAGCTCCATCGCCACGTTGCGCGGCAGCATCCGGGGAAGACGGAGCATTCCGCCGGCCGCCGCCACCAGCGAGCGCTTGACCTCGGGGATGCCCAGCCGCGCGCCCTTGGCGGCGACGATCAGGTCGCAGGCCAGCGCCACCTCGAGGCCGCCGGCGACCGCGAACCCCTCGACCGCGGCGATCAGCGGCTTGGCCGCCGCCCGCTGGGTGATCCCGGCGAACCCGCGGTCGCCCGCCCACGGCCGCTCGCCGGTCACGAACGCCTTGAGGTCCATTCCCGCGCTGAAGCCCTTGCCCGCGCCGGTGACCACGCCCACGGAGAGCTGCCCATCGGCGTCGAGCTCGTCCAGCGCGGCGGCGATGCCCTGGGCGACGGCCGCGTTGATCGCGTTGCGCTGGTCGGGACGGTTGATCGTGAGCACCAGGACGCGCTCGCGGCGCTCGGTGAGGACGGCCGGCTCGCTGTCGGTCATGTCGCGCTCCCTGTCGGGGTTGAGTGGTTCCAGCCGTTCCGGCTGGAACCACGAGATCAGGCCGCGAACAATCTCAGGTCCGGCTCGCGCTCGCCGCGCAGCACGGCCAGGTCGACCTCGACGCAGTCGATCTCCCGCGCGCCGGCCAGCACCCGCGCCTGCGGCTTGATCGCCTGCGCGGCCAGCACTCCGCGACACTCCCCGAACGCGGGGTCGAGCCGGATGCGGTCCAGGTACCGGGTCAGCTGCTCGACCGCCTCGATCCCGGCGACCCGCTTGATCTCGACCGCCACCCAGCGGTCGTCGGCGTCCCGGCACATCAGGTCGACCGGGCCGATGTCCGTCGGCCACTCGCGCCGCACCAGCCGGAAGCCCTCGCCGCACCACTGGGGCGCGTCGGCCAGCAGCTCCTGCAGGTGGGCCTCGACGCCGTCCTTGGCCAGCGCGTGATCGGCCTCCGGCGACCCCATCTCGTGGGCCACGTCGGAGAGCACCTCGTGCAACGTGACCTCGACCCGGTCCTCCGCGGAGCCGCCGTGCTTGCGCACCACGAGCCGGCCGTCCTGTTCCTCGACCACCGTCGGCGGCGTCATCCAGTTCAGCGGCTTGACGCTCGACCCCCCGTGATCGGACCACACCATGAACGTGCCGTCGGCCTTGATCATGAGCAGGCGGATCGCCTCGGCCAGATGGGTGGTGAGCCGCCCCGAGTAGTCCACCGAGCAGCGCGCGACGATCAACCGCATCGCGCGACCGTATCGCCTCCGGCGGATGCTCGCCGGCCGCCCAAGTTCCCCGCTGGGCGGGGACCGTCGGTGCCTCTCCTATGATCCTTTCTGTGGTGCGTAACCAGCTCAGGCCCCTGTTTGACCGGATCGTGATCAAGGAACTGGATCCCGATCGGGTCCGACGCTCCGGCCTGCTCGTGCCGCCGGGATCCGACGAGCCCCCGCCCCAGCACGGGATCGTGCTCGCCGTTGGGCCCGGCCTGGACTGGTGGGACCACGTGGGCGTGCGGATGCCCGTCCGGCCCGGCGACCACGTCGTGTTCCCCGCCTCCGCGGGCGCGTGGATCGAGGTCGACGAGGAGCGCCTGCTCGTGTGCCGCGTCGGCGAGCTTTTGGGCGTGCTCGAGGCCCTCGAGCAGTGCCCGGCCTGTGGCGGGCGCCCGCTGGGCCCTCAGGAGTCCTGCCCGGTGTGTGGGCGCGAGGGCTCCGTGGCCTCCAGCTGACCCCGGCCAGATGACGCGGCGGGGCGGCGTCTGACGCGGTCGAGACCTTCAACCGTCGGCAAACGTCCCACCGAACAGGCTGCCGCGACCCACTGGGGCGTTTGCAGTCGTGACGACGGCAAACGCCCCACCCAACTGCCGGCGCACGCCCGTTGGGACGTTCGCATGCGCAGAAATCCGCCAGCAGCCACCCGGGCCGCGTTCGATAGCCGCCGTTGCTCAGGCCTGGGGCGACGCCGAGCGCAGCGCACGCTCGATGAGATCGAGCACCGGCCGATCAGACGGGTCCTCGACGCCGACCCGCAGCCGGAGCGCCTCCGGGTCGTAGTCGAGCGCGAGAAACGAGCAGCACTCGCGCTCGACCGCGAGCGTCGTCGCCAGCAGCGCGGCGTCGGGTGATGCCGCGAACGTCACGGTCAGCCCGAGCTCGGACCGATCCAGCGAGGCCGCCAGCCCGCCCAGCTGCGCGTATCGGGCGGCCTGGGCCCGGCGTCCCGCCTCGTCCAGCCCGCACCCGTCCAGCGCCATGGGGAGCGGCTGAGGCTCCATCGCCCTCAGGCCGCCGCGCTGCGCTCCGACAGCCCGCGCGGCGTGGCCGCCTTGACCCGGGCCAGCAGCTGTGAGACCTCGGCGTCATTGCCGAGCGACAGCGCCTCGCGGCAGGCGGCGCCGCACTCGGCCAGGCGGTCGGTGCGGGCCAGCGCGTGCGCGTAGACCGACCAGGCCCGGGACGACTCGGGATCGATCCGGGTGGCGGCGTGGGCCGCGGAGACCTCGGCGCCGACGTCGCCCGCCAGATGGTGGGCCAGCGCCAGGTCGAGCAGGCCGTCGACGGACGGTCCGACCAGCTGCGCCCGCTCCAGGGCGCTGATCGCCCCCGCCCGGTCGTTGAGCCGCAGCCGCAGCCGCCCCAGGCGCTCCCAGGCCGAGGCGTCGTCCGGGGCCCGGTTGGCGGCGCGGACGGCGGCCTCGGCGGCCAGGTCCACGGCGCCCATGTCCTCATAGATGCGGCTGGCGAAGCGCTCGGGCGTGGGCCGGTCGGTGTCGATGCGGGCCCAGTCGCGGACGGTGCGCGCGGCGGCCGGCAGGTTGCCCGCCTGCCAGAAGGCGGCGGTCAGCAGGCGCAGCACCATCGGGTTGGTCGGCTCGGCGTCGCGGGCGTAGACCAGCCGTTGGGCGGCCAGCGCCGCGTCGCCCTCGGCCAGGGCGTGCTGGGCGGCGGTCATGAACCGCTCCACCCGGTCGGCGGCGGGATCCGGCTTGGAGAAGTCGACGAACTGCAGCGAGCCGGCGGGGATCGTGCGCACACCCACGGCGAACATGACCCGTGCCCACTGCTGGGAGGTCTCCTCGTCGCCTGAGAAGTAGATGCCGCTGACCGTCCCGACGCCCCACTCGGGGTAGGACACGCAGCGGGCGTAGCGGTGAACCACCGAGTGGTCGGGCACCCGCGAGCCGAACGGATCGTGCTTGGCGCGGTCGGCCGCCGCCTCGCGCTGGCGCTGCTCGTTCTCGTAGGCGCGCCGCCCGGCGTCCTCCCGGGCTCGGCGGGCGGCCGCCGCCGATGCCTTGACGGCGTTGCGGCTGACCTTGCCCCCGCGGGAGGACTCGGCCAGGCGCTCGAGCTCGTCGGCGGCCTCGTTGATCGCCTGGAGGTGGACCTGGTGCTCGTGGCGGCGCCCCGGCGGCGCGATGTCCGGATGCCAGCGCTTGGCCATCTTGCGGCGGGCGAGCTGGACAGTCCGCTGATCGAATGGCGCCTCCAGCTCCAGCAGGAGCAGGGCACCTTCGACGTCGAGAATCCGTGGCATGACACACCAACGTTAGCGAGCCTTCGCGCCTCAGCGAGCTCACGCGAGCAACCGGCGGCCGCCCGGAGTTGCAACAAAACCGTGCCAATTCGGACCGACGTGGGGCCGCCGGACCTATGGTCGGCGCCATGCCCGCCTCGGCCGCCGCGCGACGCTCCTCCCGGGCCGGCGCGCTGCTCGCCGTCGGCGGCCTGGGGGCGACGCTGACGACCGGCGTCGGCCTGCTGGCGGTGGCGGCGCTCAGCGCCCCCGCCGCCCCGTCGCCGTCCTGCGCCGCGAGCGCCGCCCCGGCGTCGATCGTGCTCGGGGCCGCCGGCGGCGGAGCCCGCGTGGGGGCCACCGAGTACGGGGGTCCGGGCGACCCCAGCAGCGGCACCGTCGGCGCCTCGGGGGCCAACCTTCTCCGGTATCCCGACAGCTTCGCCGAGCTCGGCGGGGTCACGTTCCAGACCGCGACCGCGATGGGCGGGCTGCCGTACATGACGCCGCTGCGGGTGACCTGGGGCGGCCGCTCGGCGATCGCCTACAAGCGCGATTTCGGGCTCGGCGGCGACCCGGTCGACGGCCTGCCGCGGGTGATCGACCTGTGGTGGCAGTTCGCCGGCGCGCTGCACATCCCCTACGAGGACGGGCAGTGGTCGGGCCCGGTCCAAATCGCGCGGCCGCCCGCGTCGGGCGCCGGCAACGTGCTCGAGCAGTCCCCGGCCACGGCCCCTGCCCCAACGCTGGCCTCCGCCACCGCTCCGGCGCCGACGGCGACGGCGGCCGGCAGCTGCGGCGCGGCTCAGCCGACGGAAGGCGGCGTTCCCACCACCGCCGGGCCCCGCGCCCAGCTGCTGCCCGACGGCCAGGCCGCCGCGCCCGCGGGCGCGCCCGCCGCGGTCAAGGGGATCATCGCCGCCGGCAACCAGATCGCCGGCAGGCCCTACGTCTATGGCGGGGGTCACGGCCTCCCACTCGGTGAGATCGCGCCCGCGTACGACTGCTCCTCGAGCGTCGAGCACCTCCTCTACGGCGGCGGTCTGCTGCCGGTCGAATACGACGCCGCCTCGGGTGCGCTGGAGTCATTCGGGCTGCCGGGACCCGGCCGCTGGGTGACGATCTACGCCAGCGCGGACCACGTGTTCATGTACGTCGCCGGGCTGCGCTGGGACACCCACAACGCCGCCGGGCCCGGCGACGGCAGCACCGGGATCGGGTGGCATCCGCTCATCCGCGAATCGGCCGGCTTCGTCGTCCGCCATCCGCCGGGGCTCTAGTGGTCTCGACCCGCCGGGCATCGACGGCCGCGGCGGTCGCCGCCCTGGCCCTCAGCGGCTGCGGGCTCACGCTCCATCCGGTCGCCTCGCGACCGGCTGACACGCCGACACAGTCGCCCGCACACCCGCCGACCCTCGCCCAGCGTGCCGGCCGCACCCACGAGCTCGCGACGCCCGCGCCGGCCCAGACCGCGGCCGGCGGCTGGCGCTCGCCGGTCGAGGCGGTGCAGGTGTTCGCCACCACCTACATCAACTGGACGGCGACCACGGTGGCAACCCGTCTGCGGGCGCTGGCACAGGTCAGCGTCGGCCAGGCCCGGGCGGCGATGACGCTGGCGGCGTCCCAGGTGCACAGCGACGGCACGCTCGCCCGTGCCGGGATCGGCAACTCCGGCGGCGTCGAGGCCATCGGCCCCGTGCGCGGCCACCCCGACCAGTACGCGGTCGTCACCCGGGAGCAGACCACCGCCACCAACACCGGTGCCTACGCGGGGCTGCAGCCGGCCTGGCATGTGTCGCTGGCCACCGTGACCCGCGTCCCGCCCGGCCTGTGGGTCCTGAGCGCCTGGCAGCCCGAGAGCTGACGCGGCCGCCCGCCCATCCGCTTCATGCGGCGTCGGGGCTCCCGTCGCAGACGCCGCTGCCAAAGAAGGCGCACCACGGCGCGCGCGGATTGCCGGCGGGGTCGAGGATCCCCGAGTCCCAATCGGGCACGCCCTGCCACTGGTACCAGAACAGGTGGGTGATCGGGACCGCGACCCCGGCCTCGGGCAGCGCAAAGAAGTTGGCCGCGGCGACCGCCTGACGGGTGGATTGGCCGTCGACGCACGCACCGAGCGTCTCCGGCATCCCGGGGGCGGGCGCGCACCCGCTGAAGGCGGCTGGGTCGGTCAGCTCGACGCCCGCCTCGGTGATCCACAGCGCGCGGGCGGCGCCCCCGGTGTCGGCTCGCAACGCCTCGTCGAACGCCTCGAGCCCCGACAGCAGCGGCGCCCCGAACGAGGCGGTCACGTCCCGGTAGTCGTGGACCGACCACGTCGCGGGGAACGCCGCTCCCGGCAGGGTCGACTGAAGCTGCGCGGCGTAGGCGGCCAGATAGGACACCGAGGCGCGCGCGAACGTGCCCGCGATCACCGTATCGGCTCCATGCCCGGCGAAATGGCGGATCTCGTCGTCGGCGATGGCGTACTCGCACGCGGCCTTGGCCGCGCCATCGACGCCGGCCCCGCCGGCCGGACTGACGTCGCAGGCCCCGGGGCCGGTCCGCCCCGGTCCGTTGAACATCGGGGCGGCGTCGGGCTCGTTGAACGGCTCCCAGATGTGGGGCTGGTCTCCGGGCGGCAGCCGGCTGACCGCGTCGAGGATGCCCTGCAGGCCGCAGCGGTACGCCCAGTACCCGGCCGGCGTCGTCGGGTCGGGCGCCGGCTGATCCCATGCCGGCTTGGCCGTGGGGCTCTCGTAGCCGGCGATGGCCACCATCGGCGTCAGGCGGTCATTGCCCGCCTCGATCAGGCCGGCCACCAGGTCGTTGAGGCTCTGACCCGGCGGGTGCCAGTGGCCGGCCGCGTCGTAGAAGCCGTGCAGCAGCGCACGGGAGTACACGCAGCCGGGCGAGGTCGTCGAGCCGTTGAACTCCTGGACGGCGTCGTAGTCGACGAAGAAGCGGATCTGGCCGATGCGATGGCGGCTGGCCGGCGTCGTCAGCGCCTGGAAGGCCGGGTTGTCGTAGTAGCCGCCCACCGAGCCGGTCAGGCACACTGAGGCCGGGTCGTCGCAGCACGGGAACCGGTCGTCGACACAGTGCGCGAACGCGCCGGGGGCGTCGCTCAACCCATAGGTGATCGCCGGCGCCGAGGCGGTGGCGACGGCGGGCGCCGCGAGTGCAAACGCGAGCGCACACACCAGCAGGGCTGTTCGCAGAGCGCGACCCATCGGGGTTAAACGACACCTCGCGCGCCCGGGGGTTGTGGTGGCGCGAGGTGGAGAGCGTCTTTTAGTGGGCGATCGCGTTGAGCGCGACCGCCGCTCCGAAGCAGGCTACCGCGGCCGCCCGCAGGGCCCAGCCCGCCCGATCGCCCGGCCGTCCGGTGACCATGCCGACGATCGCCACGGACATGCAGACCACCGCCACCAGCGCCAGCAGGGCGGCCAGGATCCGCAGCATCACCGGCGGGGCCGGCGCGGCGGCGCCGTCACGGCGACCGCATCCCCAGCAACCGCAGGTAGCGGGACACCGCCTCGGCCCGGTTGGCCACCCGGAGCTTGCGCAGGATGCTGTTGACGTGGAATTTGACGGTGCCGTCGGAGATGACCAGCGCCTCGGCGATCGCCTTGTTGGAGTTGCCGTCCGCGAGCAACCGGAGCACGTCGAGCTCCCGGCGGGTCAGCAGGCCCTCGAACACCACCCGGTCATCGCGGCCGTGGGCGGTGGGCGCCGGCGGCGGCGACAGCGCGGGGCGGGGCGGCCGCTGCACCGTCGCCAGGCGAATCGGCGCGTCGGTCAGCTCGCTGGAGCGCGCGCCGATCCAGTCCAGGAACTCTCGCATCTGCTCGCGCTCGTGGCGCAGGGTGCGCCGCAGGCTGGCGCTCTCGTAGACCTGGGCCAGCAGGCTGGTGAACTCCCACAGCACGTCGCGGTCCAGGACGTCGAGCTTCTGGCCGGTGCCCCGGTCGGCGTGGACCATGCCGATCACCTGCGAGCCGACGACCAGCGGTGCCGCCGCGTACGCGCTCCAGCCCATCAGCGCCACCAGCCGACGATCGACCCGCGGGTGGACCTGGGCATCGTCGACGATCGTCGCCCGGCGGCGGCGCAGCAGCTCGGTCTCGATCAGCGGATGCTCGAGGCGGATCGGGTCGGCGCGCAGCTGGGCCAGCACGTCGGCCGCGGCGGCGCGGTCGCCCTCGAAGTGAGCCGACTCGGCGGCCAGCCGGCCGTCCCCGGCCAGGCTGACCATCACCCGCTGGAACTTCGATGCTCCGCACAGCGCCGCCGGCGCCGCTGAGAGGATCGATGCGGGCGAGGTGATCGGCCGCAGCTCGTCGATCGCCCGGTGCACGCTGGCCAGGGCCTCGAACCGTGCGTCGTAGCGCGTGCGCAGTCGTTCCAGCGATGCCTGCTGCTCGCGTACGGCGGCGCTGATCTCCCCCGGCCGCTCGGATGCGAGCAGATCCGTGAGGCCCTCGATCAGCGCGCGCAGGCGCTCGGGCTCGATCGCCGCGGCCGGATCGGCCTCGAGCCCGAGCAGCCGCTGGGCCTGCAGCGCCGCTGCGCTGAAGCGCTCGTGCAGGTGGATGCCCAGCGGGCCTGTGAGCGTCTCGCCGGCGATCGTCGCGCTCATCGCCCCGTCTCCCCGCCGCCCGCGCGCACGTACCGCGCCACCGCGTCGGCTCGGCTGGTCGCGCCCAGCTTGCGCAGGATGTTCTTGACGTGGTACTTGACCGTGCCCTCGCGCACGACGAGCGCGTTGGCGATGGCCAAGTTGGTGTTGCCGCGGGCCAGGAGCCGCATCACCTCGAGCTCGCGCGGCGTCAGGGAGTCCGCCAGCCGAGCGTCGGCGGCGGCCGAGCGGGGGCTGACCAGCCCGCCGGCGTCCTCCAGGCGGCTCAGCCGGGTGCTCAGCCAGTGCACGGCGGCGCCCAGCTCGGCGCGGTGCAGTTCGAGCGTGTGGCGCAGCACGGCACGCTCGAACACCCCGGAGAGCTCCTCCACGTAGCGGGCGACCACTTCCCGGTCCAGGCCGTCGACCGGGCGCGAGCTGGCGGTCGCGTCGGCGTGGAGCAGGCCGATCGTCTCGCCGCCGACCGTCAGTGCGCCCACCGCGTAGGACTCCCAGGTCAGCTGGCGGGCCAGAGGCGCCGGGGTGCGGGCACCGGCGGGGCCGACGGCGATGATCTCGGCGCCGTGGTGGCGCGCCACCTCGTGCTCGAGCAGCGGGTACTCCAGCCGCATCGGCGTCTTGGCCAGCTCGGCCAGGGCGGCCTCGGCGGCGGCTTGCTCGGGGCCGGCCCAGATCGTCAGGGGCACGATCTGGCCATCGACGACCTCGCTGATCAGGACGCGATCGAACTCCGAGCCGGCGCCCAGCTCGGCCGCGGACCGGGCCAGGATCCCGTCGGTGGAGGTCAGCTCGCCCAGCCGGCGGGAGGCGTCGGCCACGCGCTCCATGGCATCGGCTCGCCGCACGTAGTCCAGCTCCAGTACCTCGCGCTCGAGCGCGAGCAGATCGACCAGGACCCGCTCGGCGGCCGCGTCCTGGCGCCGCTGGTCAGCGGTCGTCCGGGCCATGGCCTGACCGGTCGCATCGATCAGGCGCGGCCCCGCCCGCCCGCGCCGCCGCGCTCGCCCACGCCGCCGCGCCCCGCGCCGCCGGCGTCCCGGCCTCCGCGGGAACTAGAGGGTGTCGGCGCCCCGCCGGCTGAGCCCGTAGCGCGTCAACGCCTCCTGGCCCACCGCGCAGACGCCGAACGGCTGGCCGGCCTGGTCGATCGTGCGCCAGACCGATGCCGCGCTTGCCCGGGGGACGAGCGCCAGCGCCTTGCGGTCGGATTCCAGAAGCCACAGGACGTCGGCGCCCGTCATGGCGTGTGCGGTCAGGGGCGGGACGCGACGCGGATCGCCGGTCGCCCCGTAGACGCCGAGCTGAGCCAGGAGGTCCCGGGCGCGCCGGCCGACGACGGCCAGAGCGGCCCAGTCGCTGCTGTGGTCCTCGAGCGTCACCGCGATCCGCCGCGTCACCCGCGCGTCGAGCACCGCATGAAGGCGCGCGCCGAGGCGGGGGTCGCAGAGCACGATCAGGCGCTCCGCGGTTTCGGCGCACCACCAGACGCCGCCGCTGTGCACGGCCCCACCCGGCGCAAGCTCCGTCCCGGCCAAGCGAGAGCTCAGCTGGCGCAGGTGCGCCGCTGGGCCGTGGAGGAGGAGCTTGGTCAGGTCGGAGCAATCGGCGAGGCCGACGGCACTTACACATGCCGCCAACTCTCCCGCGGCGGAGCCGTAGTGGGCGACCACCGGGCAGTCGCCGCGCAGCACCCGGACGCCACCGGCATGGTCGAGAACCGAATCGAATTCGGTCGGCCGGTGATCGGGTGACGCGTGAACTGACAAACCATGGGCAACGTACCGCCTGTGGACCGTCCTGACCCTGCCCTTTATACCGGAGTTGCCCGACCAAACAGGGGGTATCGCCGCGATATCCTCCATTTGGGCCGATGTCGGCGTCCGCCGTCGGTCATCCTACCCAAAAGTCTAGGTCGTTTAGGAAGTGTGAGAGTGGCGCACCGGCGCGGCGAGGGCGAAGCTGTTGCGAGCGGCGCCCGGCCCGACCGGGCGCCCGCGTTTATGCCAGTCATGAGGGAGATGTCGAGATGACCACGCAATCGCGCTCAGCGGGCCCTGACGCGCCCACCACGGGCGACCGCTACGCCCGGCTGACGAGGATGATCGCCACCGATCAGTGCGTGATCCTCGACGGCGCCAACGGCACCGAGCTGATCAAGGTGCGCGGCGGGCGACCCGAGCTCGAGGAGCACGTGTGGGGGCTGACCGCCCTGCTCGACGCGCCCCAGGACGTGGCCCGGGTGCACCGCAGCTATATCGACGTCGGCGCCGACGTCATCTGCACCAACACCTGGGGACTGCCGACCGCCCTGCGCGAGGGCTCGATCCACCTCCCCGATTCCTCGGAGCCGGTGCACTGGATGGACATCGTCCGCCGCGCGGTCGGGCTGGCCCGTCAGGCGGCCACCGACGCCGGACGCGCCGACGAGGTGGCGATCGCGTTCAGCCTCAACGGCGACGTCGACACCCCCGACGGCCGCGAGACCATCGCCCTGCTCTCGCGGGCATTCGAGGAGGAGCGGCCGGATCTCATCCTGCTCGAGACGCTGTCGCTGGTGCGCAGCTCGACCTATGCCACCGTCGAGGCGCTGCTGGACACCGGCATCCCGGTCTGGTTGAGCTTCCGCCGCTGTCGCCATGGCGTCTGCGGGGTCTATGGCGAGCATTGGGGCGGCCCCGAGGGCGACTCGTTCGGCCGGGCGGCCCGGCGGTTCGAAGAGATGGGGGTCGGCGCGCTGGCCATCAACTGCATCCCGCCCGACCACGTGGCCGGGATGCTCTCCTGGCTGCGCGACTTCACCGACCTGCCGCTCGGGGTCTACCCCAACCTCGGCTACCTGTCGGCGGCCGGTTGGCGCGAGGAGCCGGGAGTGGAGGGCCGCGAGTACGCGCAGCTGGCGCTCAACTGGCGTTCTGAGGGCGCGCAGATCATCGGCGGCTGCTGCGGGGTGCGACCCGAGCACCTGCAGGCGGCCCGCACGGCGCTGACCGACACCAAACCGGGCCACGACCGGCCCGACGCGCCCAGCGATGAGAACGGCAACGGCTCGGGCCGGCGCGCGGTCCCGTCGTGGGCCGACCCCCGCGGCCGGCAGATGTTCCCGCTCGACATGCCGGAGATCGAGGTCGACAGCGGGGTGTTCGTCCCCACGCAGGGCAGCTTCCTGATCTGGAAGTACCTGTACCGGGAGGGGATCGGCGCCCACCAGCGCTGCCTCGACGTCGGCTGTGGCTCGGGCCTGCTCACCGTCCAGCTGGCCCGCAACGGCGCGGCCCACGTGCACGGCATCGACATCGACCCCAGCTCGGTCAAGAACACCCTGACCAACGCGTTCCGCAACGGCGTCGCCGACCGGGTCACCGCCGCCGCCCAGGATCTCTATCCCTGGGTGCCCGAGGAGCGCTATGACGTGATCGTGGCCAGTCTCTATCAGACCCCGGTCGATCCGTTCGAGCAGGTCACCACCCACCGCCCGCTGGACTACTGGGGCCGCAACCTTCTGGACCATCTGATCCGGGAGCTCCCCGAGGCGCTGGCCGACGATGGCAAGGCGTACGTGATGCAATTGTCGATAATCGGCCAGCGCCGCACGGCGGAGCTGCTTGATCGGCTCGGGTACCAGGCGCGCGTGGTCGATTTCTCGTTCTTCGAGTTCTCAGATCTTTTCAACGCCAAACGCGAGCAGATCGCTCGCGTGGAGGAGCATTCCGACGCCTACCACCTGAGATTCGGGGCGGACGACGTGATGGTCGCGTATCTATTGGAGATCACCCGCAAGAGCAAGGAAAGCCCCCATCAATGAGCTTCGCCGAAAATGAGTTCCTGTTCACCTCGGAGTCGGTGACCGAGGGTCATCCGGACAAGATCGCCGACCAGATCTCCGATGGGGTGCTCGACGCGGTCCTGCGCGACGACCCGAACGGGCGCGTCGCCTGCGAGACGCTCGTCAACACCGGACTGATCGTCGTCTCCGGCGAGATCACCACCACGACCTACGTCGACATCCAGGACATCGCCCGCTCCACGGTGGAGCGCATCGGCTACACCGACGCGAAGTTCGGCTTCGACTGCAAGACGTGCGCGGTCATCAACGCGATCGACAAGCAGTCGCCCGACATCGCCCAGGGGGTCGATTCCGCATTCGAGCGCCGCACCGACTCGTCTGACAACGACGAGCTCGATGTCGCGGGCGCCGGCGACCAGGGCATGATGTTCGGCTACGCCGTCAACGAGACGGCGGAGCTGATGCCGTTGCCGATCGCGCTGGCTCATCGGCTGGCGCAGCGGCTGGCCGAGGTGCGCAAGGACGGCACGCTGGACTACCTGCGCCCGGACGGCAAGACCCAGGTCAGCGTGCGTTACGCCGACGGCAGGCCGGTCGCGATCGAGAAGCTGCTCATCTCCAGCCAGCACGCCGAGGGCGCCGAGAGCCACATCCGCGACGACCTGTGGGAGCACGTCGTGGTGCCGGTGCTGCCGGCCGAGCTCTACGACGCCGCCGCGCTGCAGCGCAGCTTCCTGGTCAACCCGACCGGTCGGTTCGTGATCGGCGGGCCGATGGGGGACTGCGGCCTCACCGGGCGCAAGATCATCGTCGATACCTACGGCGGCATGGCCCGCCACGGCGGCGGGGCGTTCAGCGGCAAGGACCCGTCCAAGGTCGACCGCTCGGCCGCCTACGCCGCCCGCTACGTGGCCAAGAACGTCGTCGCGGCCGGACTGGCCGACCGGGTCGAGGTCCAGGTCGCCTACGCCATCGGGGTGGCCCATCCCGTGTCGGTGATGGTCGAGACCTTCGGCACCGAGAAGATCGGCCGCGGCCGCATCCTCGAGCTCATCGGCGAGCACTTCGACCTGCGCCCGGGCGCGTTCCGCGACTACCTCAAGCTGCACCGGCCGATCTACCAGAAGACCGCGGCCTACGGCCACTTCGGGCGCGAGGACGACGACTTCACCTGGGAGAAGACCGACAAGGCCGACGCGCTCAAGGCCGCCGCCGGCCTCTGAGCCGGGACCGCGCCGGGAGTTGGCGCCAGCCAACTCCCGATGGAATCGGCGTCAGCCGTTTCCACAACTCCACAGGCGATCGGCTTGCCGAGCGCCCGCCATCCTATGCTGAGGAGCAATGTCCGCTCAGTACATCTTCACGACGCATAGGCTCTCCCGCCGGTACCCGCCGGACAAGGAGGTCCTCACCGACATCTCGCTGTCGTTCTATCCCGGCGCCAAGATCGGCGTGCTCGGCTACAACGGCGCCGGCAAGTCGAGCCTGCTCAAGATCATGGCCGGGATCGACACCGAGTTCGATGGCCAGGCCCAGCTCGCGCCCAAGGCGACGGTGGGGTTGCTCGAGCAGGAGCCTCACCTCGATCCGGCCAAGGACGTGAAGGGCAACGTCGAGGACGGCGCGGCGGAGATCCGCGACCTCCTGGACCGGTTCAACGAGCTGTCGATGAACTACTCCGAGGAGACCGCGGACGAGTTCTCCCGGGTCCAGGAGCAGATCGACGCCGTCGACGGATGGAATCTGGACACGACGCTCGAGTATGCGATGGACGCCCTGCGCTGCCCGCCGGCCGACGCGGACGTGACCACGCTCTCAGGCGGTGAGCGGCGCCGCGTCGCCCTGTGTCGCCTGCTGCTGCGCCAGCCCGACCTGCTGCTGCTCGACGAGCCCACCAATCATCTCGACGCCGAGTCGGTGGCCTGGCTGGAGCAGCACCTGCGCGATTACAAGGGCACGATCGTGGCCGTCACCCACGATCGCTACTTCCTCGACAACCTGGCCGGGTGGATCCTCGAGCTCGACCGCGGCCGGGGGATCCCGTATCAGGGCAACTACACCGGCTGGCTGGAGCAGAAGCAGATTCGCCTCAAGCAGGAGGAGCGCCAGGAGTCCAGCCGCCAGCGCACGATCGCGCAGGAGCTCGAGTGGGTGCGGATGAACGCCTCGGCGCGCCGCGGCAAGCCCAAGGCCCGGCTGAACGCCTACGAGGCGTTGCTGGCCCAGGACCGCAACGTCAAGCTCGACCAGGTGCAGATCCACATCCCCGCCGGCCCGCGCCTCGGCGGCGTCGTGGTCGAGGCCGAGGGCGTGCGCAAGGGCTATGGGGACCGGCTGCTGATCGACGACCTGACCTTCAAGCTGCCCCCCGCCGGGATCGTCGGGGTGATCGGTCCCAACGGCGCGGGCAAGACGACGCTGCTGCGGATGATCACCGGCCAGGAACAGCCCGATGCCGGCACGCTGCGCGTGGGCGATACGGTCAAGCTGGCCTACGTCGACCAGTCGCGCGATGCCCTGGACCCGGACAAGACCGTGTGGGAAGAGGTGTCGGGCGGCTACGACCAGATCCCGCTGGGCGAGGACCGGACGGTCAACAGCCGCGCCTACGTGGCCGGCTTCAACTTCAAGGGCTCAGACCAGCAGCTCAAGGTGGCCAAGCTCTCGGGCGGCGAGCGCAACCGGCTGCACATGGCCAAGTTGCTGCGCAGCGGCGGCAACCTGCTGCTGCTCGACGAGCCGACCAACGACCTCGACACCGACACCCTGCGGGCCCTGGAGGAGGCGCTGCTGGCCTTCGCCGGCTGCGCCGTCGTGGTCTCCCATGATCGGTGGTTCCTGGACCGCGTCGCCACCCACGTGCTCGCGTTCGAGGGCGACTCGCAGGTCCGCTGGTTCGAGGGCAACTTCGAGGCCTACGAGAGCTTCCGTCACGAGCAGCTCGGCGCCGAGGCCGACCGCCCGCACCGCATCACGTACAAGAAGCTCGTCCGCAACTAGGCCGGCTCGCGGGCGCCGTCGGCCGCGGCGCCGGACCGGGGGCGGTGCTCAGGCGCCGAGCAGGCCGTCCAGCAGGCCGCGCAGCTCGGCGCCGTCGGCCGCCACCCCGTCGGCGCCGGCCAGGTCGGCCGCCTCATAGGGGCCGGTGGTCACCGCCAGGCAGCGCAGCTCGTCGGCGCGGGCGCAGGCGATGTCGCGTGGCGTGTCGCCGATGACCACGGTGCGGTCCCGCGGATACTCGATGCCATCGTGGCCCGCGCGCTTGCGGGCGATGTGCGGCAGGACGGTACGGTCCTCGGAGTCCGAGCCGAACCCGCCCTGGCCGGCGGGGAAGTGGCGGCCGATGCCGGCCCGCTTGAGCTTGAGCCGTGCGACGCCCTCGAAGTTGCCGGTGACCAGCGACAGCCGGACGTCATCGTGGCCGTCCAGCCAGCCGAGCAGGTCGGCGATGCCGGGGACGAGCCGGTCCGACAGGTCAGGCGGACACAGGCGTACGTAGTTGCGGACGCAGGCCTCGGCGACCTCGCTCGCGTGCTCGTCGATCGACGCCTGCGAGACGCCGGCCTCGAGCAGGAGGATCCGCGCGATCTCCCCGTCGGTGCGTCCCGCGACTGAGATGCGGGTCCGTACCGGGCGAGCGTCGATGCCGTGGACCTCGTGGATCGCCTCGAGCAGCGCCTCGGCGTGCTCCAGCGACGCGCGCCACACGAGCGTCCCGTCGATGTCGAACAGGAGCAGGAGCGGCGCCGGCACTACTGGTCCTTCCCCCGCACGCGCTAGCGCTCGAATGACATGCCGGGCTCCAGCCGCTTGGCGAAGGCGGCGATGAGCTCGGCCGCGACCTGGATGTCGGCCAGCGACACCAGCTCCACCGGCGAATGCATGTAGCGCAGCGGAACCGACACGATCCCCGTCGGCACGCCGCGGCGGCTGACGTGAACCGCGTCGGCGTCGGTGCCGGTCGCGCGCCCGATCGACTCCACCGTGAACGGCATCCCCTCCTGCTCGGCGGTGTCGTACAGCAGGTCGGTCACCCGTGGGTGCAGCGTGGTACCGCGGGCGATGACCGGGCCGGAGTCGAGCGTGTGCTTGGTCATCGGGCCCAGCTCGATCCCGGGCTGATCGGTGGCGAAGGTGACGTCGACGACGATGGCCAGATCGGGCTTCAGCCCGTACGCGCTGGTCCGCGAGCCGGCGAACGTCGTCTCCTCCTGGACGGCCGCCACCGCGACCACGTCGCCGGGCGCGCCGCCGTCGGCGGCCACCAGCCGCGCCGCCTCGGCGGCGACGAAGCAGCCGATCCGGTTGTCGAGCGAGCGCGACACCAGCCGGCCGTTGGGCAGCTCGATCGGCTCGACGGCGATCACGCCGACGTCGCCCACCCGCACCAGCTCGCGAGCGTCGTCTCCGTCCTTGGCGCCGATGTCGATGTGGAGGTCCTTGATCTTCGGCGCCCGGTCGCGCTCGTCGGACTTGATCAGGTGAATCGGCTTACGACCGATCACGCCGGGGACGTCTCCGCCCCGGGTGGTGATCGTGACCCGCTGCCCGGCGAGGATGATCGGGTCCCAGCCGCCGACCTCGCCGAACCGCAGGTGCCCGTCGTCCTCGATGTGGGAGATGTGGACGCCGATCTCGTCGATGTGCCCGATGACGGCCAGCGTCGGGCCGCCGGCGGTGCCGGGGACGCGGGCCACCGAGGAGCCGACGTTGTCGACGTGGACGTCGGCGGAGAAGGCCGCGCAGCCCTCGCGCCAGACCCGGGCCGGTGCGGTCTCGTGACCGGACGGCCCGGCGGCGAGCAGCAGCCGCTGCAACAGCTCAGGAGTTGCCATGGGCAGGAATCTAGTGGTTAAGGGCCCTTTGGGGTGCGGCGACTACTCGGCCAGCAGCTGGCGCAGGACGAACTGCAGGATCCCGCCGTGGTGGTAGTAGCGCTGTTCCTTGGGCGTGTCGATCCGGACGATGACCTCGAACTCCAAGGGAGAATCACCGGTCTGCCCGGTATCGGCCTTGACCGTCAGCGTGCGCGGGACCTCGTCGGCGTCGGCGATGCCGGTGATCGTGAACTTCTCCCGCCCGGTCAGCCCCAGCGAGTCGACGCTGTCGCCCTCCCTGAACTGGAGCGGCAGCACACCCATCCCGACCAGGTTGGAGCGATGGATGCGCTCGAAGCTCTCGGCGATGACCGCGCGCACCCCGAGCAGCCGAGTGCCCTTGGCGGCCCAGTCGCGCGACGAGCCCGAGCCATACTCCTTGCCGGCCAGGACGATCAGCGGCACGTGCTGATCGATGTAGCGCATCGCCGCGTCGTAGATCGACATCTCCTGGTCGCCGTCGCCGCCCAGGTAGATGGTCACGCCGCCCTCGGTTCCCGGCGCCAGCTGGTTGCGCAGGCGGATGTTGGCGAAGGTGCCGCGCATCATCACCTCGTGGTTGCCGCGGCGCGACCCGTAGGAGTTGAAGTCGCGGACCTCGACGTGGTTCTCGTTCAGGTACTGGGCGGCGGGGCCGTCGCGCTTGATCGAGCCGGCGGGCGAGATGTGGTCGGTGGTGACGCTGTCGCCGAGCCGAGCGAGCACGCGCGCGTCGACGATGTCCTCCAGCGGCTCGGGCTCGCGCGGCAGGTCCTCGAAGAACGGGGGGCGGCGCACGTAGGTGGACCGTTCGTCCCAGGCGAACGCGTCGCCGGTCGGGACCTCGAGCGTGTTCCAGCGCTCATCGCCGTCGAACACCTCGCCGTAGCTCTTGCGGAACATGTCGGACTGCACGGCCGCCTGCACCGTCTCGGCCACCTCCTTGGCATCGGGCCAGATGTCCTTGAGGAACACGGGGTTGCCGTGCCGGTCCTCGCCCAGTGGGTCGTCGTAGAGGTCGATGTCCATCGTCCCCGCGATCGCGTACGCGACGCACAGCGGCGGGGAGGCCAGGTAGTTCATCTTGACGTCGGGGTTGATCCGGCCCTCGAAGTTGCGATTGCCCGACAGCACCGACACGACCGCCAGGTCCTCGGCGCCGACGACGTCGGAGATCTCCTGGGGCAGCGGGCCGCTGTTGCCGATGCACGTCGTGCATCCGTAGCCCACCAGGTTGAACCCCAGCTCGTCCAGGTACTCGGTCAGCCCGGCGCGGTCCAGGTACTCGGTGACCACCTTGGAGCCCGGGGCCAGCGACGTCTTGACCCACGGCTTGACCCGCAGCCCCTTCTGGACGGCGCTACGCGCCAGGATGCCGGCGCCGAGCATCACTGACGGGTTGGACGTGTTGGTGCAGCTGGTGATCGCGGCGATCACGACGTGACCGTGGTCGAGCTCGGTCTCGGTGCCGTCCTCGAGCGTCACCGGCGTGCGGGCCTCGCGGCGCTCGGCCACCTGGGCGCCGCCGGTGCCGCCGTGCGGACCGTGGCCCTCGCCGTTGGGGACGTGGGTCGAGACCGGGTCAGACGCCGGGAACGAGTCGGCCAGCGACTCGTCCTCCTCATCGTCATCGTCGTCGGGCAGCAGATCGTCGAGCGCCATGCGGAACGCGTCGCGCGACTCGGTCAGTGCGACCCGGTCCTGGGGGCGCTTGGGCCCGGCGATGCTGGGAACCACGTCGCCCAGGTCGAGCGCGATGTGGTCGGAGAAGGTGGGCTCCTCGGAGTGCTCGTCGTGCCACAGTCCCTGCTCCTTGGCGTAGGCCTCCACCAGGGCGATCTGCTCGGCCGGGCGGCCGGAGAACTCCAGGTAACGCAGCGTCTCAGCGTCGATCGGGAAGATCGCGCAGGTCGACCCGAACTCCGGGGACATGTTCCCGATCGTCGCCCGGTCGGCCAACGGCAGCCCGGCCAGGCCGGCGCCGTGGAACTCGACGAACTTGCCGACCACGCCGCGCTCGCGCAGCATCTCCGTGACCGTCAGCACCAGATCCGTCGCGGTCGAGCCCTCCGCCAGCTCTCCGGTCAGTTCGAAGCCCAGGACCTGGGGGATGAGCATCGACATCGGCTGGCCGAGCATCGCCGCCTCGGCCTCGATACCGCCGACGCCCCACCCGAGCACGCCCAGGCCGTTGATCATCGTGGTATGCGAGTCGGTCCCGACCAGCGTGTCCGGATAGGCCAGGTTGCGCTCGTCGTCGACGAACACCACGCGCGCCAGGTACTCGAGGTTGACCTGATGCACGATGCCGGTGTCGGGCGGGACCACCTGAAAGTTGTGAAACGCCCCCTGGCCCCACCGCAGGAACGCGTAGCGCTCCTTGTTGCGCTCGAACTCGAGCTCGGCGTTGCGCCCGAACGCCGCCGCCGAGCCGAACGCGTCGACCTGGACCGAATGGTCGATGACCAGCTCGGCGGGCACCAGCGGGTTGATCTTGGCCGGATCGCCACCCATGTCCTTCATCGCGTCGCGCATGGCGGCCAGGTCGACGATCGCGGGCACGCCGGTGAAGTCCTGCATGACCACCCGGGCCGGGGTGAAGGCGATCTCCTTGGAGGGCTCGTCGGAGGCGTTCCAGCTGGCCAGGGCCTCGATGTCCCGCGCGCGGATGGATTCCCCGTCCTCGTTGCGCAGCAGGTTCTCCAGCAGGATCTTCAGCGAGAACGGGAGTCGGGCCACGTCGAACTTGGACTGCAGAGCGTCGAGGCGAAAGATCTCATACGACGTGTCCCCGACGCTGAGCGTGGCCTTGGCGTCGAAGCTGTTCTCGGTGGCGGACATGTTCAAAACTCCTGGTTTCAGACGCAGTTCTTCGTACTGTAGGGCGGCGTGAGCTCGCGGGCGATGACGCGGCGGACACGCCCTGTAGTGCTGCGTACCCGGTCGCCGCACGGCGCACCACGGGTCACGAATATGAAGCCGACGATCCGCGGCGCGATCCAGGCGCTGGGCGCCGGACGAGCCGACGCGGCGCCTCCTACGTAGGTCTTAGGCACGTCTTCGCGTTGCCTTCGCCGGGGTGCCGATGCTGACGTTGCCCACGATCGACGTCCCAGGAGAACCCCGTCATGCCCGTGCTCATCCGCTCGGTTTCGAGCCTTGTCGCCGTCGCCGCCGGCCTGCTGGTCGCGGCGGGCATCTACACCGAGTCCCATCGCGCCCCCGACCAGCCCTGAGAGACAGCTGAGAATGCCGACCGCTCTTAGCTTTCTTTCACTCGGCCCGCCCATCCTCGCCCCATGAGCACTGACTCGACTCCGTATCGCGGCGCGCTGCGCGGCGGCTGGCTGTCGACGCGCAGCGCCCCGCGCGTCGTCCAGGCGGTGCGCGCGCGGCCGGAGCTGCTCGGCGTGCTCGGGATCGCGGCCGCCCTGAACCTGTGGGGCCTCAGCGTCAACGGCTGGGCGAACACCTTCTACTCCGCCGCGGTCCGCTCGATGTCGACCAGCTGGCACGACTTCCTGTTCGCCTCGCTGGACAAGACCGGCCTGATGACCGTCGACAAGCCGCCGCTCTCGCTGTGGGTGCAGGCGCTGTCGGCGCGGATCTTCGGCTTCCACCCGCTGAGCATCCTCATCCCGCAGGCGCTGATGGGCGTGGCCGCCGCGGGGCTGACCTATGACCTGACCCGGCGGCGGTTCGGGCGCCCGGCGGGGTTCGCCGCCGGGATCGTGCTGGCGCTGACGCCGATCACGGTGGCCATGAGCCGTCACAACAATCCGGACGAGCTGCTGACCCTCTGCTGCGTGGCCGCCCTGTGGTTCGCCGTGCGGGCGCTCGAGGACGGGCGCACGAAGTGGCTGGTGCTCAGCGGGCTCTGCGTCGGACTCGGGTTTGAGACCAAGATGGCGGTCGCCCTGTTCGTGGTGCCCGGGATCGCGCTCGCCTACCTGTGGGTGGCCCCACGCGGCCGGATTGCCGCCCTGCGCCAGCTGCTGGCCGGCGGAGCGGTCATGGCCATCGTCGGGCTGGCATGGCCGATCCTGGTCACGCTGACGCCGGCCGCCGACCGCCCGTGGATCTCCGGGACGGCGGACAACAGCATCTGGTCGCTGATCTTCAACTACAACGGCGTCGGCCGGGTGACCGGTCAAGCGGGGGCGCCGGCGGCGATCGGCGGCGGTGGCGGCGGAGCCTCCGGCGGCGCGACCGGCGTCTTCAGGCTGCTGGGCACGAGCCTCGGCGACCAGGCGGGCTGGCTGATCGGCTTCGCCGTCGTCGCCGGGCTGGGTGTCCTGGTGGTCAGCCGGCTGCGTCGCCGCGACCCGCGCACCGGCTGGCTGATCGCCGTGGGCGGGGCCTTCCTCGTCTCGGCGGCCGTGTTCAGCGACGCCTCGGGCATCTTCCATCCCTACTACGTGTCGTTCCTGGCGCCGTTCACCGCCGCGCTGGTCGGGGCCGGCGTCGGTGAGATCCTGGCCGGCGGCCTGCCCGCACGGATCCTGGCGCCGCTGGCCATCGGGGCCGGCGCCATCACCGAGCTGGTCGTGCTCGGCAACATCGGCGGCGACCTCGAATGGGCCAAGCCGCTCATCATCGGAGTCGCCGGAGTCTGCGCGGTCGTGCTGGCGATCGGCGTGTCGCGCCGGTTCCGTCTGGCCCTGCTCGGGGTTGCCCTGGCGGCGCTGCTGGCGGCCCCCGGCACCTGGGCGGCTGAGACCCTGGGCCACGCCACCAGCAGCACCTTCCCCGCCGGCGGCCCGGCCACCGCCGGCTTCGGCGGTGGGCCCGGTGGGTTCGGTGGTGGCTCGCGCGGCCGCGGCTTCCGTTTCCACGGTGGCGCGGGCGGGGGGTTCGCTCCGCCGACGGGCGGCGGCGGCTTTGCCGGGGCGGGCGGGTCCGGTGCCGCCGGCGGCGGCGTCGCGCCCCAGGGCGCCGGCAGCTCCGCGTCATCCCAGTCGCGAATCCAGAGCCTGTTTGGATCCTCATCCTCTTCGTCGACGGGCCGCGGGTCCGTCGGTCGCGGGTTCGCCGGCCGCGGATCCGCCGGCGGTGGGATCGGCGGCGGCGTGGGCGGGCGCGGCGGTTTCGGCGGCGGCGGAATGTTCGGCGGCGACACCGCGAGCCTGACCGCGGCGTCCAAGTACGTCGCCGCTCACGGCGGCGGGACCATCGGCGTCGAAAGCCAGAGCAGCGCCTCCGACGCGATCCTCTCCTCGGACGCCAACGTCGCGGGCCTGGGCGGCTTCTCCGGGCGCGAGAGCTCGGTCACCGCGTCCTGGATCGCGATGGAGGTCCGCGACGGCCGCCTGCGGTGGCTGCTGGCCGAGGGCAACGACACGGGCGGCTTCGGTGGACTGCCCGGCGACAGCCGCCAGGGCAGCGCGGCGGCGATCGCCGTCGCCGAGAAGGTGGGCAGGAAGGTGACGTTCACCTCCAACGGCACCCAGGTCACGCTGTATGACCTGCAGGGCAAGGCGGCGGCGATCCTGGCCGCGGCGGGGCAGTCGTGAGACTCCGCGGCCTTCCGCTGGCGGTCGCGCTGGCGCTGGCCGCGGTCCCCGCCCTGGCGGCCGCGCCCGCCGCCTCGGCCGACACGAGCCAGAGCGCCAATTGGGCCGGCTACGCGATCCATCGCTCGGGGGTGGCCTTCACCAAGGTGCTGGGCGCCTGGACCCAGCCACGGGCGATGTGCACCCCCGGTGACCCCACGTATTCGTCGGCGTGGGTCGGGATCGGCGGCTACAGCGAGACCTCGAACGCCCTGGAGCAGATCGGGACCGAGGCCGACTGCACCCTGGCCGGCCGTGCGCGGTCCACCGCCTGGTATGAGCTCGTCCCCGCGCCGTCGCGCACGATCAAGCTGACGATCGACGCCGGTGACCGCGTGCGGGCCACCGTGTCCGTGCTCGACGAGAGGGTGACGCTGACGCTCGAGGACCTCACCCGCCATCGCTCGTTCACCAGGTCCGTGCACGACGCCGATCTGGACGTCACCTCGGCCGAGTGGATCGTCGAGGCGCCGTCGGTGTGCACCGCCGCCAGCCAGCAGTCCTGCCAGACGCTGCCACTGGCCGACTTCGGCTCCACCGGCTTCACCGCCGCCCGCGCCACCGCGACCACGGGTCATGCCGGCGCCATCGACGACCGCCACTGGACCACCACCAAGATCACCCTGGCCGAGGGCGGCCACCACTTCATCGGCGCGGGGGCGTCCTACGGGCAGGCGATGCCCGTGACCGCGGTTCCCTCGACCCTCACCGCCGGCGCCAGCGCGTTCACGGTCACCTACCAGGGCGCCACCCCCGGCGTGGTCCAGTCCGCCCGCCGGCAGGTCGCCGACGCTCAGCTGGTTCACGGCGGCCCATTCTCATCCAGTTCTTAGACGAGCCCTACGTCGCTCTACCGCGGGGCGCCGATCATCGTCCCCATGAGCATCACCACCAGCGCGACGCCGCATCTGTTCTGGATCACCAGCCGCGCCGCGGGCATCGTTGCCCTGGTGCTGGCCAGCCTCGGCGTATGCCTCGGCCTGCTGATGGCCCTGAAGCTGTTCAAGGGGCGGCGGCCGGACATGCTGGTGCTCCACGAGATCCTGTCGCTGACGACGATCGGCGCGATCCTCATCCACGGCCTATCGCTGCTGGGCGACCGCTACCTGCACCCGTCGCTGGCCGACATCGCGATCCCGTTCGTCTCCGGCTACCAGACTGTCTGGACCTCGCTGGGCATCATCGCCGGCTGGGGCCTGGCCCTGCTCGGGCTGTCCTACTACCTCCGGCGCTACATCGGCGCCGAGCGCTGGCGCAGCCTGCACCGGCTGACGGTGGTCGTTTGGCTGGCCGGCCTGGTCCACGCCCTGGGCGAGGGCACCGACGCCGGGCAGGTCTGGTTTCTGGCGATGATCGCCATCGTCGTCGTCCCCGCCACCGCGCTGGCCCTCGTCCGCTACTTCACGGACGAGCAGCCCAAGCCCGCGGCGTCGCGGCGCACGGTGCCCACGGGCGGCCCGCCGACGTTCGCCGACTGACCGGCCGTTCTGGCGCCGGATCCGGCTCTCGTGACAGCCGGCCGCGGAGGCGCGCGCTACAACCCGGGCGGGTGGCGGACGATGAAGCCCGAGAACTCGCCGCCGCCCTGCGCCCACCGGGTGCCGCTCTCGGCCAGGGCGACCGTGTCGAAGCGCCAGCCGGCGACCGTCATCCACACGTGGTCGGCATTGGCGTAGATCGTCACCCACCGGCCGGGCCCGGCGTCGCCCCAGTCCTCGAAATCCCCGGAGACCATCGGCGTGCTCACCAGGCCCGCCGCGGCCAGCACGTAGCTCACCGATCCCGAGCAGTCGTAGCCGTCGGCGTGGAAGGAGGCGTGGCCGCCGCCGTAGATGTAGGGCAGCGTCGCGATCGCGTTGCCGGCGGCGATGATCTGTCTGACCGCCTCGGGCGCGTCGGCGGGCGGCTGCACCATCCCGTGGGTGTCGATCGCCAGGCCGCCGACGTCGGCGTTGCCGGTCGCGGCCGCCTGGGTCGCCTGCTGGGCGGCGCGGCGCTCCTGCGCGTTGAGCTGTGCCTGGAGCTTGCCCAGCCGCGAGTTCACCGTGGCCAGCTGGGCGTTGGTGCCGGACCGGTGGGCCACCTCGGCGACCTGCTGGTGCAGCAGCGCCGCCTTCAGCGCGGCGATCTGGTTGCGCTGGGCCAGCACCTGATCGGCCAGCGTCCGGTCGCGGGACTCGAGCTTCGCCAGGTGATCGGCCTCGCGTGACACCGCCGCGCGAGCGGCCCGGGTGAGGCCGACGATGTTGGTGTCCTGGTGGGCGACCCGCGACATGAAGCCCAGCTGGTTGAGCAGCTGGTCGAAGCCCTGGGAGCTGAGAATCACCGTCATCAGGCTGGGCTGGCCGTTCTCGTAGCTGGACACCAGGTTCGACGCCAGCGCGGAGGTGGCGGTGTGGAGCTCGTTCTCGAGGTCGACCAGGTGGTCGCGCGTCTGGATCAGCGTCCCCTGCACGATCTTCAGCTGGTCGACGCGGTGGTCGAGCTGGCTCTGAACGTTCGCCAGGCGGTCGCGCGCGTTGTTCAGGCCGTTGGTGGTGTTGGCGATCTGAGCCGAGTCGGTCGCGATCTGCTGCTTGAGCGCGCCGGCCGCGGACCGCGTGGAGTCGATCTGGGACTGCAGATCGCCGGAGCTCGGGGCGGTCAGGCCGCTGCCCAGCATCGTGGCGCAGACAACCGCGGCGGCGGCCAGGCGCAGGCTCCAGGACGTCTTGATGGCGGCAAGCATGGCGGCGGCGCAGGACCCTAACACGGTCAGTCGGTGCGGCCCACGCACCTCCTGGTCTTGCAAGAGATCCTGCAAAACGCGAATTTGCCAGCCGGCGTGGGATTGTCACGGCGCAAGCGGGGCCGCCGCCTCCGCGGGCGTCGGTTGACATACTCGCGGGCATGCGCGGTCGCCTGGTCACCTTGCTGCTGGTCGCCGGGGCGCTGGCCCTGGCGGTGCCCGCGGTCACGCTTGCCTCCGGAGGCGGCGGCTCCGCCGGCGATCAGCAGTACACCGACCCCTTCGGCGGCTCGACGACCCCGACGAGCGCCGGCCACACCACGACCAGCGCGCCGACCACCACCAGCGCGCCGGCGAGCACGAGCGCCCCGCCGCCGACCGCCACGGTCGCGCCGGCGCCGACCACCGCCCCCGCGACGGCGGCCGATCCGACGACGCCCACAGCGACCACCGCGCAGCTGCCCTACACCGGCTATGACGGCTGGGTGGCCGCTCTGTGCGGGTTCGTCCTCGTGTCCGGGGGGCTGGCCCTGCGCCACCGCGTCCGCCGGACGCAAGACGGGCGCTAGACGCGCCGTCGCCACGACCGGCTCGCTCCGGGCCGGTCGCGTCTACACTGCCGCGCCATGTTGCTGCGCGCACGGACGCTTGCGGGCAGCTCGGGACCGCGCGCGCTCGGGCTGCTGATCCTTCTCACCGCCCTCGGGCTGATCGTGGCTGCGCAGGCCCGCTCCGCCGCGACCAGGCCATCGCGCACCGCGCCGGCCGCCGCCGTGCCCGAGGGCTTTGTCGGGGTCGACGCCGACGGGCCGGTGCTGGACCCCTCCACCTCGATCGACTTCGCCCAGCAGGTGGAGACGATGGTGTCCACCGGCGTGCAGAGCATCCGCGTCGCGTTCAGCTGGTCGGCGGCCGAGCCCTACCAGCGCTGGTCCGACGTCCCCGCCGCCCTCAGAGCGCAGTTCACCAACGTCGGCGGTCAGCCGGTCGACTTCCAGACCACTGACATCGTCGTCGGCGACGCCGCCGGCCGTGGCGTGTCCGTGCTCCCGACGGTGCTCTACGCGCCCTCCTGGGACGCCACCAACAACCCCAACGGCGTCGACACCCCCCGCCAGGACGCTCCCTACGCCGCCTACCTGACCGCGCTCATCGACCGCTATGGCCCGCACGGGACGTTCTGGCCCCAGCACCCGACCCTGCCCAGGTCGCCGATCCGGTCCTGGCAGATCTGGAACGAGCCCAACCTCGCCTACTACTGGCGCCAGCCGTTCGCCGCCGGCTACGTCGGATTGCTGCGGGCCGCCCACACCGCCGTCAAGCGGGCCGATCCGGGCGCCAAGGTCGTGCTGGGCGCCCTCACCAACCTGGCCTGGAAATCGCTGGGTCAGATCTACCGCGTCCCCGGCGCGCGCGGCCTGTTCGACGTGGTCGCCGTCAACGGCTTCACCAAGCTGCCCGCCAACGTGATCCTCTACCTGCGCCTGGTGCGCAACGCCATGGATCGCTTTCATGACCGGGCCACGCCGCTGCTGGCGACCGAGGTCAGCTGGCCCTCGGCCGTGGGGATGACCAAGGCCCAGTTCGACTTCGACACCACCCAGGGCGGCCAGGCCCGCAACATCGCCAGGCTGCTGCCCCAGCTGGGCGCCGACCGCCGCTCGCTGGGCCTGGCCGGCTTCTACTACTACACCTGGATGGGCGCCGAGAGCCGCGGCGCGCCGGCGTTCGACTTCGCCGGGCTGCTCGGCTACCGCAACGGCGGGGTCGTCACCAAGCCGGCGCTGGCCGCGTTCCAGCGAGCGGCGCTGGCGCTCGAAGGTTGCAAGCGCAAGGGGTCGGCCGCCACCAGTTGCATTCGGTAGCTCTTGGTCTCCTGCGACGGCCTTGGGACCGGTGTCGCGTCCTGGGCAACCGGCTGTCTCCGATCAGGCTCACCCCGGGCATGGAGCCGGCACCGTCCCCGACGCCGGCGCCACCGCTGCCCGCAACCCCTCGGCGAACGCCTGCACGTCCGGGGTCGTCCGCGCCGGGTCGGTCGGGTCGGCGATCCCGTACCAGTCCTGGCTGTCGGAACGATCGCCGCCCGGGCTCAGCCAGGTGTAGAGCAGCGTCGCCGCCAGCCCACACCGCAGGTGGCCGAGGTCCGCGAGCGTGCCGAGGATGTCGTCGGGCCGCCGCGCGGCCGGCACGTAGTCCAGCGCCCCCGGCGGGTGAGTCGTCCACCCGAACTCCGTCACATACAGCGGGACGGTCGCCAGACCCAGCGACACGAGCGCCGCTCGCGCCGCCCGGACTCGGTCGAGCACCAGCCCCGGGCCGCCGTAGGGATGGATGGCCACGCCGTCGATGTGCCCGCGCAGCAGGGGCTGGGCGGCGAGCATCTGGGGCAGGAACGCGGCCGGCGCGGTCAGCCCGCCCACCAGCACCCGGATGGCCGGGTCCGCGGCGTCGATCGCCTCGCGGGCGGCCAGGTACAACGCCGCATACCCGGCGGCATCGGGGTGCGGCACCCAGAACTCGGGGTTGTCGGGCTCGTTCCAGATCTCGATCGCGGTGACCGGCTCGGGCGTCAGCGCGGGGTGCAGACGCCAGAACGTCCCGCCGTCGCCGTAGCGGGCGGCGAACGCTCCGGCGTAGGCGGCGTAGTCGGCGTCCGAGCGCGGCGGGGAGTGGTCCTGGCCGGGGATCGACTGCGCCCACGGCGCCGAGTAGTCGAGGATCGGCAGCCAGGTCAGCCCGTGGGCGGCCAGCGAGCCGGCGATCAGATCGTCGAACGCCCAGTTGTCGGTGTGGCGCCCGCCGACGGGCGCGTGGGGCTCGGTCGCCTCCCACAGCGCGTCTGACCGCGCCACCGTCGCCCCGGTCAGCCGCACCGCCGCCAGCTGGGCCGAGATCTGGGCCGGCGTGTAGCTGAAGTCGTTGAACAGCAGGTTGACGTTGACTCCGAACACCTGCGCGGCCGGCGCGGGCAGCGCCGGGCTGAGCGTCGCCGGCGGCTGTCCGGACCGCGAGCGCCGTCGGGGCGTGGATCGCGTCGCCAGCACGACGGCGACGACCGCGACGGCGGCGACGATCAGCAGCGCGCCGAGCGCACCGGCGAGCCGCCGCCCCCCGGGTCGGCGCATCACCGACCGCGCCGCAGCGCGCCCACCGCGGCCAGCTGGCGGCGCTCGCGCTCGGCAGGCCGGCCCAGCATGCGCTTGAGCGCCAGCCGGGACGCGAAGGTCACCGTCTGGGCGCCGTCGTCGAGCGCGGCCCGGCCCGGGCCCAGCCGCCGGGCCACCGCGTCGTGGCGGCCGCGCGCCAGCCGCTCGAACGGCTCGCCGCCGAACGCCGCCGCGGTCGCGTGCGCCCGGTGGTGGATCACGCGCGCCGCCGGCCACAGCCAGGTCTCGACCCCGGACTCCTGAGCATGCAGCCCCAGCTCCAGGTCCTCGCCGTAGAGGAACAGGTCCTCGTCGAACGGGCCCAACGCCGCCAGGGTCTCCGTCCGCGCGACCAGCGCGCAGCCGACCGCCCACCCCACCCGGCGCGGCCGCGCCGAGCGCCACGGCGCCAGCCACGTGCCGCCCGCCCCCGCCGGCACCGCTCCCGGGGGGACGACCGCCCGCACCAGGTCCGCCGCCGATCCCGGCCGGGGCTGGACGGTGTCCTGGAGGGTGCCGTCGCCATTGAGCACCCGCGGCGCCAGCAGCCGGGGCGGGCGACCCGGCGCCAGCGCCTCGCCGGCCAGCGCCAGCAGGGAGTCGTCGATCAGCTCGACGTCGGGGTTGAGCAGCGCGACCGCCGGCGCGCCGACCGCGCGCACCCCGCGGTTGCACGCCCGCCCGAAGCCGGCGTTCTCCCGCAGCGCGATCGCGGTCACCCCGGCGTGGGCCCGGGCCACGGCCAGGCTCCCGTCGGTCGAGGCGCAGTCGACCACGACCACCTCGGCGCCGGGCACGTGCCGGCCCACCGAGTCCAGCAGCGCAACCAGGTCGCGCTCGGAGTTGTGCGTGACGGTCACGATCGCCAGCGACGACGGCGCCGCCGGGGGCACGGGGGCGCCCGACTGCCGCGGGCGGGCGCAGCCGGCGACCAGCTCCGCGAACCGCCGCCGCGCCCGCGCGCGATCGAAGTGCGCGCGTGCCCGCTGGCGGCCCCGCCGGCCCATCGCGGCCGCGCCCGCGGGTTCGTGGACGACGTCCACGAGCGCCTGGGCGGCCGCCGCCGCGTCGCCCGGCGCGTACCGGATACCGCACGACGCGTCGACGATCTCGGCCGGCCCGGCCGCGTCGGGCACCACCGCGGGACGGGCCGCAGCCAGGGCCTCGAGCACCGCCAGGCCGAACGGTTCGCGGGGGGCGCAGTGCAGCAGGCAGGTCGCCCGGGCCAGCGCGGCCCGAGGGTCGGGCTCAAACCCGCCCAGCGTCACGGCCCCCGCCAGGTCGGGACGGTCCGCCCGCGCCCGCAGGCGATCCACCAGCTCGGTCTCCCCCTCCAGCGGCGCCCCCACCAACGTCAGCCGCAGCTCGGGCACCTCGCGCCGGGCGAGCGCCAGCGCCTCCAGCGCCAGGTCCGGTCGCTTCCAGCCCACCAGCGCGCCCAGCACGATCACCTCCGGCGGCTGCTGCGGGGCGCGGTCGGCGCGGGCGAACGCCTCGACGTCGACGCCCGGGTGCAGGATCTCGACCGCCCCGCCGGGCAGCTCGTCGGCGATCGCGTGAGACAGCGCCACCACGCACCGCGCCCGCCACGCCGCCGCGCGCACAGCCGTTCCCACCACCGGTCCCGGCAGGAGATCGTTGTGCGCGAACAGGTAGTGCCGCCCCGACCCCAGCGCGGCGATCGCCGAGCGCATCCCCCAGGCCACGATCAGGTCCGGATCCAGCCCGCGGGCCAGCGCCCGGATCTCGTGTGCGTGGGCCGCCAGATCGACGACCGCGCGCCCGGCGACGGCCGCCGAGCCGCGCAGGGCCGGGCTCCGGACCGGGCGCGGGAAGACGCGCAGTCCCGCGGCTGACGCCGCGTCGGCCAGGGCTCCCGGCGGACACGCCAGGCAGACCGGGCGGTCGAGGCTCGCCGCGTAGTCGACGAGCAGGCGCTCGGCGCCGCCCAGCATCCCCGAATACGAGACGAACAGAACCACTACGGGCGCGACGCTTGAAGGACACGCATCTCGGCCCGGGAGCGTAGTGACAGGCCCGGTGAGCCGCGCCCGGCGGCGACGCTGGCGTCACCGCAGGCGGGAGCGCATAGACTGCCCGCTCTTGAGGGAGTCACAGCACGGACAGCACACCCCCCCGCGAGTCGCCCTGATCCACGATTTCCTGCTCGACGTCCGCGGCGCCGAGCGCGTGTTCATCGAGCTCTGCCGGCTGTGGCCGGACGCGGACCTGTTCACCGCCGTCTACGACGAGCGGGGCACGGAAAGCCGGTTCGCCGGCCGCCGCCTGCACACCTCGTACGTGCAGCGGTTGCGGCCGTCGGCGCGGACGTTCCGCGTCCTGCTGCCGCTCTATCCGTCGGCGATCGAATCGTTTGACCTGCGGGGCTACGACCTGGTGGTGTCCAGCTCGTCGGCGTGGGCCCACGCGGTGCTGTGCGACCCGCACACCGTGCACGTCAGCTACTGCCACAACCCGTTCCGTTACGCGTGGAACGACCGCGAGGAGACCCTGTCGCGGTCGCGCACCCCGCTGGCTCGCGGCCTCCTGCGCGAGGTGTTCCGCCGCTGGCGCCAGTGGGACTGGATCGCCGCCCAGCGCGTCGATCGCTACGTCGCCAACTCTCACACCACCCAGGACCGGATTCGCACCTACTTCGGGCGCGAGGCCGACGTCGTGCACCCGCCGATCGACACCGAGCGCTTCGCGCCGGGCCCGGTCGGCGATCACTATGCGGTGATCTCCGAGCTGATGCCCCACAAGGGGATCGACGTCGCCATCGAGGCCTTCAACCGGCTGCGCCGGCCGCTGATAGTCGTCGGCGACGGCCCCGAGGCCCGCCGCCTGCGCCGCCAGGCCGGCCCGACGATCACCTTTGCCGGACGGCTGTCCGATCCCGGCGTGGCCCAGGTGCTGCAGTCGGCGCGGGCGCTGGTCCAGACCTCGGTGGAGGAGTTCGGCATCGCGGCCGTCGAGTGCCAGGCGGCCGGGCGGCCGGTCATCGCCCGGCGTGGCGGCGGTGCTCTGGAGACGATCGCCGACGGCGTCACCGGGTGCCTGTGGTCGGGCGGTCCCACCGAGCTGGCCGAGGCCGTGCTCGCCTTCGACGACGCCGCGGTTGACCCGCAGGCGTGTCTGCGCAACGCCCAGCGGTTCGACGTCACCACCTTTCGCCGGCGGATGCTGGCTCAGGTGGAGGCCGCCTTTGCCGCCGCCACGCCGGATGGGTGGGCGGGGTCTGGTTCCGAGCGCCAGCCGCTGGCCTCGACGCGCCTGATCCGGCGCGCCGCCGGCGATGCCCACCAGCACTGAGACCGGCGCCGGGCTCCGGCGGCCGGCGATGCTCGTCGCCTGCACGGTCCTGCTGGCGGGCCCCACCGCGCTGGCGTTCTTCAGCGGCGGCTACTTCACCGAGTCGCGAGTGTGGGCCGGCCTGGCGGCCTGGGTTCTGGTGGTGGTGGCGCTGGTGGCGTCACCCCGGCCCCTGCCAGGCGACCCCGCCGGACGGCTGGCCACCGGCGGGTTGCTGGCGCTGGCGCTGTGGACCCTGGCGTCGACGGCCTGGGCGCCGATCGCCGGCAGCGCCTACGACGCCGGCCAGCTGGCCCTCGTCTACGCCGGCGGGCTGATCGCCGCCGCCGCCCTGCTGGCGCCCGCGGCGCTGCAGCGCGCGGTCGAGCCGGTCCTGGCGGCGGGAACGGTGATCGTGATCGGCTACGGGCTGGCGGGACGGCTCGTGCCCGGGATCCTCCACTACGCCCGCTCGATCAGCGCCCAGGGACGGCTCGAGCAGCCGCTGACCTACTGGAATGCGATGGGGGAGCTGGCCGCGCTCGGATTCGTGCTGAGCGCCCGGCTGGCCGGCGACGCTGGGCGCCCGCGCGCGCTCCGCGCTGTCGCCGCGGCCGCGTGCGCCCCGTTGGGGATGGGCCTGTACCTGAGCGTCTCGCGCGGCGCCCTGTTCGCGTGCGCCGCCGGCCTGGTCGCGCTGGTCGTGCTGATGCCGGCGCGCGCCCAGTTGCGCGCCATCGGGCTGGCCGTGGCGGCGGGCGCGCTGGCGTCGGTGGTCTCCGCGCCATTCGGCGCCGTGACGTCGCTGGCCGGCTCGTTGAGCACCCGCGAGCGCGACGGGGCGATCGTGCTGGTCGCGCTGGCGGTCATCGCGGCCGCGACCGTGGCGACGGCGTGGCTGCTGTCCGGTCGCGACGATGGCGGTGTGGTCCGGCTGCCCCGGTGGGCGCCGCAGATCGCGCTGGCCGTCATCTGCGCGGGCTTGGCGCTGGCCGTCGTGGTCGGCAGCAAGGAGTCAAGCGCCCAGCCGCTGTCGGCGGGGGCGACCCGGTACGAGACGCTCCAGAGCAACCGCTACGCCTACTGGCGGGTCGCGCTCAAGGCGTTCGCCGCCGAGCCCATCCACGGCGTGGGCGCGGGCGGATGGGCGGTGTGGTGGCTGCGCGACCGGACGGTCAACGAGGGCGCCCAGGATGCCCACTCGCTCGAGCTCCAGACCCTGGCCGAACTGGGCCTGGTGGGCGCGGCGCTGCTGCTCGCGACGATCGCCGGGGTCGCGGTGGCGGCGCGCCAGGCCCATCGGATCGCGCCCGGGCTCAGCGCCGGTCCGATCGCCGCCGCCGTGGCCTATCTGGCCCACTCTCCGCTGGACTGGGACTGGCAGATGCCCGCGGTCACGCTGATCGCGATCGTGCTGAGCGGCCTGCTGATCGCCATCGCCGACGCCGGTCGGCGCCCTGACCGGTCGACGGCCGCCGTCAGCCGACGTGGTGAACCGGCGGCGCCAGGCGGTTGAGGTGCTGGAGCGTCAGCAGGAACCCGAGCCGGTCGTGGGTCGAGGCCTCGCCGTAGGCCAGCCAGGCGTCGAGGTCCTGGGGCTCGGCCCGGGTCACGCTCAATGCGATCGCCCGCGCCTGGGCGGCGTCGCCCTGGCGCAGAGCCAACTGCGACCGCAGCAGGTCGACGCTGCGATCGGGGTTGAGCTGCCCGGCGCTGTGCAGGAGCGATCGGGTCTCGCGCACCTGGGCGGCCGTCAGCGGTGAGGCGCTGGACATGAAGGCGCTGGCCCGGTTGGCGTCGTGCGCCTGGCGGATGCCCAGCGCAAACCACCCGCAGACGACGAGGGCGGCGACCACGCCGACCACGCGAAGCAGAACACTGTGCGCCATCGCCCTGAGCATCGCATGGATCCCCTACGCCCGCCCGCAGCCGTGGCCTATCTGAGCCCAGCACTGCCGGCGACCCGCCGGTCGGCGGCGCGCCCGGTCGCCGGTCTGGCCGTCGGCCTGTTCGTAGCCGGCGTGCTCGTCTCCGCCTTCTCGTTGCGCAACGGCATCGACCCGTTCGACGAGGGGCTGATGCTCCAGGCGGCGCGGCGCATCACCGCGGGTCAGGTGCCCTACCGCGACTTCCTGTGGGCCTATGGGCCCGCCCAGCCGTATCTGCTGGCGCTGCTGTCCAAGGTGTTCGGCGTCTCGCTGCTCCAGTGGCGCATCATCCGCGTGCTGGCCGATGCCGGGATCGCGCTGACCGCCTGGCTGCTGGTCGCCGAACGCGTGCCCCGGCCGCTGGGGTTGGCCGTGTGGCTGGCGGTGGCCTGCGAGATCTCCGAGCCGCGCAGCGCCGATCCGTTTCCGCTGGCGCTTCTCGCCGTGCTGCTGGCGCTGCTGGTCGTCACCGGGGGCGAGCCGACGGGACGCCGGCTTGTGGAGGCGGCGGTCCTGACCGCGGTCGGGGCGGCCTTCCGTCTGGACTTCGCGCTCTACGGTCTGGCCGCGACCGCGGTGGCGATCGTCGCCGTCGGCGAGCCTGGGCGCGGCTGGCGACGGCCGCCGACGCTGGTCGAACGCGTGCAGCCCGCGGTGGTCTATGCCCTGCTGGCGGTCGGGCTGAGTCTGCTCGTCTACCTGCCGTTCGCGATCATCGACGGCCCGGCCAGCCTCTACCAGGCGCTCATCGGCAACTCGCTGCACACCCGGGATTACTGGACGCTTCCGTTCCCGCAGCACTTCCACCGGCCGCCGGGCGCCGGGCTGGCCAAGACGGCCAAGAAGGCCCTGGACTTCTACGTCCCACTGCTGGTGGTGATCGGCTTCGCCGGGGCGGTCCTGGGGACGCTCGCCATCTGGTGGCGCGCCCGGAACCCGCCGGCGCTGCTGCTCGGCCTGCTCGTGCTCGGCGCCGGTCTCGCCGCCTACATGCTCTCCCGCGCCGACGAGTTCCACGTCCAGCCGCTGTTCGTCGTGGTCGCCGTCGCGCTGGCGGTGATCGTCGGGCACGCCGACCTCACCCGCCCGGCCCCGGTGGCGATCCTGGTCCTCCTCGGGCTGCTGCTGTTGCACGGCGTGGCCAATCGCCTCTCGGCCCTGGTGCATCCGCCGGCCGCGGTGACGCTGCACATCCCGGTCGCCGATGGCGTGGAGGCCCCGCCGGCGGAGGCGGCGGCGATCGACCGGATGGTGGCGCTGGTCGACGCCGATGTCGGCCCCGGCGAGCCGATCTACGTGCTGCCCCGGCGCTCGGACCTGGTCACCTACAACGACCCGCTCATCTACGTCATGACCGAGCGCGACAACCCGACCGGCCAGGACTTCGGCCTGCAGACCGGCGCGGCGGCCCAGGCATCGATCGCCTCGACGCTCGCGCGCCTGCGGCCGGGGGCGATCGTGCGCTGGACCGACCCGATCTCCTCGACGCCGGAGCCCAACCTGCGCGGCCGCTCCAGCGGCGTGCACACCGTCGACGACTGGGTGGCGGCCCACTACCGGGTCCAGGCGCGCCTGTATCACTACACCGTGCTGGTCCCGCGCCGGGGCTAGGCACGAGATCGCGTCCTCAGGGCGCGGTCGTCGCGACCGGCGCCGCCGGGGTCCCGCGCGCCCGCACCTGGGCCACCAGCTCGCGGACCAGCCCCCGCTCGGCCGCCCACGTCAGTCCGGCGCTGGCCGCCAGGAAGACGACGACCTCGACCGCAGCCATCGCCAGCGTCCGCGGTCCCGACCAGGCCAGCGCCCGCACCGCCAGCGTGAGCGCGGTCGCGGCCGCGATCGGGGCCGCCCCGCGGGCACCCAGCACGAGCAGCTCGACACCCAGCAGCGCTCGCACGTAGTGGCGGCGCACGATCAGCACCAGCACCGCGCCGGCCAGCCGGCCCCCGATGAACCCCCAGGTGCCCCAGATCAGCAGGGCGGGCACCGCCAGGCCCAGGAACGCGGCCGCCGTCACCACCGCCTCCACCGCCTGGCGGCTGGA
This sequence comes from Solirubrobacteraceae bacterium, assembly GCA_036267215.1. GTDB lineage: Bacteria > Actinomycetota > Thermoleophilia > Solirubrobacterales > Solirubrobacteraceae > Palsa-465. The sequence goes on along the minus strand of DATAWL010000044.1, from coordinate 63,872 downwards.
GTCGCCCCGCGCCCGGTAGAACGAGAACCAGTTGTAGCCCAGCTGCTGGATCGCGGCCGCCCCCGCCAGGCCCTGGAGCAGGGGCACCGCCGGGCGCCACTTCGCGCCGAGCACGAATTGGACCAGATCGGGGGAGAACAGGATGAATCCGGCGCAGAACGGGAGCACCCACATCAGCGCCACGCGGTTGGAGGTGACGAAGATCTCGCGCAGCGTCCCCAGTTGGTCGCGCACGACGCAGATCGCCGGATAGATCGTGGTGGCGATGATCTGGTCGGCTCGGTCGGCATACCGGGTCAGGGTCACCGCCAGGGTGATGTAGCCGGCCGCGGCCAGCCCGCCGTGCAGGGTGAAGGCCAGCATCTGGCCCTGCTGGAGGAGCAGCAGCGACGCGGCCGCGACGAACACCGGCCAGGAGAAGCGGAGATACCGGTCGCGGGCCGCGCGATCGAAGCGCAGCGCGAGCGGATACGGGCACGCGGCGATTCCGGCCACCACCGCCACGGTGTTGCCCACCGCCGGGCCGATCACCAGGCTCCACACGCCCACCCCGAGCGCCGCCAGCGGCACCGTCACGCAGAACGTGACCACGGGGACCAGCACCTGCAGGGTCCGCACCCGCAGGAAATCCATCCGGCGAAAGAAGATCCACGTCGGCGCCTGCAGCGCGAACGCGGTCGGCAGATACGCGACCGCGGCGGTCAGCCACAGCAGTCGGGTATTGCCGTAGACGACGGCGACGATCGGCGCGGCACACAGCAGCACCAGCGAGAAGATCCCGCCGACGATCAGCTCGAGCGTGAACGCCCGCTGGAACTCCTGCTCCTGGTCGTCCTCGCGCTGCTGGACGAACGCCTCATCGATCCCGACCCGGCGCAGCGCGGCCACCGTGACCGCGGTCGTGGTGACGATCCCGTACAGGCCGATCGACTGCGGCCCCAACAGCACGGTCACGATCAGCCCCTGGGCGAGAACGAGCACCTCGGCGCCGCCCATGAACAGCGCGTTGATGAACACGCCGTGGACCGTCCGGTGACGCAGCTCGGACCGGGGGAAGGCCAGCTTCACTGCGGTGTTCGTATCGTCGCTCATGTCGCCATCGTGTGAATACACTGCCGGGCGCATGGACGCGCTCGCGCCACCGATCTCATCGTCGTCTGCGGCGTCGGCACGCCTGCACATCCTGATCCTCTCCGACCGCGATTGGACCCACCCCCAGGGCGGCGGCACCGGGACCAACCTGTTCGCCCAGGTCGCGCGCTGGCTGCACTGGGGTCATCGCGTGTCGGTGATCGCCTGCTCCTATCCGGGCGCGGCGCCCGTGCAGCGGATCGGCGAGCTGACGCTGTATCGGGTCGGGGGCCGGTCGACCGTCTTCCCCCAGGCGATCATGCGGCAGTGGCGAGGCCTGGTCCCCGACGCCGACGTCGTGCTCGAGGTGGTCAACGGAATCACCTTCCTGACCCCGCTGTGGTGCCGGACGCCGCGGGTGACGCTCGTGCATCACATCCACCACGACCACTATGTCCGCGAGCTGGGGACGACCGGGCGGGTGGCGGCGCTGGCGCTCGAGACGCTGCCGCTGAAGCTGCTCTACCGCCGCTCGCGGTTTCTGACCATCTCCCGGGCGTCGGCGCGCGACATCGCCGCCCACGGGATCGATCCGGCGCGGATCGAGATCTCCTACCTGGGCGTCGAGCACGCCGCGTTCGGCCCCGATCCCGCCGCGCGCGCCCCCGAGCCGACGCTGCTGTACCTGGGGAGGCTCAAGCGCTACAAGCGCATCGAGGTCGTCCTCGACGTGCTGGCCCGCAACCCCGGGGTCACCCTCGACCTGGCCGGCGACGGCGACCACCGGGCGGCGCTCGAGGCCGAGCTCGACGCCCGCGGCCTGCGCGACCGCGTCCGCGTGCACGGCCACGTCTCCGAGGAGCGCAAGCTCGAGCTCTACCGCCGGGCCTGGGTCAACATCACCACCTCCTCGGCCGAGGGCTGGGGGCTGTCGGTCACCGAGGCCGGGGCCTGCGCCACCCCGAGCGCCGCGCTGCGCCTGGGCGGACTGGCCGAGGCGATCGACGACGGGCGCACCGGCGTCCTCGCCGACGATCCCGCCGAGCTCGCCGAGAAGGTCGGCCGGGTGCTGGCCGATCCGCAGCTGCGCGACGCGCTGGGCCGGGCGGCGCACGCCCGGGCCAGCGAGTTCAGCTGGGACTCGACCGCCCGGCGCACGCTCCAGCTGCTGGACGCCGAGCGCCGCCGCGCCCATCCGGGTGCCCTGCCGGCCGCCGGCCTTGAGCCAATGACCCACGCCGACGGTGCCGCTACGCCCCGGGCGGCGGTGGGTGACACCACGCCGGTCTGAGCCAGGGACGGTCCGGCCCGGCGTATGCTCCGCCCGTGACGGCGACCACTGACGTCCGCTCCGTCGTCGCCCCCGCCGCGCCGGTGGCGTCCGATGCCGCGCCGGCGGCCGTCGCGCCGCCGCCCGGTCACCCGCGGTTCCCGCTCGTCGACTCGTTGCGGGCGATCGCCGCCCTCGCGGTCCTGTTCTTCCACGTCGGCTACCTCAGCAACACGGGGGTGGGCGGGTTCCTGTCCCACGGCGACGCGGGCGTCGCGTTGTTCTTCGCGATCTCCGGTTTCCTTTTGTACCGCCCGTTCGTTTCCGTGCGTCTCAACGGCGCCCGCAAGTCGACCATTCCGGCCTACCTGCGGCGCCGGTTCCTACGGATCGTGCCCGCCTACTGGCTGGCTCTGACGGTGCTCGCCATCTACCCGGGCCTGCCCGGCGTGTTCACCGGCCACTTCTGGGTCTACTACGGCTTCGCGCAGGTCTACAGCGATCGGTGGGTGCTCAACGGCATCGGGGCCGCGTGGACGCTGTGCAGCGAGGTGATCTTCTACCTCGTGCTGCCGTTCTACGCCGTGACGGTGGCCGCCGCCATCGGTCGGCGCTCCCGGCGATGGCAGATGTGGGCCGAGCTGGCGCTGCTGACGGTCATCGCCGCCGCATCGCTGGCCTATCGCTACCACCTGGCCGTCGACAACCCGTTCGACTGGATGCTCAACGCGTTCCCCACCCAGCTCGAGCTGTTCGCCCCCGGGATGGCGCTGGCGGTGATCAGCGCCGCCTACCAGGACCGCCCGCTGCCCCGCGTCCTGGACCTCATGGCCCGCCGTCCGCTCATCCCGCTGGCCGGGGCGGTGATCGCCTATGCGCTCGCTGCCCGGTTCGTCCACGGCCCCGAGTACCTCAGCTTCGGCGGGCACATCGCGGCGTTCTACACCGGTCCTCAGGTCGTCGCCCGCGCGCTGCTCTATGCCGCCACCGCGACCGGTCTGCTCGCGGTGGCGGTGCTCGGTGCCGGCGGGCGCATCCGCGCCGCGCTCGGGTGGCGGCTGCTCGCGTGGCTGGGGCTGATCTCCTACGGGATCTACCTATGGCACCAGCCGATCCTCGACTGGCTGTGCCAGCCCGAGATCGGCGTCGGCTGCCACGTCCACGGGGTCAGCCTCATCCACCAGTACCCGTTCGTCGGCATGGCTGTGATCGTTGCCGTCTGCGCGCTGGTGGGCGCCGCGGTCAGCTACTACATCGTCGAGCGCCCGATCCTGCGCTTCAAGCGATGACCGGCGGCTTCGCGCAGGCGCGCGCGGCCATCGACGGGGTCCCGGGGTGGCTGTCCGACGACCAGGCGCAGCGCCTGTGGGATCGCGCCGCCGCCGTCCCGCCCGGCGGCACCATCGTCGAGATCGGCAGCTTCCGCGGTCGGTCGACGATCGTGCTCGCGCTGGCCGGGCCGCCCGGGGCCACCGTGCTGGCGATCGACCCCCACGCCGGTTCTGATCGCGGGCCCCAGGAGATCGCCGCCGACACCGCCCGCGGGGACGCCGATCACGCGGCGTTCACCGCCAACCTGCGGGCCGCGGGGGTGCAGGACCGGGTCCGCCATCTCCGCCTGGCGTCGGCCGAGGCCCTGGCCGCGGTGCCGGGCGAGATCGATCTGCTCTACGTCGACGGCGCGCATCGCTACCGGCCGGCGCTGCAGGACATCGCCGGCTACGGCGGCCGGGTCGCGCCGGGCGGATCGATGCTCATCCACGACGCCTTCTCCTCGATCGGGGTGACCCTGGCCATCCTCACCCGCCTGGTCGGCGCCGCGGACTTCGCCTACGCCGGTCGGTCTCGCTCGCTGGCCGAGTACCGCCGGGCCGGCGAGCGCCTGGCCACGCGGGCGCGGCTGACCGGTGCCCGGGCGCAGCTGGCGCAGCTGCCGTGGTTTGCCCGCAACGTCGCGATCAAGTTCGCGCTGGTGGCCCGGAGCCCCGCCGTCGCCCAGCGCCTCGGTCACCGCCCCGGGGACCAGTGGCCGTACTAACCGGCGCTCCGCGGACGAGCACTGAGGTCGCGCACGAGCGCCAGCACGAGTAGGGCGAACGCACCGACCGCCACCCAGTGGGCGCCCATGTGCTGGACGGTGTAGCCGAGGTCGTAGCCGCCCTGATTCTGGCCCGGGAACAGCAGGTACAGCGCCGGCACCGCGATCACCAACAGGATCGCCGCCGCCTGGATGAGGCCGCGCACCGGCAGGCCGCGCCACAGGATGAGCGCGGTCACCGGCCCCAGGACGGCGCCCGCCCGCAGCGCGAACACGAAGCCGAACACCAGCGCGGCGAGGACGCCGATCGCCACGGCGCGGCGCGCCGGCAGCCGGGGGAGGGCGGCCGGCGGCGACAGGTCCGCCGGCGCCGACGGCGGCTCGCACCCCGTCCGGTCGCGGCGCGGCCGGGTGAAGACCAGCACCAGGACGAGCAGCGCGCAGGCCAGGGCGCCGATGATGTAACCGATGTTCACCTCGCCCTGGGGCGCGAACGTGATCGACACCGCGGTGCAGCCGGGGTTGACCCGCCACCCGTTGGCGAAGGCGTCGATCACCCGCGGAGGCCCGAGCGAGTGGCCGTTGCAGGTCGCCTGCCAGCCGCGGTTGTAGCTCTCGCCCAGCACCAGCCAGCTGGGGGCGCCGACCCGCACCTTCACGCCGGTGTAGGAGCCCTTGCCCTGGTCGCCGGGGTCGGTCACCGCCCCACTCGCGTCCCCGCCCACGTCGGCCTGGGCCAGCGGGCTGGGCGCCGGCGAGCGCAGCTGGACGAGCAGCGGGCGCAGCGCCGCGCCCGCGGGGATGCTGACCTGCCTCGTCGCCGCCGGGAGCGCCACCGGGCCGCCGCAGGCGGTCACGGTCAGCGGCTCGCCCTGGGCGAACCCGGCCGCCGAGCCGCTGATGCGCAGCGCCACGGCGCGGCCGCCCACATCGGCGGTCAGCGCCCCGCAGGCGGCGGTCACCGTCGTCGCGCCGCCCACCCGGGCGCGGGGGATGCCGCTCCCGCGGATCTCCGCGATCCCCACCGACGGCCGGTCAGAGCCGCCGGCGCTCACCACGCCGAGCCGGAACGACGTGCCGCGCAGCGGCGCCGGCAGCGCCACCGCGCCGCCGGGCCCGACCGCCGCGGTCACCGCCGGCCCGCCGTCCGCGGACAGGCTGACCCGGGTCGGGAACCGCACCGGCAACCCGCTGCGGGCCAGCGTCAGCGCGCGCACCGTCTCCGGGCGCGGCGTCGTCCATGCGATCCAGGCCGGCTGATACGCGCCCAGCGGCGCCACCCAGGCGGTGGCCGCCGAGCCGTCGAAGGCCGCCGACGCCCGGTACCTGGGCAGCCCCTCCAACCGGCCCGACGAGCTGAATGTGGCGCCCCGAGTGGCCGTCCCGGCCAGGCGGTCGAGCGCCGGATCGGGCGCCGTCGGCGACACCGTTGCCAGGCCCGAGATCGCCCAGGCGCGCGCGGCCGGCGGATCGATCAGGCGATCGATTCCCGTCTCGGCGTCCTGCGCGCTGGCGATCAGCGTCGACTCGGCCTGCAGGCGCTGCCCGTGGGCGAGCACGCGAGCCGGGCCGGGCCCGCGCTGCAGCGGCCGGTCCGCGGTGGTGCGCTCGAACACGTAGGTCAGCGGGGTGTGGTCCAGGTTGGCCCCGCGCAGGGCCGATTCGGCCAGCACCGGCGGGCGCAGCAGCTCCCCCACGTGCACGCCCGGGATGCGGACCTCGGCCAGGCCGCCGGCCCCGCCGGCGTCGGGCCCCAGCGTGGCGACGTGCGCGATGAGGATCCGCAGCGCGCTGACGTGGCGCAGGCCCAGCACGATGTGGTTCCAGCCGGGGTGCACGGCGAACGTCCGGCCGGCGATCTGCACCTGGGTCACCCGGATGAGCGCATCCGAGCTGTCGGGCAGCAGGTCGATCGATGCGACGTCGCGCGGGGCGTCGAACCCGACCTCGATCCAATGCCGGCTGGGGTCGAGCGTCGGGTCCGCCTGCCAGGACGTGTTTGGGTTGCCGTCGAACGCGGCGAACGGGCTGTGGGCCGGGAACTGGGCGATCTCGGGGTTGTAGGGCGCCTCCAGGTAGCGCACGCCCGTGAACACCGCCACCGTCTGGGCGGCGGTGCCCAGCGCGGCGAAGGGGTCCAGCAGCGCCGCGTCGGGGCTGAAGCTCTGATCGGCGGCCTGGACGTAGCCGGCGTTCTGGCGCACCCGCGATGCGACGAACGCGCTGCGGCGGTTGGAGTCCGTGATGAACACCTGCCCGCCGACCTGCGCCTGCGCGCGGATGGCCGCCGCCGATTCGTCGCCGGCGTAGAACAGCGCCTGGGTCCGGGGCAGCTCGCCCAGCCCGGCGATGTTCGCGATGCCCTGGGCCGACCCGTCGACGATCGTGCTCGCGCCGGCCGGCTCGATCCGGACCAGCCCCCGCGCCGGCGTGTCGTAGACCCGGACCTGGGGCAGGCGGTCCGGCGGGTCCCCGGTCTGCGGCGGCGAAGCGAACGTCCGGACGGGGCCGTAGCTGCGCGCCGGGCGCCCCAGGCCGGCCTGGGTGGCCAGCTCCTGAGCGGCGGCCTGGGGCGCCACCGCCCCGCTCAGCGTGGCGTCGTCATCGGTGGCGGTCACCACCTGGCGCACGCTCATCAGGTCAAGCAGCGGTTCGAGCTGGCCGGGCAGCAGCCGCTGCTGCTGGATCAGGTCGTCGACGGTCCAGAGGAAGTCGACGGCGTGCAGATCGTCGTAGGGCGGGACGTTGCGGATGGCCACCGGTCGATCGGTCGTCGCGGTCAGGATCGGGTCGACGGTGGCGCCCCAGTCATAGAACGCGTAGGCCTGGCCGGGCAGGACCGCCGCGCGGGAGTTGGGCGGCAGCCGGGTGTCGAGCTCGTGACCGACGTCGGTCCAAGCGGCCGGGATCGACGTGAACGTCAGCTCGATCCCCCGGCCTTCGAACAGCGGCAGCGCGCTGCCCACCAGCAGGCCCAGCGCGACGACGGCGGCCACCGCGCGGCCCCACCCGCGCAGCCGCTCCCACACCGCCGGGGTGGCGGCGCCGGCCAGCAGCGCGATCGCCAGGGCCAGGAGCGGGCCCGCCTTGTAGGTCGTGCGCAGGAACTGGACCGCGGCGACGTGGTTGTAGATGAAGGTCACCCCGCTGCGGGCCAGCGTCCCGGTCGGGTAGCCGACGCTCATCACCAGCAGGGCCACCAGCGCCAGCGCGAGCAGGAACGGCCCGTAGCGCCAGCGGCGGGTGCGCACGTAGCCGGCCAGGGCCAGGGCGGGGACCAGCAGCGAGGCGGCCACCGTCCAGGGGTTGAACAGCAGGGTGGCGGCGTCCTGGTAGTACGGGACCAGGTGGCTGCCGTAGCCCTGGCCCAGATACGACGGCCAGTAGCCCATCAGCCGCAGCGACTCGGTCAGGTTGGTGGTGGCCCAGATCGCGCCCACCTGCTCGGTGAACTGCAGGAAGTTCAGGCCGTAGCGCGACTGCACCAGCAGCGGGACCACCCACCAGGCGCTGGCGACGCCCGTGGCCAGCGCGGTCCGCCAGGTCAGCGACCACGCCGCTCGCCAGCTCGCGTCGCCCATCGCCGCCTCGTAGACGACGAGCAGGATCGGGCCCAGCAGCACCAGCGCGGTGACGGTGGCGTTGACCCCGCCGCCGCTGGAGGTGGTCACCAGCGCGAACCCCGCCGGCCAGAACCACCGCCGCGGCTGCGCCAGCCCCCGGTGCGCGATCAGCATCAGCCATGGCAGCGCGGCGTAGGCCAGCAGGAAGATCGTCGTGCGGCTGGTGAACACCACGACGTAGGGGTTGACCATGAAGATCGCGCCGGCCACCAGCTCGGGGACGGCGCCCCGCCGGCCCAGCGCCCGCAGCAGCCGGATGGTCCCCCACGCCGCCAGTCCCAGCAACATGCCCAGCCACAGCCGCTCGGTCACCCAGTCGGGCAACCCGATGAGGTGCCCGAGGGCGAAGAACGGGTCCATCGGCCACAGGTAGCCCGAGTACTGACCGCCCTGGACGTGCCCCAGCCCCTCGGTCGGGCTCCACACGGACGCCAGGTCAGAGAGGAACCGACCCGGGTCGACGTGGAGGTTGATCTTGGTGTCCGCGGTGTCCTGGCCCGGCCGCTGGGCGAACGCCAGCGCGAACGCGGCCAGCCACAGCCCGGCCGTCACCCACCGCGACGGCGTCCACTCCGAGTCCGACCGCCGCCGCGCGTCATCGCGTACGGCCACGGCGCTCATGTCGTGCTCAGGCCGTCGCTCTGGCGGTCCGCGCCTGCCTGACGCGCCCGGTCTTGTCCAGCGTCACCTTGCGCAGGCGTACGGCGTGAGGGGTCACCTCCACGCACTCGTCGGCGCGGAGGAACTCGAGCGCCTGGTCGAGCGAGAGCTCACGCTTGGGCACCAGCCGCACCAGCTCGTCCGCGGTCGACGAGCGGATGTTGGTCAGATGCTTCTCCTTGACCGCATTGACGTCGAGGTCCTCGGCCCGCGAGTTCTCGCCGACGATCATCCCCTCGTAGACCTCGTCCCCGGGCTCGACGAACAGGATTCCGCGCTCCTGGAGGTTGAACAGCGCGAACGCCGCGACGGTCCCGCGGCGGTCGGCGACCAGCGACCCGGTCGGGCGGGTGCGCAGCTCGCCGTGCCAGGGCTCCCAGCGGTCGAACACGTGATGGACCAGCCCGGTGCCGCGCGTTTCGGTGAGGAACTCGGTGCGAAAGCCGATCAGCCCACGGGCCGGGACCAGATACTCCATCCGCACCCAGCCGGTGCCGTGGTTGACCATCTGCTCCATCCGCCCCTTGCGCAGCGCCATCAGCTGGGTGATCACCCCGACGTATTCGTCGGGGGCGTCGACGCTCATCCGCTCGACCGGCTCGTGGGTCCGGCCGTCGATCTCGCGGGTGACCACCTGCGGCTTGCCGACCGTGAGCTCGAAGCCCTCGCGGCGCATCAGCTCGACCAGGATCGCCAGCGCCAGCTCGCCGCGACCCTGGACCTCCCATACGTCGGGGCGCTCGGTCTCGGTGATGCGCAGCGACACGTTGCCGACCAGCTCGCGCTCGAGCCGGGCCTTGACCTGGCTGGCGGTCAGGAAGGTGCCGTCCTGTCCGGCCAGCGGGGAGGTGTTGATTCCGACGGTCACCGACAGCGACGGCTCGTCGACGGTGATCACGGGGAGCGGCCGAGGGTCCTGGGCGTCGGTCAGCGTGTCTCCGATCGTGATCTCCGGGATCCCCGCGACCGAGATGATCTCGCCCGCCGCCGCCTCGTCGGCGTCGACCCGGTCGAGCGCTTCGGTCACGTACAGCTCGGAGACCTTGACGCGCTCGATCGTGCCGTCGTGCCGGCTCCACGCCACCGTCTCGCCGCGACGGATGACGCCGTTGCGCACCCGGCAGATGGCCAGCCGGCCGACGTAGGGGGAGGCGTCGAGGTTCGTGACGTGGGCCTGGAGCGGGTGGTGGGGCTCGTACTCGGGGGCGGGAACGCGCTCGACGAGCAGATCCAGCAGCGGCTGGAGGCTCTCGCCCGGGGATTTGGGGTCCAGCGAAGCCTGGCCGGCCTTGGCGTTGGTGTAGACGATGGGGAAGTCGATCTGCGATTCGTCGGCATCGAGGTCGAGGAACAGCTCGTAGACCTCGTCGACGACCTCGTCGATCCGGGCGTCGGGCCGGTCGATCTTGTTGATGACCAGGATGACCGGGAGCCGCGCCTCCAGCGCCTTGCGCAACACGAACCGGGTCTGGGGCAGCGGGCCCTCGGAGGCGTCGACCAGCAGCAGCACGCCGTCGACCATCGTCAGACCGCGCTCCACCTCGCCGCCGAAGTCGGCGTGGCCCGGCGTGTCGACGATGTTGAGCTTGACGTCGCCGTAGCGCACGGCGGTGTTCTTGGCCAGGATCGTGATGCCCTTCTCGCGCTCGAGGTCCATCGAGTCCAGCACCCGCTCGGCCACGTCCTGGTTGGCCCGGAACGCCCCGGACTGCCACAGCAGGGCGTCCACCAGCGTCGTCTTGCCGTGATCGACGTGGGCGATGATGGCGATGTTGCGGATGTCGGAGCGAAGGGCCATGACCGGCGGGTGAGGTTAGTGGGCCGCCGCCCGCACCCGCTTCACCGCCCTAGCCGTCGGCGGGGCTGCCCTCTGGATCGGGGGCCTGGGCCGGCGCCACTCCGTTGCCCGCGGCGTCTTCGCTGCCCGTCGTCGATCCCGGGCCCAGCGCCTCCTGCTTGGCCGCCTCCAGCTGCGCCTCGCGGTCGGCGGCCTCCAGCTGCGCGTCGACCTGGCCGGCCCGCTCCGCGGTGCGCGCCGCCATCGCCTCCCCGCCGGACCGGTCGAGCGCATCCAGCGTCGAGCGGATGAGATCGATCGGCATCGGGAACACGATCGTCGAGTTCTGGTTGCCCCCGATCTCTCGCAGGGTCTGCAGGTAGCGCAGTTGCAGGGTCACCGGGTTCACGCCGATCACATCGGCGGCCTCGGCCAGCTTGGCCGCGGCCTGGGCCTCGCCCTCGGCGTTGATGATCTTGGCCCGCCGCTCGCGCTCGGCCTCGGCCTGGCGGGCGATGGCGTGCTGCATCCGTTCGGGGATCTCGACGTCCTTGATCTCGACCGTGGTCACCTTGATCCCCCACGGCTCGGTCTGGGAGTCGATGACCCGCTGCAGCGACTCGTTGAGATGCTCGCGCTCGGACAGCAGGGTGTCGAGGTCGACGACGCCCAGCACCGAGCGCAGCGAGGTCTGGGAGATCTGCAACGTGGCCGACTGGTAGCTCTCGACCTCGGTGACCGCCTTGCGGGGGTCCACCACGCGGTAGTAGGCGACCGCTGTCACGCGGGCCGGCACGTTGTCGCGGGTGATGATCTCCTGGGGCGGGACGGTCAGGGTCACCGTGCGCAGGCTGATCCGGACCATCCGGTCCAGCGACGGGATCAGCAGCTGCAACCCGGGACCGCGCTGATCGATCAGCCGGCCCAGGCGGAACACGACGCCGCGCTCGTACTCGCGCAGGACGCGGACCGAGCTCGACAGCGCGGTCAGGCCGACCACCACCAGCACGGCCAGGATGATCAGGATGACTGCAACCATTTACATCAGCTCCCATTCTTCGGCAGGTCGGACGCTGAGCGTCAAGCCGGAGAGACGCTCCACCACGACCCGGTCGCCGGCGTGCAGCTCCGGCGGCGGCTCGTCGTCTTGATCGATACCGGGTGACCGGCGAGCTTGCCACACCGCTCCATCCAGGGCGACGCAGCCGGTCGCGTCGGCCCAGTTGCGCACGACGCCGATGTGGCCGATGATGCCCTCGGCGCCGGTCTGCACCCGCCGCGTCCGGGTGGCCATCCCGCGCCCCACCGTCAGGGCCACCGCGCCGGCGCCGATCGTGGCCAGCGCCGCGCCGGCCAGCAGCGCGAGCAGCAATCCGGCGCCCGCGCCGCTGATGGCGAGCACCGCCCCGATGGCCATCAGCAGGACTCCGGACCCGCCGGCGACCCCATGGGTGGGGTAGTGGGCCTCGGCCACCGCCACCAGCGCACCCAGTACCAGCAGCACCAGACCCAGCGACGTCATGTAACGAATCGTACGCTGCTCACGAGCCCGGGCCGCCGGGTTTGCGAAGCTCCCGGGTCGATGATCGAGTCGCGCCAGCGCAGCATCGCCCTTTTGGTCGCCGGCTGCTTCTTCATGGAGAACCTCGACGGGACGATCGTCACCACCGCCGCGCCGCGGATCGGCCGCGCCCTGCACGTGCCCTCCACCTCGGTTGGCCTGGTCATCGCCGCCTACCTGGTCACCCTGGCGGTGTTCATCCCGCTCAGCGGCTGGCTGGCCGCCCGCTGGGGCGCGCGGCCGGTGTTCCTGACCGCGATCCTCCTGTTCACCGCCTCCTCGCTGGCCTGCGCGCTGAGCGCGAGCTTCGCCGAGCTCGTCGTGTTCCGCGTGCTCCAGGGCGCGGGGGGCGCGATGATGGTGCCGGTCGGACGCCTCGTCGTCCTCGCCCGCACGGCCAAGTCAGACGTGCTGCGGGTCATGTCGCTGCTGGTGTGGCCGGCGCTCGTGGCCCCGGTGATCGCGCCGCTCGCCGGCGGACTGATCACCACATACGCCAGCTGGCGGTGGCTGTTTCTCATCAACGTCCCGCTCGGCGTGGTGGCCCTCGCGGTGGCCGCCCGGCTGATCGAGTCCGGCGGCCACGACGCCCCGCCGCCGCTGGACCGGCTCGGCGTCGTGCTCACCTGCGCCGGGCTGGGCTGCTTCACCTACACCGCCTACCTCCTCTCCGAGAGCGCGCTCTCGTGGGGGCGGGTGATCGGCTTCGGCGTCGCCTCGCTGATCCTGGTCACCGGCGCCGTCGCCCACCTCCGGCGCACGCCTCATCCGCTGGTCAATCTGCGCACGCTCCAGGTGCCCACCTTCCGCGCCGCGCTGGGCAGCGGCTCGCTGTTCTGGACCGCCGTCATCGCGGTGCCGTTCCTGCTCACCCTCCTGTTCCAGGACGTCTTCGGCTGGAGCCCGGTCAAGTCGGGCGCCGTCGTGCTGTTCATATTCGTCGGCAACATCACCATCAAGCCCGCCACCACGCCGTTGCTGCGGCGGTTCGGCTTTCGCCCGATCCTGGTCGCCGCCACCGTCGGGGCGGCGGCGACGATGGTGGCCGCCGGACTGTTCACCGCCGCCACCCCGATCGTGGTCATCGGCGCGGTCTGCCTGCTCAGCGGGGCCGGGCGCTCAACCGGGCTGACCTGTTACTCGACGATCGCCTTCAGCGATACCCCACCGGATCAGATCCGCGACGCCAACACGCTCCAGGCCACCGCGCAGCAGCTGTCGGTCGGGCTCGGGGTGCCGCTGGCCGCCGTGGCGCTGCGGGCCGGCCAGCCGCTCGGCCACCTGCTGCCGGGCGCCGACACCGCGGGCAGCGCCTACACCATCGCGTTCCTGATCCTGGCGCTCATGTCGCTGATGGCCGCGGTGGCGGCGATGCGACTGCACCCGGATGCCGGGTCTGCGGTGACGCGCCGGCCCGGCGCCGAGCCGGCATCGGTGACCGGCGCCGCCGGCTCTCCGTAGACGGGCGCGCGGCGGGCGTTCCCGCTCCGGTTATCGGAGGATGGCCCTTCGGTGCTATTAACCCTCAGGTGCGGCGATGTTTGACGCGCACTCTGGCGCGCAACCATCTGATTGAACGGCCCCGAATCCAGAGGAAGGCCCGATGACCAACGAAGAGATCCATCAGCTCGCTCAGCGCATGCGCATCGACTCGATCCGGGCGGCGGCGGCTGCCAACTCTGGCCATCCGACCTCGTCGATGTCCGCGGCGGACCTGATGGCGGTGCTGATGGCCCGCCACCTTCGCTACGACTACGACACCCCGAAGAACCCCAACAACGATCACCTGATCTTCTCCAAGGGCCACGCCTCGCCGCTCGTCTACGCCATGTTCCGCGCCGCCGGCGCGATCTCGGACGAGGAGCTGCTCACCTTCCGCAGGTTCGGCTCCAAGCTCGAGGGGCACCCGACGCCGATCCTGCCCTGGGTCGATGTGGCCACCGGCTCCCTCGGCCAGGGCATGCCGATCGGCACCGCCATCGCGCTGTGTGCGCGCGACCTCGATCGCCTGCCCTACCGGGTGTTCACGCTGTGCGGTGACTCCGAGATGGCCGAGGGCTCGATCTGGGAGGCCGTCGAGCACGCCGGCGTCAACGGCCTCGACAACCTCGTGGCGATCATCGACGTCAACCGGCTCGGCCAGCGCGGCGAGACGATGCACGGCTGGAACCTCGACTCCTACGCCAAGCGCGCCGACGCCGCCGGCTGGCACACGATCGAGATCGACGGTCACGACATCGCCGAGATCGACCGCGCCTACGCCGAGGCCGAGGCCACCGCGGACCGCCCGACGATGATCGTCGCTCGCACCATCAAGGGCTACGGCGCCACCGAGACCGCCAACATCGAGGGCAAGCACGGCCAGCCGCTGAAGGACCCGGACAAGGCCATCGAGGAGCTCGGCAACGTCCCATACACCAAGGTCGACGTGGCCAAGCCCGAGAGCGCCGGCACGCCTCACCGCTTCGATGCCGACCCCTCGATCCCGATGCCCCGCTACGAGGTCGGCGGCGACGCCGTCCCCACGCGGCTGGCGTTCGGCCAGGGTGTGGCCGCGCTGATGCGACGCCGCGGCGACGTCGTCGTCATCGATGGCGAGGTGTCGAACTCGACCCACACCGACGAGGCGATCAAGCACACGCCGGAGCGCTACTTCGAGGCCTACATCGCCGAGCAGATGATGATCGCGACCGCGGTGGGCTTCCAGGTCCGCGGCTGGACGCCGTTCGCGGCCACCTTCGCCGCGTTCCATTCGCGCTCCTACGACTTCGTGCGCATGGCGGTCATCTCGCAGGCCAAGCTGTGCCTCAACGGCTCGCACGCCGGCGTATCGATCGGCGAGGACGGCCCGTCGCAGATGGCGCTCGAGGACCTGGCCGAGTTCCGCGCGCTCGGCAGCTCGGTCGTCCTGTATCCGTGCGACCCCAACCAGACGGCCAAGCTCGTCGAGCTGATGGCCGATCACGACGGCATCTCCTATCTGCGCTCGACCCGCGCGGGTCTGCCCACGCTCTACAGCGCCGATGAGGAGTTCAAGATCGGCGGCGCCCGCGTCGTGCGCGAGTCCGATGACGATCAGGTCACGCTGATCGGCGCCGGGGTGACCCTGCACGAGGCGATCAGGGCCGCCGACGCGCTGGCCGCCGACGGCATCAACGCTCGCGTGATCGACCTCTACTCGGTCAAGCCGGTCGACTACGACACCCTCGCCGCCGCCTCGCGGGCGACCGGCGGCCGGTTTGTCGTCGTCGAGGACCACTGGCCCGAGGGCGGCCTGGGCGAGGCCGTGATCAGCGCCTTCGCCGACACCGACGAGCGCCCGCGCGTGGTCAAGCTGGCCGTCTCGCACCTGCCCGGCTCGGGCAAGATGGCCGAGCTGCTGCACGACTGCGGAATCGACGCCGACGCGATCGTGGCCGCCGCCCGCCGGCTGGCCGAGCTCGGGCCGCAGATCGGCTCAGCCGCCGCCGCCAGCGCCGGCTGATACGCCGGGCGCGATCGTCGCATCCGCCCACCGCTCGAACATCTGAACGATCTCCATGAAGTCGGCGTCGGGTTCGAAGCTGACCTCGCCCAGGTTCCACAGCTGCTCGACCATGGCGCCGAGTAGCATCGGGACCTGACGGCGCCGCGCCTCGTCCAGGCACAGGCGCACGTCCTTGGCCATCAGGTTCAACCGGAACCCCTGATGGAAGGTCCGAGTCAGGACGTGCTGGGGGAATTTCTGGGCCGCCGCGGTGTTGGAGCCGCTGCTGGCCGCCACCACCTCGAGCAGCGTCCGCGGATCGAGGCCGGCCTTGACCCCCAGCGCTGCGGCCTCGGCGGTGATGGCGATCGAACAGGCCGACATCAGGTTGTTGATGACCTTCACGCACTGCCCCTGCCCGGCGCGATCGCCGACGACGAAGATCGTCGCGCCCAGCAGCTCCAGCAGCGGCCGCGCCGCGGCGACGGCCTCGGCGGCGCCGGAGACCATGATCGTCAGCCGCCCGTCGCGCGCGCCCGCGACGCCGCCGCTGACCGGCGCGTCGACGGCGCCGACCCCGCCGGCGGCCAGCCGCCGCGCCACCTGCTCGGCGACCTCTGGGCCGGTGGTCGACAGGTCCACGTAGACGCGCATGGCGCTGCCGGCCGCCAGCTCGTCGGCGACCGCGCCGACCACGTCGGGGGAGGGGAGGCTGACCAGCACGATCGAGGCGGCGGCGGCCACCGCCGTCGCGCTCTCGGCCGCGCGGGCGCCGGTATCGACAGCGCGCGCCGCCGCTCCGGCGTCGGTGTCGAACACGGTGACCGGGTGGCCGGCCTCCACCAGCCGGCGGGCCATGTGAGAGCCCATCGCGCCCAGGCCGACGAAGCCGACCTCGGACGGCGCGGCCGCGCTCACGCCGTCGTCGGCTCGGGCGCCTGAGCGTCGTCGACGCCCAGCTCGCGCAGCACTCCCTCGGCGACGCGCGTGGCGTCCATCGCCGCCGGGACGCCGCAATAGATGGCGGCCTGCAGGAGAGCCTCCTGGATCTCCGCCGGCGTCACGCCGTTGGTGATGGCGCCGCGGACGTGGACCGCCAGCTCGTGGGGGCGGCCGAGCGCGGTCAGCATCACGATGTTGAGCAGGCTGCGGACCCGCCGGTCGATGCCCGGCCGCGCCCACACCGCGCCCCAGCAGTACTCGGTGACGAGCTCCTGCATCGGCCGCGCGAACGGGGTGGCCTGGGCCAGCGACCGGTCGACGTGTTCGGCGCCCAGGACCTCCCGCCGGGTCTGCAGGCCAAGCTCGAGCCGGGTGTCGTCGTTCATGCTTGAGTCCGTCCTCCGTCGCTCCGCATTCTGTATGACAATCATACAGCGAGAGGGCTTGGCTACCGGGCCGCGCGCCACGCCTCCACCAGCGGCGCCAGCGGTCCGCCGGCCGCAGCCTGGCCGGCGGCAGCGGCGACGTGCGCGCCGATCGGGCCGATGCGCGCGGCGCAGTGGCGCTCCACCTCGTCGGGACTCCATCGGCTCGTGTCGCCCGAGCCGGTGAGGACACCCGGTGCGCGCCCGCCGGGATGCCGCACTTCGATGATCGCGTCGTGGAGCCCCAGCTGGGCGTCGCCGGCCACGTCGATCGCTGCGCGCGCGGCCGCGGCGGGATCGATCCGCTCCAGTGCCGCCCGGGCGATGCCGGCGATGCTCGTCACCGCGCCCGGCCGCTGGTCGCCGTAGGCCGCGGCGAACGCCGCCACCCGCACCTGTAGCGCGGTGGCGCCGGCGACCTCGGCCGCGGCGCCCTCGAGCGCGTCGAACACCGCCTGTCCGTACATCGGGACCGGGTGGCGCTTGAACATCACCTGCGCGATGCGGGGCGGGCCGGCCGGGATACCCGTGTATGTCCGTCGGGCCAGCGTGGCCAACATCCCCTGCTCGCCCTCGAGCGCGCCCGGCGCACCCTGGGCGCCGGCCCGTGCCGCCGCCACCGCCAGCAGTCCCTGCCCGCCGGCCAGCGCCGGCTGCAGTCGCCAGGCGTCGCCGCCGCCGAACACGCCCAGCGCCCCGCCCGCCACCGCGGCCGCGATCCGCACCGCCTCGACGACGGGCCCGTCGACGCTCCCGGCCAGCGCGGCCGTGATCGCGATCGCCACCGGGGCGATCGCCGCCGTCACCCGGAAGCCGCGGGTCGACGCCTCGGGCAGGAGCAGATCGGCCAGCACGCCCGCCGCCTCATACCCGCCTGCGACGGCCCCGAGCCAGCCGCCGGCCTCCATCGCCGGATCGGCGGCCGCGGCGGCCAGCGCCACCGGCAGCACTGCTAGTCCGGGATGCTCGGCCAGCCGGTAGGAGTCGTCGGCCAGCTGGGCGTGCATGAGAAACGCGTTGGCGGCCACGGCCCCCGCAGGAGCCGCGGTGACGTCGCTTCCGGCCACCGGGTCATCGCCCGGTTGTACGGCCAGCGCGTCGGCGATGCGCCGCAGGCGCGGGTCGCGGCCGCTGGCGATCATCTCGGTGATGCCGACGGCCACGCAATGGGCCGCGCGGGTCCGCTCGGTCGCGCCCGCCGTGCCCGCCACCGCGTGCGCGTGGGCCACGAGCTCCGCGGCCGCGTCGGTCACAGCTTGGCGTCGACCCAGTCGGTCAGGACCGCCAGTGCCTCCGCGTTGTTGCGCTCGAGCATCATCGCGTGGCCGTTGCCGTGCACGCCCCGATCGGCCAGCCGCACCAGCTCGACGTCGCAGCCGCCCTGCTGCAGGTACTCCACCAGGTGGCGGTCGAACGCCAGGAACATCGACGCCTCGGCGGTCACCACCGCGATCGGAAACCGGCTGAGGTTGGGCAGGCTCCGGGCGGGCTCGCGCTGGAGCGTGATCGGGATCGGGCCCAGGTCGGCGCGCTGCTCGGTGATGGTCTGCAGCTCGGCCGGGTCGCCGATCGGCGGGTCGTAGGCGATCGGGGCGCACGACAGCCCGTACACCATGTCGAGCCCCATCTCCGGGCGTTGGGCGAACGGCGGTCCGAGCGTCTCGATGGCGATCAGCGCCGCCACCTTGTCCGGGCGCGCGTCGACGCCGGCGAAGGTGCCCGGGCCGCCGGCCGAGTGCGTGACGACGACGGCCGGCCCCACCATGTCCAGCAGCTCGGCCAGCCGCGCCTGCTCGAGCCGGTGCATCTCGCCCGGGTCGGCCAGCAGCGGCCCCGAGGTGCACAGGCACTGGTCATACACCGGGTCGCCGGGCTCGCGGCCGCCGGGCCACTGGGTGTGCAGATGAGCGGTCGGGTTGCTGTCGGGCCCCTCGGGCGGCGGGACGAAGATCGGGCGCAGGAACTCGTAGCCCAGCTGCGGGCCCATCGCCCCCAGGATGTCCGGGTGGTGCGGCGAGCGGCCATGCCCCGGCCGGTCGACCGCGAACACCGTGTGGCCCTGCTCAACCAGCAGTCGCGACCAGCCGCGGCGGCCGTCCGGCGTCACCGTGTAGTCGATCGCCTGACCGCCGCCGCCGTGTACCAGCACCCACGGCGGGCCCGGGCGCGGCTCCACCGGCGCCTCCCATTCGACGAACATCGGCCCCCGCATCACCGTCCCCAGAGGTCCCTTGACCGGCTCGAGCCCGACCCAGAACGCGCCCCGGCGCGAGGTGGTCACCTTGCTCGCGTCCATCACCCGCTGCAGCGCTGCGTCCATGGCCTGGCGGCCCTCCCTCCGGGGGATCGGTTGTATGACCGTCGGGCAGCTTAGTCATTCGCCGCCCGTGATCGTTGCCTTCGTCGTCTGCTGGTCTCCATGCTGCCGTGAACGGGGCATCGGG
The DNA here is from genome assembly GCA_036267215.1 of Solirubrobacteraceae bacterium. Classification (GTDB taxonomy): domain Bacteria; phylum Actinomycetota; class Thermoleophilia; order Solirubrobacterales; family Solirubrobacteraceae; genus Palsa-465. The sequence continues at coordinate 44,595 of DATAWL010000044.1, read as the reverse complement.
ACCGTCAACGACGGCCATCGAGGGTGGCGCGGACGGTGGGTGAGCGCGTCTCGGCGTACGCAAACGTCCCAACCGGCGCACGCTGGGGGGTTGGGTGGGGCGTTTGCCGTCGTGACGGCGGCAAACGCCCCAACGGCCTCTCAGGGGCGGTCGGTTGGGACGTTTGCCGACGGTTCGCGGCGAAAATTGGGTCCTGGCTACAGTCCCAGGAACGCGCCGGTGACGTTGATCCCCATGACCCGTTCGAACCCGGCCAGGTCGAGCTGGGGGAGGGGATCGAGCGGACCCGGGACCCCGGCGTTGAGATGGTGCAGGTCGATCCGGCCGCACCGGGACACGGCGGCGTCGAGATACGCGGCGACATCGGATCCGCGCGAGACGTCGGCGGCCACCGCGAGGTGCCCGTCGCCCTCCAGTTCGCGCGCGACCCGCTCGGCACCGTCGCCGTCGCGGTCGACGCAGACCACCCGCGCGCCCTCGCGGGCCAGCCGCCGCGCCGAGCCCCGCCCAGCCCGCCGGCGGCGCCGGTCACGATCACGACCCTGCCGGCCAGGCGCACTGCGCTACACCGTCCCGGCGGCGTATTGATCGTCGGTGACCGGGTCCGCCCAGTCGGTCCCGCCCAGCGACACGGCGATGTGCGACATGTAGGTGTCGGGCCCGGCGCCGTGCCAGTGGCGCTCGCCGGCCTCGAACCAGACGATGTCGCCGGGGCCGATCGCGCCGCCCTCGCCGGACTCGGTGCGGGCGAAGCCGTGCCCGTGGGTGACGATCAGGATCTGGCCGGTCCCGTGGGTGTGCCAGTGGGTGCGCGAACCCGGTGGGAAGAACACCGTGTTGATGACGACGCCGGGGACGTCGCGCAGCAGCGGATCGCCCCACACCGTCCCGGTGAAGGTGGGGCCGCGCTCCTCCGAGGGCTGACCGGCGATCCGGCCGTGGTTGATCCTCATGGCAGCGCTCCTTGCGATGGGGGGTCGTGCAGCCGGACGCCGCCGGCCAGGTCGCCGATGCCGTCGACGACGCGGTTGGAGATCTGATCCTCGTAGCCGAGCGCGTTGACCACCTCGAACGTGGCCAGGCATCCGGGTCCGGTGAACGTCGGCACGCCGATGCGGGCGACGTGCTCGAGGTACAGCCGGACGTCCTTGGCCATCAGCCGCCCGGTCAGCCCGCCCTCCAGGTAGTCGCCCTTGATGATGTGCGGGAATCGGTTCAGCGTGGCGAAGTTGACGCCGGAGCTGGCGTTGAGCACGTCCAGGAACGTCTCCAGGTCGAGCTCCGATCGCTTGGCGGCCACCATCACCTCGGCGGTGGCGGCCAGGGCGATGCCGTTGAGGAAGTTGTTGAGCAGCTTGGCGATGTGGCCCGAGCCGCTCTCGCCCATGTGGAAGATCTTGGCCGCGAAGCGCTCCAGCATCGGGCGCACGCGCTCGAGCGCCGCGGCGTCGCCGCCGACCATCAGCGTCAGCGTCCCCGCGTCGGCGGCCTTGGCCCCGCCGGAGATGCCCGCGTCCAGGAACGCCACGCCCTGGGATGCGAGCGCGGCCGCGATCCGCTGGGTCGACTTCGGCGAGGCCGTCGACAGGTCGACGACGATCTGGCCGGCGCGGGCGTGAGCGAGCACGCCGTCCTCGCCGAGCACGACCGGCTCGATGACCGTGCTGTCGGGCAGCGAGAGCAGCACGACGTCGACCTGCTCCACCAGCTCGGCCACCGACCCGGCGGCCGGCAGGCCGGAGGCGTCCAGCCGGTCGGGATCGCGGTCGTAGCCCAGGATCGGGTCGCCCGCCTCATGGACGCGGGCGCCCATCCGCCCGCCCATCGCCCCGGTGCCGATGATCCCGGCGCGTGGCGCGCTCACGGACCCGCCTCCGCCGCCTCCGCCAGCGCCGGCAACGCCAGCGCGAAGGACTCGACGCCGATCCCGCTGGCCAGCTCGAACACCTCCATCAGCTCGGCCGCGGTGGCCCCGTGGCGCAACGCGTTGGCGACGTGCTGCCGGAGCCCAGGGGCGAACATGTGGGTCGCCGACGCGTCGAACGCGCAGTACATGAACTCCTTGACCTTGGGTTCGAGCGTGCCGTGCTCCCAGGAATGCGCGGACATCTCGGTATACGCGGCGAAGAACTCGGCGTCCAGGCGCAGAAAGCCGTCCCAGAAGGCGTTCCAGTAGCCGCGCGCCGCGGTGAAGCGCGCCTTGATCTCCTCCTGGCGTTCGGTCAGCGGCGCCTCCAGATCCAGCGGCTGCCCCGCGGCGGCCAGCTCCTCGAGCAGGATCGGCACCCCGGTGTTGGCAGCGTGAATGCCCATCGTGCTGGTCAGCTCGAGCGTCTCGAGCACCTCGGCCGGGGAGGCGCCGAGTGCCAGCGCCCGACGGACGTCGTCGGCGGCGCCCGGTCCGTTGAGGTGTGATGCCGCGCTGTCGACCGCCAGCAGCACCAGCGCCTTGACCTTGGGCGGCAGCGGCCCGCGGCGCCAGGCGTGCGCGGTGAAGTCGAGCACGCGCGCGAAGTACGACGGGTTCTGGGCCAGCAGCTGCTCGGCCGCGGCGTTGGGAGGGCCGTGAACCTCGGTCCACGCCGCGCGCAGGGCGGCCGCGTCGGTGTCGGCGGTCGTCGTCATGGGTTCTCCTGATCGTCGGTGAGGCAGACGGCAAGGCCGGTCGCGTCGCCGTCCAACGCGGCGAAGCGCTCCATCACGGCCGGGTCGTGGCCGGGGACGAGCATCGCGCCGCCGGCGGCGTAGTCGCGCAGCGTGGCGTAGCCCCGGTACATGCCCGCCAGGTCGCTGAACACCCCGAACGGCCGCTCGGCCTCGAGTTCGTCGTAGTAGTGGATCGCGTCGGAGGCGAGGATGAGCGGCCCGCGCTCGCCCGCCACCTCGAGGATCAGCTGGCCCGGGGCGTGGCCGCCGACGCGCACCGCCGTGATCCCGTCGGCCAGCTCGGTCCGCTCGCCGATCAGCGCCACTCGCCCCTCGGCGTGGGCGTCGCGCAGCGCCTGGATGCCGGCCGGATCGCTGTGGCCGGCGAACTGCGGCCGCGTCGCCACCGGGTCGGCGGTCCAGAAGTCGAACTCGACCTGCGCCACCGGCATCCGGGCGTTGGGGAACAGGTGCAGGTTGCCGACGTGGTCGTAATGGATGTGGCTGACGATGAGCAGGGACACTTCCGCCGGATCGATGCCCAGGCGGGCCAGCGCCTCGGCCGGCGCGCACAGGCACCGTCGGCCCATCCGCTCGCCCCGGACCGGATCGAAGCCGCAGTCGACCACGATCGGCGGCGCGCCCGGATCGTGCCGGGGCTCGAGCACCCAGAAGAAGTAGTCCATGACGATCGGCCGGTCGGGCTCCCCGTAGCTGGACCAGCGGTAGTAGGCGTCGCTCAGCGTCGTCTCGCGCGTCGCGTACCGGACCGCGAGCGCGCGGTAGGACGGCGCCCCGCTCATCGGTCGCCGCACTCCTCGGACATCCTCTACCGCGGCGGGTGCATCCGTCCCCGGCCCGCGCTGCCGGGCGGGTAGGTCCCGGCGGGGCTGGGGTACGGGACGCCAAGGTCGATCGCGCCCAGCTGGCGGAAGAAGTCCTCGCGCAGCTGCGTATTGCGGTGCGCGGCCGAGGTGGCCAGGTCTCGGAACAGCCGTTCGAACCGCTCGCCGTCCTTGATCGCGCTGGCCCCGATCGTGCGGAACAGGTGGTTCTCGACCGCCTCCCAGCACTGGACCATCACCTCGCGGGCGATCGCCGCCAGCCGCGCGTCCTCGGGCCAGTCGTATGGCCGCTCGCCGGAGGCGTTGCGACGGCAGGCCTCCATGTGCATCTCAGCGCAGCGCATCATCGCCGCCTCCGCCGTCTGCAGCTTGACCAGCGCGCCGCCGTACCATCGCTGGAAGTCGGCGTTCTGGTAGCGCGGCTCGAACGGCGGCAGCGGCGCCGGCTTCTGGAGCGCCCACCGCTTGTACTCGTCGAGCGCGTTGTAGCCGCCGCCGACCATCGTGCAGGCGAGCGACAGGGTGAAGATGACCAGCGCCCGGCCGCAGTACATCGGGTTGCCGTGCAGCGTCAGCCCGGGGGTGCCGTTCTCAACCGGGACATCGACCATGTTGACGTCCTCGATCACGTAGTGGGCGGGCACCACGGCGCCGTCGAAGCGGATCGTGTGGGACCCGGTCCCCTTCAGGCCGAGCGTGTCGCCCCAGTCGTTGAGCTGGGTGAACGCCGAGCGGGGAGCGATGAACAGCACCATGCGCGGCATCCCGCCGGCGTCGGTGTCCGGCAGCATCGCCTGGCCCATGTAATAGGTCGAGTACGGAATGCCCGAGCAGTAGGCCACCGCCCCCTCCAGCCGGTACCCGCCGTCCACCGGCGTCGCCCGGATCGTCGGGGCGGCCACCGAAGCCGCCCGGAAGTCGCCGTTGCGGAACACCTCGTCCTGGGTCTGCTCGGGAAACCAGGATCCGACCTGCAGCGCGTGGTTGGCCGACAGGCACGCGCCCCAGGCCGCGCCCATGTCTCCCCGGGCCAGCTCGACGCCGACGCGCATGAACGTCGGCACGTCGACCTCGAGCCCGCCGTACCGGCGCGGGACGTACATCCGGTAGAAGCCGGCGTCCAGCAGCGCCTGGTGGACCTCCTCGGAATAGGTGGCGCGGCGCTCGGTCTCGGCCTGCTCTGCGACCAGCTGCTCGCGCAGGGAGCGCGCGGACTGGACCAGCTCGTCGCCCGTCCGTTCCATGTCGGGCCTCTCCTCGAGCACTCCCATCTGGCCATCATACATTTCGCCCAGACCGCCGCACCGTCAGTCCGGCCGACCGTCATACAAACCGGTACTCTGCGCCCATGATCACCCACACCGTGCTGTTCCGCCTCAAGCGCCCGGTTGCCGACGGGGCCCTGACCCAGCTGGTCCAGGGTCTGCGGGCGTTCGCCCAGGACCCGCCGTTCGCCGTCGGACCGGCCCACGTCGACGCCAGCCTGGGCCTGCGCGGCGAGTCGCCGCGGACCGCGGACGCCCTGCTCCAGGTGCAGTTCCCCGGTCCCGAGGTCTTCGACGGCTACCTGACCCACGAGCGCCATCGGGCGCTGCTCGCCGACGTGCTCGAGCCGCTATGCGAGGGGTTCTGGTCGGTGCAGGCGCAGAGCTGATTCGACCGCCCAGCGCCTGACTGTCTGACGGTATGGTCGTCGGCCCGGTCGCCCCGGACCGGGAGTAAGCTCAAACGCGTGAGCACCCGGGATGCCCCGCCCGCCGATGCCGACCTGTCGATGCGGGTCGGCCGGGTGGCCGCGCCGCTGCGCGAGCAGGTCGTGGAGGTGTTGCGCCAGGCGATCCTCGACTTCCGGCTCAAGCCCGGTCAGCGCCTGATCGAGCGCGAGCTGATCGAGCAGACCGGCGTCTCGCGCACCACCATCCGCGAGGTCCTGCGCCAGCTCGCCGCCGAGGGTCTGGTCACCACGATCCCGCAGAAGGGCGCGATCGTCGTCGTCCCCTCCGCCCAGGAGGCGGCCGACCTCTACGAGGTCCGCGCCGCGCTGGAGGCACTGGCCGGCCGGCGCTTCGTGCGCCACGCCTCTGACGATCAGCTCAAGCGCCTGCGCCGGGCCTTCAAGGAGATCGAGCGCCTCTCCAAGCGCCGCGACCCTGACATCCACGCCATCCTCACCGCCAAGGACGAGTTCTACGACGTGCTGCTCGAGGGCGCCGGCAATCAGGCGATCCGCGACACGCTCGACAGCCTCCGCGCCCGCGTCCGCTTCATGCGGGCCACCTCGCTGTCACAGCCCAACCGGCTGAGCGGGACCGTCGCCGAGATCCGCCAGATCGTCGAGGCCGCCGAGGCCCGCGACGAGCGGGCCGCCGCGGCGGCCTGCGAACAGCACGTCAACCAGGCGGCCCGCACCGGCCTGAGCGGACTCGTCGAGCTCGACCAGAACGCCGCGCAGGTTCTCGCCTCGATCGGCGGCTGAGCCGCCGGCGGCCGGCGCCGCCAGCCGATGGCTCACCGCCACAGGCGCTGCGAGGCCAGTGCGGCCCCGTCGCGCAGCGCCTCGAACTTGGCCCAGATGACCGTGGGGTGCACCTCGGTCTGGTAGGTCGCCTGGGAGGAGAAGCCGCAGTCGACGCTGGCCACGACGTTCTCGCGGCCGACGAGCCGTGCGAAGTTGACCAGGCGCTCGGCGATCACCTCGGGATGCTCGACGATGTTGCTGGCGTGGGCGACCACGCCGGGCAGCAGCACCTTGCCCTCGGGCAGCGTGACGTCCTCCCACAGGTGGTACTCGTGCTCGTGGCGCGGGTTGCCGGCCTCGAACGTGTACGCGCCGGCGTTGACGGCCAGCATCGGCTTGACGAACCGGATGAACGGGACGTCGAATACCCGCGGGCCCTCGTTGATGCCGTAGCAGACGTGGTAGCGGATCCGCTCGGGCGGGATGTCCCGGAGGGCGTGGTTGAGGATCTCCACGTAGGCGTAGGCTCGCCGCTCCTGCTCGGCGGGGTCGACGTCATCGTCGGCGAAGAACGAGATCATGGACGGGTCGTCGACCTGGAGGTTCAGCCCGGCGTCGACGATCGCCAGGTACTCGGTGCGCAGCGCCTCGCCCGCGGCAGCGTAGAACTCCTCGTCGCCGGCGTAGTGGCGGTTGCGGGCCAGGCCGCTGGGCGAGACCGACGGCATGAACGCGTCGTGGGGCCGCGCCGCATCGATCGCGGCCGTCATGTTGGCGATGTCGCGGCGCAGCTCGTCGTGGCCGGTGTAGGCGACCGGTCCGGTGCAGAACGCCGGCGGCACCGGCACCACGGTCCCGCCCAGCATGGCCTGCGTCAGGTAGCGCTCGTAGTACTCCGGGAACGCGGCGAACTCGCGGGCGTGGCTCGACATGGTCGGCTCGCCCTCCAGGGCCTGCAGCCCGGTCATCCGCGAGCGGGCGTAGGCGAAGAAGCCGGGCTTGGACTGCTCCCCGTCGCTGACGACGTCCAGGCCGACCTCGACCTGGTGCGCGACGCACTCGCGCACCGCGGCGGTCACGCAGGCGTCGTAGTCGGGGGGCGTGGGTTGGTCGGGGTCGTAGCGGGCGGCCATCCGGTCGAGCACCGGCGCCGCCCGGGGCAGGCTGCCGACGTGGGTGGTCAGCAGCCGGTCGAGACTGTGCTGTGAGCGGGTCATAGGGCCGCAGCGACCTGTTCGGCGTCGTGGAGCACGTCGTAGTCGTAGACCCAGAAGCGGAAGTCCCGGGAGGCGGCGATGTCGGCGTCGCGGGCGGCGAGGTCGTCGTAGTTGGAGTCGTAGGCGCGTCCCGTCTGCCGCGCCCGTCGCTGGACCTCGCTCGTGCGCTCCCGGCGCATCCGCTCGTAGGCCGCCAGCGCCGCCGGCGACCGGCCGGGTGCCGCGCTCAGCACGGTGGCCAGCGCCATCCCGTCCTCCATCGCCTGGTTGGCGCCCTGACCCACGTGCGGCAGCATCGGGTGTGCCGCGTCGCCCAGCAGAGTCAGGCGCCCGTTGGTCCACCGGGCCAGCGGCTCGCGGTCGTACAGGCCCCAGCCGTAGACGACCTCGAGGTGGGCGATCAGCTGCGCGACTCGTTCGTCCCAGCCCGCGAACTCACGTCGCAGCACCGCTGGGTCGCCGGGTGCCGACCAGGACTCGGCCAGGCTCTCGTCGGCCGGTATGAATGCCACCCAGTTGATCATCTCCCCGGCGCGGACTGGGTAGGTGAGGAAGTGCCGGCTCGGGCCCATCCACAGCTGGATCTCGTCCGGCGGCCACCACGCGATCCGCCGGCGCGAGACCAGGCCGCGGTAGGCGACCGAGCCGGAGTACAGCGGGATGGAGGGCTTCACGACGTGGTGCTGGAGCCGCGAGTGCAGGCCGTCGGCGGCGATGACGACGTCGGCCTCCGAGGTGGTGCCGTCGGCGAACGTCACGCGGGCGGCGCGCTCGTCCTGCTCGAACCCGACGCAGCGCCGCCCCGTCTGGACCACCCCGCCGGGCAGGTTGGCGGCCAGCATCTCGATCAGATCGGCGCGATGCATGCCCATGACCGCGTTCCAGCCGCGCGAGTCGGTGGTCGTGATCGGCGCGATCGGGGAGCCGTCGTGACGGAAGTACTGCGAACGCTCGCTGTCGACGGCGCCTGCGCGGTCGACCGCGTCGCCGAGCCCGAGGCGCTGCAGCTGGCGCACGCTGTTGGGGGTCAGCTGTACCCCGGCGCCGACCTCGCTCAGCGTCGCCGCCTGCTCATAGACCGCCACGTCGATCCCGCGCTGGTGCAGGGCGTTGGCGGCGAACAGCCCACCGATACCGCCCCCGACGACGATCACCGCCATAGCGGCGGGACTATATAGACGGGTCGGTCCCGGTTTCGGGCGGCGGCGCCAGCAGGCGGCGGGCGAGGGTCGGTTGTCCGCGGGGGAGCTCGAGGATCGCGTCGGAACCGCCTGTGCGGCACGCACCGGGGAGCGCGTCGCAGGCTGCGACCTTTCCGGATCGCGACGAGCGTCCCGGGCCGAGCTGGAGCTGCTCTTCGCCGATCTCCCGCGGCCCCCGGTTGACGCCCGGGTGCCGGCGCTATCTCGGAGATGCTCAGGAGCGCCCGGTTGACAGGAGCCGCAGCTCCCGTGCGCGTTGCACGGCGGAAGTGCGATCGCGTGCACCGAGCTTGGAGTAGACGTTGCGGATGTGCGTGTTGATCGTATTGATGGAGACGTAGAGCTCTCGCGCGATGTCGGGCCGCGTGAGGTTTGTCGGCAGATATCGCAGTACCCGCAGCTCGCTGGGGCTGAGCTCCTCCGGTTCCGATGGGCGCTCGGTGCTCGGCGCCGACTTGCCTCGCAGCAGATCGACGATGTCGGCGAGCAGGGCGCCGTGAGCCGTCTGGTGACGCGGCAGCGCGTCGAGCAGGTCGGCGGCGTCGGTCATCGCGAACGGGAAGATCAGTCGGTCGGGCTCGGCGGCTGCGAGCGCTGCCTCAGCCGCCGCGGCGGCGGCGACGCCATCCCGCAGGTATAGGTGCGCGATGCCGGCGAGCAGGTGCGCCTCAACGAGTGTGAACGCGGGGAAGCCCGCGGGTCTCATGTCCCGAACCTCTCGCAGTTCGTCCAGCGCCGCGGCGGGGTCCCCGTCCGCCATGCAGATCACCGCCCGCGCGTTGTAGATGGGAAGCATTCGCCCGGGTTCGGCGGAGAATCCGGTGAGCGTCGCGCGCGCCTCGTCTGGCATACCGAGGCGAGCCTGCGTGGCCGCGAGCCATCCGGTGATCCGCGGCGCCAGCGCGTGCACACCGGTCAGGAGCGACTGCGCCCGCGCGGCCGCCGCAAATTCCTCCAGCGCCGATCGATGCCGCCCGCGACCGGCGTGCAGCATGCCCGTCGCCATGTGCAGAAGCACGGCGGCCGCCGGATCGATGTGGGGCTCGGCGACCTTCCAGGCGCGGTGCAGCCAGCGTTCGCCCTCGTCGAACTCGCCCGTCCAGATCGCCATGCCGCCAACCGCCCCGAGCGCGGGCGCGAGTATCGGCCGATCGTCCAAGCCGTGATGCTCGGCCAGGGCGACCGCCTGGCGGCCGCGCTCGCGTGCGGTCGCGACCGAGACGAGCTTTGACGGGAAACCCTGATGGGCGCGACACGCGACCTCCAGGTAGGGTCGGCCGATCGCGTGGGCGAGCGCCGCTCCCTCGGAGAGGTGGCCCTCGGCGTCGGCGTGTCGCCCTGACCACGTCTCGACGATCCCGAGATTCAGCAGCGCGACCCCCCGCAGCTCAGTGCCCATTGCGGCCTGATCGTTCGATTCGTCTGAAATGGAAGCGTCGAGCAGATTCACCTGCTCGATGACTTCACTGAACTGACCGCTCCGCCGTGCGATCGCCAATCGCAGAGACGCGATGGCCACCGCCAGGCGGCGGCGGCGAGCCGGCGGAGCGTTCTGCAGGTGGGACTCGGCCAATGCCAGTTGAGTAGCTGCCTCCTCCAGCCGCCCCTGGTTGCACTCAGCGGCCGCGTGAGCCAGCGCCAGGTCAGGATGGTCGACTGATGCGCCCTCGGGAAACGCCTGCAGGACCGCGCGGATCGTTCCCGCTTGCCCGTCGAGCACCCACCTGAACGAATGGTCGGCGACGAGCCGAGCGGCGTCAGGCCACTCGCCGGCGGCGAGGGTGTGTCGCACTGCCTCGACGACGTCTCCGCGGTCCGCGAACCACCGTGCAGCCCGGCGGTGGAGATCAGGAACCTCATCGGCGGACGTCCGGCGGAGTTCCAGGTGTAGGAAATCCGCCAGGAGGTGGTGGTAGCGGAACCACGTGCGCTGAGCGTCGAGCGACACGACGAACGCGTTGGCTGCCTCTAACTCCAGCAGCATCTGCTCCGAGCCCGAGCGGCCCACGAGCAGGTCGGCGAGTTCACCGTTGATTCGGTCGACAACCGAGGTTCGCGACAGCATGCTCCGAACCTCGCTCGGTTGCCGCTCGAGCATCTCGGCCATCAGGTATTCCCCAATTGCCCTGTCGGTGCCCGAGAACTCGGCCACGAAACGCTCGGGATCCGGATGACCGCTCAGCGAGATCACCGCCAGGCGCAGGCCGGCGGCCCAACCTTCGGTGCGCTGATGCAGCGCGGCGGCTCCGGCGTCAGACAGACTGATCTGGCACGCAGCAAGCAGTTCGCGGGTTTCGAGCTCCGTGAATCGCAGATCGCCGGCTCGGATCTCGGCGATTTCGTCGGCAAGCCTGAGTTGGTGCAGCCGGATCGGCGGATCCCGGCGAGACGACAGGACCACGCGCGCAGAGCTTGGCAGAACCGCGAGCACATGCTCGAGCTGGGTGAGGGCGTCAGCTGACCGCAGCTCGTGGAGATCATCGATGATCAGCACGATGGGTTCGACGTGCGCGGCGAACCCCGACAGGACTCTGTCGAGCACCTGGTCGCCCTCGAACGCACCGGGCACCGCAGGGTGCGCCTGCGAATCGGCCGAGGGCGCCGGTGGGTGGATCGCGTCCAGGACCGCGTGCCAGAACCGTTGCGCATCCTGTTGGTCGCGATCGACGGACACGAACGCCACGCGGCGAGGGTTGGTCAGGCGGTCAGCCCACGCCCGCAACAGACAGGTCTTGCCACTGCCCGGCGGGGCCGAGATGACCGTGACTCGCTTGGTCACCGCGCCGTCCAGCATCCGGAGGAGGTCATCACGGTCGAGCAGGCCCCGGGGGACCGAAGCGTGTCTCGAGCTCAGGGGCCGCGGGCGCTCCTCGCGGCGCGTAGTCGTCAAGCTGGTCGTGTCGCCATGCTGGTCACGCCGGCGCCGCGGTGTGGTTGGTCGCCGGGCTCACGGGTGAACCTGCGACCTGTAGCCCAGGTCGAGGCGGAGCGACTGCATGGCGTGGAAGGTGGTGCTGGCGGTGAAGACGTCAGCGGCCGCCAGAACGCCGGTGTACTTCTCGATGACCGGCGCCGCGGCGGCGGCGGCGGTCGCGTCCAGATAGTCCTTCATCGCAGCCCAGGGGTTCTCGCCGTGCTTGACGAAATACGGGGTGGGATCGACGGTGTCCAGCGCCTTGCGTGAGCTGTCCGCGATGTCGGCCATGTACTGCCGGTGCGTGGCGATGGCGTCGCGCGTCCCGAGCCGGCCCGTGTGACCGCCGATGAAGTGCCGCCACGGGTAGGTGAGCGCGGCATGCGTGGCCTCGATGTAGCCGGGTACGTCATCGGCGAGGTTGCTCTGGCAGACCGGGGCCCATCCCGGGATGACGACATCGACGAGCATGAGCGCGGCGTGGTCGGGCAGATGGACGAAGATGTTGTCCGGCGAGTGATTGGAGCCGTGCCAGGCGAGCGTGATGCGCTCGCCTCCGATCTCGAGGTGCGGCGGTCCTGGAAGGTTTCTTCTGGTGGCGGCCTCGCGGGGTCGTCGTCGCGCAGCAGCAGCTTCCGCGTCTCCTCGTGCCCGATGCGAGTGATATCGCGGTCAAACAGGGAGGACGCGCCGGCGTGATCGGCGTGGTGATGCGAATAGATGAGATGCGTCACCGTGTTGCTGACGCCGTTGGTGGCGGCGATCTCGTCCACGGCGCGCTGGATGTTGTGACCGAGGCTGGGAGGCGCGTCGAACAAGATGACGCCGTCTGATGTCGTCAGGAACGCGGACTGGTAGGTCCCGTCGGTGACCTGGTAGAGGTTCGCCTCGACTCGCCCGACGTAGTACCCCTGCTCGTTGACGGCGGGACCGAACGGCGGCCCGGGCATCGGCGCGCACTCCGGAAACGCAGCGGGCGTGCTCGGGCGCGTATCGGCTGGGCTCACCGTGTGCTTGCTGTGCCGTTGCTCTCCACGGACTCCGATGGTGGCCCTACTGGCGCTCGTTCGAATCCTTGAAGTCCATAGTCGTGACCCGAGCCCAATCACCGGAATCTGGCGATGACGCATCACCCGCGCCGTGGCGACGATCAGCCGATCGCAGTCGTCGAACCGAGGGAGAACGAGATCCATGTCCGATATCGGCAACGGTCGCGCCGACGTACTCATCGTGGGGGGAGGCTCAGCGGGCTGCGTGCTCGCCAGCCGTCTCAGCGAGGATCCAACTCGCTCGGTCCTGTTGCTCGAGGCGGGCACGGCCTACGGTGTGGATGCCTATCCGGAGGACCTGCGGGACCCCGCGCACGTGCCGGCCAACCCCGAGCACGAATGGGGCTTCACCGCCCGTGGTGGAGCTGCGTCCCCGGAGATCGATGCCGCGCGTGGGAAGGTGCTCGGCGGCAGCTCGGCCCACAACGCCACGGTGGCGATGCGCGCCCGGCCGAGCGACATCCGCGACTGGCAGCGACATGGCCTCGACGATTGGACGGTCGAGGATGTCTACGAGACCTATCGGGAGATGGAGAACACGTCCGACGGCGATGACGCCGACCGCGGGCGCACCGGACCGTTCCCGGTACGGACTCGCACTTACGACGAGCTGACGCCGTCGTTGCGCGGGTTCATCGATGCGACGGTGGCGGAGGGGTTCCCCCGGGTCGATGATTTCAACGGGCCGAATCCGAGTGGCGTCGGCGGCTATCCGGTCAACGTCGTCGACGGCGTGCGTCAGAGCAACGGCCTGGTCTATCTCACCGAGGAGGTTCGCGACCGCCCCAACCTCAAGATCTCAGGCAATGTGCTCGTCGATCGCGTCCTGTTCGACCGGCGACGGGCAATCGGCGTCGTCACGGCAAGCGGCGCGGAGATTCCTGCGGGCGAGGTGATCCTCTCCGGCGGCTCATACGGAAGTCCGGCGATCCTGCTGCGATCCGGCGTCGGCCCCGCGGCCGATCTGGCGCCGCTCGGCATCGACGTCGTGGCCGATCTGCCCGTCGGGCAGCGCCTTCACGACCAGCCCTTCTACTACAACGCCTACGCCCTGAAAACGGATGCGCTTGACATGCGCCCCGCGGTCGGCGCCTTCCTGTGGAGGCAGTCCAGCGAAGCCCGTGGCGATGAGCTGGACATGCACATCGCGGTCACGCACCTCATGCCTGCGGAATACAGCCCGACGGGCGGTGCGATCGCGCTGAGCGTCGCCGTCGTCAAGCCCGACTCTCGCGGAACCATCCGGCTGCGCAGCCGCGACCCCAGGGACCAGCCCGAGATCGACTGCAACTTCCTGGGGGAGGACCGGGACGCGCGCCGGATGCTCGAAGGGGTCAGGCTGGCCCGCAGGATCGGCCGCAATCCGGCGCTCGCTCAGTTTCTCGAGCTCGAAATCATCCCCGGCGCCGCAGTCGCCGACGACCAGCTGGCGGACGCGATCGCGTCCAACCTGGCTTCCTACGGGCACCCGGCGGCGACCGCGCCGATGCGCGGTCCCGACGACCCGGCGGCGGTGGTCGACTCGCATGGCGCGGTCAGGGGCATCGACGGACTCCGTGTCATCGACGCATCGATCATGCCGGTCGTTGTATCGGTGGCGCTGAACCCCACGGTGATCATGATTGCCGAGCGGATCGCGAAAGCGGTCTACGCAACTGAGGCCGGGCCTATCCATCGCGGAGCTCGAGCGGCTTCGACCGCCTGAGTGCCGGCAGAAGACCAACCCGTCATCGCGGAGGGGGACGGCGCGTCCTCGTATCCCGAGCCGCTCCCGGGCGATGTCTCGCCTCACCGACTGAGACGCGGGCTTGTCAGGCTCGGTGAGTTGGTCGCGATCCGCGGTGGCGGTCGTGACGCTTGCGCCGGGCCTGGGGGAGTTGCGTCGCCGATTCGCCGAGGCGCAGCCGGTGTGGATCGTGATCGCCTGCGCGTTCGAGGTGCTGTCGGTGCTGGCCTATGTTCCGGCCTTTCGTGCGGTGTTCTGCACGCGGATGAGCTGGGCCACCAGCTACAAGATCGCCGTCGCCGAGGAGGGCGCGGGCTCGTTGTTCCCGCTCGGTGGCGCCGGCAGCTTGGCGCTCGGGGTGTGGGCGCTGCGCCGTGGTGGAATGCCCGGGGAGGAGATCGCGCGTAAGACGGTCGCGTTCTTTCTGCTGACCAGCGCTCCGTCGGTCGTGATGCTCCTGCTCTTGGGCGCCGGCTTGGCGAGCGGAGTCCTGCCCGGCGGCGGCGGACTGCTTCTCACGGTGCTGCCCGCGGTCATCGCCGCGGGAGCCATCGCGGCCACGCCCGCGTCGCGCCGGCTCGCCCGTGCAGCCGAGGCGCGAGTCAGGCGCCAGGGTGACGCGTCGCGATGGGCTCGCCTCGCGGCAGCACTGGCGGCCATGTCTGACGGGATCGGGGAGGCGGTGCACCAACTCGGGCAGGCCAACCCGCGCCTGCTGGTCGGGCTGGTGGGCTACTTGGTCTTTGACCAGCTGGCGTTCTGGGCGAGCTTCCGGGCGGTGGGAGCCTCACCGGATGTGGCGCTCATCTGGATGGCCTACCTGATCGGCCAGCTTGGTAACTGGATTCCGGTGCCGGGCGGGATCGGCGGGGTCGAGCTCGGGCTGGTGGGAGCGCTCGTGCTGTACGGGGTGCCCGCCGTCACGGCCACCGCGGCGGTCCTGCTCTACCGCGTGGTCGAACTATGGATTCCTGCTGTGCTGGGCATCGCCGCGTTCGTACAGCTGCGCCGGCTGCTCGGGCGAGAGACCGAGGCGATCAAGCTGTGCCAGCCGGGCGACACCATCGAGATCGTCGGCCTCGGCCCCGCGACCATCGATCGGTTCGGTGTCACATCGACAGTGAGCACCGTGCGGGCACCGGTGGCGTGATCGGGACCGGGAGCCGGATCTCAGCGCACGGAGCGAGCGGCGTTATGCGTGGCGGCGACCGCCAGCACGTCGGCTCGCTCGTTGAGCGCGTGGCCGATGTGCCCCTTGACCCAGTGCCAGCGAACCTGTTCATGGTCTGACGCTGCCGCGGCCAGCTGGATCCAGATCTCCTTGTTCTTGACCGGGTCCCCCGAGGCCGTCCTCCAGCCCTTGCGCTGCCAGCCGGCCATCCAGGACGTCATACCGTCGTGCAGGTAACGCGAGTCGGTCACCACGCAGGCTCGCGATCCGGACGGCAGCGCGCGCAAGCCCTTCAGCGCGGCGGTCATCTCCATGATGTTGTTCGTCGCGAGGGCCAGCCCACCGCTGTACTCCTCGACCACCCCATCCTCCCAGCAGACCAGCGCCGCCCACCCGCCCGGGCCGGGATTGCGCTGGCACGCGCCATCAGTCCAGACCAGCACCTCGCCCGGCGCGGCTTCTGGGAGGTGGCCGGGCAGTGACCTGGATCGGCGACGCGGGCTGACGGCCATGCGAAGCGATTCAACCACGCGGCGCCCCGGAATCGGCTCCGGTGAGCATGCCGACAGCTGGATCGGCGGTCGCCTCCCGGTCGGTCGCAGGCGGTCAGGAGATGGTGCTCGTACCCTCCGCGGATCGCAGGACGATCCGCGTCTCGGTCTGAGCGGCGCCGCCGTCGCGTCTGATCGCGCGGAGCGTCTGATCAAGGTCATCCGCGCCGTGGCAGGCCACACGAACGTGGTAGTCGAACCGGCCGGTCACGAAAGCGATCTCTCGGACGGCCGGCAGCGCGAGCGCGAACGCCTCGAAGCTCTCTGACGTGGTGCTGGGCAGCAGGCGCACGTCGATGAACGCGTCGAGCGACCGGCCGACGTTGGCATGTTCGATCACCGCCGTGAAGCCGCGAATGACGCCCGAGCGCTGCAATCGGCGCACACGATCTGCCGTGCCATGCGGGCTCAGGCCGACCGCCTTGCCGAGATCGGCAAAGGACTCCCTTCCGTTCGCGATGAGCGCATTGAGGATTCGGAAGTCGGTGTCGTCAAGGGATGTGGATTCCACGAAGACCTCGCGATGAGCTTGCTGCTTAGAACAACAGAGCCCATTATCGCTGTCGAAACCAAAGCGCAAGAGCGAGGAGTCGACCATCGTGCGCATCGGCGTTCCGACTGAGATCAAAACCGACGAATCTCGGGTCGCCATGACCCCTGGCGGCGTGCGCGAGTTGACCGCCGCCGGCCACGAGGTGCTGATCCAGGCCGGCGCCGGCGAAGGCTCGGCACTCGCCGACGACGCCTACCGTGCTCAGGGCGCGGAGATTCTGCTCGACGCGGAGACGGTGTTTGAGCAGGCCGAGATGATCGTCAAGGTCAAGGAGCCCCAGCGGGATGAGGTCGCGCTGCTTGGCCCCGACCACATCCTGTTCACCTATCTGCATCTCGCGCCCGCTCGGGAGCTGACCCAGGGCCTGCGTGACTCCGGAGCGACGTGTATCGCGTATGAGACCGTGACCGACGGCCACGGTGGACTGCCGCTGCTGGCCCCGATGAGCGAGGTGGCCGGCAAGATCGCCACCCAGGCGGGCGCGTTCATGCTCGAGAAACCGCTCGGCGGCCGCGGTCTGCTCCTTGGCGGGGTCGCGGGTGTCCCGGCAGGCAAGGTGATGATCATCGGCGGCGGCGTGGTCGGCTTGGCCGCGGCGCAGATCGCGATCGGCATGGGCGCCGAGACCTACGTGTTCGACCGCTCGATCGATCGCCTGCGCGAGCTTGACACCGCCATCGGCGGCCGCTGCTCGACCGTCTTTTCCACGACACTCGCCATCGAGGAGATGCTCCCCGAGGTCGACCTGGTGATCGGCGCGGTCCTCGTTCACGGCGCGAGGGCGCCGCACGTCATCACCCGCGCTCAGCTCGGCCCCATGAAGCGCCACGCGGTCCTCGTCGACGTGTCGATCGACCAGGGTGGCTGCTGTGAGACGAGCCGGCCGACGACGCACAGCGATCCCACCTACGTGGTCGACGGGGTCACCCACTACTGCGTCGCCAACATGCCCGGCGCGGTGCCGATCACCTCGACGTTCGCGCTGACCAACGCGACGCTGCCATACATCCTCAACCTCGCCAACCAGGGCGTGCGCCAGGCGTTCACCTCCGACCCCGGGTTCATGGAGGGCCTCAACGTCGCCGGCGGCGAGGTGACGTATGGCCCCGTCGCGCACGATCAGGCAATCGAGCACATCGGTGCGCGCGAGGCGCTCGACACCGCCGCGGCCACGGTCTGAGCTGGTGCGGCGGGCATCGCGCTGAGGGCGATCCCCGCTTCTCCGGAGCGACGCCCCGGTGGGCGGGGCCTGGGGGCCTCGTCAACGCGGCCAGCCTGCCGCCCGACGCCCTCGGGAACACAACCATGTCCCCGACCGCGAGCATGTCTTGGCCCTCCGGGTGGCGCAGCGTCGGCGTGCCGTCCAGCACCAGCAGACACTCCTTGTTACCGATCTCATAGTGGTAGGGGCCGTTGCGCCCACCCGGGTCGAACTCGTAGATGGTGCCGCCGAAAGGCTCGCCGCGGAGCAGCGGCCCGAGTTGCCGGTAGCGGGTCTGGAACCCGGGAGGATGCTCGGTGGCGGCCTCGACATCGATCTCGGCGGCGTTGACCACCGGTCGGGGCCCCGCGCTCATTCGCCGGCCCAGTAGTCGACGGCGTCGCTGCGCCGAAAGTCAAGGCGATCTGGACCGTCGCCGGGTGGTCGCACGCCGAGCTTGTCTGAGTCCGGGTAGACCGAGATCGACGCCACCCCCGCCGCGGGCACCCCGGAGAACATCACCAACCGGCCCGGTCCGCGGACCGCGTGCGCTCCATCCGGGCCGCTCGGGAAGCAGACCAGATCCCCGGGCCCCAGCGGACGTTCGCCATCAGGGTCGCGCGGCGTCGGCGAGCCGGCGACCACGTACAGCCACTCCTCGACCCCGTGGTGATAGTGGTAGGGAAACGTCCACTGGTCCGCGGGCAACTCATAGACGCTCGCGCCCAACCACCGCAGGCCGCCGTCGCGCGCCGCCCCACGCTGGCCCCGCCACGCATACCCACAGCGGTCCTGGTGCACCGCAAGCTCGCCGGTCAGGACGTTGAAGCGCTGCATGGACGGGATTCTCCCAGCAAACGCCCGCGCCGGCGAATGCCCCGCCACGCACGGTCAAGGTCCGGATCGTCTCTCGCGAGCGCGGCGGTCTGTACATGTGCGAGTTGCGCGAATCACCAGGATCCGGCGATGCGTGGTCGCCTGATCGTCCGGCAGGCTCGAAAGACAACCCAAGCTCAGCCCGGCTACGCAAGGAGCACGTATGACCACGACAACGCTGGATTCCAGCAAAACCGAGCTCGAGGACCGCCTCGCGATCCTCGAGCTGATCGGACGCCTCGCGCTCACCATCGACGGGCGCGACTGGAACGCGCTCGGGCAGCTGTTCACCGACACGGTCTACTACGACCGCACCTCACTTACCGGCGGCGAGCCAACCACCCTCGGCGTCGCCGAGTTTGTCGATGGATGGCGCCAAACGCTGCAGAACATGGACGCGGTCCACCACCAGATCACCAATCACGTGATCAGCCTCGACGGTGACCAGGCGACCTGCGCGGCCAACATGCAGGGCACACACGTGCTCGCCAACGCGTCGGGCGGTCCCATGTGGACAGTCGGCGGCCGCCACGACTACCAGCTCAAACGGACCACGAGCGGCTGGCGGATCGCCGGACTGACCTTCACCCTGCAATGGGCGACTGGCAACATGAACGTCCTCGCCCTCGCGATGGCTGCAGGACAATCCTGAGCGCGCACACGCCCTAGCTGACGGGTGTGCAATGCCCCGGCCCGCGGCCCGGGACGGCCTTCCAGCCGAGTGGGAAGATTCCATGTCGCCCAAGATCGTCGCGAGCAGTCTTCTGCAGTCAGCCGAAGCCGATTCCCGGGATCACCATCCCGACATGTGCGCACGCCCGCCCGGCTTTCTTGACCGCCGGCGAGTCGGGGTTCTCCCCCGGGCCCGAGATCGACCCCGACGCCGTTCCCGCCGGGTGCGAACGTCGGATCGGGGAAGTTAGGCACGCCGTGGGCGCGGATGCATCGCGCGTTGGCGATCATCGCGGCCTGCTGTGACGCCGAGATCACCGGCCGAGCGCTGCCGCCACGCTGCAGGGCGGCGCACGCCTGGTAGGCCGACGTGTACGCGGGCGACTGCAGATGTATCCCAGACGTGCGAAGCGGGAAGCCCCCGCCCGGGCTTGGATCAGGGAAGGTCGGCACCCCGTGCGAGCGCATGCAGTCTGAGTATTTGACCCCTTGGGCGTATTGGCCGGCGACAGGTGTCGTCGAGCCTCCTGCTGCGGTGTTGCTGCTCGACGCCCGCGAGGAGCCGCACGCCGCAAGCACGAGCCAACCGGCCACGACGACCAGCGCGACTACAAAGCCGTGGCGGTGGCCGGCGCGTAACGATCCACGCACTCGGCTGTCGGTCTGGGCTCGCGAGCACACGCGACCCAGCAACTTGTACGGCACCCGGGGTAACACCGTGGTAACGCCGCTATTCGGCCGTTCGTCGGGCGGGGTCGGTGTTCGGTGGGCCGCGAGCGGACGGTCGCTCGTATGCGCCCGCTCATATCTCAGCTGGGCGGAGAGCCTCAGTCGTCCGGGTCCGCCTCGGGCGCCTCGGGCTCGGCGTTGCCCAGTCTGCGCCTGATGACGGCAGCGCCGACAAACGACGCGACTGCCGGGCCGGTGATCGTGCGGCGGCCGAACGACATCGCAGCCCGCGAAGCGAGCGTCACTCCTTCTCTGCGGGAGGTGTCCTGCCCGAATGTGGCGCGGGATGCGGTCACCGGCAGGCTCAGGGTTGCTGGGCGCAGCCCCGGCGAGCTCGCGGTCAGTGTGACGCGGCCGGGTTGCTTGCCTGGCCGCAGGATCGCCTGCGCCTTGCCGTGCCAGGTGTAGCGGCGGGGCTGGCGGAAGCTGTCGAGGTTCTCGGGATTGCCGTTGGCGACGCCCGCCAACTCACCGGCACCGTTGACCGCGAAGCTCACCGGCGCCGTCGCATCGGGGACGGTCCGGCCCTGCCCGTCGACGATCTCCACCAGAACATGCGCCAGGTCGTCCCGGCCGGTCGTCAGGCGCGTCACGTCGCCGGTGAGCCGGACCGCGGCCGGCTGACCCGCGGTGGTGATCGTCGCCCGTCCGATCTCCGAGCCCCTCTGGCTGGCAATGGCCGTGAGGCTGCCCGGGGCGTAGGGAACGGTGAATACGGCCCGTGCCCGGCTGGGGACGACGGAGTCGACGCCATTGATCGGCTTCCCGTTGAGCTCCAGCGCGACACTGTCGCCAGTGGTGTAGACGCGCACGGTCATCGCCTCACCGTCTGCCACGTCCCAGTTCCAGCTCGCCTGCTCGTCGAAGTACCCCCACCAGACCGCCTCCTGTTCATATCCCGCCGGCGTGGGGCGCGCGACGACGATCGAGACCGGCTCGGTCCCCTGGATCGCCGACCGCCACAGGTTCTGCGGCTTGCGCTCGCCGATCAGGTCGAGATCGCCGCAGTTGGATTGAAACCACGGGTAGCTGTATCCGTAGCCGTCGTAGCTCTTATAGAGCGTGTCGGCGGCTCGCCAACCGGGCTCCACCGTCTGGTTCTCGACCGTCGCGGCCGTTCCGGCTGTGTCGACCGGCGTCTTGCCGAGCCCCGATTCGCCGAGATAGTCGATCGCCGCCCACACCCAGTTGCCGACCTGATAGTCGTTGGCGAGCGTGATCTGCCAGTCGTCGTACATGCTGGCGGGAAAGCTCTCGCTCTGGGTCAAGGCGGCCGGCGGATGAACCGAGTGCAGCGGCTCCGGCCCAGTTCCGTCAGCGTTGTAGTGGTAGTCGCCGACGTCGCACCACTGCCACGACGGGTCGTCGGGGCCGGCTGTCGCCCCGCCTCCCTGGCTGATCGGTCGGGTGCTGTCAAGCGAGCGCACGAGCGCGGCGATCTGCGGGCCGAGGGTCGCGTAATCGCCCACCTCGGGGATCTCGTTTCCCAGGGACCAGATCACGACGCTCGGATGGTTGCGATCGCGGAGAATCATCGACGTGAGGTCCCGTTGCCACCACGCGTTGAAGTTGACCGAATAGTCCTGCGGGTTCTTGCCGGCGTCCCACATATCGGTGAACTCGTCCCAGACCAGCATTCCGAGGTGATCGCAGGCGTCGAGGAGAGCCGGCGTCGGCGGGTTGTGCGCTGTGCGGATCGCGTTGAATCCGGCCGCCTTGAGCAGTTCGATGCGTCGCTCCAGGGTCCGGTTCAGCCCGACCGCGCCGAGCGGCCCGTGGGTGTCGTGCACACACCCGCCGCGAACCTTGATCGTCTGCCCGTTGAGCTGAAAGCCAACCGTGCCGTTCCAGGTCAGCGAGCGGATCCCGAAGGTTTGGTCGACCGCATCGACGGTTCGGCCGCCGGCGAGGACCTCCGCGTGGACGGCGTAGAGGTTGGGGGAGTCGGGCGACCACAGCTTCGCGTTGGCGATCTCAAGGTCGACGCTGAAGGGTTGACCGCTGGCGCCGGCCGCGACGGTGGCAGGTTCGGACTCCGCGTGAGCGACAGTGGCGCCATGTGGGTCGTGGATGACGATTCTGACCGCCGCGGTGGCGGCGCGGGTGTCGAGGTTGGCGACGGAGATGACGACATGGGCGGTCGCGCTGGCGCGCCCGACGGTGGGCGTCGTCACGACCACGCCGAACACCGGAATCCGCACCGCCTGGGTGACGGTGAGCCACGTGTGCCGATAGATGCCTGACCCCGAGTACCACCGGCTGGTCAGCCCGCTGTTGTCGACGCGGACAGCGACCACGTTGTTCCCACTCGCGCTCAGGCCCGAGGTGATGTCGAGTGAGATCGGGGTGTAGCCATACGGATGCGTCTCCAGGAGGTTGCCGTTGAGGTAGACCGACGCGTTCTGGTACACGCCGTCGAACCGCAGTTCGACGTGCGTTCCGTCGCCACCCAGCGCGCTGCCGCCGATGAGCTCTTCGGTCGTGAACGTCTTGCGATACCACGCGAAGCCGCCGACCATGTACCCGGTCGCCCCCTGACCCGCGCTCTTGTTCTTGTCGAATGGCCCGATGACGTCCGGCGCGTTCGGGTTATTGTTCTGAGGAGGCTGGTAGACCAGCAGCGACGGGTCGGTCGAGTCTCCGCCGCCGGACGTCGGGGCATAGGAGAGGTCCTCGATGCTCCAGTCATGCGGGAGGTCGAGCATTCGCCAACCGCTGTCGTTAAACCCCGGTGCCTGGGCTCCGGCGGGATCGCCGATCGCGAACCGCCAGTCCTCGTCAAATGAGCGATCCCGTCCGGCGGTTTGCGTCATCGCCCGACCGTAGGCGCTCGCACCGACCGCGGACAGGCCGACGGCTCCAACCGTCGTGGCGCCAAGCTGCAGAACGCGCCGCCGCGTGATCGCGCGACCGAGCCGGTGGCCGGGGTTCGGCGCGGATGTGCTCAAGTGATCGTCGACCGCCATGAGATCTCCTCCTCTCGCACAGCTCACGCCCGCATCCTTGTGAGCGTTAACATCAGCGATCCCCTCGGCCCGGCTGGCCTATTCGCGCGTTGTCAGCCAACTGACGCCAACGGAGCGACGGCGGCAGGCGGCGCGGCGCCGTGATGTGCCACAGGTCGCCGAGCGGACTCTCGCGCCGTGCGATCAACAGGGCGCCGTCTATGAGCCGTAGGTCTCGGTACCCGCGGTGCTGATGACCTCGAAGCGCTGGGGGTCCAGGGGATCGAAACGCACCGACACCTCCTGCCCGGCGCGCGGCAGTTGGCTGAGCTTCATTCTGGTTTCGCGGGTCGCGCAGAAGCGCGCGCCGTCGCCACCGCGGATCAGGTACACGATCCGCACCGTTGCCGTTCCGAACCGACGGCGGTCAAGAACGACGACATCCCAGATGCTCGCCTCCGCCACCGCGCCGCGCAGTCGCCGCGGCATCATGGTGAGGATCCCCATCCCAGGCCGGCGCACGAGTGGCGCGACCCAGCCAGGAAGACGAACAGCACTCCTCCAGCGTACGCGAGCCGAGAGCCCAGAGCCGCAAACGACATCGCCCCGTCACTGCTCCTCAGTGCCCACTCACGCCGTCATCGCGCGCACCCGAGGGCCCCAACGGCTCTTGCGGCGTCCATCCCTGGAGTTCGGTCAGGGTTGAGCGTGTGCGACGAGACCCGCTATCCGCGCGCGATGCGGGTCCGTCGGCGCCGCTGCCCAGAGACGCGCAATGCCGGCAAGGAAGGTGCGATCGCGGACGACTGCTCGGGATTGAAAGCAGGACGCGCTCACGTGGCGGCGCGCTACGCGCTCGCTGATGACAAGCTCGGCCGCAATCTCCGTGTTCGACCTCCGCTGGGCCACCTTCGAGAACAGCGGGTTCAGCCGAAGCTCGAGTTTGCCCGTGAGCCCCTTCTGAACGTCGCGACTTGCTAGACGCGACGCCAGTGGGGAAGATCACATCGTGGCAGCGGCGCGGACATCGAGAGCGTGGGAGCGGTATGCCTGGGCGGCGGGCATCCTTTACGTCATCGCGCTGCTGGCGGAGATTGTGGTTGCGCTCGGAGTCGGACTGACCCAGAACGACTCGGCAGCGAAGATCGCGAGCGGGCTCCACGCGCACCGCGACCGGCTGTTGGTGATCGCCTGCCTCTCCGTCGTGTATGCCACCGCGTTTCTGATCTACCTCTGCAGTCTCTACAACCTGCTGCGCGGAGACACCGACAGGCCCCGGATCCTCGGCTCCCTGGTGCTGGTCGGCGGAGTGCTCTTTATTGCCCTGCATGCCGTCAGCGACATCGGCATCACCGGCCTGGTCGGCGCAAAGATAGCCTCGTTTGGGTATCGACACGACCCTGGTGTCGCCTACACGCTGTATCTGACGACATATGCGCTGGAAAGCGTCGGGGACGTCTTCGGCAGTCTCTCTGCCGTCGCCGCAGGCTTGCTCGTGATCAGGAGCGGCGTCCTGCCGCGCTGGCTTGGGTGGGTTTCGATCCTCGCGGGGATCATGCTCTTCCTTCAAGGCTTCGGCCTCGGTGGCGTCATCGCCTCGTTCGGGCTGATCCTCGACCTCATCGGGTTCGTGCTCTTCCTGATCTTCGTCCTGGTGAGCAGCGCCATTATGCTGACGCGCGAAACCGCGGTCCCGAACACCGCGGTTCAGATCAAGTAGATCGACCACACCGTGGCCCCGCGGCAGCGACGCCTCGCCTCGGCGCGACTGGCCCACTTTTGGACCGGCCTTGACACACGAGCCTGGTCGGCGCCGGAATGCGTGCTCAGTGTGCCGATATGCACACGCCCGTCGCCGCAAAATCGTCGGCGAGGTAACTCGAACCGTGGTGGCAGTGTTCGTCGTGTACGTCTGCCTTCAAGGCATCGCCCTGATCCTGCACATCATCGGCGCGGCGCACGGAGGTCCTGGAAGGACGGATAGGTTGCCAACGGTCGGCTCAGTGGTGGCGGCAGTTGCCTGGGTGGTCGTATTGATTGGCGTGGTGCGCGTGGTCGTCAAGCTGCGTGCCTCCGGAACACGGCGCGCAGCCCGCGCCCAATCGACCGGCATGGCCCGCGGGGGCCCGCCCACCATCGCGGCGGGCACGCACACCCCGCCGCCACGACCCCCGCCGCGCGCTCGTCCGGCTTCTGCGGCGCCGAGATTCCCGCACGCCCGCCGCTCTCGCGTGTGCTGGTACTTGGACCGACTGGTCTTACCGGCAGAGCGATTGGCGGCGAGCTGGATTAGGGGAGCTTTTCGGCCAGGACGTCGACCTTCTCGATGCTGGGGTCTTCGGCCAGCAGCTCTGGCGCGGCTTGCATCAGGGCTGCCGCGACCTGGCCTGCGAGGTGGGCGTCGCGCCCGGCGTCGCCTGGGAAGACGTCGAAGATGCCGAACCGCCTGGGGCCGAGCCGGATGGCGAACCATGCGGTCGTGTCCGGCTCCTCCTGGACGAGTGGGAGCGCGCCGGTGAGGAAGCCGGCGAGCTCGTCCTCCCTGCCGGCTTTCGCTTCGAGTGTGACGAGTAGGCCTACGGTGTCCATGGCGGAGAACTCCTTCTTGGTTGCAGTAGCGGTTGGAGTGGGTCGATGTCAGTAGCGAGCTCGGCGTGGCCCGCTGGCTCGAGGCTACGCCGCATGAGCTGGGGGCATCATCGCCCCCAGCTCATGCACTCCGCGCTTCTGGTTGGGCTGGTGCCGCGAGCGGCTACTAGTTGCTGGCGATGCCGGCGGTCTCGGCGGTGGGGAGCGAGACGGGGGAGCCGGCCAGTTCGGTGAGGTTGCCGCCGTTGACGGCGAACTCGCCGACCTTGCCGATCCTGCTCTCGTCCACGTACAGCGTGCGGCCGTCCGGGCTGAGTCGTGCGTCGACTGCGCCAACGCCGCCGGTGGCGCTTACCGGCGTGCTGCCGAGCAGCGTCAGCGCGCCACCGGAGGTGATCGAATACCGCGAGATCTCGCCAGATCCCGTATTCACAGTGAACAGGAACCGCCCGTTGCGAGTGATCTCGATCCAGCACGGCGCGGTCTGGAGATCGGCGAACGGGGAGGACCCGATCGACCGCAGGATGCCGTTTGGCGAATCGTCGAACGCCGAGACCGTGCCATGGCCGGCGGTCCCGGCCGCGACGTCGTTATGGGCGTTTGAGACGAACAGCTGGTTCGGGTTGGTGGGGCTGAACTCGCTGCCGAACGGACCGACTCCCTGCGCCGGGAGTGGGGACCCGGGCGCGGCCCTCAACAGGCCGTCATGACCAACCGTGAAGCTGTCGATCTCCGATGAGCCGGCCTCGGTCCCGACGAGCTTCCGGCCGTTGGCGTTGAATAGGACATCAGCGGGCTGGGCGCCATTCGCCAGCACGACCGTCGAGCCGGCCAGCGGGGTGAGCTGACCGTGATGGAGGGTGAAGCCGGTGTAGTTGGGACTGGTTGGGCTGGCGTTGGCCACGTACACCAGGTCATGGTGGACGGCGACGCTCACCGGCAGCTGGCCACCGGAGGAGACGACGCTCTCCAGAGACAGCGATCCGTCGAAGTTGATCTTCAGCACCGAGATCTGGTTGCTCCCGGCATCGACGGCGAGCACATACCGCCCGTCACCGGTGATCTGGATCGCGCCCTGTGACGCCAGGCCGCTTCCGTTCCCGGCGCCACCCGCGTTGAACGGGGATCCGGCCTCGGGTGTGAGCGACCCGTCCGCGTGGCGATTGAACGCGCCGATCGTGTTCGTCCCGGGCGTGTCGTCGTTGACATACACATGTCCGACGATCGGCGAGGCGGGGGGTGCGGCCGAGGCGACGGCAGGAACGACCGCAGCTGCCGCTCCAATCGAGCCCAGCAGCACCGTGCTCAGCCACGTGCGTTTGAGCAAGCGTGCGAGTACGCGCATTGCATATCTCCTAATGGTTTGGGGGGTTGCCCCTGGCAAATCGGCCCGGCGAGTGTGCAGTCAGACGGTCGCACTCCTGGTTGGACCGTGGGGTCCAACCAGTTGACCAGGCATGAGCGCGCCCGTCAAGACGTAGGGCGTGCGTGACTCAAACCGTTAAGAACTGCGCTGAGAGCTACGAACTGCGCAGGTGTGTGATCGCGCCGTCGAGCGCCGCCTTGAGCAGTGTGCTGTCACGACTCGTCTTGGCGAGCAGCAGGCCGCCCTGGATCGCCGCCAGGGTCGTCGTGGTGAGGGCCTCAAGGTCGGCGTCGGACGCCAGCAGGCCGCGTCCTTGCAGCCTCGTCAACGCTTCGGCGATGGCGTGCCGCCACCGATCGAACGCCTCGCTCAGCGGAACCCGGAACCGCTCATCGGTATCCGACAGCGCCGCCGCGAGCGTGCCGATCGGACAGCCACCGCGCGCGCCGTTGGCGTCGACCGTGGCGACCATTCCGTCGGCCCAGCGCTCCATGCTGCCCCAGTCCTGTACCTCACCGAGTGCATCGACCTGTGCGTCGAGCACGCGGGCCGACTGGTAATCGATCACCGCCCGCACGAGACCGTGCTTATCGCCGAAGTAGTGGTAGAGCTGGCTCTTGCTGGAGCTGGTCGCCGCGCGGATGTCATCGAGGCTGGTGCCCGCAACGCCCCGCTCGCCGATCAGCGCGGCGGCGACGGCGACGATCCGCGCTCGGGTCTCGCGTCCCTGATTCGTGGTGGCAACTTGGGTCACGACGGCGATGTTACCTGCGGTGGACTCGATGGTCCAGTGCCACCGTGTTGCAGCCTCGCGATTGTGGTAACTCGTTTCGCACTCTGCCACCGACCAGCGCAGGTCGCGCCGTGAAAAGCCCTGGTCACGGCCGCCGGCGCCAGGTTCTCCCGCCGCGGCGCATTGCCGATCCCTCTGGCCGCGTCCGGCGACGCCGCGACGGCCGGTTCCGCGGATGATCCAACGGGGGCGCGCTCGGATCGGAAAGCGAGAATCAGGGGCACGCGACGCTCGAACCGCGAATCGAGGGGCAGCGCGCGACCCTCATCGCCCGTGCGCCTGGTCTTGGCGAATAGTGCACCTCCCAGCGCGGTGAGCCGACAGGGTTGCATTTCAATCGCCAGTCTCGGTTCCGTGAGTTGGCGCTATCGCGGACGGCCGCCGTCCCTGCCCGGTATCTTTCTCGGACGAGCTCGGCGATTGCGAATACGACCGATGCCCGCGTCGCCGACGGCGTCTTTCACACCACGGCGTCTTTCACAATCACCACGATCACATCTAGCTGGAGTCAGCCCATGAGCATGACCTCGGACGAGCGCAACGTCTTTCTCAATCAGGTTTCGCCGACTCCGCTCGGAGTCGTGGGCACCGTGCGTGAGACCGGCGCGCCGCAGGTGACGCCGGTGTGGTTTTATTGGAGTGGCGAGACGATCACCGTGTGGACAGCCGATGGTCGCGCGTGGGTGAGAAATGTGCAGCGTGAGCCCCGGGTTGCCTTTTCCGTTCAGACCGCCGACGCGCCGTATCCGGCCGTAGTCTTCCGCGGCACTGCCAGTGTCGCCACCGGCGACACGCCCGATATCCATGATGCCATTCGACGTATCACCAGGCGCTACGTCGAGCCGCATGAGATAGAGGGATATATCACCGACTGGCCCGAGTTGCGTACGATCGTCACGATCACCCCCACCCATACGATCTCCTGGGCTCAGGGCGGTTGATCGGAAGTCGTCCCGCGGCGGTCGGTATCTCGGAGCGCGCGCGTCTCTCGCTGCCGCCACTCTCACGCAGGGCGGTTGCGGTGACCGCCACCGCCCCGCGTCGGATTAGCCCGGAATAGCACCGTGGCGGTCGAGATGCGAGCCCGAGGCTGCGGGGACTGCTGAGACTCCGTTCAGCAGTCCCCGCAGTGTCGTGGCGTAGATCTCGAGGGCGTGGCGCCCGTCGTTCGTCAGCGCGACCGAGGTCCGCGAGGCCGGTCCGCTGCCCGTTTTGCTGGTCGTGAGGTAGCCGGCCTCTTCGAGCTTGCGTAGATGCGTGATCAGGTTGCCCGGCGTGAGCTCGATCATGTCCTGGAGGCGTTTGAACGACAGCTGGTCGCCGTCGGGCAGGGTGGCCAGCGCCGCCATGATCTGGAGTCGCGCCGGGACGTGAATCAGCGGGTCGAGCGCCTCGGCGGTCATGCGCCCGTCCGCACCGTGTGTGTCTGAGTTCCGCGCCGCCGCCACGTGCCGATCGCCGCGTCTGCCAGCAGCAACACGCACAGCCCGACACCGTTGACGAGCCACATGCCTCGGGGGCCGGCAATTGCGCCGACGGCGGCGATCAGCGCGACCGCAGCGGCGAGGGCGACTTGTGGCCAGGTCTTATGGATCGCGGAGCGTCCCGCCCAGATCGCGGCGAGCGCGATCAGGGTTCCGTTCAGGCCAAGCGACCAGTAGAAGCCTGTGCTGTGGTGGGCGCTGCTCGCGATCGCGATCAGCAGCACATACCAGACCAGCAGGGCCGCGCCCATCGCCGCGGCTTCGTGGCGCTGCACCTCCACCGAGTCGCCGCTGATGCCGGTCCGCGCTCGCGTGTAGGCGAAGATGACGGTGGCGATCCGAAGTGCGATCAGCGCGTAGAAGAACACCAGCGACGCGGGGCTTGGGCCGGTGAAGGGGTGCTGATTGCGGACGTTTAGCCACACGATCCCGAAGCCGGCCAGCGCCACCACCGCTGCCACCAGCGACACCCACGGCGCCCGGAAGTCCAGCGAGCGCCGCGCGTCGGCCTGGGTCTGCGCCAGCAGGCGCGCCGCCTCGCGGGGTTCCATCCTGCTCCCCTCGGGGGTTCCGGATGACGGTCCGATGTCTGTAGCCATGGTCCTATCTCCCAACTAGAGTTTGTGAGGCAAACCTAGCGGACTTTGTGGGGCAAAGTCAAGGGGCGTACTCGGGCAACAGCGCCCGGAGGGCTCCCACGCCAGCGAGGACGTCGGCGCCGTCCGGGCTGGCGTGGGGCGGCGGTTCGCGCCTCATCAACTGCGGCATGCTCACGCCTTGGAGATGTCGCGCGAGGGGGTGCCGCTTCTGGTCATCCAGCGTTCCTGACTACGGGTCGATGCCGTCTATTGGTGGCGGCCGATGGGACCGAGGCTTGCCCGATCGCGGATCGTCGCGTGGGGGCCTCGATTGACGGCGCCGGTCAGCAGGCGAGGGAAACTCCGGGCTCCGTGGAGGTGTCGGCACGATGGTCCGCCAGGGGAGCTTTCTCGTGGGGGATGCTTCCGCGGATGCAGGTGCCTAGACCTGGCTCGGAGACGATGTCGAGCCGGCCGCCGACTGCCTCGATCCGGTCGTGCATGCCCCGGATGCCGGTTCCGGTGCCTGCTGAGTCGGGTGATATGCCCACGCCATCGTCGCTGATCACGAGGTCGATCGCGCCGCGCCGTCGGGCCAGGGTCACCGTCACGCTGGCTCCGGGCCCAGCGTGCTTGCTGGCGTTCTGGATCGCTTCGCGGGCGCAGAAGTAGATCGCCGCTTCGATCGTGGCCGAGACCCGCCCGATCCCTTCGTCGATAACGCGGATCGGCACCGGAGATCGCTGAGCCAGAGTGCGCAATGCGGCGGCTGGTCCGAGGACCCTGAGCGTCGACGGGTAGATGCCGCGCGCCAGCGTGCGCAGTTCGTCGATGGCCGCCTCAGCGGCCTCCTGGAGCGCGTCGAACTCGCTGGCAAGGTCGGCACGGTCAACGAGCGTACGCGCGAAGCCGAGCCTGATCTGGATCTCCACGAGTCGTTGCTGGGCCCCGTCGTGAAGGTCGCGTTCAAGCCGTCGTCGCTCGCGCTCGGCCGCCTGCACGACTCGCAACCGCGAGGCGCGGAGTTCCTCCACGAGGCGCGAGTGCTCGAGCTGGAGCGGCGGACTCGAGCCTGTGGCGTCTTTGGCCGCCGCTGGCGGGCGGACGGAGGCTCGCCGAGGTGGGCCATCGACAACTGCGCACCCGCCCTGCGACGAGGGCAACCGTCCGCTCAGGGCGTCAAGCTCGCGCTCGGTTTCAGCCATCATTTCGATCCACCTTCGCTTTAGACTAGACCATGATGGTCTAGTAATCTAGACCATCATGGTTCGTCAGTCAAGCCATTGTGGTATATTGTTGTTGCACTATGGTCGACGACGGAGCGGTCACGCACGAGGATGTCGGTCGGCGGGCCGGCGGATCGCGAGGGCGCCCGTTCGCGGGCCAGAAGATTCCCGGCCGCGCGACTCATCAGGACGTGAGCGCCCAGCTCGCATCGGCGATCCAGCTCGGCACCCTCCGGTTCGGAGACCGCCTCCCTTCCGAGCGAATGCTGGCCGAACAGTTCGGGGTCAGCCGCGCGACGGTACGCAAGGCCTCCCAGGCTCTCGCTGATGCCGCCGTGCTCGAGATCCGCTCCGGCCGCGGTCCCAACAGCGGCATCTACGTACGCTCCGACGTCGTTCCAGCCAGCCTGGCCGCGTCGCCAGAGGAACTTCCGCTCGAGGAGATCGCGGGGGTGCTCGAAGCCCGCCGCCTGTTCGAACCGCGCGTAGCACAGCTCGCGGGCTTTCTCGCTACTCCCGATGACCTGGATGAGCTCGAGCGCATCATCGACGCTCAACGTGAGGTCGCCGACGACACCATACGTGTGCGTGGACTCGACCCGTCGTTTCACCTCGCAATCGCACGCGCGACCCACAATGTGACCCTCGTCGGGCTGATGCAGACCCTCCAGCAGCGCCTCACACTGGCCCGCCATCCTCTCCCCCTGGCCGACGAGGCCCGGCTCACAATCGAGATCCACGAGCGGACCGTCCAGGCGATCGCCACGCGCGACCCAGACCTCATCGAGACCACGATGCTCGAACACCTTGGCGTCCTCGAGGAGGCTTGGAGACACCAGACAGGCCGGGAAGTGATCCGACGAGCGCCAGACTTCCTGACGGCCGGGCGGCTCTGATCACAATCATCCTTCACCACAGCGACATCGACTCCGGGGTGGACGCGTCCAACCGCGGGCGAGCGACAGTCACCCCCAAGGCGCCACGGTGCAATGGGCCGGCGTGATCGGGCGCCCCGGTGAGTTTCGCCGCGAATGGGCCTACACCGCCTGTCACGCGCTCGCCAATCGACAACGATCCACCTGATCGGGGAACGATCCGACCACGACCGCGATCGCGACGAATACGCGCCAGCCAGTCTTGAGCCAGTCCGACAGAGGTCCTTAAGTTATGCGGCTCGGCGGTGCACTGAGTCGAACGGAACTCGAACCGCTCGCCGTGGAAAGACTGCCCGCAACGCCGGACCCGCCGCGCTCATCGCCGGCGCGGCCGATCGAGGAGCCAAACGGGCTGGAACTCCTTCGCCGCGGGCGTCCGTGGAGTGATCGCCGTACGCTTCGTTTGTGAGCTCCTGCTGCACTGGGTTGGTCAGAGCAGCCCCGACGAGCCGCATGCCGGTCGTGAGCTTCGGTGGGAGCCCGTAGGGGTGCTGCTCGTGCGTGGAAGGAGGCGCGCGCGGGTGGGCCGAGACTTCTGCAACTGGGAGGAGCGTTAGCAGCCAGGTTGCAAGCACCCGATGCACAGATCTGGCGACGAGCAGGTCGCTGGTGGGCGACGGGGTCGCGCCCTGCATTCGTGATGGCACGGGTACCGTGGTGCGACCCGGTCGGACAACCAGGCGGGGCTCGAGGAGCTGCAGCATGTGGCCGTCGTCGCCTCGCTCACATCCGCTCGCGGTCGCGACGGGCTGAAGTGCTGAGACGGTCAGCTAAACACCTGACGCGGCTGGTGCTGCCCTCTGGTCGGCGCGCGTCCCGAGCGTTTCGGCGCGTCCCTTGGGCTCCTCCCAATCCTCCTGGCGGCCAAGGGCCGTCATGTCGAGGTAGTAGTGCGTGCCGCCCACTTGCTCGGTGCCACGCCCGTAGGTCGAGTAGGTGTGGAAGACGCGATCTTCGACGCGGAGGAACACAGTCGTTCCGTGTAGCTCACTGGGGAGCTCGGCCAAGCCGTACTTGGCCTTCATCTCGGCGGCGGAACGGTAGTTGTAATAGGGATCGTCGACGGTGTCGTCAAACGACACGCCGTAGTCGAAGTTGAACCGACTGCCGTAACTCGAGTACCAAGGGAACGTCCACCCCATCTTGTGCTTCCACCGCTCAATCTTTTCGATCGGCGCGCGGGAGACGACCGCGATCGTCGTGTCGCGCTCGTGTAGGTGGGCCGTGTTGCCGTACTGGTCGACCCGGCCGGCGCAGCTCATGCACCCGTCCTCCCAATCTGGATCGAACATGTAGTGATCGACGATCAACTGATGGCGACCCTCGAACAGATCGAGCAGCGTTCGTGAGCTGCCGTCGGCCGCGGTGAACCGGTAGTCCTCGATGACCTCGACCATCGGCAGTCGGCGACGCTCCGCAGCGAGCTCGTCGCGTGCCCTGGTCAGAGCCTTCTCGCGCTCCAGAAGGGCAACACGAGCTCTAACCCACTCCTCGCGGCTGACGATCTCGGGCACGCTCATGGCTGGTTCCTCTCAGGTTGGCCTCTCAATACCCACTGTAGACCGCCGACCCCTCGAGATCTCATCGCACCCAAATACGGAAGACCGATCCCTCGCTGCCCTGCTTGCCCGCTCCACGACCGCCTTGGCCGAGGTCATGCGCGTCCTGCTCAGCGCGGACAGCAGGGACTGCGCGGCGCACTCCCGTGGCCCGTCGTTTTGTAAGCACCGACGACCGGATCGGCAACACGCCCGGAGGAAACCGCGTGATCGCTATCGCGTGCGCGCACTCGCCCGGCGGTACCGTCGGCGGCCTCGGTGGTAGGTCGCCGTCGACGCTTGCTTCTCGCGCATAGCGAACGCGTGGTGAGGGTGGAGCAGAGAGAACTGCATTCACGGCAAGCGCGCGCCAGATGCGAGAATGTCATCTGTTGCCTGACGTGACAGCGGGAGCGTCGATGCACCGCGCGGTCGCGGTGCGCCGTGTGAAGCGTCGGAAATGCGCTTTGTCAGCGATCGTGCGGTCGGCGCTGGGTCTGTCGGCGCTTTGAGGGCTACCGAGCAGCGCTTGTTGTCGAGTGAGCGCCGTTCTCGAGTGGCTCGCTGAGGGCTCGGTCGAGTTGGGCTCTTGAGCTGATGCCGAGTTTGGCGAAGACCTTTCGTAGGTGGTACTGGACGGTGTGGGAGCTGATGAAGAGTCGGGTGCCGATTTCGGGGTTTGTGAGCCCGTCGCGGGCGAGTCTTGCGACTTGGGCTTCCTGTGGGGTGAGTTCCGGGGATTCGGCGACTGGTGTTCGTGCGCGGGCTGTCTGTCCAGTTGCGCGCAGTTCGCGGGTCGCCCGCTCGGCGAACGCGTCCATGCTCATCTTCTCGAACATCCGCTGCGCGACGGTGAGTTGCGCGCGGGACTCGATGCGCCGACGCGCTCGTCGTAGCCATTCTCCGTAGAGCAGGTGGGCTCGGGCCAGGTCTGTCCGCTGCAGAGTTGCGTTGAGGTGTTCGATCGATTCCCGGTAGCGGGTTTCGGCTTCGTCACCTTCGAGGAGCAGTGCGTGAGATCGAGCTTCCAGTCCGAGCGCCCAGTGTGTCCCACTGGCGCCTGCTTTCTCTGACAGTCGCGCGTAGGCCTTGTGTGCGGTGTCGAGATCGCCGGCGCGTGCGGCAGCTTCGATCAGCTCGACTACAGGCCAGTTGATAAATCTGAGGTCTGGTTCGTACTCGGTCGCTCGGTTGGCGGCTGCGAGGGCCCTGTCGTAGTCGCCGAGGCCGTTGCTGAGCAGCGAATCTGCCCAGTTCGCCATGGTGATCCCGATGCCTTCGCCGCGCTCGCTGACCTCCGTGATCGTGCGGGTGATGAGCGCGTCCGCGGTCGTTGCTTGGCCCCGCATCGCGGCTAGCACGAGCGCGCCGTACGGGGCCATGTTGCTGCCGATCGCGATTTGGACCGCGTCGGTTTCATCGACGAGTTCTTCGGCCGCGGTCAGATCGCCTGAGAAGACGAGCACACAGGTTTGGGAGTTGAGCGCCAGCGGCAGTTCCGGCAGCGCGCCGGCGTCGCGCGCGAGTTGTAGGTGTCGTCCCGCGCAGCTGGCCCAGCGTTGATCGTCCAGTGCGCGGATGGAGGTCATGCAGACCAGCCAGATCCATCGCAGTTCTTGGTCGGGTGACATGCCGCCTGGGAAGTCGGCCAGTGTCTGGCGTAGGGCGGTCACGGCTGTTTGCTCATCCCGCAGGTAGCTTGCGGCTATCGATCTCAGGAACGAGTCGAGCGGGCTTGGGATGGGGGTGTTGTCGGTGAGTGCCGCGGCGGCGCGAGCTACGCTTTCGGTGTCGCCGCCCTCGGCGGCGAAGCGTCCGGCGAAGATCGATGCGGACATCGCGTCGAGATAGGTTGCGCGCGCGGTGTCGGGGTCGATCGCCTCGAGCTGCTTGGCTGCCTTTTGGAGTAGGAGGGGTCCCTCGCCGCCACGGTTTGTGACGTAGGCGAGCTGGGCTTTGACGAACGCGATACGTGCCTTTTGAAGGTCGGAGAGTGGTCCCGTCTGGGCGATCGCGAGCAGTTCGCTGCCAGTGTCGAATGCTCCGGCGCGGATCTTGCCTTCGGCCGCGACGATCGCCCGGTCGGCTCGGCGCGCTGGGTCATCCGAGAGCGCGACTGCGCGTTGCATGTAGGCGCCGGCGGCAGCGAGGCATCCGCGGGCCATTGCCAGATCGGCTCCGATCTCCAGTTCGCGAGCGGCCTCCTCGTCTGGCCCGGAGACGGCCTGCGCCCTGTGCCAGGCGTGGCGTTCGGAGTCTTGCTGGGGGTCGATGACTTCGGCGAGCGCGCGATGGGATTGGTGTCGCTGTTTGATCGAACCTGAGCGGTAGGCGGCTGCCCTCGCGAGCGAGTGACGGAACGTGACGCGTGGAGTGAACTCGGCGAGCCCGGCCTCGATTGCGGGCTCGTGGGCCTCGGTGGCGATCCCGAGGCGTTCGGCTGCCTGCCAGAGCAGGACCGGGTCTCCGACCGGTTCTGCTGCGGCGAGGAGGAGCAGCCGGCGCGTGTCGGCGGGCAGCTCCGCGACCCGCTGGGCAAAGCGGTCTTCGATCGTGCCGGCCAGGGGGACTGATCCGGGGAGTTCGAGGCCAAACGCGAGCTCGTCGGCCGTCATGCCGCGGGTCAGCTCCACCACCGCCAGGGGATTGCCAGCGGTTTCCGCGACGATCCGGTCACGGACCCGGATGTCGAGCTTGCCGGGCAACACCGTCTCCAGCAGGAGCTCAACGTCTGTTGCGGGGAGCCCACGGACCTCAAGCTCGGGCAGGCCTTTGAGGTGATGGTTCGGGACCCTGGCAGCGAAGATCACCGCCAGCGATTCCCATCCGAGGCGGCGGGCGACGAACGAGAGGATCCGCGCGGAGGCGAAGTCCAACCATGGCTGATCGTCAACCAGGCAGATAAGCGGTGTCTCCTCCGCGGCCTGGGAGAGGACGCCCAGGACACCTAGCCCGACGAGGAACGCGTCGGCTGCCGGGGCGTCGCTTAGCCCGAACGCTCCACTGACCGCGTCGCGCTGCGGCGCCGGGAGCGCGCCGAGGTGATCGAGCATAGGGGCGCAGAGCTGGTGCACTGCCGCCCACGGGATCTCCATCTCGGACTCGACGCCGGCGATCCGCTCCACACGGCAGCCGGCTGCGTGCTCGGCCACATAGTCCAGCAGTGCTGTCTTGCCGATGCCCGCCTCACCATGGATGAGGAGGGCGCGGCTCTCCCCAGCGCGCACGGCTTGGACTAGCTCATCGAGGAGTCGTCGCTCGGCACGGCGATCGACCAGCACGGAGGCGGGCGGCCACGCCGTCACATCTGCAGGCACCGGCATGGCGGGAGCGTATTACTTCCAAAAGCCGACTACGACTAGCTGATTTGACTACCCGGTAGGGGATGCGGTCCTGAAGGTCGCCGGTGATCCTTGAGAACACCACCGTCCGGTGGGCTCTTCGATCCCGAGCGAAAGAGGACGTACATCGTGTCGGCCGTCCACCATCGTTACGCGACCGCCGGCGACCGGCGGCTTTTCTACCGCGAGGCCGGTCCGCGCGACGCGCCGGTCGTGGTTCTTCTGCACGGCTTTCCGGCCAGCTCGTTCATGTTCCGAGCGCTCATCCCGCAGCTGGCGAACAGCTATCGCGTGATCGCGCCCGACCATCTCGGGTTCGGCTTCTCCGACGCACCAGCGGTCGAGGAGTTCGAATACACATTCGACGCGCTCGCAGAGCTGACATGGAAGTTGCTCACGAAGCTTGGGGTGGACCGCTGGGCTCTTTATGTGCAGGACTACGGCGCCCCGGTCGGCTGGCGGCTCGCGCTCGCTCATCCCGAGGCGGTGTTGGCGATCATCAGCCAGAACGGCAACGGGTACGAGGCCGGGTTGGTCGACGCGTTCTGGGCCCCGGTCCGCGACTACTGGCGTGAGCAGAACCCGGAGACCGAAGCCGCGCTTCGCACGGCGCTGACGCTCGATGCGATCAGGTGGCAGTACCTGCACGGCGTGGCGGACGCAAGCCTCGTCAGCCCGGACACCTGGTATCACGATCACGCGCAGGTGTCGCGTCCCGGCAACGACCTTGTGCAGCTGCGGCTGTTCGCGGACTACGCCACCAACCTCGACCTGTACCCGCGACTTCACGAGTACCTCCGTGACAGCGAGGTGCCGCTTCTGGCGGTATGGGGTCGCAACGACGAGATCTTCGGACCCGCCGGTGCCGAGGCGTTCCGAGCCGACCTCCCCGGCGCCGAGATCCACCTTCTCGACGGCGGTCACTTCCTGCTCGAAAGCCACCTCGACGAGGCCACTGGCTACATCCGTCCGTTCCTCGACCGGACCCTCAACGGGCGCGCACCGGGTGACCCCAGGACCGTAACCACAACCGATTCCGAGGCCGTCCATGCCGGAAATCCCTGAGAACCTCCGCTTCAGCGAAGACCACCTGTGGGCGGCAGCGGCAAACGGCTCGATCGTTCAGGTCGGTGTCACCGACTACGCGCAGCAGAGCCTCGGCGACGTGATCGACGTTCGGCCCCCGGATGTCGGCAGGACCGTAGCTGCTGGTGATCCGTGCGGTGAGGTCGAGTCGACCAAGAGCGTCAATGACCTGATCGCGCCGATCACCGGGGTCGTCGAGCGCTCCAACGCCGAGCTCTCCGATTCGCCTGAACTCATCAACTCCGACCCGTATGGGGACGGGTGGATTCTTGAGTTCCGCGTCAATCCCGCAACGCTCGACGAGCAGCTCGCCGGACTGATGGACGCTGGCGCATACCGAAACCTGGCTGGAGACTGATGGACTACAAGCTCGAGGTGGTCACGGTGCCCGTGAGCGACGTCGACCGTGCGCTCGCGTTCTACACCCGGGCGTGCGGATTCAACCTGGACGTCGACTACCAGCCAAACGACAACTTTCGGGTCGTCCAGCTCACCCCATCCGGCTCCGCGTGCTCGATACAGATCGGCGTCGGACTAACCGACGCCGAGCCGGGCAGCGCCCGCAACCTGTGCCTCGCGGTCACGGACATCGAAGCCGCCCGACAGCAGCTGCTCGACCGTGGGGTCTCCCTCGATGTGATCCAGCGCAAGTCCGCAATCGATGACTGGCCGGGCGACTTCGCCGACGGCGTCGACCCGGAGCGGCGCGACTACGCGAGCTTCGTGTCGTTCGCCGACCCCGACGGGAACACCTGGACCCTGCAGGAGATCGGCTTCCAGTCCGGCGGGAGCCCGTAGCGCCCCGGACCAACGACCCGTTTAGCGCCAGCTGCACGCCGCTGCCTCAATCCTGAAAGGACCCACCACCATGGGCCTAGCCTGGCAACAAGGGCCGCTCGCTTCCGGAGCGATCGGCCGCTTCCTCACCCCTGAGCCACTACCCGAACGCATCC
This sequence comes from Solirubrobacteraceae bacterium, assembly GCA_036267215.1. Taxonomy (GTDB): domain Bacteria; phylum Actinomycetota; class Thermoleophilia; order Solirubrobacterales; family Solirubrobacteraceae; genus Palsa-465. The sequence goes on along the minus strand of DATAWL010000044.1, from coordinate 5,951 downwards.
TGTTCGCTGAACCTCTGCGGCGGCGGATGCGCGTCAAGTACGGCGAGCAGTGGATCGCCGACAGCGAGGACGTAGTCCTCCTCCACGAACCGGGCCGCTACCCGGTCGCGTACTTCCCGCTCGACGACGTAACTGCCGGCACGCTCGATCAGAGCACCCACAGCACCACTCACCGCGACCTCGGAGCGACTTCCTGGTACGTCGTGCGCTCCGGTGCGAAAAGCAGCGATCGCGCCGCCTGGCGGCACGTCGAGCTTCCGCCGTACGCGCAGATGCTCGAGGGTCGAGTGGCGTTCGCGTGGCGGGCGATGGACTCCTACTACGAGGAGGAGGAGCGGATTGTTGGGCACGCCGCCGACCCGTATCACCGCATCGACATCCGGCAGACCAGCCGGCACATCGTCGTTACCGACGGGGAGAAGGTGATCGCCGAGAGCCAGGCGCCGCTGGTGCTGTTCGAGTCGGGGTTCGCCCCTCGCTGGTACGTCCCCCGCGCCGACATCGACGAGAGTGCCCTGACCGCTGTCGAGGGCCAAACGTTCTGCCCCTACAAGGGGCTGTGCAGCTACTACACCATCGGCGACGCCCGCCAGGCAGCCTGGTACTACCCGCAGGCCTGGGAGGAGGTCAAGCGCATCACCGACATGGTCTCGTTCGAGGCCGACAAGGTCGAGGTCGTCTTGGACGGTGTTCAAATGACGCTGGAACCGGGGCAGACCGTTATCTCGCATGGCGCGGACCGCAACCTCACCCCCGAAGAGGTGATGGCACGCCAGTGAGGTTAACCCCGAGCACAACACGCAGGACGAGCGCAGCACGTGGGCGGCCCGATTCCGCCACGGGGCTTTGGAATGCGGCCGAGTAGGGACATATGCGGGCCGACGTTCGTGCTTGCAGGCTCGCTTCACTTCGCGATGCCCAAGGCCTACGAGCCGATGGTGCCGCCCTACCTGCCTGCGCCGGAGGCGCTGGTGTACGCCAGCGGGGCGGCGCAGATCGCCGGCGGTGCGGGGTTGATGACCGACTCGACACGACGAGCGGCAGGCTGGTGGCTGATCGCGACGCTGATCGCGATGTTCCCCGCCAACGTGCACATGGCGATCAACCCAGACCAGTACCCGGGCTTCCCCGGCGGGGCGAGAGCACTGTGGGCGCGCCTACCGCTTCAGGCCGTCCTCATCGCCTGGGTACGTGCAGCGATGCAAGCCGACGATGCGCCACACCGGTAGCTCTGTGGCCCTTGAGCTCGGGCGCAGTGCGACCCACCACAGCCCGTTTGCTGGCTACCACACCCCGCGGGTCTTGCTCGCGGCCGCCAGCCGTCCCGTCTTCGCCGATCTCCGGGCGGGCTCCCAATGAGGGACAGAGCCAACCGTGTTTTCGCCCGTACATCTCGCTACTGGGCTGCCAAGCTGCTCGCAGCTGCTGAGAACATTGCGGCTGCCGCGGCGGCCGGGGGAGGGCCAAGCCTGATCCTCCAGGCGGAGGCAGCCCGTCACGAGAACCCCGATGGAGAACCAGCGGCGCAGGAACACGTCGATCCCCACTCGCGTCTGTTGAGGGCGGACGGTTGGGTTCACCACACCGACTGGCGTCATGGCATGGCCGCGCCATTCCAGGCCTTCGCGAGCGCTGAGACGGGAGGCGCCGCACTGCTGCTGCTCGCGATCGTCGCGGCTCTGGTGTGGACGAACCTGCCGTGGCACGACACCTACGAGACGTTCTGGTCAAACACGATTGCCGTCAACATCGCCGGCCACGCGGTCTCGACCAATCTGCGCGGTGTGGTCAACGACGGGCTGATGACGCTGTTCTTTCTCGTCGTCGGCTTGGAGGGCAAACGGGAGCTGGACCTGGGCGAGCTTCGCGACCGCAGTCGCCTGACCGTCCCTGTGATCGCCGCTCTAGCTGGTATCTCCGCCTCGGTGGTGATCTATCTGCTCTTCACAAGCGGCAGCAACGGCAGCGGTGGCTGGGGCGTGGCGGTCTCCAGCGACACAGCGCTGGCGCTCGGGTCGCTGTCGCTGGTCACCGCCGGTCGTGGCGCCCGGCTGCGGGTGTTCCTGCTGAGCTTGCTGGTGATCGACGATCTCGTGTCGCTTGTCGTGATCACGCTCGCGTATCCAACCAAGATCCACGTGGCGGCGCTCATCACCGCGGCTGTCGTGTTCGCGATCCTGATGGGGCTGCGTGAATACGGCCGCCGCCACCGCGACGACGAGGGCAGCGGCGCCGTCCTGTTCGCGCTGTCGGTGCTAATGGGCTTCGGGCTGTGGCTGGCGCTGTTTCAGGCGGGCGTCGATCCCGTCATCACCGGGCTGGTGATCGGGCTGCTGACAAGCGCCTACGCGCCACGGCGCAGTGACCTCGAGCGAGGCAGCAAGCTGACCCGCTCCTTCCGTCTCGATCCCAGCCCTGCGAGCGCCCACGCCGCCAGCGTGTCACTGGCGGGAACGATCTCCCCGAACGAGCGGCTGCAATACCGCCTGGAGCCATGGACCACCCGCGTGATCGTCCCGCTGTTCGCGCTGGCCAACGCCGGACTGCACATCAACGCAACCGTGATCTCCGACGCCGTGGCCTCACCGATCACGTGGGGAGTGATCGTCGCGTTTGTGGTCGGCAAGCCGGTTGGGATTTTGGCAGCCGCGTGGGCGACCGCGAAGGGCGCGCCCAGGCGCGGCAAGCTCCCGGTCCCATGGTCTGACCTGATCGGCACCGCCAGCGCCGCCGGCGTCGGGTTCACGCTGTCGCTGCTGATCGCATCACGCGCGTTCACCGGATCTCGCCTCGCCGACGCCAAGCTCGCGGTTCTCGGAACCGTGATCCTCGCACCGCTGCTCTCCTGGCTCGCGTTCCGGACCGGCAAACCCGAGCCAGAACTCGAAGCCCGCCCGGCCGTCCCGCATTTTCTCGGCCTCGCGGCAGACATTGATCTCGAGCATGACCATGTGCTCGGCGCGCTCGATGCCCCGGTAACCGTCACGGCGTACGGCAGCTTTGGCTGTGGGTTCTCGGTTGCGGCAGCTGGCTCGATCCGCGAGCTGCTCGATCGCTTCCCCGGGCAGGTCCGCTACGTGTATCGGCACCTGCCCCTCGATGACGTCATCCCCGGCGCTCACCTCGCCGCCGAGGCCGCCGAAGCCGCCGGCGCCCAAGGCGCGTTCTGGCCCATGCAGACCAACCTCGCCGGCGAGGAAGGCCCCGTGACCCTCTCGACTATCTACAGGGCTGCCCGCGGCACTCACCTCGATCTCGACCGGTTCTTCGCCGACCTCAGCGCGCACAAACATGACGCGCGAGTAGCACGGGACGTTGTCAGCGCCGACGAGAGCGGTGTCACCGGCACACCCGCCTTCTTCATCAACGGGAGGCGCTACACCGGAGCCTACGACCCGGACTCGCTCACAATCCAGGTGCAGCAGGCACTCGAAGCAGGAGGGCCTGCTGAAAACGAGGACGGGGCGACGGACCTTGACCCGCTGAACCCATGACCCGACCAGCAAACCCCGAGCGTGTCGTCGGCCGGCTCCTCTCGCTCAATGTCGGTGGGCCCCGTGACATCGATTGGGAGGGCACGACCATCCGGACCGCGATCTGGAAGGAAGCCGTCAAGGGGCCACGGATGGCCCGCAAGATCAACATCGACGGGGACGACCAAGCCGATCGTGTCGGCCACGGCGGCGAGCACCGCGCCATCTTCGTCTACCAAATCGAGGCCTACCGCTACTGGGAGAAGCAGCTCAAGCGTGACGACTTCGTTCACGGCCAGTTCGGGGAGAACTTCACCGTGCAAGGACTGGCCGACAACGAGGTCCGCATCGGCGACCACTACCGCATCGGCCAGGCCCTCTTCGAAGTCACGCAGCCGCGCGTGACCTGCTTTCGACTCGCGATCCGGATGAACGAGCCAGCGATGCCGTCGCTCGCCGTCGCGCACCACCGACCCGGGTTCTATTTCCGTGTTCTCGAAGAAGGCCTCGTGCAGGCTGGCGACCAAATCACCCTCGTAGAGGTCGGCCTCCAACACCTGACCGTAGCCGACATCGACGGTCTCCTTTACCTCCCCAACCGTTCCATCGGCAAGCTCAAACGCGCCGTCGAGATTCCGGCGCTCAGCGAAGGCTGGCGCCAATCGTTTCGAGCCCTACTCGAGCAAGGCGACACCCCAGGCTCACCGAAACCGGGATGGGTAGGCTTCCGTCCGCTTGTCGTCACTACACTGACGCGGGAGAGCAGCAACGTGCTGTCCGTTCACTTCAAGGCACCTGACGGCGCGGAGCCGCTCACCGTGCCCGAACCAGGGCAGTACCTCACAGTCAAGCTACCGGTCAACGGCCCCGACCAGCCGCCGCTCATCCGCAGCTACTCGCTCTCAGCATCCGACATTGACGACGGGTACCGGATCAGCGTCAAACACGAACCAAACGGGATCGGCAGCGGCTACATCCACGAGCACCTGGTGATCAGCGACACCATCCAAACAGCTGCGCCACGCGGCACATTCCTTCTGCGGCAAGACGAGCGCCCCGTCGTGTTCGTCAGCGCCGGCGTCGGCATCACACCGGTGCTCGCCATGCTCGAATCACTCGCCGCCGCGAGCAGCAACCGCCAAGTCTGGTGGATACACGGTGCCCGCAACAGCCAACAGCACCCCTTCATGCGGGAAGTCGACGAGCTCATCGGAGAGCTGTCCGCCGCCAGAAAGGCCGTGCTCTACAGCGACCCGCTCCCAAACGACGTCTGCGATGCTGTCGGCCGCATCGCCGCCGACCGGCTGTTCGGCGGCGATATCCCGCACGACTCCGAGTACTACCTGTGCGGCCCCGAAGGGTTTATGCACGACCTCTCGGCAGGACTGGTCAGCCGCGGTGTGCCGCCCGAGCGAGTCCGGACCGAGGCGTTCCAACAAGGCGCACCAATCACCCCCGGAAAGCTCGCGGACCGCAAACCACCGCACCAACCCACGGAACCGCCAGGCACAGGGGTCGCCGTCACATTCTCCCGCAGCAACCTCACCGTCGCCTGGGACGACAGCTACCCCAACCTCCTCGAATTCGCAGAAGCCTGCGACGTTCCCGCCAGCTACGGCTGCCGTCACGGCGTATGCCACTACTGCGAAACCGGCGTCCTCGGTGGCGAATATGCCTATAGCACCGAACCACTCGAACGACCAACCCCAGACAAAGTGCTGCTGTGCTGCGCCAAACCAACCAGCGAAATGACCCTCGAGATCTGACGGGCGGTAGCGACTTGCGAAACGGTTCCGCTCGGGGCAAGCAAACCTCTCGTTCGCGATCGGCCGGCCTTCACTCCATGGCTGGCCAAGGATCACCGCGCTCCAGAGGATTTCTCACGCGAGCGAGGTTGCCGGGGGGATTTGCGTCACTCGTACATCGGGACACGAATAGCACTGGTTCGCCCGCCGTGCGCGCTTCCCATAGACGCGGACCCCAGCCCGGGACGCGCTTCGCGATGGCTTTCGCGTGCGAGCACTCGCCGGGCGGTACCGTCGGCGGCCTCGGTGGTAGGTCGCCGTCGACGCTTGCTTCTCGCGCAAGGCGATCGTGCGCCCCAGCCGAAGCTGACGCTCGCGTTCGTGGCTAAGCGCCCGCCTGTCAACGGAGACGCGTGTGATCCCCTCGTCGCCATAGACGTCCTGTGTCGACCTCCCGGGCTTGGCTAGCGGATGGCGCCTTGCTGTCAAGCGCTGCGCGCTGGGCCCGTGCGGGCCGCCCGTGGGGTGACAGCGGCGCCGGCCATCCGTTGCGTGGCAGCGAGATCGGGCACGGGGCCCGACGGGGTGGGGGTGGTCACGGTGAGGTGGCGTTGCAGCGCACGGTGACAGGCGGGGTCATATGGGCTGTGGTTGCGCCAGCATTGCCACACGACCCGGCACCAGGCGCGTCCGAGGGTGCGGATCGCGCGGGGGTGCTCGTGGCCGCGCTGGC
>DATAWL010000043.1:0-49718 GCA_036267215.1 Solirubrobacteraceae bacterium | reverse complement strand
TGCTGGTCAAATCCCAATACGATGCTCACTCGGGGCCTCCTCAAGCTCCACGGTCTAAACGCCTGCACCGACATGCTCCGCGCTTGAGCTGAGGAGGTCCCTACACGTCGCGCGAAACGGACTGCTCATGACATCTTTCGTGTCCAGGAGATCGCTTGAGGGCCTCAGCCGCTCGTCAGACGTCGCCGCCGGGCAGCCCGGCCCCCGTCCCGCCGGGCGGCTCGAACATGATCTCCGGGATCACGCAGGCGGGAGAGAGGCGCAGGAGCATCCGCACCGCCTCGGCGACGTCCTCGGCCCGGATCATGTCCGAGGGCGGCACGCTGCGCTTGACGAAGTCGGTCATCGGGGTGTCGACGAACGCCGGGCACAGCGCGCAGGACTTGATTCCCTCGCGGCCGAGCTCCTTGTTCATCGACTCGGTGAAGCCGACCACGGCCGCCTTGGTCGCCGAGTAGACCGACAGCCACGGCTCGCCGGACTTGCCCGAGATCGACGCGGTGTTGACCACCTGCGCGCTGCGGTGCTCGGCCGCGGCGGCACGCAACAGGTCGATGGCCTCGCGGTAGAACAGGATCACCGATCGCACGTTCACGGCCAGCTGCATGTCCAGCCGCTTGGTCTCGATGTCGCGGACCAGCGCGCCGACGCCGACGCCGGCGTTGTTGACCAGGACATCCAGGCGCCCGAACCGCTCGCGATGCGTGGCCACCACCTGCGCGACTGCCTCCTCGGCGCCCATGTTGACGGCGAGGTGCGCCACCTCGCCCCCGGTGCTCGCCAGTTGCGCGACCGCCTCCTCGAGCTTTTCCGGCCGGCGGGCGGCGACGGTCACGCCGTAGCCCTCCTCGAGCAGCATCCGCGCGATCGCGAATCCGATCCCGCTCGAGCCGCCCGTCACGATCGCCGCGCGCTGCGCCATTGCCTCTCCTCGCCTCGACTGATGCCGGTCAAGCGGGGTATCCAATCAGGCGCCGCTCCGTGACGCCGCGATACTTGCGCAGGTGACCGACAGGCCCGCCACCGCGGTGCCGCCGGAGCCCGCACCTGACCGACCCGCGCAGGCGCAGCACCTCCTGGACCGATACAACTCATAGAGCTTTTTCTAACGAGTGGTTCGGCGTGGGAGACGGCCACCGATCACCAAGGGGGAGACGTGGAATGCGAGTGCTGATCACGGGCGCGACGGGAACGATCGGTCTGGCGCTGGCCGACGCGCTGTCGGCGCGCGGGGACGAGGTGATCGCGCTCTCGCGCGATCCGGAGCGCGGCGAGCGGGTGCTGGGTGGCGACGTGGAGGTCCATCCCTGGCCGGAGCCGACCGCCGCCCCGCCGCCGGCCGACGCGATCGCCGGCGCGGACGCGATCGTCAACCTGATCGGCGAGCCGGTCGCCCAGCGCTGGACTGACGAGGCCAAGCAGCGCATCAGCGACTCGCGGATCCTCTCCACCCGCGGTCTGGTCGCGGCCCTGCGAGCGCTGGACTCCGGCACGGCGCCGCGCGTCCTCATCTCCCAGTCGGCCACCGGCTACTACGGCCCACGGGGCAACGCTCCGCTCGACGAGGCGGCCTCGGCGGGCGATGACTTCCTGGCCGGGGTGGTCGCCGCCTGGGAGCGGGAGGCGACCGCCGCCTCGTCATACATGCGGGTCGCCTGCATGCGGACCGGCGTGGTGCTGTCGCCCAGCGGCGGTGCGCTGGCCAAGATGCTGCCGTTCTTCCGCCTCGGGATCGGTGGCCCGGTCGCCGGGGGCCAGCAGTACGTGCCCTGGATCCACCTCGATGACGTCGTCGGCGCGCTCATCCACTGCCTCGACCACGACCAGGCCAGCGGCCCGATCAACCTGACCGCTCCCAATCCGGTGACCAACGCCGAGCTCTCCCGAGCGCTGGGCCATGCGCTGGGCCGCCCGGCCGTGCTGCCGGTGCCGGGCGTGGCGCTCAAGCTGCTCTATGGCGAGATGGCGGAGATCGTGACCACGGGCCAGCGGGCGATCCCGTCCAAGCTGAGCCAGTTCGGCTACCAGTTCCGCCACCCCGAGATCGAGCTCGCCCTCAAGGACGTGCTCGACCGCTCCTGATCCCGTTTAAGAGGGCCGCTGGGCCGTTGCCTTCTACAGGCGGCAGGCAAACGACCCAGTCGGCCGCCCACGGCCGAGATGCGAGACATTCGCGGGCGGTCATCCGCCCGCAACGTCGGCAAACGTCCCAATCGGCGCCCGTTGACGATCGGGTGGGGCGTTTGCCGCCACCAGGAGCGCAAACGCCCCAGCGATGCCAGAGCAGCCGCCCAGTGGGACGTTTGCCGACGCCCAAAGCCCGCAGCGGCCGCCCGTCCGCCACTCGATAGCCAAAGCCCGTACGGCGATCACCCCTGTCACGGCCCCAAGGAGGCAGCAAACGCTGAAGGCCCGCGAACCAGCGCCCGCCGACATTGTTTGCCCTGCCACGACCGGAGGTAGCGCTAGGGCATGGCTACAGCTCACCCCACAGCCCGAGGCACCGCCTATCCGGCCAGTGCCCGCACCGCAGATCGGACCACCGCCACACGGACGGAAAAGGGGATCAGCCTGGCTCGTGGCCCGGCGCTGATCCTGGGGACGATCCTCACCGCCGCCGGCCTCTACCTGCTCTACAAGGCGCATACGTTCCCGAAGTTCTCCAATTTCCCCAACGGGTCGGCCCCGGCGGACGGGAAGTTCATCTTCGGCCTGTTCGCCGCCAACGGCTGGACGGGGATGCTGACCGCCGTCGCGGGCGGGCTGCTGCTGTTCGGGGCGGCCCAGCACCTGCTGGCCAAGACCATGAGCCTGATCGTCGGGGTCGCCCTGGGCGCGGCCGCCGTGATCGCGCTGATCAGCGGCAACGTGCTCGGCCTCGCCGCCGCCAACGGCTGGACGGAGCTGGGCTGGGCCGTCTGCGCGGTCATCCTGCTGTTCAACACGCTCACGCGGCGCCGGCGGCGTACGGTCGTCGTCTCCGATGCGGCCGTCGCCGATGACGCGCTCGTCGCGCGCGAGCCGGTGACGACCGCGAACGAGCCGGTCACCACGACCCGCGCCGCGAACGAGCCCATGACCACGACCCGCGCCGCGAACGAGCCGATGACCACGACCCGCGCCGCGAACGAGCCGATGACCACGACCCGCGCCGCGAACGAGCCGGTGACCACGACCCGCGCCGCCGGCGAGCCGGTGGTCCGGCGCTCCGGCGGTCAGGCGGTCACCCGGGACGACGCCGTCACACGGGACGCCGAGCCGGCGCCCGAGGAGTAGCCGACCGCCCATTTGAGTGCACGCCGCGCAGGCCGGGGAGCTCGAGCTCGAGCCGAGCCCCCCCGGTCTGGGTGGCGACCGCGCGGGCGCGGCCCCCGTGTGCCTCGGCGATCGCCTGGACGATCGCCAGCCCCAGGCCGGCGCCGCCCGCCTTGCGGCTGCGGGCCGAGTCAGTGCGGTGGAAGCGCTCGAACACCTCCTCGAGCTGGTCGGGGTGGATCCCGGGGCCGTCGTCGAGCACCACGAACCTGACCCGCCCCTCCGGCAGGACCTCGACCTCGAGGCGCACGAGCCCGTGGGGCTCGGCGGTGTGCTCGACCGCGTTGCGGATCAGGTTGCGCAGCGCCTGGGCCAGCCGGTCCGGATCGGCGGCGAGCGTCGCCTCCGGGACCGGTCCCAACTCGAAGCGGCGGTCCGCGCCGATGCTGGCGGCGGCCCACAGCTCGCTGATGAACGGCTCCAGGTCGATCTCCTCGCGCTGGAGGAAGTCGCGCCGCTCGGAGCGCGCCAGCAGCAGCATGTCGTCGACCAGGCGCGAGATGCGAGCGATCTCCGCCGAGACCAGCCGCTGGACGCGGCGCACCTCCTCGGGATCCGGATGCTCCTGGGCGGCGAGCACCTCCAGCTGCCCGCTGATCACGGTCAGGGGCGTGCGCAGCTCGTGGGACGCATCGGCGATGAACTCGCGCTGGGCCAGGAACGCCTCGGTCAGGCGGTCGAGCATGTGGTTGAACGAGTCGGCCAGGACCCGGACCTCGCTGCCCGCCGCGGAGGTGGCCTCCATGCGCGGATGCAGATCGCCGTCCGTGACGCGGGCGGCGACCTTCGCCATTCGGCGCAGGGGCGATGACACCGACGCGGCCGCGAGATAGGAGGCGATCAACGCCAGGAGCAGCCCAAGCGCGCCGGCGAGCAGGAATGAGCGCGTGATGCTGCGTTCGGCCCGGGTGACGATCGCCAGCGGCTCGCCGGCGCCGACCCGAACGTGCAGGCCTCCGATGGTGAGGATCCGCTCGTCGAAGCGCGCCGAGCCGACGTCGGCCACCGGCCGGGTGGTCAGACCGGTCGGCCCCCTGAGCAGCGCGTGGCCCATCGCGTTCTCGTGATCCTGCTCGCCGACGGTCTCACCCTCGTCCGGCGGTTCGGGGCTGACGAGCTCGGCGTGGTTGCTGGCCGTCCCGTGGCCGGGGATCGCCACGAACAGCAACGACGAGGTGACGCTGAACGGTTGGGCCGCGAGATACGCGTTCGCGCCGCTCAGGAGCTCGGCGGGCGTCCGGGCCTGCAGGCCGCGCAACGCCTCCGACAGCTGGGTGACGTCGCCGGCGACGTCCTCGTCGATCTGGGCCCGCAGCTGCGAGCTGGTCTGCTCATAGACGACGACGAAGATGACCGCCGCGACGGCCACCAGAACCCCGGTCACCCATGCCACCAGACGCCATCGGACGCTGGCGCGGGCGATCATGCCGACGCCCGCCCGCGGTCGGGCGGGCGGGCGAGACCGGTGTCTGCGAGTCACCCCTGCTCCCCGAGCCGGTCCGGCCGGCGGGGCCGGTGTGTCGGGCTCACGCGTGCTCCTCGAGCCGGTAACCCCGGGAGCGGACGGTCCGGATCGGACCGGGGCCGTCGCCCCCGCCCAGCTTGCGCCGCAGGTAGCCGATGTACACGTCGACGATGTTGGTCGCCGGATCGTGGCCGTAGCCCCAGACGGCCCGGAGGATCTGCTGACGGTTGAGCACCTGTCCGGGGTGGTTCATGAAGTAGGCGAGCAGATCGAACTCCGTGTTGGTGAGGCGGACCGGTTCGCCGTAGCTGGTCACCGTGCGCTCGAGCAGGTCGATCGCCAGTGCCCCGCGCCGGATCGTCGTCTCGGGCGTCTGGCGGGCGACGCGCAGCTGTGCCCGAATCCGGGCCTCGAGCTCGGCGAGGGCGAACGGCTTGACCAGGTAGTCGACCGCGCCGGCATCCAGCCCGCCGACGCGATCCTCGATCTCGCCGCGGGCCGTGAGGACGATCACCGGCAGTCCGGGTCGCCGGGCGGCCACCTCGGCCAGCACCTCCATGCCGCCGCGGCCGGGCAGCATCAGGTCGAGCACGATCAGGTCGACGTGGTCGGCCAGGGCCAGTCCGAGCCCGGTGTCACCGTCCAGAGCCGCCCGGACCTCAAACCCCCGAGCGGTCAGGCCACGGTCGATGAAATCGACGATCCCGGGCTCGTCCTCGATCAGGACGATGTTCGCCACGGGCCCATCATACGAGGCGTCTCCCCTGCAAACCACGCCCAAGAGAGTTCTCATCAAGACATAAATGCTGCTTAAGCGGCCGCGCCGAAAGTAGTCGCATGGGCCGTGGTACGTCGTCATTCACCCCCGCCGGACGCGATGCCGGGCTGCGCCGTCTGCGCGCGTTCAATCGGCTGCTGGTCGCCGTCGCCGTCGCCGCCACCGCTCTGCTGACCGATGTCGTGGCACAGGCGTTCCCGGGCCACAAACGCGTCGTCGCCACACCGCCGTCCATCGTCCGCGCCGCTGCCCCCCGTGCGTCGGCGCGGACCGCGCGGCGCCGGACCGTCGACCGTCGCCACGCCGGCGACGATCGCCTGCGGCGGCCCGCCCAGGCGCCGACGAGCGCCGCCACCAGGCACACCCACGCCGCAGCGCCGCAGGCCACCGCCCCGCAGGCCACCACCCGGCCGGCGACCGCCGCGCCCGCGCCGCAGCCCGCCGCGCCCGCGCCGGTGGTGTCCGGCGGCTCGTGATGATCGCCGCCGACGACTCTCGGCGCGGCGAGCTGCAGGCCGAGTCATGGCAGGCTCTGGGCACGACCGCGGTCCTGCGCTACTCCGGGCCGGCCGACCCGGCTGTGCGCGAGGCGGTGGTGCGCGAGATCGAGGCGATCGATCTGGCGGCGAGCCGGTTCCGCGCCGACTCGGAGCTGACCGGGCTCAACCTGGTGGCGGAGGCCGGGGGTGGCCGTCGACGCATCAGCCTGCTGCTGCTCGAGGCCCTGGAGCTGGCCATGCGGGCAGCGGTCGTCTCCGAGGGCAACGTGGACCCGGCGCTCGGTGACTGGATGATCGTCGCCGGTTACGACCGCGACTGGGGTGAGCTGAGCGCGGTCGCGCCGGGCGCGCCGCTGCACCCGGATGACCGGATCGTCGTGCAGCGACGCCGCGCCGACTGGCGGGACATCGAACTCACGCGCGAGCCTCCGACCGTCCACATGCCGGCGGGCGTGATCCTCGATCTGGGGGCGACGGCCAAGGCGCTGGCGGCCGATCGCGCCGCCGCGGCGGCCCACGCCGCCGGCGACGTCGGCGTGCTGGTGTCGCTCGGAGGCGACATCGGCACCAGTGGCCCGGCGCCGGACGGGGGCTGGCAGATCCACGTCACCGACGATCACCGCGACGGGCCCGATGCACCCGGCCAGACGATCGCGATCCACTCGGGAGGGCTGGCCACCTCGAGCCTCGTCGCCCGTCGCTGGCGCCACGACGGCCAGACGATGCACCACATCCTCGATCCGCGCGACGGTGGACCGGTACAGAGCCCATGGCGGACCGTCAGCGTCGCCGCGGCGACGTGCGCGGACGCGAACATCGCCTCGACGGCGGCCGTCGTCCTCGGCGCCGACGCGCCCCGCTGGCTGGCCGACCATGGCCTGCCGGCGCGTCTGGTGGCGCTCGACGGCGCCGTCGTGGCCATCGGCGACTGGCCCACGTGACCGTCGGCCCCAGCGTCTACTGGTATCTGACGCGGGCCAGCGGCGCGGTCGCGCTCGTGCTGCTGACCGTGAGCGTCGTCATCGGGATCGCGGCGGTCGCCCGGCTGCGCGGACCGCAGATGCCCCGCTTCGTCGTCGACGGGATCCACCGGACCGCCTCGCTGCTCGCGGTGGCGTTCCTGCTCGTCCACATCGTCACCGCGGTGCTCGACGCGTTCGCCCCGATCACGCTGATCAACGCGGTCATTCCGTTCACCGGCGCCTATCGCCCGCTGTGGCTTGGCCTGGGCGCCGTCGCGTTCGACCTTCTCCTGGCGGTGACCGCGACCAGCCTGCTCCGCCGGCGCCTGGGTCATGGCGCCTGGCGCGGCATCCACTGGCTGGCCTACGCGTCGTGGCCGGTGGCCGTGCTGCACGGGTTCGGGACGGGCAGCGACGTCCATCAGACCTGGCTGCTGGCGATCAACGTCGCCTGCATCGCGGCGGTGCTCGCCGCGGTGACTGTCCGGGTCGCGATCGGCTGGCCGGCCAACGTCCGGATGCGGATCGGCGCTCTGGGGGTCACGGCAGCGTTCGCCCTCGGGCTCGTCGCCTGGCTGCCGGGCGGCCCGCTCGGCAAGGGCTGGGCGCGCCGCGCGGGCACGCCTGCCAACCTGCTGCGACCTGCGCGCGGAGGACGCACGTGAGCCTGCCGCGGGTGCTGCTGGGCGCCGGGCCCGAGACCATGGACTTCGCCGTCCACCGCCGGGTCCACGGCGACCCGCCGACCGCCGGACGCGCGGCCGGAGCGGCGGCGCGGCTGCATGCGGAGCTCACCCGCGCGGGGCTGAGGGGTCGCGGCGGCGGGGCCTTCCCGCTGGCCGCCAAGCTCGCGGCCGCCCAACGTGCCAAGCGCAGGCCGGTCGTCGTGGTCAACGCGACCGAGGGCGAGCCGCTGAGCGTCAAGGACCGGATGCTGCTGGAGTCACTGCCGCACCTGGTGCTCGACGGGGCGCTGTGCCTGGCGGACGCGCTGGATACCGGCGAGGTGATCATCGCCATCGACGAGTGCTTCGGCGATGCCACCGCATCGATGCGTCGCGCGCTGCTCGAGCGCCCCGACCTCGGAGGCCACACGGCGCAGGCGAAGATCGTGAACGTGCCCAGCGGCTACGTGACCGGTCAGGAGACCGCGATCGTCAACTTCATCAACAGCGGGATTCCGCGTCCGGTCACCCAACCGCCCAGGCTGACCGAGCGCGGGATCGCCAAGCGCCCGACGCTGATGTCCAACGCGGAGACCCTCGCGCACGTCGCCCTGATCGCTCGCCACGGCGCCGAGTGGTTCCGGGAGATGGGCCGCGAGGACGAGCCCGGCTCGGCGCTGGTGACCCTGAGCGGTGGGGTGCGCGCGCCCGGCGTGTTCGAGATCGAGTACGGCTCCCGCCTCGGGTCGGTGATCGAGGCCGCGGGCGGCCTGACCGAACCGGTGCGCGCCTTTCTGTTCGGGGGATACGCCGGGAGCTGGGTCGGCGGTGAGGCGGCCCGGTCGGCGCGCCTGTCGCGCGCGGGGCTGGCGCCGCTGCGGGCGTCGCTGGGCGCCGGGATCATCGTCGCGCTCCCCGAGAGCGCGTGCCCGGTGGCCGAGGTCGCGCGCGTCGCCGCCTGGATGGCTGACGAGAGCGCCCACCAGTGCGGCCCCTGCGTCAACGGCCTGGGGTCGATCGCGGACGTCCTGATCGACGTGTGCGAGGGCCGCGGCGGACGCGACGCGTTCGGCGACATCCGTCGCTGGTCGGAGCTGGTCACGGGCCGGGGCGCGTGCGCGCATCCCGACGGGACCGCGCGCTTCGTCACCAGCGCGCTCAGCACGTTCGCGACGGAGTTCGACGACCACGCCCGCCACGGCCTGTGCGAGGCATGCGAGCGTCGTCCCGTGCTGATCGTTCCCCGCCGTCGGGTCGCGGTGCGCAGCTGATGCGCCTTGACGTCGACCCGATCAAGTGCGAGGCGCACGGCCTATGCGCCGAACTGCTGCCCGAGCGGATCACCCTGGACGAGTGGGGCTACCCGATCATCGACCCGGCGCCGATCCCCGCCTCGCTCCAGGACCTGGCCCGCAGGACGGTCAACGCCTGCCCGACGCTGGCGCTGAAGCTGCGAGCGCTCGAGAGCCGTCCCCTCGATGGGGTACAGACCCGGTCGCGACGGGTCGTCAGTGGACGCGATGGTGGTGAAGCAGCGCCGGGACGCCGGGCTCGGTCCACGCGCTGAACTGCGGAATCAGGGCCGCGGCCAGGACGAGCCCCACCACCAGGGCTCCCGCCAGCGACAGCCGGCGGCCGCCGGCTCCCGGCAGCGGGCCCTTCAACGGTGGCTCCGCCGGCCCGCCGAAGCCCGGCACCTCCGCCCGCAGCGCGCCGATCTCCCGGCGAGTCTGCGCGGAGATCCGCTCGGTGCGCAGCAGCTCCGGCAGGTGGCCGACGACGTGGACCGCGGTGAACACGATCCACACGATGAAACTCACCTTGTGAATGAGCACCAGCTTCGGACGCAGGCCGTCGGCGGGACCGACGAACAGCAGGATCACGCCGGTGGCGAACACGATGACCGTCAACCCGACCACCAGCGGCGCGAGCGTCCGCAGCGCCGGCGCCGGGGGACCCTTGGCGCGGTACCGCGGGTCGGCGGCGTAGTAGCGGACGAACCGGTAGCCGGTGCTGGTCAGCTTGAGGGCGACCGGCCCGATCAGCGCCAGCCCCAGGAAGAGGTGGAGCCAGAGCAGCTGGCCGATGCGGACGATCGTCAAGCCGAGCACGGCGAGCCCGACGAACAGCAGGTATCCGGCGACGACGGTCAGCCGCTCGTTGCCCTCGGTGCCTCCCGCGTTGAACTCCATGGGAAGTCAAATGTGGGCACGGCCGCTAAGACGCCGGTAACCGGTCGATGAGAACCCTCTTTCTTTGTGAGGATCGGGTTGCCCGGACGTCGATGAGTCGGGCGCGCTGCGCTAGCCGGCGGTCACGGTCTCCTGCGTGTATCCCGACGAGCGCGAGCCTGCGCTGACAGCGACGGTGATCACGTCGCTGCCGGGCGGTGTCGGCACGGTCGCTGAGAATTGGCCGTTGGGGGCCGAGGCCGGCACGACGGTGGTGCTGTCGGTTGCGGATCCCGTTTGGGCCGTGGCGATCACAACCTGCGCCCCCGGCGCAGCCGTGCCGGTGACGGTTGTGGAGCCGCTCACCGTCGCGCCGCTGGTTGGAGAGCTGATCGTGACGGGAACATCTGCCGGCGGACCACTCGTGACGTAGCGCTCCTCGGTAATCGGCGGCTGGTCCGTCAGCGTGCCGGTCTGCAGATCGCGGATCAGCCGCACGTACTGGCCCTCGGCCCAGATCAGCGGCGTCGCCGAGCCAGCGGCCTTGCCGTCGATGAACCCGATCGAGGCGGTGGCCGGATTGGAACCATACGGCGCGGCGGGGATGTCCGGATCCTCCCAGACCTGCTCGGGCATCAGGCCGATGCCCCACGACATGTGTTCCATCGTGGCCGCGAGCCTCGCTGCTCCTGCGCGGTCGCCGGTCTGCAACTCCTGCTCGGCGCGCTCGCCGTCGAGGATCGGCCACAGATGACCGGAGCCCACGCCGTTGTACGAGGGCGCGCCGCTAGGTGCGCAGTTGGTCGGGTCTGGCTCGTAGCAGTCACCGTAGCCGTCGGTTGAGCCGTTGGCCTGGACGCCGTAGCGATGCCAACCGGGGCCCGACGGCGTCTGGCGCTCGAGGATCGAGTCGACGATCTGCAGCGAAGCAGTGACGTCGGAGTCGCTCGCCGGCAGCTCACCGAGCCTGGTCAGCTCGAGGAAGCCGGCGTCCACCACGCTCCGCTGATCGACGTTGGTCAGGCTGCCGTTGTTGAGATCGTAGGCCTCGGCGGCGTTGGGGTCACCGGTCGGCGAAAGACGGATGAAGTACCGATGGTCGCCATACGGGCCTGTATCGGTGACAGTCCAGGACTTCACGTTGCGCTGGTAGTCGTCGGCGGTCGCCTGGTAGAGCAGCGCCCGCGTGGGGTCGCCGGCTGCTTGGGCGAGATGCGCGGCGGCGGTCAGCCCGGCGATCTCGGCTGCGATCGTCGACGGCGAGTATGCGATGTGCTCCTCCCAGCGGTCCTCGCCGTAGGCCGGTCCGTGGGCAACCATGAAGTCCGCGTCGGGCCGGACGTGCTGCTGGTAGAAGGACTTATCGGCCGCGAAGCCGGCGTCCCACGCCATCAGCAGCGGATAGGCGTCCTCGTCGATCTCGTAAAGGCCGTACGTGTCCGGAGCGACCGATCCGTCGAGTTCGGAGTCGCGCGGGAAGCTCCCGTCTGGCTGCTGTGCCCGGTCGAACAGGAATTCGACCATCTGTCGGGCGCTGGCCAGGTCGCCGTCGGCGAGCAGCCCGGTGAACGTCTCGTAGCTGTCGCGAGCGAACACGGAGCGGTACGTGTAGCCGGCGTGCGTGGTGGCCGCCAGCATCGACTGTCCCCATGGGTCCGCCGGCGCCGCCACGAACGCGCCGAGATTGGTCTTGTCCTCGGCGGCCTTGATCACGTTGGCCGCCAGCCAGTACGAGCGAGCCTCCGCTCGCGGAGGGCTGTGCAGCGTCGCGTCGTAGGCGTGCCAACCATCCACGTAGGCCGTGAGCGTCGCGTTGAATGGCGTGGTCGCGCTCCGTTCCGCGGTGTCGATCGCTGCATCGGCCGTGGGAGCGAATCCGAGCGCGAGCGTGAACGGGCGCGTGGGGTCTGTGATCTGCGCCGTCTGCACGACGTTCCCGTCCGTGGCCGAGTTGTACGCGTTGCGCAGCCAGTGGTAGGTGTCGAGCTCCGTGAGGCCGTCGCTCGGGGTGCCGACGAAGCCGCTCGACGCGCGCTCGAACCTGCGGTCGGCGGTCAGCGCGCCCACGACTTGCGCGGCCCATGGGCCGGTCGGGGTCGTGGTGTCGGAGGAGACCAGCGCCCCGCTGGAGGGGGCGATGACCGCGTTGTTGGGTAGCGCGTTGGTCTTTCCGCCCCCGCCGGTGTTGTCGATCTGCGCGTCGTAGCGAACATAGACCTTGAGGCGATCGAGGGCCGCGGTCGCCGTGCCATGGAGCGGCTCGAGCGTGGTGTGCATGACCACGCTGTCGCGGGCCGGGTCCGTCAGGTAGTCCGTGACAAGGGCAAAGCCGTGTTTCGGGTCGCGACTGGTCACCTGGCAGACCATCCCGCTGCGGTCGGGCGAGCTGACCGTGTAGGTCATGTCGCGCTGCTGCATGTCGGTGAACGACCGCCCGTCGGTGACGATGTACTGCAGCGAGTTGACGTTGCTGTTTTGGATCGTCGGGCTGAACGTGTCTGAGAGGACGCCGTCGGCAACGGTGAACCAGACCTTCGAGGTCGTGTTGCGCGCGGTTCCGAGGCAATCCTTACGGGCCAGGTCAAGATATGACTGGGCGCCCGGGCCGCCAGGGGCGATGACGCTTGACGTGGACGCGGCCGACTCTGCCGCCACGAGGACGCCCGTCGTGAGCGTGACGGCGATGACCGCCAAGCCGCGGGCGCCGATGGCCGTTGCTATCCGCACTGGGTTACCTCTCCTGTCGCGACTACGGTCGCGCTTACCCAAGCCAACCCGAAGCGAAACGCGCCTCCAAGCGTCTCGACGTGGCAGTGGCCGACGAGGTCCCCGATGGCTGGATAGGGGAGGGCGCGCTCAGCCGAGTCCGGGCGGCGGCGCCGATGGCGTGACGCGCGTCGTCGCGCTGGCGTGCGCCCCTGGGGCATTTGAGGCGGTGACCGTGGCGTGGTTCGTACGGTTCCCCGGTGACCCGGACCTGACGCTCGCCGTGAGGCGGAAGACCCTGGCCGCCAGCACTCCGAGGTTTGAGCGCGTGGTGCAGATCGAGCGACCGCTGCGGTGGAAGCCCGGCGCCGAGGTGATCGTCACTCCTGCGGGTGGCGAGTCGCACACGCGAACTCCGAGAGCCGAGGCCTCCCCGGTGTTGGCGACCCGTAGCGTGTAGAACACATCCCCGCCCACCGGCACGCTGCGAGGCGTGGCCACCTTGCGCAGCGCCAGGCGGGTTCCGGCGTGCCCGAGCGGCGGGGCCGGAGGCCTGATGTTCGGATGAGGTGGTTCGGGCGGACCGCTCGGGTCGGGCGTCGGAATCGGCGCGGGCGCTGGATCGGGGTTGACGGGAGTGACAACGAGCGCCGCGGCGGTGTCGCGGTTGGAGTGTGGATCGGGGACCGGTTCCGGCTGGTCGCCGTTGACGGTGGCGATGTTCAGGAGCACGGTGCCGGCCGTCGCCGCGGCGTTGACCTTCGTCACGATCGTGAGGGTGAGCGAGGAGCCCGCCGCCGGCGTCGCCGGGACGCTCGCAGCGGTGCACGTGATCGACCCGCTGGCACCGGCTGCGGGCGTGGTGCACGACAGCGGCGCACTGGCGGTCGCGCTCACGAAGCTGACCCCGGCCGGGAGCTGATCCGCGAGGACAAAGCCCGTCGAGGTGGCCGGGCCGTAGTTGGTGCCGACGATCTGCCACGTCACCGTGTCCCCGGGGGAGACGGTGCTGTCAGAGACGGTTTTCACAACTCCCAGATCGGCGGGCACCGGCGGACCGGGGGGCACGACGACCGACGCGTTTGCGCACCCCTGGAATATGACGGTCGGCTGGTCCGCGGAGTTCGAGAGGTAACAGGCGGAATTGACGAGCGTGGCTGAAGGGCTCCCCGCGGCGACCGCGCTGACGCTCGCCTGATAGGCGAAGCTGAAGGTCGCATCGGGGCTGAGCGTCCCGACGGCGCAGGTGATGATCCTCGTAGCGGTGTTGTAACCGCACTCGCTGCCGGGATTGTTCGTGAAGCCCGCGAAGTTCAGGCCCGAGGGCAGGGGGTCCGCGACGACGAGGTTGGTGGCCGCGTTGACCGGTGTGCCGAACAGCGGATCGCCGGGATCACGCTCTGACGGGTTGGTCACCGTGCTGGTGTACGTCACGACATCGCCGGGGTTGGCGTGGGTCGTGCTCGCCGTTTTCGTGATGCTGAGGTTCGGCGCCTGGATCAGGCTGCTGAACGCGATCCCGCCAAAGAAGTAGGTGTCCCCAACGGTGCCCAGGCAGACCGACGCGCCGGTCGCCGCGTTGGGGATCGTACCCTCCGGCAGGTCCAAGGTGGCGAGATCAAAGCCGAGCTGGTTGTCGTATCCGGGCGTGCGACCGCCCACCGTCACGCCGGCGTCTGAGATCGAGCTGTTGAAGAAGTTGTCGATCGGATGAGCGTTGTCGGATTGGTGCGTCAGCCCGTTGCAGGTGGAGCTCAGACCGCCGAGCGCCAGGTAGTCCCCGGTGATCGCCCGGTCGCCCTCGGTCGCCCACACGGTCGCCTGCGCGTCGACCTTGCCGCTGGCCGGCGTCTTGAAGCCGGTGAAGTTCAGCGGCCCCACGACCAGCTGCTGCCCGCCCTGGACCTGGACGAAGTCAAAGCCGTCGAACAGCGTTATGTCGCGCCACGGTGCCGTGGGCGTCGCCCACACCACGACCAGATTCCAGCCCGCGTAGCGGTTGTAGCCCTTGCCGGCCTGGACGTTGGCGACGGTGATCGGCAGCGACTCCTGCCCGCCACGAGTCCGGCGCGCACGGCTCAAGCTGGCGGTGAGCTCCGGGGTGACATCGGCACGCACCTGATAGGCGTCGCCGGGGTCGTTGCCGGGCTGGCTGTACCAGCTCGCGACGTTCGCCCACTGGCCGTTGCGGGCCGGGTCGGTGGCATCGATGGTGGAGTACGGACCGCCGCCGACCCGCATATGGACGGTCGTGTACAGCTTGTTGGTGGCGACGCTGGCGCCACCGGGCGCGGCAAAGCTCGGCGGGTTCTGCGTCGGCCGATCGACGCCTTGCGACAGATCCCCGGCCCAGTATAAAAAGGCCTTGACGACCGTCGCGCCCGCCGGGAGCGTCAGCGTCGCCGTGCTTGAGTCAAACCACCCGGCGCTCGGATCGACGTTGACGTAGACCATGTTCTCGTCGTTGTTGTTGTTGTTCAGGCACGGCTCCGTCGCGCCGGCCCTGCCCGTTCGGTGACGGCGCGACGCCGCGAGGTTCTGGGGACAGGTCTCCAGCGTGTTTCCCACGGCCGCGACGCTGCCCCGCAGGTTCTCGGTGAAGCTCGGGTCCGTGCCGGCCACCCTCTGCGCCAACGTATGACGGAGCGGGGAGTTGGGCCAGTTCGACTTCTTGGTGCTGGGTGCGTGCGCCTGCGCCATCCCCGCAGACACCAGTGCGCACGACATGACAAGCGCCGGCAGGCAAACGAAACGCAAGCGTGTCGCCCACCGCCCACGGCAACCGATCGACCAGCCCACGCAGACCACCTCGCTCCCACGTCGTACCCGACAATCAGGATCCGGCGGTTGGGGTGAGCGCGCATCACCCATTCCGGGTGAGAGCCGGAGACTGCCCCCCGGCTGCTCCTACCGGAGGGAGCGGAACGCGGCGCGGAGCTCCGTAGCGAACAGCTCGGGCTCTTCCCATGCTCCGAAGTGGCCGCCCTTGTCGACGTTGTTGAAGTAGGTGAGGTTGGGGTAGGCGCGCTCGGCCCAGCTGCGCGGCGCCTGATAGCTCTCGCCGGGGAACACGGTGATCGCCACCGGCACCGAGATCTCGGTGGTCCGCTGTGCGGCCGCGCCGTTCGGGTTCGCTCCGCCGTTCTCCCAGTAGACGCGTCCTGCGTAGGCCCCGGTGTTCGTGAGCCAGTGAGCGTGATGTCGTCCAGTACCTCGTCTTTGGTCGGGGTCCTTTCGGCGTCATCCTCGTACGTCCACTGGGTGAGGCCTCCATGCACGAGCATCCACGCCGCGAGGCCGGCCGGCGAGTCCGCCATGCCATAACCCATGTTCTGCGGTCGCGCGGTCAGCATCGCGAAGTAGGCTCTGCCGCCCGTCTTGATGCCCGTCGCGAGCTTGTCGAAAGTCGCGCGTTCCTCCTCAGACAGTCCGTCCGGCGCGGGCCCGCCGGCGGCGAGCGCCGCGGCCACCTCGGCCGGGACCGTTGCCGGCAGGTTGACGTGGATGCCCAGCAGCCCTGCCGGGGCCTGTCATCCCATTGCCTCGGCGACGACCGACCCCCAGTCACCGCCCTGGCAGACGTAGCGCGTGTATCGCAAGCGAGTGACCAGCTGCGCCCAGGCTCGCGCGATGTGGTCGGGGTTCCAACCCGCCGACGTCGGCTTCTCCGAGAAGCCGTAGCCGGGCATCGACGGCAGCACCAGATGAAACGCGTCTTCGGCGCGCCCGCCATGCGCGGTCGGGTCGGTGAGCGGGCCGATGGTCTGCAACAGCTCGACAATCGAGCCGGGCCAGCCGTGCGTCATGATCAACGGCAACGCCGCGGGGTGGGGCGAGCGAACGTGGATGAAGTGGATGTCGAGCCCGTCGAGGCTCGTGACGAACTGCGGCAAAGCATTCAGCCTCGCCTCGAGCCTCCGGCAGTCGTAGTCGGTGCCCCAGTAGCGAACGAGTTCCTGGAGCTTCGCGAGCGGCGTTCCCTGCGATCCGTCATCGACCGTCTCCTGATCCGGCCAGCGCGTCGCGGCGATGCGCCGACGCAACTCGTCGACCTCCGCCTGCGGGATCTCGACGCGGAACGGCCGGACTGCTGGGGCAGCCGCTGACTTGTCGGTGGTGACGGCCATGTGGGTCCTCCTGAGTGGGTGATGGATGACCCGGCGAAGCCTGAACCGCGCGTTCGAAAGTCGCACCTGTCGAGACCCTGGGCTTGCCCCCCCGCGTCTATCGATTCCGTCGTTACGCGTGCGAGCCCGCGCACTCCCGCCCTCCGCCGGCCTCGCCGGCCACTCGACGCCATCGAAGCGTGATGACTCATCCCAGTGTCCCGACCCAGGGAGTTCCACGGGCGCGACCCGAGTTCCGTAGAGGGACCCTTACGCCGCAACCAGTCGATCCAGTTCGGAGGTTCAGATGAGCGCCACGGTTCAGCAAGTGCCAGGACTCAAGGGCATCGATCTCCAGGAGCATGGCCTGAGTGTTCCTGGGCGCGTGGTTATCCAGAACCGCGTCGAGCTCAGCCCCGAGTCGCCAGCCTTCAGGCACAAGCATCCGGGGGAGGAGATCAGCTACGTCCTGGAGGGATCGCTTGAGTATTCGATCGACGGTCAGGCGCCGGCGACTTACAACGCCGGCGATGCGTTGATGGTCCCGCCCGAGACGATTCACGCGGTGCGGAATGTCGGCAGCGGCGGCGCGGCGCTGCTGTCCACGTACGTCGTCGAGAAAGGAAAGCCGTTCCTCGTGGTCGTCGATTGAGCGCGCGGACACGCCCACCCGGCGGGTCTGCGATTGAGGTCACGGTTCGGCTCCCCGACGCGCGGCAACGCGACAAGTCAGGCACGCCCGCCCGCCGGGGCCGGCCGCCCGCCCGCCGCGACCGGGGGCGGCCCGTGGGTGCGCCGCCGGACCAGCCGCGCCGGCAGGACCGTCCGCCGGGGCGGCAGCGGCACCTCGGAGTCGTGGGCGATGCGCGACAGCAGCAGCTCGGTGCCGGTCCTCACCATGCGCTCGATGTCCTGGCTGACGGTCGTCAGCTCGAACATCTCCCAGCCGGCGAGGGTCAGGTCGTCAAAGCCGATCAGCGTGATGTCCTGCGGGATGCGGAGCCCGTGGGCGTGGATCGCGTTGTAGGCGCCCAGGGCCAGGATGTCGTTGGCGCACCACAGCGCGGTCGGCTCTGAGTGCAGCAGCTCCCGAGCGCAGCGGTGGCCCTCGCCGAAGTGGTATCGCGCCCGGCGCCAGCGCTCGTCGGGCAGGGCCACGCCCGCGGCGTCGAGCACGCGGCGGAAGCTGGCTTCACGGTCGCGGCCGGTGCTGGAGTAGTCGGGTCCGAACACCGCCGCGATCGCGCGATGGCCGAGGTGCAGCAGTTCCTCGGCCACCAGCCGCGCGCCGGCCGCGTTGTCGACCACGCACACGTCGCCGGGCGCGTCGTCGACCTCCCGGTTGAGCAGCACGAACGGAAAGCCGCGGCGGCCCAGCTCGGCCGGCAGGCTGGAGTGCAGCGGCGTCGAGGTGAGCACGACGCCGTCCAGTGACCCGTCGACGAGACGGTCGAGCGGGATCCGCCCGTCCGCATCGGAGGTGAGCACGAGCATCCGCCGGTCGCTGCGGCGCAACGCCTCGTGCAGCGCGTCCAGCACCTG
Source organism: Solirubrobacteraceae bacterium (assembly GCA_036267215.1). Lineage (GTDB taxonomy): Bacteria > Actinomycetota > Thermoleophilia > Solirubrobacterales > Solirubrobacteraceae > Palsa-465. The sequence goes on along the minus strand of DATAWL010000043.1, from coordinate 31,508 downwards.
GAGGTAGAACGGATTGCCCAGGTCGGACACCACGATTCCGATCTGGCCCGTCGACCGGGTGGCGAGGCTGCGGCCCCGCTGGCTCGGGACGTAGTCGAGATCGCGGGCGGCCTGCTGCACGCGCCGGCGCGTCGCCGGGGACAGCCGTGGGTCCCCGCGCAACGCCCGCGAGACCGTCGGCTGGGAGACGCCGGCCATCCGGGCGACGTCGTGGCTGGTCGGTGCGGGTATGCGCGCCACTGCAATGCGTCCGTATACCACCTGACGCGCGCGGATGCCGTACCGTTGCCCGTCGCAATGAGGGTCGCATTGGTCACCGGTGGCGCTCGCGGCCTCGGCCGGGCGATCGCGACCCGCCTGGCCGCGGACGGGCTCGAGGTGGTGATCGCCGACCGCGCCGGCGCCGCGGAGACCGCGGCGGAGATCGCCAATGCCCACGCCGAGGTGGTGGATCTGGCGGACGCCGGGCAGACGCGGGCGCTGGCCGGCCGCGTCCTCGCGACGTTCGGTCGCTGCGACGTGCTCGTCAACAACGCCGCCCAGCTCGGCCGCTACGAGCTCGAGGAGCTCGATCTGGATACCTGGCGCCGGTTCATCGCGGTCAACGTCGACGCCGCGTTCCTGCTGTGCGCCGAGCTGGTCCCGGTGATGGCCCGCCAGGGCGGCGGCCGGGTGGTGAACATCGTCTCCAACACGGTGTGGTCGCCGCCCCCGGGCATGCTGGCCTACGTCACCACCAAGGCGGCACTGGTGGGGTTCACCCGCGCGCTGGCGCTCGAGTACGGCGGCCGCGGAGTGACCGTCAACGCGGTCGCGCCCGGGCTGACCCCGACGCCGGGCTCGCAGGCTGACCTCGGGCCCGAGATGTTCGACGAGGTCCGCCGCCACCAGGCGATCGACCGCTCGCTGGCACCCGAGGACATCGCCGCGGCCGTCGCCTACTTCGTCTCCGACGACGCCGCGGCGGTCACCGGCCAGTCGCTGCGTGTCGACGGCGGCCGGGTCGTCCTCTAGCTAGCCGAGCGCCCGCTGGGAGACCGCCGCCTGCGCCGGGGGCGCCAGCAGCCGCTGCAGCCGGCGGGCCGCGTCGAGATGGTCGCCCGTCCAGATCACGCGGACCGCGGTCGCGGTGGCGTTGCCGTCGCCGTCGCGGAGGTCGTGGCCGACGGCGTCGACCAGGCGACCGTCGGCCACCGCGTCGGCGTCCAGCGGGGCCGGCACGTCGCCCTGACCGCTGAGGCTGCGGGCGAACCGGTCATACCAGCCGCTGATCAGGTCCGAGCCGGCCAGCAGCTCGCGCCGGGCGGCCGCCCGGTCTCCGCCATCGGACGCGTCGCCGTCCCACAGTTCGAGCACCGCGTCCGCGGCCAGGCGCAGCCCCGCGACTCCGGTGACCAGCGACGTCACCTCGGCCATCGGCACCGGCTTGCCGCCGCGCTCGGCCAGGTAGCCGCGGAAGGTGTCATCGAGGCGCCGGGAGGCGGCCGCGGCCTGTACCGCCGCCTGTTCGGGCGGGGCCGGGGCGGGGCCTCCGGAGTCGCAGCGGCCCATGCCGTAGGCGACCGCCTCGACGAGGTAGCGGGCGCTGTCGACGTAGGCCGCTGAGAGCGCGCGGCCCAGCGCCGCCGCGGCGCCGCGCGGCCACAGCATGAGCCCGACGGCGAGGCTGACCGCGCCGCCGAGGGCGATGTCCTCGACGCGAACCAGCCCGATCCGCCACCCGGCCGGCGCCAGCAGGTTGAACAGGATGAGCAGCGTGAGCGTGAACGCCGCCTGGCCGGCCGCGAACGAGACCGTCGCCGGCGCGAGCCCGGCCAGCAGCACGCAGAACGGCAGCAACGACCACAACAGTGCCGTGTTGGTCCCCACCAGCACGACGACGGCCCCACCGATGACGAAGCCGACGGTCGTTCCGACCAGCGCGCGCACGATGTTCTGGCCGGTGCCGAGCGCGCTGGAGCGCAGCACGGACAGCGTTGCGAACGCGACCCAGAACGCGTGCTGCACCGTCAGCATGTCAGCGACCAGGACGGCCAGGCCCAGGCCGATCGCGCCGCGGATGCTGTTGTGCAGCCACAGCGAATGGCGCTCGGCGTGCGACTCGGCGCGCTGCTGAGCGGCGGTGAGGAAGCCGATGAACCCGGCCGGCTGGCGGCCGAGGACACGGTCGACCCAGCTGCGGCGCTCGGCTTTGGCGGCGTAGTCGACGTTGGCCGCCATCTGCAGCACGACGAAGCTGAGCTCCTGGGCCCGGAAGCTCGGGTCCAGTGCGGTCACCACCCGCCGGGCGTGGTCGACGTGATCGGTCCGCTCCTCGCCCGGCTCGGCCGCGGACTCCGGGACCTTGGCCGTGCTCGTCCGCTCCAGCTCGCCCACCGCCCGCTGGAGCGCGCCGGTCGCGGCGGTGAGCTCGTCCTCGTCCCGGCCGGGGTGCTCGAGCAGCTCGGCGCAGACCTCGAGCGTGCGGGCCGATGCCCGCCTGACCGCGCACACGTTTTCGCTCGGTGGCGGGCCGTGCATCGGCGGCGCCGAGCGCAGCACGATCGAGTTCAGCCAACTGAGCTCGTCGACCAGCCGGACGACCGCACGCGCCGAGGTGCTCAGCCCGGTGGGCCGGTACGGGGTGGCGAAGAACCCCTTCTCCAGCGCATCGCACGCGGCGTCGGCCGCCTCCACGGCGCCATCGAGCTCGGGCAGCATCGACTCCGGCCGTCCGGCGGAGGCGAAGTCGATCTCGACTCGCAAACGGCGGGCCAGCGCGCGCAGCGCCCGGATTCCCGAGGCGCGGTTGGGGTCGCGCGCCGGCGCCGGCCACAACAGCGAGATGGCGATCAGCGAGAACCCCGCCGCGATCCCCCAGCCGGCCAGGCGGTCGGGGATCGACGAGACCGGCCCCGGGAACGAGACGGGCAGGATCAGCGAGAGCAGCAGCGATGTGGTGGCGCCGGCCAGGACGGAGCTGACGACCCCGGCGAACAGGATTCCGAAGGCGATCAGCGCGGTGACCACCGCGGCCAGCCAGGTCGTGCGCGACGCCAGCGTGCCGACGCAGATGAACGCGCCGCAGGCGACCGCCAGGGCCGCCTGGCTCTGCAGCCGGTCGCGGATCGTGCCGGTGAAGTCGACCAGCAGCAGCATGGCGAACGAGCCAAACGCGGCGAACGTGGCCAGCACGGGGTTGCCGAGCACCGGGCCGCCGAGCGCGAAGGCGGCGGGCATGATCAGCGCGGCGCGCGTCGCTCGCCGCAGGGCGCCGAAATTGGGGTCGTGTGCCCGCAGCCACTCCCACCCCGGGAACGGGCCGGAGAGGGAGTGCGACGGTGCAGACGGAAGGGAGGAAGCGGTCAGGGGGCGCCCCGGCGAGATGGGTCTGCCGGGGATTATCCCATCCACCGATCACCCCAGCGCGACCGGCAGCGAGCCGCAGCCGCAACGACGATGTCCGACGGATTACCAATAAAGTCAATTGACTTTGTTATCTTAACGCTCGGACCGGGGGAGGCTGCCCATTGCCGGCGGTGCGTGTGCGACCGCCGGCTCCCCAACGATCCAGGAGACACACGACGGATGAGCACCACCAACCCGAGCACCAAACCGCTCGGCGCGCTCGCCGCCGGCGCGCGCGCGGGGCGGGATGGCGTCGCGGCCGACGGCGCCGTCGCGCCCGAACGCCGCCGCCGCGGCCTCCGGCTGCCCCGCTGGAACCGAGTCGCCAGCCCGCTCCTGCTGCTGGCGGTGTGGCAGCTGGTCAGCGTGACCGGCCTGATCTCAGCCACCAAGCTGCCGCCCCCGACGAAGGTCATCAGCACCGCATACACCCTGATCACCACCGACTCGCCGGCCTACGGCACCCTCCAGCACGCCCTGCTGGCGTCGCTGGGACGCGTGGCCGTCGGGTTCGCGCTGGGCGCCGGGTGCGCCCTCATCCTGGCCACGATCGCCGGTCTCAGCCGCTTCGGCGAGGACCTGGTGGACCCGCTCATGCAGATGCTGCGCACGCTGCCGCTGTTCGGGCTGGTGCCGGTGTTCATCGTGTGGTTCGGGATCGGACAGCTGCCCAAGGTGCTGCTGATCGCGATCGGCGCGGCGATCCCGCTGTACCTCAACACCTTCGCCGGGATCCGGGGGGTCGACGGCCGGCTCGGAGAGCTCGGAACGGTGCTCGGGCTGCGCCGCACCGAGCTCGTCCGCCACATCGTGCTGCCCGGCGCCCTCCCTGACGTCCTGGTCGGCCTGCGCCAGAGCCTGGGCGTCGCCTGGCTGTCGCTGGTCGTCGCCGAGCAGCTGAACACCAACGCGGGCCTCGGGTTCATCATCAACCAGGGCACGCAGTTCCTGCAGAACGACGTCATCTTCGTCGCGCTGGCGGTCTACACGATCCTGGGCCTGCTCACCGACTGGATGGTCCGCGTGGTGGAGAGGAGGGCCCTGGGATGGCGCCGCGGGCTGCTGGTGCGCTAGCCGACTCCCGCTCTGCGGCCGGGTCGGGCCCGACGGCTTCGGGCGCCGGCGGGCCCGGGAACGTCGCGGGGCCAGTCGTCTCGGTCAGCGGACTGACCCGCCGGTTCGGCGAGCGAACCGTCCTGTCGTCGCTCGACCTCGAGATCGAGGCGGGCGAGATCGTCGCCCTGATCGGGCGCAGCGGATCGGGCAAGTCGACGCTCCTGCGGGCGCTGGCCGGCCTCGACGAGCACCCCGACGGGGAGGTCGCCATTCAGGGCACGGTCGCCATGGCATTTCAGGAGCCGCGGCTGGTTCCCTGGCGGCGCGTGATCGACAACGTGACCCTCGGGCTGCGCGGCGCCGACCCGGCGGGCCGGGCCCGCCAGGCGCTGACCGAGGTCGGCCTCGACGACCATCGCCGGGCCTGGCCGCTGACCCTGTCCGGGGGCGAGGCCCAGCGGGTGTCGCTGGCGCGAGCGCTGGTGCGCGAGCCCAGCGTGCTGTTGCTCGACGAGCCCTTCGGGGCGCTCGACGCCCTGACGCGGATCGCCATGCACCGGCTCCTGCTGGCCCTCTGGGAGGAGCACCTCCCGGCGATCCTGCTGGTCACCCACGACGTCGACGAGGCCCTGGCCCTGGCCGATCGGGTGCTCGTGCTCGGCGACGGACGCATCGCCCATCAATCGGCCGTCGCGCTGCCCCGGCCCCGTGACCGGGACCACCCCGATCTGATCGCACTCAGAAACCGCCTGCTCTCCGAGCTGGGCGTGGACACGAAAGGCACCCAATGAGAACCACCGGCACCTATCGGCCGCGACTCACCCGACCATCGCCGCCTCGCTGCGGGCGGACGGCGCGGCTGACCGCGGTCCTCGCGGCCGCCGCCGTCGCGGCGACCGCCCTCGCCGCCTGCGGCTCGAGCTCCCCGTCGAGCGCGAGCTCGAGCAGCGCCGCCGGCGGCAGCTCGGCCGGCGCGACCGTCAGCGCGTCCAATGCGGCCTCGACCAAGCCGGCCAAGGTCGTGTCGACCGGCTCGGGCGGGGTGACCCTGCGCGTCGGCGACCAGGCCGGAACCGGCGCCCAGTCCCTGCTCACGGCGGCCGGACTCCTCAACAAGCTGCCGTTCAAGGTGAGCTGGTCTGACTTCACGTCGGGCCCGCCGATGCTGCAGGCGCTGAGTGCCGGGGATCTGGACGTCGGCGGCGTCGGCGACGCCCCGCCGGTGTTTGCGGCCGCCGGCGGCGCCAAGCTGGCGATCGTCGGCGCGCTGGCCAATGACCCTGACAGCGCGGCGATCGTCGTGCCCAAGAACTCGCCGATCCACTCGATCAGCCAGCTCAAGGGCAAGAAGATCGCCGTCGCCCAGGGCAGCTCGGCGGACTACCACCTGCTGACCGTCCTGAACAAGGCGGGGCTGTCGGTCCATGACGTGACGCTCGAGTACCTGCAGCCGGCCGAAGCGCAGGCCGCGCTGTCCTCGAACGCGGTGGACGCCTGGGACGTCTGGTCGCCGTTCGTGGAGGAGGCCGTCCACCAGGACGGGGGCCGCGTCCTGGTCAACGGCCAGGGCTACGGCTCGAACTTCTCCTACACCGTGGCTTCCACCTCGGCGATCGCCAACTCGAACGTCGCCAAGGAGATCAGCGAGTACCTCAAGGTGCTCGATCAGGCCCACACCTGGGCCGACACGCACGCCGCCGCCTGGGCGAAGGTGTGGGCGCAGGCCACTGGCCTGCCGACGACCACGATGGACGCCGCCGCCGCCGACGACGTCCAGCATCCGATCCCGGTGACGGCGAGCATCACCTCGGCCGAGCAGTCGCTGGTCGACGCGTTCGCCAAGGCGGGTCTGATCCCCAGCGATTACAGCTTCGGCAAGTACGTCGTGACCAGCTTCAACTCGACCGTGGGAGGTGGCCAGTGAGCCATTACGAACACATCGACGTCCACCGGGTGGGCGGCAACATCGGCGCCGAGATCGGGGGCGTGCGGATCGGCGGCGATCTGGCCCCCGAGGTGGTGGCGGAGCTGCGGGCCGCGCTGCTGGCCCATCGCGTCGTGTTCCTGCGCGGACAGGATCACGCCGACGCTGACGCCCAGCAGGCGTTCGCCGGCCTGCTGGGGACGCTGACCAAACCCCATCCGACGGTCGCCGGAGACGGACTGGCCGTGCTGCCGATCGACTCGGACTTCAGTAAAGCCAACAGCTGGCACACCGACGTCACCTTCGTCGACCGCATCCCGTCGATCAGCATCCTGCGGGCGGTGACGCTGCCTCCGTATGGCGGCACCACGGTGTGGGCCAACACGGTGCGGGCCTACACGACGCTGCATCCGGGCCTGCGGGCGCTGGTCGACGAGCTGTGGGCGGTGCACTCCAACCTCTACGACTACGTCGGGATCAAGGATGAGAGCGGGCTCGGCGGCGTCGATGTCAAGGAGCAGGCCTACCGCCAGGAGTTCGAGCACCTCGAGTTCGAGACCGAGCACCCGGTCGTGCGGATCCACCCCGAGACGGGCGAGCGGTCGCTGGTCCTCGGGCATTTCGTGCGCCGCTTCGTCGGGCTCGCCTCCGCGGACTCCCACGATCTGTTCGCGCTGCTCCAGCGTCACGTGATCGCGCTGGAGAACACCGTGCGCTGGACGTGGAGGCCGGGCGACATCGCCATCTGGGACAACCGCTCGACCCAGCACTACGCCGTCGCCGACTATGACGACCATCCCCGCCTGCTGACCCGGATCACCCTCGCCGGGGATGTGCCGGTCAGCCTCGACGGGCGGCGCAGCGTCGTGCGCAAGGGCGACGCGTCGAGCTACTCGCCGGTGGCCCAACCGGCCGGCGTGGCCTGACGGTCACAACCGGCGGTCGGTGTCCGGGTCAGGCTCGCCGGCGAAGTACTTGTCGAGCACCCCGGGGAACTCGGGCTGGTCGGGATCGGCTCGGTGAAAGAGCGTCATCGACGACCACAGCTTCTGGGCGTCGATGCCTCCGAGCACGGCGGGCGCGCTGCTCCCCGGAAGCTCGGTGAGAATCCGGGCGCACTCGACCAGCCGGGGTCCGAGCAGCGGATGGCGTAGATAGGCCTGGGCCTCGGCCAGCGAGGAGATGCCGTACCGGCGCGACATGGCGCTGTGGCCGAGCCCGGCGATCTGCGGGAACACGAACCACATCCAATGGCCGGACTTGCGTCCCGCCAGCAGCTCGGCCACCGCGGCGTCGTAGATGCCGTCCTGGTTCTGGGCGAGCTCGAACCGAGCCAGGTCGTATGGATCCGTCGCGGTCACCAGGTGATCGACGGTACTCTCAGCAGCGTCTCGCCGCGCACGACGCTCGTCGCCCATGTCCGTGACCCGCTCACGACCCGCCGCGGGCTCGCCTGCGCCGTCGTCCTTGCCGGCGTGACCGCGCTCGCCGCCGGCGGTTGCGGCGGCGGCTCGGCGGCCACCGGCACCTCGAGCGCGAGCTCGTTTCGCCATGCGTTCGCCGCCGCGGACAAGCAGCTGCGCCCCATCGTGGTGGCGCTCGACGCGGCCGCGGTCACGGTGAACGCTCGACGCACGAACGGGTTGGCGGAGCGGCTCAACGGCCTGGCCGCCCAGGCTCAGCAGCAGGCCAGCGCGCTCGAGCAGCTCGGTCCGCCGCCGCGCTACAACACCGCGCTGCGTGACATCGGCGCGGCGTTGAACGGCGCCGCGGCGGACCTGACCATCTACGCCGCGGACGCCGGCGGCCGCGATCCGGGGGCCGCCCGGGTGGCCGCCGCCCGCATGCGCTCCGACGCGGCCGCCATCTCGTCGACCGGCAACAGGCTGGCTATGGCTCTGGGGCTCCCCGCTGGGTGACGGCGCGGTGGCGCCGCGCGAACGCGCGCGTCCGTCAGGCCCGTAGCGCCTCGGTCGGGCTCAGCCGGGCGGCCTTACCGGCCGGATAGACGCCGGCCAGCGCGCCGATGAGGAAACCGGCGGTCGGGGCCGCCACCAGGGCGTACAGCGGCACCACGAACGGCTCGTTCTGGGCCAGCGAGTAGACCTCGGTGGCGCCGGCGCCCAGGCCGAGCCCCACGATCCCGCCCAGGGCGGCCAGCAGCGCCGACTCGGTGAGGAACTGCGCGCTGATGTGGATGCGCTTGGCGCCCAGGGCCCGGCGCAGTCCGATCTCCGCCCGCCGCTCGAGCACCGAGATGACCATGATGTTGGCGATCCCGATCGCGCCCACGAGCAGCGCCACGGCGCCCAGCCCGAGCAGCAGCGTGGTGAACTGGCCCTTGGCCGCCGCTCGGGCCTCCAGCACGTCGGACGGGCGGCTGACGCTGACCCCGCTGGAGTCCTGCGGGTCGGCGGTCGGCGCGAGCAGGTTCGAGACGCCGATCACGTCGTTCTGGTTGGCGCGGACGTAGATCTCCGACGGGTTGCGCGCCACCTGGAACAGCCGCTCGGCCACCGGCAGCGAGACGAAGACGGTCGAGTCCAGCGTGGTGTCCAGCAAAGCCGACTTCATGATCCCGACCACCACGAACCACGTGTTGCCCAGGTAGACCATCACGTGACCGTCGGCCCGGGTGATCTGCAGGGTGGCCGCCGCCTGGGCGCCCAGCACGGCCTCCGGATAGCGGCCGCTGACCGAGTCGAGGAAGTGGCCCGAGGACATCGAGGTGCTCATCACCTGGGGCAGGTTGTCGCCGGCGGCGTCGACGCCGATTCCGCCGGTCTCCTCGGACGGCACGTAGGGCGTGCGCAGAACGGTGGCGTTGGGCACCTGATAGATGGCCGCGTCGCGCAGCACGTTGCTCATGTGTCCGATCATCGGCACCGAGGTATCGGGCAGCACCTCGGTGGACCCGCTGAAGCTTGTGCCGGGCGAGACGGTGAGCAGGTTGGTGCCCAGGGCATCGATGGTGGCCAGCAGCTGCGCCTGGCTGGAGGCGGAGACGCCGACGACCGCCACCATCGCCCCGATCCCGATCGCGATCCCCAGCGCCGAAAGGGCGGCGCGCAGCGGCCGGGTGCGCAGCCCCTGGAGCGCCGCGCCGAACAGCTCGCGGAGCGGGAGGCGGGCGGTATCGGCGCTCGGACCGCTGGGCTTGGGTTCAGCCGGCAGGGTGGCAGCGGTGCTCGTCATTCGTGCTCGTCGGCGACAATCTCGCCGTCGTGCATCCGGATCCGGCGGTGAAACGACGCGGCGATCGTGGGGTCATGGGTGATGAGGACCAGCGTGGCCCCGTCAGAGGCCAGCTCGTGCAGGAGGCTGATCACCTCGCCGCCGGACTTGGAGTCCAGATTGCCGGTCGGCTCGTCGGCCAGGATGATCGCCGGCCGCTTGGCGAGCGCGCGGGCGATCGCCACGCGCTGGCGCTCGCCGCCTGACAGCTGGGGGGGCCGGTGGGTCATACGGTGACCGAGGCCGACCCGCTCCAGCGCCACCTGGGCGGCGTCGCGGCGCTGGTGCAGGGGCCGGCCGGTATAGAGCATCCCGTTGGCGACGTTGTCCAGGGCGGTCATGTACTCCTGGAGATGGAAGCTCTGGAACACGAAGCCGATCCGGTGGGCCCGCAGCCCTGCCAGCTCGTTGTCCGAGGCGCTGCCGACGTCGTGGCCGGCGACGCGCACCGTGCCACTGGTGGGCCGCTCGAGCGTGCCCAGGATGGTGAGCATCGTCGTCTTGCCCGAGCCCGAGGGCCCGATGACCGCCATCTGGTCGCAGGCGGGCACCTCGAGGTTGACCCCGCGCAGCGCCATCACGCCGCCGGCGTATTCCTTGCCGACGTCATCGAGCGCCAGGACCATCCCGTTGGCGCCGCTCATCCCTGTGAGTCCGTCACCTGGAGGCCCCGGTAGATGCCCGAGCCCGAGATCTGCACGTATCCGGCGGCGAACAGGCCGGTGGTCACCGGGATCAGCGAGTGCGGCGCGTTCGCCTCCTGGACGGCGTAGTTGCCGCCCGAGGTGGCCAGCAGCGCGGTCACCGGCACCGAGAGGACGTTGGTGGCCTTCGCCTGGGCGAAGTTGACGCTGACCGCGGCCTGGTCGAGGCCGGCGCCGGTGTGATGGCCGCTGAGGGTGATCGTCACCGGGATCGTCGAGGAGGAGGAGCCGTTGCCATTCCCATTGCCGGCGCCGCCGCTGCCGCCACTTCCGCCGCCGCCCGAGTTGCCGTTGCCCGAGTTGCCGGAGCTCTGGGCCACGGGGCTGACCCCGGTGATCTTGCCGTTCACGTTGGTGCCGGCCGGCATCTCGACGGTGACGTGCTCGCCGACCACGGCCTCGCTCTGGGAGCTGGCTGACAGATCGACGGTCACGACCAGGTGAGTGGAGGTCGTCTGCAGCACGGCCGTGCCGCTGTTGCCGCCGCTCCCGGACCCGGTGCCCGAGCCGGACCCGGTGCCCGAGCCGCTGCCCGAGCCGCTGCCCGAGCCGCTGCTGCCGCTCTTGTCCGAGCCGCTGCCCTTGCCCGAGCCGCTGCCCTTGCCCGAGCCGCTGCCGTTGGCGGAGTCGGCCTTCTCGGCCTGCAACTGCTCCTCCTCGGCCTTGAGCTGCGCGCTCTCGGCCTTGAGCAGCGCCTTCAGCGCGGCCAGCGTCTGGTCGCCGGTCGACGGGCCGTGGTGCCGGGTGGTCGTCGGCTTGTGCGGCGTTCCGGGGGTCGTCGGGCACGGGGTGGTGCCCGACGCCGTGGTCGTCGTGGTCGTCGCGGACGTGGTGGTCGTCGCGGACGTCGCGGTGGTCGTCGGGCCCGATCCGGTGGTGCCGGTCGAGCTGCCCGAGCCGGGGCACGCCGAGCCGCTCTTCGCGAGGCTCACGAACTCCGGTACGGGCGCGGAGACCGGCGCGAGCGTCGCGGTGCCGCCCCCGCTCCCGGTGGATCCGACCGTCCCGTCCACGGTCGAGATGAGCTGAGCGCCGGGCAGGAACACCACCTGGCCGAGGCTGATGATGCCGGTGGGCTCCTCGCCCAGCGCCTCCTGGAGCAGATCGACGCCGTAGGTCGTCGCGGGCTGCCACACGTCGTCGACCACGATCGCGTCGGCGTTGAAGCCGAGCCGGACGAGGTTGCGGTTGAGCTCGGTGATGTCCGCGCCGTCGCTGTCATCGGGGGTCAGGTCGCGGTAGGCCGGCGTCGATCCGTCCATCAGGATCACCGGCTGGCCGTCGACGTCGAACAGCGCCTGCCCCGGCTTGACGACCTGGCCGACGCCGGGCAGCCAGGTGATCGTCCCGCTCAGCCGGTCATAGACGGTCTGCGCGCCGGTGTAGGACAGGGTGCCGGCCTCGGTGTCGGTCTCCACCAGGTTGCGGCGCTGGACCGATGCGGCGCCCGACGCGCCGGCGCTGCTCGCCCCCGATGCCGACGGCGACGAATTGGCGTTGAGCACCACCACCAGGACGACGGCGATCGCCGCGATCAGCGCCGCGGCCGCCAGCAGGCGCCCGGGTAGCCCACCGAGGATCCGCCGGCGATCCGAGGAGGAGGGCTCAGCCACCGCCGCTCACCGTCGCGCCGCCCGCGTTGGAGAACGTCGGGTCGGGGAGGTCGGCGATGCCGTCCGCCTGCGTGGATGCGTGCGCCTGCTCCGTCATGCGTCGGAGGGGTTGTACGTGGCCGCAGGTAACACGGTCGTAACGCTGTTATGTCCCTGTTACGCGGGATCCGGCATCCTGATCTCCAGACGCCGGCGCGGGCCCCGGCCCGCGCCGGCGCACCAACGAGAGCCGAGCGGCGGTGGCGAGGAACGAGCGATGAGGGTGCTGGTGGTCGAGGATCATCCGCGGCTCGCCGAGACGGTGGCGACCGTGCTGCGCCGCGAGGGGATGGCGGTCGACGTGGCCTTCGATGGCACCGAGGCTCTGGCTCGGGCCGGGCTCATCGCCTACGACGTCGTGGTGCTCGACCGTGATCTGCCCGGCGTCCAGGGCGACGAGGTCTGCCGCCGGCTGGTGGCCGGCGGGTGCCCCAGCGGGTTGTTGATGCTCACGGCCGCGGGTGGGGTGGAGGAGCGCGTCGAGGGGCTGAGCCTCGGCGCCGACGACTACCTGCCCAAGCCGTTTCACCTGGCCGAGCTCGTCGCCCGGATCCGCGCGCTGTCGCGCCGCTCGCGCCACGTGCTGCCGCCGACGCTCGTCCACGACGATCTCGAGCTGGACTCGGCCCGGCGGCTGGTCACGCGCGGCGGACGCAGCCTGTCGCTGAGCCCCAAGGAGTACGCGGTGCTCGAGCTGCTGCTCGGCGCCGACGGCCGGGTGGTCTCCACCGAGGAGATCCTCGAACGCGCCTGGGACGACGCCACCGATCCGTTCACCAACGCGGTCCGGATGACCGTCAGCCGGTTGCGGGCCAAGCTCGGTGACCCGCCGGTCATCCAGACGGTGTCGGCGGTCGGCTACCGGATCGGGAGCGAGGCATGACCTGGCCGCGCCGCGGCCGGCTGCAAATCGGGCTGTGGCGGCCCAAGACGACCGTGCGCTGGCGACTGACGCTGCTCTACGGCGCGCTGTTCCTCGCGTCCGGGACGGTGCTGCTGGCGGTGACCTATTCCCTGGTCGATCACGCCTCGCTCGGCGGGCCATCCTTCGTCCGCGCGCCACTCGTGGGCCAGCAGGTGCCGCCGGGCGCCGTCCGCGAGCAAGCCCCGGCGGGGCCGGGGTCCCACGTCGCCTCCGGCACGCTGACGGGCCCCGACGGCCGCCGGCTCCCGGCGCAGGTTCTCAGGCTGTTGCACTCCCGGAACGGCCAGCTCGCCGTCCGCGCGGTCGGATCCGCGCAGCGCATCTCGGATCTGCACTCGCTGGTGATCGAGTCCGCGATCGCTCTGGCGATCATGGCCGTGATCAGTACCGCGCTGGGCTGGCTGGTGGCCGGGCGGGTGCTGGCGCCGCTGCGGACGATGACGATGGCCACTCGCGAGATCGGCGCCGCGAACCTCGACGAGCGGCTGGCGATGGAGGGCCCGCAGGACGAGCTGCGCCAGCTCGCGGACACGATCGACGGACTCCTGGAGCGCCTCGAGGGGGCGTTTGACGCCCAGCGTCGGTTCGTGGCCAACGCGTCGCACGAGCTGCGCACGCCCCTGACCGCCGCGCGCGCCCTGCTCGAGATGGTCCTCTCCGATCCGCACGCCACCGTCGCCACCTTCCGCACGACCTGCGAGCAGGTGCTCGAGGAGAGCGACCAGCAGGAGCAGCTGATCGATGCGCTGCTGGCGCTGGCGCAGGGGCAGCGTGGCATCGACCGCCCTGAGCCCGTCGACCTGGCCGCCGTCGTGTCCGGGGTGGCGCTGTCGCGCCGGTCCGAGGCGGGGGCGCGCGGCCTGGGCCTCGACGTCGCCCTGGAGCCGGCCGTGCTCGCCGGCGACCGCCGCCTGATCGAACGCCTGGCGTCCAATCTCGTCGACAACGCCCTGCGTTACAACATCCCGGACGGCCAGGTGTCGGTGAGGGTCTCCTCGCTCGCGCGCGGCGCCCGGCTGACGGTCAGCAACACCGGGCCGGTCGTGCCGTCCGACGAGGTGGAGCGGCTGCTGGCGCCCTTCCAGCGGATGGGGGTCAGCCGGGTCGGCCACGGCGACGGCCTCGGGCTGGGCCTGTCGATCGTCGCCGCCATCGCCTCCGCGCACGACGCGACCCTCGACGTCGTCGCCGGGGTCGAGGGCGGCCTCGATGTCCACATCAGCTTTCCGCCGCCGACGGCGGGCGAGCTCCCACCGGCCCCGGCCGGCGCGGACCTCACGCCGTCGGTCGTGGGCTCGTAGCCGAGCTCGCGGCTGCGCGCCGATGACGCTGCTGACACATTGCACCGGGGAGGGCATAACTGTCAGCGGGGTGGGCCGCCGATAGGCCGATCAGATGTGGGAACATCCGGCGATCCGGTTGCTGGTGGGTACACGTGGCGCGAGGGGATCGGGCTTGTGGGGAGCCGCCTGGCCGGCGGTCGCAGTGACGATCGTGCTCGCCGCCGCCCCCGGCGCCCGCGCGGCCGGGGCACCTGTCTACACCGAGGCGGCTCACAGCGGCAGCTACTACGGGTCGACCAGCACGACCAGTCCCGGCGGCGGCACGTTGGAGGACATGGCGCTGAACACCACGGCCGGGCAGGTGGTGTGCGCCTCGGCGTGGGTACGGACGGACTATCCGTCGACCGGCGCGTCGGGCGCGTTTGACATCTGGCTGCGCGGCGGCGGTCGCAGCGACCAGGGGCAGGCCGTCTACGGCGGGCTGGGCAACCTGGGCAACTGGTCGCAGGTGCACGCCTGCGCCGAGGCGACGAGCAGCCACAGCGGCCTGCGCGTCCAGTTCTATCCCAGCCGGGGGGCCTCGGCCGTCGATATGGACGACATCGACGTCCACGAGTCGCTGGCGGTCAACGGCGGGTTCGAGGACGGCTCGAGCCCGTGGCGCCCGTATCCCGGGACGCACTCGAACTTCTCGATCTATGCCGGCTCGGCGACGGCGCCGGCCCACGGCGGCACGCATTTCGCCGCGACCAACACGTCGAGCCCCGGCGGCGGGATCTACGAGGACGTGGCGCTCGACACGTCGCCGGGCCAGACCGTGTGCGGCTCGGCGTGGGTACGCACCGAGGGCTCGGCGACCGGAGCCGCGGGCCAGTTCGCGCTGTGGCTGACCGGGGGCGCTCACAGCGACGGCGCCAGCGCCGGCTACAGCGCGCTGGGCAACGGCGCGCACTGGAGTGAGCTCCAGACCTGCGTGGAGGCGACGGTCGCCCACACCGGGCTGCGGGTCCAGTTCTATCCCGGACGCGGCTCGCCGACGGTCGAGATCGACGACGTCGACGTCCACGAGTCGCTGGCGGTCAACGGCGGGTTCGAGGACGGGGGCAGCCACTGGGCCGCGTATCCGGGCACCCACTCCAACTTCTCGGTCTACGCCTCGTCGTCGGCGGCTCCGGCCCGCAGCGGCACACATTTTGCCGCGACCAACACGGCGAGCCCCGGGGGCGGGATCTATCAGGACGTCGCGCTGGACACCTCGCCGGGCCAGACCGTGTGCGGCTCGGCGTGGGTACGCACCGAGGGCTCGGCGACCGGAGCATCGGGAGCATTTGACCTGTGGCTGCAAGGCGGCGCTCGCAGCCAGGCCGGCGCGGCCCGCTACAGCGGCCTGGGCAACGGCGCGCACTGGAGTGAGCTCCAGACCTGCGTGGAGGCGACGGTCGCCCACACCGGGCTGCGGGTCCAGTTCTATCCCGGACGCGGCTCGCCGACGGTCGAGATCGACGACGTCGACGTGCTCGAGTCGCTGGCGGTCAACGGCGGGTTCGAGGACGGCTCGGGACCGTGGAGCACCTATCCCAACACCGACTCGACCTACGACGCCGTGCTCGCTCACCTGGTCACAGGCCCGGCGCCGCCCCCGCCGCCGGTGGTGACCACGCCGGTGCCGACGCCGCTGCCGCGCCCGACGGCGCGCCACGCGCTCAAGGTCCGCCTGTCGCTGGCCTGGACCTGGCGCTACGCCGTCACCCGCCTGGACAGGGCGGAGATCGTCGGCGGCCTGCCGGGCCGGACGAGGGCCACGTTCGGCTGCCGGGGGCGCGGCTGTCCCCGCCACCGGACGATCTCGGCCTCCGGCGCGCGGCACGTCAAGCGGCTGCTGAAGTCGATGCGGGGCCGGCGCTACCGGGCCGGCGACGTCCTGCGGATCACGCTGACCGCGCCCGGTTACGGCGCCGAGCGGGCCGAGCTGGTGTTCCGCTACGGCCGCCTGCCGAAGGTCCGTCTGCTCTGACCGGCGCCGTCGGGACGCCGCGCCGGGCTCGCCGTCGCCCGGTCAGGACGCGGCGCGCAGCGACATGATGAAGTCGTCGATGTCGTTCAGACGGGGCGCGCGACCGTCGCGGGGCAGCTCCGCCGGGGAGCCCAGGTAGAAGCCCTGGCCGAAGCCGCAGCCGAGGTCGCGCAGTGCCGCCAGCTGGCGCTGGTCCTCGATTCCCTCGGCGACGACGCCCAGCTCCAGGCTGGCGGCGAGGTCCAGGATCATCCGCATGAACGGGCGATCGGAGCCGCCCGGCCCGATGCCGTCGACGAACGGCTGGCCGATCTTCAGCCAATCGATCGGCAGCGATCGCAGGTGGCTCAGCGACGAGTAGCCGGTGCCGAAGTCGTCGAGCGCGAGCTGGACGCCGAGGCGCCGCAGCTCTCGCAGGATGGCGATGCTCTTCTCCGGATCGCGCAGGACCACGCCCTCGGTGATCTCCAGCACGAGCCGTTCGGGAGCCAGGCCGCTGCGCTCCAGCGCCTCGGTGACGCCGCCCATGAACTGAGGGTCGCGCAGCTCGACGGGGGAGAGGTTGACATGGACCGCCGGAGGCGCGCCGCCCGGCAGGCGCCAGCGCTGGGCCTCGCGGCATGCCCGCTGGAGCACCGAGCGTCCGAGCGGGACGATCACGCCCATCTCCTCGGCGATCGGGATGAACGAGGACGGCGACACGCAGCCGCGGGGGCCGTCGAGCCAGCGCACCAGCGCCTCGCAGGCGGCCACCTCGCCGCTGTTGAGGTCGACGATCGGCTGGTAGTGGACGATGAACGAGTCCTCGCGCACCGCCTCGCGCAGCCGCTGCTTGAGCCCATGACGGCGGAGCACCGGGACCTCCATGCCGGACTCGAACACCTCATAGCCGCGCTTGGAGGCCTGCTTGGCGCGATACATGGCGACATCGGCGTTGCGGATGAGCTCCTCGGGGCTCATCCCGATCCGGGCTCCCGTGGCGATGCCGGCGCTGGCGCGCACCGAGATGTTCTGGCCGCCGATCGAGAAACGCTCGCCCAGACGGCGGTTGATCCGCTCGGTGATGGCGATGGCCTCCGCCTCGGAGGCGGTCCGCTCGAGCATGATCGCGAACTCGTCGCCACCGAGCCGGGCCAGCGTGTCCGAGGGGCGCACGCAATCCTGGAGACGGCGGGCGATGGCGATGAGCAGCTCGTCGCCGGCGGCATGACCGAGGCTGTCGTTGACGGTCTTGAAGTCGTTGATGTCGATGAAGATCACGGACACGCGCTCGGGGTCGCGGTCCAGCGCCGCGGCCACGCGCTCGGCGAACAGCACGCGGTTGGCCAGGTCGGTGAGGGGGTCGTGCGAGGCCTGGTGCTCGAGCTCGCGCTGGAGCTCCTTCATCCGCCACACCGTCTGGCCCAGACGATCGTTCTCGAGCGCGACGCTGGTGTTGTTGGCCAGCGTCTCGAACAGCTTGGCGTCCTCGGCGGAGAAGCTGTCGACGACGCCGGACGGGTTGCCGATCATCATCGCTCCGACCCAGCTGCGCTCTCCCTTGAGCACGGCGAACAGCCCGTCGCCGAGCTCCCGCCAGTGGAGGTACTCCGCCAGTGGCCCGTCGGCGATCTCGCGGGTGGCGCAGGCGCCGAGCTCCTGGCTCTCGATCAGCGAGCGCAGCTCCTCGACGATGTCGGGCTCCAGCCCTTCGAGCACGCCGCCCGTCCCGTCGGCCCGGACGGTGGTGCGCAGCGCGTCGTTGCCGTCAGGCGAGAAGAACACCATCTCGGCGACCTCGGCCCGGAACGCCTCCAGGGCCTGAGCCAGCAGACCCTCCATCGCCTTGCCGATCTCCGAGGAGCGCGACAGCGCCCGGGCCGCCTCATACAGGAACTCGACCCGCTGATGGCGCTGGTGCTCGGAGATGTAGGCCTTGTAGGTCAGGAACATCCCGGCGACCGGTACCGCCATCAACAGGGCGGTCCGCCAGTCATCGTCGACCAGGATCGCCGCACACAGTCCAAGGCACGTGTTGGCGGTCACGACGGCCAGGTCGGTGCGCAGGGAGTCGGCGATCTGGCGCAGGCTGCGGGGCGACTCGGTGATCGACACGGCGGCCGAGATGAGCAGGACCGCGGTGAGCGAGCTGGCGCCGGCGGCCAGGCCGGCGGCGGCCCACACCACCGGTCCGATGACGGTCGCCGGGCCGGTCACGGAGTGGAAGACGAGCACGGCGACGCAGTTGCCCAGCAGGAACTCGCCCAAGTTGAACGCCAGCCGGATCGGCGGGAGCCGCCGGTGCACGGCGAGCACGATCACGCGACCCAGCGCGCCGGCGAGGACGACGGTCGGCCCGCCGGCGAACAGCAGGGCGAACACCAGTGGGATCTCGCCCAGCGACATCGAGTGGGCGCTGCGGCGGAAATGCAGGTGCACGACGAACCGCTCCGCGGCCGCGAACCCCAGCAGCACCACCCAGAACGGAAGGTGCAGCGATGTGACGATCGGCTGGGCGTCTCCGGCGCCGGCGATGTAAAGGCCGGCGGCGGCCGCGGTCATCGCCGCGGTGAGCGCCCAGATCTCCAGCTCGGTGCGCGACGGGCGGCTCGGCGGTCCGAGCCGCAGGCGCCCGAGGTGGGCGCGCATCGCGGTGAGCAGACGGGACACGTCCGGGACCTCGGCTTTGGGGCGCACACCTAGCCCCACATCGTCGTCCAGCCGACCGTGCTCCAGCTGGCGCTCGTCGGGGACACGCTCGACCCGCCACTACCGTCTGGGGACGAGCAGCTCTCGCAGCTCCAGCTCGCCGCGCTCCAGCTGGCGGCCAGCGGATCGGTCGCCGGGGTCCAGTCGCCGGCGCTCCAGCTGGCGGCCGAGTAGTCGATCGTGCCGGTGTCGGGGTCGATCAGCTGGTTGGGCGTCAGGCCCTGGTCGGAGATCAGCTGCCTGCCGTAGGCCCAGTCGGCCCGGTCGCCGTTGACCTCGACGCCGCCGCTGGGCAGCTGGGTCGCGGTGTTGACGATCGCCCCCTTGACCATCTCAGGCGTCCAGTTGGGGTGGGCGGCCACGAGATCCGCGGCGATTCCGGCGACGATCGGGGCCGCCAGCGACGTGCCGCTGACCTGGAAGTAGTCGTTCTGCACGATGCAGGACGGACACAGAGTGGCGAAGTCGCTGTTCGGAGCCAGGGTGGTGACGATGTGCGCCCCGGGAGCGAGGACGTCGGGTTTGGCGATGCCGTCCTGGGTCGTGCCCTGGCTGGACCAGCTGGCCTGCACGTCGTCCCACGGGGAGGGGGTGCCCTGCTCGTCGACCGCCCCCACGGTCAGCACGTAGGGATCGTTGCCCGGGGCGTAGTCGACGGCGTCGGGGTCGGTGCCCAGGTTGCCGGCGGCCGCCACGACGACGATCCCGTCGAACCAGGCCTGCTCGGCGGCGGCGTCGAGCGGGTCGGTGGTGTATGACTGCGCCGCGGTCGAGCGGAACGACATGTTGATGACGCCGATGTTGTAGGCGTCCTTGTGGTCGACGGCGAACTGGAGTCCGTAGATCGCGTCCAGCGTGGTCGAGGCGCCGGTGTCGTCGGCGACCTTGATCGCGATGAGATTCGCGTCCGGAGCGGTGCCCGCGTACTCGCCCTGCTCCGGGTCGCCCGGGTCGCGGTACTCGCCGTTGCCCGCGATCACCCCGGCCACCGCCGTGCCGTGCCCGTAGGTGTCATCGGCGGTGCTCGCGTTGGGATCGATGACCGCGGAGGCGATCACCCGAGAGGTCGTGTCGCTCTGCGAGGTGCGGAAGTCCGGCAGGTCACCGTCGATGCCGGTGTCGATCACCGCGACGCCGACGCCCTGGCCGGTGCTGCGACGCCACAGGCGCGCCGCGCCCGTGGACTGGTCGAAGGTCGTGTCGAGCGCCCACGGGTCAAGGCCGTCGGGCAGGCTCGTGCTCTTGAGCACCGTGTTGAGCGAGACCGCGTGGATGAGATGGCTCGCGGCCAGCCGGGCGGCGGCGCGCGCGGTCATCTGCGCGGAGAGGCCGTTGATGATCGGCACCACCGGGCCGGCGTGGCCGCCGAGGGCGCTGACCAAGGATGCCCCGCGGGCCGGATCGACGCCGCGAACGACCTGGATGATCACCTGGACGCGCCGCTGCGGGGCGCTTGCCGCCAGGCGCGCCAGCGACGGCTCCAGACTGCTCGGGACCGCCGCGCCGGTGGGGGCGCCCGACGCGGCGGGGTTCGAGCCGGGGGGGAAGGAAGGAGTGAAGCCGGACCCGGGGCGCGCGATCAACGCCCACGCGAGGGCGGCGGTGGCCAGGACCAGAACGGCCAAGAGCACGCGGAAGTGACGCAGGCGCAGATGCCCGCCAGCGAGCGACGTCATGCAGGGTTCCCCTCGGTTGCGCTCTCCGGGCGGAGAGTCATGGCTGATGTCGCCGGCAACCGAGCTATCTCGCTCTGAAAGACGAGACCTCTGGCTTTGCGTCCCTGCCTTACGGCAGGTTTGCCCTTGCGTCGATGCCCCCGCCATCGGCACCGCAGCGCACCGCCTTTAGCGCGATTGGAGAAGAACCGTAGTTTCTACGGGTTGCCGGAATGAGGTTTGGGCAGGAAACGCCGTGGAATGGGGCTTCTCGGCAGCGCCGCCGCCTCCGGTAGGGTGGACATCTGATCGGGGGCCTGCGCATGCGAGTGGCCCCGCCGGGCGACGGGAGCGAGATGACGACGAGGTGGTGGCGGTAGCCGAGCGCTTGCGTTTCTGGACCGCGGGTCGCCGTCCGACCGCCGCGCTCGTCGCCGCCGAGTCATGCTTCTGGCTCGTGCACCACGACGTCCAGTGCCTCGCTGATGAGGCTCCGTGAGCCAGGCCCGCCCGCCGCTGCGCGCGGCTGACCTCGATCCCGACCCGATGCGCCAGTTCGCGGCCTGGTTCGCCGAGGCGGGCACGGTCATGGCGGCGCCCGAGGCGGCCGCCGTGGCCACGGCCACCCCGGAAGGCCGCCCCTCGGTCCGGATGGTGCTCGTCAAGCGCGCTGACGAGCGCGGGTTCGTCTTCTACACCAACTACGAGAGCCGCAAGGGCCGCGAGCTGGCCGCCGATCCGTTCGCCGCGCTGCTCTTCTACTGGCGCGAGCTCGACCGCCAGGTCCGGATCGAGGGCCCGGTGGCCCGCGTCGCGCCCGCGGAGTCCGCCGCCTACATCGCCGGCCGGGGCCGCGGCAGCCAGCTCAGCGCCCTGGCCTCCCCGCAGAGCCGGCCGATCGGCTCCCGCGAGGCGCTCGAGCGGCGAGTGGCCGAGCTGGCCGAGCGCTACGCCGGCGCCGACCTGCCGATCCCCGACCACTGGGGCGGCTTCCGGCTGGCCCCGGAGGCGATCGAGTTCTGGCAGCAGGGCGCGGACCGGCTCCATGACCGCCTCCGCTATACGCGTGCCGGCGACGGGGGCTGGGGGGTGGAGCGGCTGGCTCCGTAGAGACGCCTCTCGTCGCCCGCGCCTGTGTGCCTCTCGGCCGTGGGGCGGGGAGAGGGGTATCGGCGGACGTCACCGGCGGCTATCGAATGTGGCCCCGGACGGTCCCGGGGCCCCCTGGGCGTCGGCAAACGTCCCAACGGGCGCACGCTGGGGGTTGGGTGGGGCGTTTGCCGTCGTGACGGCGGCAAACGTCCCAGGCGGCGTGCCGCGACCGTTGGTTGGGGCGTTTGCCGACGGTCTGCGCTCGGGTGTTGCGTCATCGGCAACGAAACGGGCGCTGTGCGCCCACGCACGACCACGCACGACCACGACCACATCCCAACATGTCAAAGGTCACAGACGGCGTGTGCCGAGAGTCCTATTGCCGCCGCCACCCCGCTGCGAGAGTGCTCGCCATCAGCCCGGAGGATCCGCCAGAGGATCACCGCCACCAGTCCGGAGGAGAGCTATGTCGTCCCAGCTCAACGCATACATGATCCAGTCCCGCCAGCAGGAGATCGCCGTCAAGGCCGCCCGCGCTCAGGCCCATCGCGAGGCGCTGCAGAGCAGCCGCAGCGGCGAGAGCCGGCGCCCGTCGTGGCACCGCGGGATCCTGCGCCTGCGGCCCGCCGCGGTGTTCGCGGTCGCGACGTCCTGGCGTTCGTAGCCCAGCCGGCGAGGACTCAGGCGCCGCCGGCCGGCGGCGCCGGCTGCGGGCCGGCCCAGCCATCGGGCGGCGGCGTGCCCTCGTCGATCACCCGGGCCGCCCGGCCGTGGGTGAAGAAGCTGAACGACCACCGGACGAGCACCACGATCCGGTTCTCGAAGCCGACGAGATAGAACAGGTGGACCAGGAGCCACACCAGCCACGCCGGCAGGCCGCTGAGCCGCACCACGTGGAGGTCGACGACCGCCCGGCCGCGGCCGATGGTGGCGACGTTGCCCTTGTCGCGGTAGCGGAACGGCCGCGGCGTCCGTCCGGCCAGCCGGTCGCGCACCAGCTTGGCGGCGTAATGGCCCTCCTGAATCGCCGCGGGGGCGACGCCCGGCAGGGTCTGCGGCTTGCCGTGGCGGTCGCGGACGCGGACCATGTCGCCCAGCGCCAGGACCTCGGGGTGGCCGGCGACCGTCAGGTCGGACTCGACGGTGAGGCGCCCGGCCTTGTCGACCTCGGCGCCGGTCAGCTCGCCCAGCTGCGCGCCCAGCCCCGACGCGGTCACTCCGGCGGCCCAGATCACGGTCTTGGACGCGATCCGCTGGGTGGTGCCGTCCGGGGCGGAGATCGTGACCCCGTCGGCATCGACGCTGGTGACCATCTGCCCGGTCATCGTCGTCACCCCGAGCTGCGAGAGCGAGCGGCTGGCCTTGGCCGACAGCGACGGCGGGAAGGTCTGGAGGATGCGGTCCAGCCCGTCGACCAGGATGACTCGGGCCTTGCGCGAGTCGATCGCGCGGAAGTCGTGGCGCAGGGTGTCGCCGGCGAGCTCGCCGATCTGACCGGCCATCTCGACGCCGGTCGGACCGCCGCCGACGATCACGAACGTCATCTCGGCCTCGCGCACGGCCGGGTCGGCGGTCAGCTCGGCCGCTTCGAACGCCCGCAGGATCTTCGACCGCACCGCGATTGCGCTCTCCAGCGTCTTGACCTCGTAGGCGAACTCGCGCCAGTCCTCGTGCCCGAAGTAGGAGTAGCTCGACCCTGCGGCGACGATCAGCGTGTCGTAGCCCACCGACGCGGGCGCCACGGCCAGCCCCGGCGAGTTGGTCAGTCGCACCGCGCGCGCGTCGAGGTCGAAGCCGGTGACCTCGGCCAGCATCACGCGCACGTTCTCCGCGGACTTGAAGATCGCGCGCAGAGGATAGGCGACATCCCCGGACGACAGAGCGCCGGTGGCGAGCTGGTAGGTCAGCGGCTGGAACAGGTGGAAGTTGCGCCGGTCGATCAGCGTCACCTCCACGTCGGCATTGCGCAGGCCGGAGACCGCCTGGATGCCGCCGAAGCCGCCGCCGACCACCACGACGCGATGACTCACGTGTGACCCGGTGTTCGTCGCGCTGCCATCGAGTGCGAACGTATCAGCCGCGCCGCCCTCGGGGCCAGCGGGCTCGCGCCGGGCGCCGGGCCGCCAGGTAGTGGTGACCCTGGCGGTGGGTACCGTCGACCAGCAGGGCGTCGAGCTCGTCGAGCAGCGCGGTGTCGTTCTCGGTGGCGCGCTCGTGCTGGCGAGCGTGCTCGTCCCACGAGCCGACCAGGAACGTCTCCAGATAGCGTCCCGGCGTCTGGGGGTCGGTGAACAGCTGCCACTTCACCCCGCCGGTCCGCTGGCGGAAGTGGCGCAGGCGCTCCGCGCGGGACAGGAACGCCTCCTCGGAACCCGGCGCGACGTCGTAGGTGGCGGTGACGAGCACCGGCCCGGGGTCGGTGTCGCCCACGTCGGTCAGCGGCATCCACTCGGCCGGGGTCACGTTGATGTCCCCGGGCCGCGGCAGCGACAGCCGGTAGGTCAACAGCCCGCCCGCCGCCAGCCCGGCGGCGAGGACGATCAGGCCGGTGTCCAGCGAGGTGGCCTGGGCGACGAAGCCGATCGCCAGCGCTCCGGTCCCGGTGGCCCTCTGGAAGGCGATCGTGTAATAGGCCATGCCCCGGGCCTTGACCCAGCTCGGCAGCGACGACTGAAACGACGAGCCGAGCAGGCCGAGGGCCAGGATCCAGCCGGTCCCCGACAGCACCAGCCCGGCACCGTCGAGCACCGCCACATGCGAGACCGCGAGCAGCACTGACACCACGGCGACGGCCGCGGTGCACGCCGCCATCAGCGCCCGCGGGCTGAGCGCGCCGCGCAGCTGCGGCGAGAACGTCGCGCCGAGCACCGCGCCGATGCCGACGCACCCCAGCAGCAGCCCGTAACCCGCGGAGCCGAGTCCGACGGTATGACGGGCGACGAGCGGCAGCAGCGCCCACACCCCGGTGGCGAAGAAGCCGAAGGCGGCCGAGCGAACCATCATCGCCCGGAGCGCCGGGGCGTTGCGCACGAACCGGGCCCCCGCGCGGGTGGCCGAGCTGATGTGTTCGCGCGGCAGCGTGAACCGGCGCACCGGCACCGCCACCAGCGCCACCACGACGAGCACCGCGACGAACGACACGGCGTTGACGAAGAACACCAGGACGGCGCTGGTCGCCGCCAGCAGCAGCCCGCCGATCGCCGGCCCGATCGCCCGGGCCATGTTCTGGTTGACCGAGCCCAGCGCGATCGCCTGCGGGCGCTCGGGGGCGGGCACCAGCGGGCTGGAGCGTCTGGGCGATCGGGCCGGTCAGCCCCTGGCCGACCCCGACTCCGCACAGGCAGATCAGCAGCACCGCGGGCGTGACCAGGCCGGCGACGTCCAGCGCCCCCAGCGTCACTGCGGCGACCAGCATCACCAGCTGGCCGCCCAGGATCAGCTTCTTGCGATCCAGCAGGTCGCCCAGTACGCCGGCCGGAATCGCCAGCAGCAGGACCGGGAGGTTGGTCGCCTGGATCGCGCCCACCAGCAGCGCGGAGGTGGTCAGCGACGTCATCAGCCACTGCGCGGCCACCGTCTGCATCCAGCTGCCGATGTTGGACACCAGGTTGGCGAACCACCACCGGCGAAAGTTGCCGTAGCGCAGCGGGCTCCAGCCCGAACCGCCGTCGGTGGCCTTCGCGGTCGCGGTCATGGCCGCATCATCGCCGAGCGGACCATGCGCCCGGCGCTCCCCCCTCCGGGAGCGAGCCCGAGCGGGCCCGCGTCACAGGCTCGCGTCGCGCAGCGGCGGGGTTCCCGCGACCAGCCGAGCCGTGGCCGCGGGGCCGGTGAGGCGGGCGGGGGAGGCGTCGCCGGCGACCCGGGCGGCGACCCGCTCCAGGTCGACCGCGGGATCGGTCCCACTGCCGGCGACGACGCTGTTGCCGGCGCGCCCGCCCACTGACCAGACTCGGGGGTAGGCGGTCGCCAGCCCGGCGGCGATCAGGCGCACGTCCGCGGCGGTTCGGTCGTCGACGACGTTGATCAGCGCCAGCGGCGCCACCCGGGCAGCCTCGGCCAGGGCCTCGGCGGTGATCAGCCGGCGCGGCACCACGGCACCGACGAACGCGTCGATCACCACGGCATCCCAGCCGGCGTCGGCCTGCTGGCCCAACCAGGATCGGCCCTCGGCGTGGCGCACGCGCAAGCCGGGCGCCCGCCGCAGCCCGAGATGCTCGCGGGCCAGGGCGAGCACCTCGGGGTCGGCCTCGCAGACCTCCTGGCGACCCTCGGGGTTCTCGGCGGCCAGGGCCCGCGGCAGCGCACACCCCCCGCCGCCCACGTGCAGCACGCGCCGGGCGCGGGCGACCCGCAGCACGATCCGCATCCAGCGCAGGTAGTTGAACTCCAGGTGCGCGGGGTCCGCCAGATCGACGTAGGAGGCGTCCATCGCATCCTGGCGCAGCAGCCGTCCCGAGGGCCGCAGCGGATCGCGTTCGACGATCAACTCACCCCGGCGGGCGAGCACCTGATGGGTGGCCCGGACGCGGGGCACGGATCCGCGGGTCGCCTAGGGGGCGGGGCGCAGCTTGTCCGGCGGCAGGTCGTCTGGGAAGGGCACATCGCGCGGCTGCGACGGCTCCTGTTCGTCCCATGACCGGAACGCCTCGGCGTCACGCCCGTCGTGCTCACCGTCGGCGCCGAGGGCGAGGAGCACCACCCGCGCCTCGCCGTAGTTGGTCAGCTGGCGCCGGACGCCCGGCGCCACGCGCAGCAGCTCGCCGCTGCGAAGCTCGGTCTCCTCGCCCTCGATGGCCACCGCCAGCGTGCCCTCGAGGACGAGATAGACCTCCTCCTGACGCCGGTGACGGTGGATGCGCATCCGCTGGCCGGGCTGCAGCACCATCTGGTTGATCCCGAACGTCGTGACCCCGAGCTCGCGCCGCAGGCCCACGAAGCGATCGGGACTGTCGGGATCGAGGCGGGCGCGACCGGTGCCGTCTTCCATCCGGGGATCATCGCACGCGGGGCCGGCTCGGGCCGGGCCCAGCCGGTCAGCGCGTCGCTGACGGGGAGGCGAGCAGCAACGCGTTGTGCGACGCGTCGAAGGTGATCGCAAAGGCGTAGAACGCCGGGATTCCGGCGATCATGTAGGCGGGCGGACCGCCCGGGGTCTGGACGATGTTCCGGGACATGGCCGTTCCCGAGGTGAAGCGCCAGAACGGGGGGGACGCCGGCGTCTGGCGAACTGAGATCCGCACCCCCGGACGCAGCGCCGGGGCCGCACCGCCCCCGAAGCCGGAGGCGGTGTATCCCCCGGTGTTGGCGGAGCCGGTGTCGAAGAGGGTCGGCAGGCAGGTGGTCGTCGGACGCCGCCCGAGCTGCCAGCACGCGGTGGCCGCCGCGCCGTTGAACTCCGATGCCGGCACCGTCGACGGCGCCGGCTGGAGCGTCGTGGTGCCCGGCACCACCGGCGTCGGGATCCGGAGTGTCGCGAGCGGATGGGTGGGATCGGGCACGCCGAGCTGGAGCGCTCCTCCGTGCCCGTGGAGCGAGATGCGCCACGACGCGGAGTACGGCGCGGGCAGGGCCAGCAGCGGGCTGGGCGAGATGCCGTTGCCCAGCGGCGAGATGCCGAGGATCCCGACCGCCCCGTTGGCGCTCCCCGCCCAGGGCGCGCAGGCGATGATGGCCTGGCAGCCGATCGAGTGCACGACCGCGACGGGAACCGGACGCGTCGTCGTCACGCCGCCGACCGAGAGGGTCGCCGTGGTGAGCGTCTCGTGGGTGACGTTCCCGTCGCCCCATTGCGACGTGTTCGTAAAGCCGGTGACCGGGACCCCGCGCGGGAGGTACCGGGCCTGGATCCAGACGCCCGAGGAACCGGTGTCGAGCACGACGCGCGCCGGCGGCCCGTTCCCGATGCGAACGCTGACGGTCGGAATCGCGCCGGGTGGACCGTCGAAGCTGCCGACCACCGCGATCGGCACATGCCCGCTGGCGACGGGGACGGCCGCGCGGGACACGGCCCCGGGGGCGGCTCCCGCCTGGGCCCGCGGGGAGCGGGCGAACCCGGACGCCACGAACGCGCCCAGACCCGCGAGCAGCAGCGCGACGATGAACCGCCGGCGCAGCGCGCGCCGGAGGCCCTCGGAGTCGCTCCCGGGCGGTTCTGGAGTGTTGTTCTCGGCGTCGATCACGGGCCACGATTGGTGGACGGCCCCGGCCCCGAGGCGCTCCTGCCCGCGCACGACCTATCGGCCGGGCACCTCGTCGACGCGAGCCGCTCTGGACGCTCGGGCACAGTCAGGCATGCCGACTCGCCGGCGGCCTTGGACCGCCGGCGAGCCGGTGAGCGACGGCGTGACCGCCGCTCACATCCCGGTTGTCAGTGAGAGAACGCGAAGACGGTCGAGGAGTTGAACGTCTGCCCCGCGCCCAGTTCGGTCGAGGGGAAGCTCGGCTGGTTCGGAGAGTCCGGGAAATGCTGGGTCTCGAACGTGTACGCCGCTCCCTGCCGGTAGGTGTTCCCGCTGATCCCGACCAGCGTGCCGGTCAGGAAATTGCTGGTGTAGAACTGCACGCCCGGCTGGTCGGTCCACACCGTCATCTGGCGGCCGTTGCGCTTGTCGAACGCCCGGGCGGCGAGGTTGAGCCCGCCCGGTCCGGTGCTCGATGGCGTCTGCTGATTGAGCACCCAGTTGTGGTCATAGCCCTGGGCGATCAGCAGCTGGTTGTCAGCGGCCGGCGCGTTGGTCGGGGCGCTGACGTCATCGATCCGCGATCCGATCGTGTGCGGGGTCGTGAAGTCGAACGGCGTCCCGGCAACCGGCGCCTCGGTCCCGAGCGGGATCTGAGTGGCGTCGGTGGGGGTGTACTTGTCGGCGTTGATCTGCACGTACTGGTGATAGGCCGATCCCGCCGGTGAGTTCTCGCCGGCCAGGTTGAAGTAGCTGTGGTTGGTCAGGTTGATAACGGTGTTGAGGTTCGACGACTCGTCGGTCGCCTGGTAGTGGATGCCGAGCTGGTTCTGGTTGTTGAGGGTGTACGTGGTGACGTCCTTGAGCTCGCCCGGATAGCCGGTGCACCCGTTGGGACAGCCGGGCGTGCCGGCGGCCGCGGCCTGATCGCCGTTGGGGCTGACCAGGGTGAGCTGGACGCCGACATAGCCGGAGCCCTGAACCGGTTGGTCGGCCCACACGTGGTTGCCGAAGCCGACCAGCCCGCCGTGCAGCGAGTTGACGCCGTTGTTGACCGGGACCGTGTAGGTCACGGGCCCGACCCCCGGCTGGTTGAGGGTGAAGGTTCCCTTGGCGATCCGGTTGCCGAAGCGGCCGATCAGCTCGCCGAAGTACGGGCCACCGTTGGCCGTGACCGGTGGGCTGTCCTCGCTGACGTAGTCCTGGAGCGTTTTGAAGCCGAGCACGACGTCGGCCGTCTTGCCCCGCTTGTCAGGCACATTGATGTCCTGGACGATTCCCCCGTAGGTCAGGATCTGCACGCTCATGCCTCGGGCGTTGGAGAGCGTGTACTGGTAGACGGCTGTCTCCTTGCCGGTGTACGGCTCGGTCGTGTCGCCGAAGAACACCTTGCTGACCGACAGTCCGCCGCTGCCGCCCTGTCCGTGACCGTGTCGGTTGTGCGAACGACCGTGCTTGGCGCCGTGCGTGCGGTGGTGCCCGGCGCTGTGCGCCTGGGCGGCGGCCGCCGTCACGCCGCCCGCCACCATGGCCGCGGCGGCCAGTGCACCCGCCGCCCGCCCGCCGAAACGACGCTGTCGTGGGACCTTGCGCATGTGCTTCGCTCCCTTCGTCGGTTGACCCCGGTGAGATTCTGAGCGACAACGCGGGACGGTGTGTTAAACCCCACCCGCTGAGTGTCAGCGTTCGAACATTCCGTCAGCGGTCAGCTGGTGGCTCCGTGCGCAACCGGGATGCCGGACTCCCACGGCAGCACCTTGCCGAACTGGACCAGCTCACCGTAGAAGGCGGGATCGAAGCCGGCCGACAGCGCGAGCCTCACCGGCCACGCCGCCGCCTGCTCCGGGGTCTGGGCCTCGCTCATGTCGGCGAACCAGGGCCGGGAGGCATCGGTGTCGATCAGGCCCGGGCACAGCGCCATGATCAGCCGGTTGGCGGCCAGGTCCTCGGCGCGGCGCTCGCGAGCCAGGGCGCGGATCGCTGCGACCTGGGCGACCTTGGACGGGATGTTCAGCCACGTGCCGTAGCCCTCGGCGTCGGCGCGCCCGCCGTGCACCGCGTCGCGCCAGTCGGCGACCAGATCGTCGACCGCGTCGAGGTCGCGTTGCGCCGCCTGCGCGAAGCGGCCGGCGACGCGGGCGTCGAGCTTGTCCAGCGTGCCCAGCGCGCTGGCGACGACGATCAGCCGGCCGCCGTCGCGCAGGCGCGGCGCGAAGGCCCGCAGCATCCGGGTGGAGGCGAGGTTGCTGGTCTCGGCGACCGCGTCGACCTCGCCGGCGGGGTCGGCGTCCGGGCTCATCCGCGAGGTCGCGTTGGAGAACACGATGTCGATCGCGCCCAGTTCCCCGGCGAGCGCCTCGATGGCGTCGCCGTGGCGAACGTCGAGCACGCGACCCTCGACGCGCGCGGTGACCGGCCCGGCAGCGACGGTCGCGGCCGCCGCCTCGACGCGGGCGGGGTCGCGGCCGGTCAGCAGAACGGTGTCCTGGGGGCCCAGCCCGGCGGCCAGCCCTTCGACGAGCGCGCGGCCGAGACCCTGGTTGGCGCCCGTGACGAGCGCGATACGGGAGCGATTGGTCATGTGGTCAAGGTAGCCGTACACAGCCATTCGTAAAACGCCGATGCAGCACAGGTACCATGCGAGTTACGCATGCCAAACGACTTCACGCCCACCGGGCTGCGCGTGCTGCGCGAGGTTGCGCAGGCGGGGTCGTTCTCAGCCGCGGCGCAGGCTCTGGGCTACACGCAATCGGCGGTCTCGCGCCAGGTCGCCACGCTGGAGGCGGTCGCCGGGCGCCGCCTGTTCGACCGCACCCGCCACGGCGTCATCCTCACTCCGGCGGGAGCGCGCCTGCTCGCGCGGGCGGCCCGGGCGCTCGACGAACTCGACGCGGCGCGTCGCGAGCTCGCCGGCGAGCCGGTGGCGGCGGGCCCGGTGCGCCTGGGTGCGTTCCCGATCGCCGCCGCGGCGGTGGTGCCCCGGGCGCTGGCGTCGCTGCCGCCGTCACTGACCGTGACCCTGCGCGAGGCCACGACGCCCGCGCTGACCCGCGCTCTGCGGGCCGGGACGCTCGACCTGGCGCTGCTGGCCCGCAGCCCGCCGTTTCGCCCGCCGGACTCAGAGACGCCCGCGCTCGAGCTGACCACGCTCTCCGAGCGCGACCTCGCGGTCGCGGTCCCCGCCGGGCACCCGCTGGC
Source organism: Solirubrobacteraceae bacterium (assembly GCA_036267215.1). Classification (GTDB taxonomy): domain Bacteria; phylum Actinomycetota; class Thermoleophilia; order Solirubrobacterales; family Solirubrobacteraceae; genus Palsa-465. Next base: position 514 of record DATAWL010000043.1, on the reverse strand, counting down.
CGGGGCAGGAGCGGTGGAGGTCGACCGGCTCGAGGGACAGGTGTGGGTGGCGAGCCGGTCCAGCGCCGGCGACGAGTCGCTGCTGGGCGTCTGGCCCGGCCTCACCGAACGGCCCGACGTCCGCTACGTCGTGCGCGACTGGCTGTCCAAGCTCCAGATCGTCGCCGCGGGCCTGGCCATCACCACCCTGGCTCCGATCGCCTCTCATCTGCTGCCGGATGGCATCGCGGTCGTCGCGGTGCGCGGCGAGCCCCAGGAGACCCGGCGCGTCGTGCTCGCCCGCCGGCCCGGCCCGCTCGAGGGCCCGGCGGCGGCCGTGGCGGACGCTCTGATCGCGGCCGCCGGCGATCCCCCGCGCGGGAGAGGAGCCCCAGTGCCCCGGGCAGGACTCGAACCTGCGCGCGACGGATTATGAGTCCGCTGCTCTGACCACTGAGCTACCGGGGCGACCGACGTGGACGCTACCGGCTCGGGCAGCGCCGGGCGGCCCGTGGGACCGCGGGGCCGGGTATTC
>DATAWL010000042.1:0-42387 GCA_036267215.1 Solirubrobacteraceae bacterium | reverse complement strand
GCCTCCTTTCCTGGGACGAATCAAGGACAGACAACGCGTGTTACGGGGTTGACGCCGCCTATTCCGGGCCCGGCGTCAACCTTTCCGTGCAGGATTCTGAACGCGCCCCTGCGCGGAATCAACCCCTGCACGCCCGTCGGCGACTCGTACCTTCGTCCAGTCTGGCGCCCCCGCTCTACAGGCCGGCGGCCAGATGACCGAAAAACCGGGTGTTTTTACCCGTTTCCCGGCGCGTCTAACCCCGAAACGGCACGAGGCGACGCCCAAATCGTGTCAGGGTTCTGACCGGCTCTACTCCCGCGTAGGTTGCAACCGGGTTGCGAGTGTTCGCACAGCGCCCGCCCCGGCCTCGAGAAGAGTGCGAATCGCCGGCCCGGGGGGCCGGTCAGGCCACTTCCAGAAACAGCAGCTCGTCGGGCGCGAGGCGCTCGCGCAGTCCGCGCTTGAGCTTGCCGTGGATCTGACAGACGCGGCTCTCGGACACCCCGAGCACCTCGCCGGCCTCGCGCAGGGTGAGGTTGTTGACGTGCAGCAGCAGCGCCACCGTCCGCTCGCGGCTGGGCAGCTCGTCGAACGCCGCCCGGAAGCGGGCGATGGCGCGCTCCCGCATGGCCGCATGCTCGGGGTCGCTGTCGCGATCGGTGCTGGGCAGCGTGTCCAGCCGCTCGCTGTGGCTGTCGTCCTCGCCGCCGACCATGGCGTTGAGCGAGCCGACGTCCGAGCGGGCCAGGTCGCTGAGCAGCGAGTCCAGCTCCTGTGGCGTGATGGCCAGGAGTTCGGCGAGCTCGGTCTTGCTGGGGGTACGCCCGTGGATCGCGTTGAAGCGCTGACGGGCGCGGTTCATCTCGCGCTCCATCCGTCGCAGCGAGCGCGGCGCCCAGTCGAACCGGCGCAGCTCGTCGAGCACGGCGCCGTGGATACGGGTCCACGCGAACTGCTCCAGCGTGGCGCCCTTGTCCGGGTCGTAGCGGTCGATGGAGCGGATCAGCGCCTCCAGGCCGCAGGAGATGAAGTCGTCGACCTCGCGGTAGGCCGGGATCTCCCGCACCTTGCGATAGACGATGCACTTGACGATCGGCGCCAACGAGAAGACCAAGCGGTCGCGCGCGCTGGTGTCCCCGGTGTCCTTATACCTGTACCAGAGGCTGAGGAGAGCCTCCTGGGACATACGTCCGCTCTGACTGGTGGACTTCACGTTGCCTCCGAACAGGTCGCAATGACGGAAAGCCCGACACGTATCGGCGCCTCCACCGGCGGGTTGACCGCAGGGACTGCGGTGCCGCCTCCGTAGGAAGTACTGAGTTTGCGGAAAACTTTGTGCGTATCAGCACGAAGCCCGCGGCATTGGATAATCCATGGCCCCCCGCGGCGTCCCGTCCAATGCCCCTCTCCCCTCTCCTCGCGAACTACGACCACGTCTTGCTCGACCTCGACGGCTGCGTCTGGGTCGGCCACACCCCCACCCCGAACGCGCGCGAGGCGCTGGCCGAGCTGCGCGGCGGCGGTAAGACGCTGGCCTTCGTCACCAACGACAGCCGCCTGGCCCCCGAGGAGTACGTCCGCAAGCTGTGGTCGATGGGACTCCAGGCGTCCCTGGAGGAGATCGTCACCGTCGGCTCGGCGATTCAGTACGTCCTGGCGGATCGCACCCCGTCGCCGACGTTCGTGATCGGCTCGCCGGCCATCTTCCGCCACGTCTCCGACTCCGGCCAGCGGATCGTCAACGGCACGGACCGGGCGACCAGCGCCGAGATCGTCGTGGTCGCCGGTCACGACGAGTTCTCCTTCGCCGAGCTGCGCAGCGCCACCCAGGCGGTCCTCAACGGCGCCGAGATGATCGTGGCCGGCCGCGACCGCACCTTCCCCGCTGACGACGGCCCCTGGCCGGCCACCGGGGCGATCGTCGCCGCGCTCGAGTACGCCACCGAGCAGACCGCCCGCAGCGTGGGCAAGCCCGACGTGCTCCTGTTCGAGACGGCGCTGGACCGCCTCGGGCCGGGCCCGGCGCTCATGGTCGGAGACCGGCTGGACTCCGACCTGGGCGGCGCGGCCGCCGCCGGGCTCGACGGCGCCATCGTCCTGACGGGCGTGACGTCCCGCGAACAGGCGGAGGCGGCGCAGGATCCAGCACCGGTGGCGATCGCCGAGACCCTGTCCTCGCTGGTGACCGGGTGACGCTGGCGCTGATCGTCAACCCGTTCGCGGGTGGCGGCAGGGCCGGACGGGAGCTGCACACGGTGCAGGCGGCCCTGAGCCGGCTCGGTCTCGACCACCACGTCGAGACCACCCGCAGCCTCGATCACGCGCGCGAACTGGCGCTGGCCGCGGCCGACGCCGGCGAGATGGCGGTGGCCTTCGGCGGCGACGGGCTGATCGGAGCCGTCGCGGAGGCGCTCTGTCACCGTGACGGCGTCCTCGGGGCGCTCCCGGGAGGACGCGGCAACGACCTCGTCCGCGCGCTCGGCATTCCGCTGCAGCTGACGCGGGCCTGCGATGTGCTGGCCACGGGGACCGTCGGCCGCATCGATCTCGGCCAGGTGGGCGCGCGGACGTTCATCGGGATCGCCAGCTGCGGGCTGGACTCGATCGCCAACCGGATCGCCAACGAGACGACGCTGATCCGCGGCAACATCGTCTACGCCTACGCGGCCCTGCGCGCGGTGGCGGGCTGGCGGGCCGCGTCGTTCACCATCCGGGTCGACGGCGGCGAGACGCGGGTCGTCTCGGGCTTCACCGTGGCCGCCGCCAACTCCAGCTACTACGGCGGCGGGATGCGACTCGCTCCCCACGCCAGCCTCACTGACGGCAAACTCGACCTGGTGATCATCCACCGGATGCCCAAGCTCAAGTTCCTCGCGCTGCTGCCCACCGTGTTCCGTGGAACGCACATCCGCTACCCGCACGTTGAGGTGCTGCGGGGCGCGACGATCGAGCTCGCCTCGACCCAGCGGTTCACCCTGTACGCGGATGGCGATCCGATCGCCCAGCTGCCGGTGACGATCAACGTCCTGCCCGGGGCCGTGCAGGCGATGCTCCCCGCCCCGGCCGGCGCCGCGGTCGCCGCCGCATGAGCACGCTGGACGCCAAGATCGTCGCCGCCCGCGCCGTCGGCGAGCTGGCCCGCCGGGCCGGCCGCGGCGGCGGCACCAGCCTGCCCGGCAAGCTCCTGACGCGGCTGGAGCCACGCGCGATCGAGCGCCTCGCGGCGCGTCTGCCCGATGGCTGCGCGGTCGTGTCGGCGACCAACGGCAAGACGACCACCGCCGCGATGGCCGCCGCGGTGCTCGAGCGGTCGGGCGTCACGCTGGTCCACAACCGGGCCGGCGCCAACATGGCCGGCGGTATCGCCTCCACCCTCCTGGACGCGGCCCTCCGCGGCGGCGGCATCGCGGGCCGGATGGGCCTGTTCGAGCTCGACGAGTTCTGGCTGGACCGGGTGGTCCCGGAGCTCCACCCCCGCGCGGTCGCGCTCGGCAACCTGTTCCGCGACCAGCTCGACCGCTACGGGGAGCTGGAGACGATCGCCGACCGGTGGGCGGCGATGGTGGCGGCACTGCCCGCCGGGGCCCGGCTGGCCGCCAACGCCGACGATCCCCTGATCGCCGATCTGGGCCGCCAGCACAACGGCGTCACGTACTTCGGGGTGCAGGACCCGGCGATGGCCACCGCCCAGATGCAGCATGCGTCGGACTCCAAGCATTGCCGCCGCTGTGGCGCGGCCTACCAGTACAGCGCGATCTACATGGGCCACCTGGGCGTCTACCGCTGCCCGTCGTGTGGCCAGAGCCGCCCCGATCCGGAGGTGGCGGCACACCACGTCGTCCTCGACGGCACGCGCAGCGCGACCTTCGAGCTGCGCACGCCGGCCGGCGCGGTCACCATCGCGCTCCCGCTGCCCGGGCTCTACAACGTCTACAACGCGCTGGCCGCGGCGACCCTGTGTCTCTCGCTGGGTGTGGCGCTGGAGACGATCGCCGCCGGCCTGGAGGCCGTCAGCGCCGCCTTCGGGCGCGCCGAGCGCGTGGCCGTGGGCGAGCGCGAGCTGTCGATCCTGCTCATCAAGAACCCGGCGGGAGCCAACGAGATCCTCCGCACGCTCACGCTGGAGCCGGGGGAGCTCGACCTGCTGGCCATCCTCAACGACCGGACCGCCGACGGCCACGACATCTCCTGGGTGTGGGACGCCGACTTCGAGCTGCTGGAGGGGCGGGCGCGCCGGATCACCTGCGCCGGCACCCGCGCCGCCGAGCTCGCCCTCCGGCTCAAGTACGCCGGCGTGCCGGTTGACCGCCTGCACGTCGTGCCCGCCCTCCCCGATGCCCTGGATGCGGCACTGGCCGGGTGTGCCGGGGGCCGGCTGTTCGCGCTGCCCACCTACACCGCGCTGCTGGAGCTGCGCGCCGAGCTGCAGCGCCGCGGGCACGTGGGCGCGTTCTGGTCGCGCGACCCCGAGGCGGTCGCGCCGTGACGACCCGGGCGATCTGGCACGACCTCGAGTGCGGCGGGTACACCGAGGACCTCGCGTTCTGGCGGGCGCTGGCCGACCGTCGCGGCGGCCCGATCCTCGATGTCGGCGCCGGGACCGGCCGCACCACGCTGGAGCTGGCCCGGGCCGGTCATGCCGTCACCGCAATCGACCTCTATGACGATCTGCTGTTCGTGCTGCGCGAGCGAGGGCAGGGCCTCGACATCGCGACGATCGTCGCCGACGCATGCTCGTTCGGTCTGGGCTCCGAGTTCGCCCTGTGCATCGTGCCGATGCAGACGATCCAGCTGCTGGGCGGCGCCGAGGGGCGGGCCAACTTCCTGGAGTGCGCCGCCTTTCATCTCGTCCCCGGCGGGGTGCTGGCGATCGCCCTGGCCGACGAGCTCGAGCTGTTCGAGGTCGCCGAAGGCGTCCCCGGCCCGCTGCCCGACGTCGCCGAGATCGACGGCGTCGTCTACAGCAGCCTGCCCGTGGCGGTCCGCGCCGACGGCGACGGATACGTCCTCGAGCGCCGTCGCGAGACCGTCACCGGCGCCGGCGAGGTGAGCGTCGAGCAGGATCTGATCCACCTGGACCGGCTGGACGCCGACACGCTGGAGGCCGAGGGGGAGGCAGCGGGCCTGCACCCGGCCAGCCGGCTGACGATCCCGCCGACCGACGACTACGTCGGCAGCACGGTGGTGATGTTCCGTGCCTGAGCGCCGCCTGCGGGTCTGCGGCCTGTACCCCGACCTGATGAACATCTACGCCGATCGCGGCAACCTGATCATGTTGCAGCGGCGGTCGGAGTGGCGCGGCATCGGCTTCGAGCTCATCGCCAGCGGGTTGGGCGAGCGGCTCGACCCCGACGCGGCCGACATCTACTACATCGGCGGCGGCCAGGACCGCGACCAGAAGCTGTGTGCCCGGGATCTGGCCGAGCTCAAGCGCGCCGACCTGCACGCCGCCGTGGACCGCGGGGCGACGGTGCTCGCCGTCTGCGGCGGCTATCAGCTGCTGGGCCACTCCTACCAGCTCGACGACGAGACCCTGCCCGGCGCGGGACTCGTCGACCTGCACACCGTCCGCGCCGACGGCCCGCGGCTGATCGGCAACGTCGCCATCGAGGTCGAGCTCGATCCGGATGACCGGCGCGTGCTCGCCGGCTTCGAGAACCATGCCGGCCGCACCTTCCTCGGCGGCGCCGAGCGGTCCCTGGGCCGCGTGCTCAAGGGGCACGGCAACAATGACGGCGACGGGCAGGAGGGGGTACGCGCCGGGAACGTGATCGGCACCTACCTGCACGGGCCGCTGCTGCCCAAGAACGCCTGGTTCGCGGACTGGCTGATCGCGACCGCCCTGTCGCTGCCCGCGCCGCTGGCCCCGCTGGGCGACGAGCTGGAGGACGCCGCGCACGCGGAGGCGCGCCACGCCGCGGGGGTCTAGCCTCTCCTTGGCTCCCTCGTTGCCGATGTTCCGTCCACCCTCCGTCCTCCGTCTCGGCCCCTGGCTGGCCACCGCGCTGGTCGCGCTCGGCGTCGCCGCGTGCGGCGACGCCGGCACCACCTCCTCGACCCCGGCTGCCGCGACGCGGACCCCGACGTCGTCGACGACCACCAGCACCTCGACGACCCAGACGAGCACGACGACGTCGACCACCTCGTCCGCGCTGCCGGGCGCGGGCAAGCCGGTGATCAACCTGGGCGACAAGAACTACACCGAGCAGTTCGTGCTGGGCCAGCTCTACGCCCAGGCGCTGCGGGCGGAGGGCTACTCGGTCAACGTCAACCAGAACATCGGCCCCACCGATGTGACCGTCCAGGCGCTGAAGGCCGGGACGCTGACCATGTACCCGGAGTACCTCGACACGTTCACCAGCGCGGTCGCCGGCTACCGGCACAGCTTCCGCTCCGAGCTCGACGCCTACCAGGCGGCCCAGCGCTGGGCCCTGGGCCACGGGCTGCAGCTGCTGGCGCCGACCCCGTTCAGCGACACCGAGGCGATCGCCGTCACCGACGCCTACGCGTCCGCCAACCATCTGCGCTCGATCGGCGACCTGACCCGGATCGCCCCGGCGGTGACGATCGGCGGCCCGCCGCAGTTCCAGCAGGGCACCCCGGGGCTGCCCGACCTGGCCCAGATGTACGGGGTCATCCCCTCGGCGTTTCGGGCCCTGGCGGTCGGCGACCAGTACGCGGCGCTCAACGACGGCTCGATCCAGGCAGCTGACGTCGACACCACCGACGGCCAGCTGGCCAGCCAGGACTACCTGCTGCTGCGCGACCCGCTGCGGGTCTTCGGCTGGGGCAACGTGGTGCCGGTCATCTCGGCACAGGCGCTGATCGCCGAGGGCCCGGCGTTCGGGGCCACCATCCAGCGCGTCGACGACGAGCTGAGCACCGCGGTGATGCGCCGCCTCAACCAGGCCGTGGACGTCGCGGGCGAGGACCCGGGCACGGTGGCCCGGACGTTCCTCGAGACGCACGGGCTGCTGACGCCGGCGGCCTCCTGAAACCCCGCACGGCGGGGCGCTGAGTGCCCCCGGGCCGGTCAGCGGCCGCTGGAGCCAAAGCCGCCGGCCCCGCGCTCGCTGTCGCCCAGCTCGGCCACCTCGACGGGCTCCGCCGGGGCGACGGCGATCACGACCAGCTGGGCGATGCGGGTTCCGGGCTCGATCGCGAACGACTCCGCGCGGTCGGTGTTGAGCAGCAGAACGAGCACCTCGCCGCGGTAGCCCGCGTCGATCAGCCCCGGGGCGTTGACCACCGAGATCCCATGCCGGGCAGCCAGCCCCGACCGCGGCAGGACCAGGCCGGCATGCCCGGGCGCGATCTGCACCGCGATCCCGGTGGGCACCGACGCCCGCTGCCCGGGCGCGAGCACGCTTGCCTCCAGGGCGTAGAGGTCCAGGCCGGCGTCGCCGTCGTGGGCACGGGTCGGCAGGCGAGCGCGGTCGTCCAGCCGGACCACGCGCAGGGTCATGCCCACCCGGCGGTCCCGGGCGGTCGCCTCGGTCTAGTCACTCTCAGCGGCGCTGTGCGACAGCGCGAACGGGGCGTAGCGCGCCGCGATGCTGGGGGGCAGCCGGGCCGAGACCCGCACCCCCTCGGGGGTGTCCTCGCGCTCGAGGTCACCGGCCAGGGCGTGCAGCTCGGCCAGCCGACCACCCTCGCCGTAGGGCACCAGCAGCTCGACCTCGGACAACCGCCGGGCGAACTCGACCTCGATGCGCTCGATCAGCGCCGGGATCCCCTCGCCGGTGGCCGCCGACACCAGCAGCGCGTGCGGGTGACGGTGCGCAAGCTCGGCCCGTCGCTCGTCGTCGACCCGATCGGCCTTGGCCAGCACCAGCAGCCGGGGCGCCTCGTCGGCGGCGATTTCGTGCAGGACGTCGTCGACGGCGCGGGTCATCGACTCGAGCTCCTCCTCTGGCACCGACGCATCGACCACGTGGAGGATGAGATCGGCGCGCCGGGTCTCCTCCAGCGTCGCGCCGAAGGCGTCGACCAGCTGGTGGGGCAGCTTGCGAATGAAGCCGACGGTGTCGGTCATGAGGTAGTCGTGACCGCCCGCGCGCAGCAGCCGAGTGGTCGGGTCCAGCGTGTGGAACAGCCGGTCGCGGACCGGGACAGCGGCCCCGGTCAATGCGTTGAGCAGCGTCGACTTGCCGGCGTTGGTGTAGCCGGCCAGCGCGATCTGGGGCAGGTGCGCCCGCTCGCGCTCGGCGCGCATCACCGATCGGGTGGAGCGCACCTGGGCCAGCCGCCGCTTGAGCGCGGCGATCCGGTCGCGAGCGAGCCGGCGGTCGGTCTCGATCTGGGTCTCGCCGGGGCCCCTGGTGCCGATGCCGCCGCCGAGACGCTCCAGGTGCGACCACAGGCCGCGCATGCGCGCCAGGTTGTACTCGAGCTGGGCCAGCTCGACCTGGAGCTTGCCCTCCGCGGTGTGGGCGTGGGAGGCGAAGATGTCGAGGATGATCGCCGTGCGGTCGATCACCGGGACGCCGAGGGCCGACTCCAGGTTGCGCTCCTGGCGGGGCGAGAGCTCGTCGTCGCAGGCGACGAGGTTGGCGTCGACGGCGGCGATCTGCGCCTTGAGCTCGTCGAGCTTGCCCGCCCCGATGTAGGAGTTGGGATGCGGCTGGTCGCGCCGCTGCACGATCTCGCCCGCCGCGGCCACGCCGGCGGTGCGCAGCAGCTCCTCGAGCTCGGCGAGGTGGTTGTCCTCGCCGGCCGGGACCGCCGCCACCATCAGCGCGCGCTGGCGGGCGCGGGCGCGCCGCTCACCGCCGCCGAGCGGCGGGCGGTTCCCGTTCTCTATCGCTCTGGACTCCGCCAACCCCACTGATGGTAGCCGCGGGCACGACCTCCGGCGCGGATCAGAGCCGGCTCAGGCGTTGCACGGCCTCGATCAGCCGGTCGTCGGGCGTGGTCAGCGAGATGCGGAAGAACCCCTCGCCGTTGGGCCCGTAGGCCCCGCCGGGCGAGATCACCACCGCCGCCCGCTCGAGCACGTACTCGCAGTACTCGGCGGCGTTGGCGAACCCGGGCGGGATGGGCGCCCACACATAGATCGTGCCGCGCGGCTTGGTCACGTTGACGCCCGCCTGGGCCAGCGCATCGCAGACGAGGTCGCGCCGGCGCTGGTAGACGGCGTTCATCGCCTTGACGTCGACGTCGACCTCCGGCTCCAGGGCGGCGGCGCCGGCGAGCTGGACGGCCTCGAAGTTGCCGGAGTCGATGTTGGACTTCAGCCGCCAGTACTGCTCGATGGCCGCGGCGTTGCCGACGATCGCCGCGCAGCGCCACCCGGTCATGTTGTAGCCCTTGGACAGCGAGAAGACCTCGACGCCGACCTCTCGCGCGCCGGGCGTGGCCAGGAACGACGGCGCCACGTATCCGTCGAACGTCGTCTCGCTGTAGGCGTTGTCGTGCACCACCAGGAAGTCGTTTGCCCGGGCGAGATCGATGACCGAGTCGAACAGGCCGTCGGGCAGGATGGCCCCGGTCGGGTTGTTGGGGTAGTTGATGAACATCAGCCGTGAGCGCTCGAGGTGATCGGGGCTGATCGCGTCCAGATCGGGCGCGAAGCCGAGCTCCGGGCGCAGCCCCAGGCGCACCGGCTCGGCACCGGCCATCAGCGGGCCGCCGGTGTAGACCGGATAGCCCGGGTCCGAGGCCAGGGCCACGTCGCCGGGATCCAGGAACGCCAGGCTGAGGTTGAAGATGCACTCCTTGGCGCCGATCGCCGCCATGACCTCGGTCTCCGGATCGAGGGTGACGCCGAACCGGCGCTCGTAGAAGGCCGCGATCGCCTCGCGGAACTCGGCCCGGCCGCGGTTGGTCGGGTAGGTGTGGGTGCTCGGGTCGGCGACGGCGCGCTGGGCGGCGGCCACGATGGGCGCGTAGGTGGGCGTGTCGGGATCTCCGATGCCGAGGCTGATGACGTCGACGCCGGCGGCACGCTGCTCAGCGATCCTGCGCTCCAGCTGGGCGAACAGATACGGAGGGATCTGATCCAGGCGCCTACTCGGTCTCATGCAGCTCCTTGACGAAGTCATCGGCGAGCGTGCCGGTGAACACCGGCACCGCCCAGCCGCTCAGGTTAACGTGGAGGTCCTCGCCCACCTGGACCTCCAGCTCGCCGCCGTCGAGCACGACGGTCACCGGCGAATCTCCCCCCGCCAGCACGTGGGCGACGGCCGCTCCGGCGGCCCCGGTGCCGCTGGCCGATGTCTGCCCCACTCCGCGCTCGAAGATCCGCGCCCGGATCCGGCCGCCGTCCAGTGGCGTGTACCAGGACACGTTGGTGCGGTTGGGGAACAGCGCGTGGCGCTCGATCCCGGGCCCGATCGCAGGGAGATCCAGCGCCTGGAGCGTGGCCAGGTCGCCCACCGGGATGGCGCACTGCGGATTGCCGACCTGCACGTGCTGGAAACGCCACGCGTACTCGCCGTCGCGCAACTCGCCCAGGCCGTCCGGCGCGCCGGACGGATAGTCGTCAGAGCGGGTCCGCGCCCGGCCGATGTCGAGCCGCGCCGTCGTGGGCGACGTGATCGTCGGACGGACCTCGCCGGCAGCGGTCTGGATCGAGAACGTGTCCGTGGTCGCCCAGCCGCGCCGGCGCAGGTACAGGACGGCCTCCCGGGCACCGTTGCCCGACAGCTCGGCCTCGGACCCGTCGGGGTTGAAGATCCGCAGCCGGGCCACGGAGCCGGGCTCGTCGGGCGCCGAGAGCAGCAGCACTCCGTCGCCGAACACGCCGGTGTGCGGCTCGCACAGCTTGCGGATGCGTGCCGGGGTGAGCTCGAAGGGCAGCGCGTCGCGCTCGACGATCAGGTAGTCGTTGCCGAGGGCATGCCATTTCTCGAAGTACACGCGGCGGCAGTGTATGTGTACCGTCGCCCCCGCCATGGTTAGGCCTCCCGGGCGCATCCACTCGACGATCGGCCGCGCCCTGGCCACCGCGGCGCGGATCGGGGCCGCCCCGCGGGCCCCCGTGATGGCGCTGATCATCGTCTCCGTGCTGTCGCTGGGCGCCCGCAGCCTGCTGCTCGACGAGCCCTGCATGTCGCCGTGCACCACCGCCGGCGACCACACCCTGATCTTCGACGAGGCCTACTACGTCAACGCCGCCCGGGTGATCGCCGGCATCCGGCCGCCGTCGGGCGCCCACTACTCCGACGCCCCGCTGGGAACCGACCCCAACGCCGAGCATCCCCAGGGGGCCAAGCTGATCATGGCCGCGGCGATCGAGCTGTTCGGCGACGGGCCGTTCGCGTGGCGGATCGGGAGCCTGCTCATGGGGTCCCTGGCGATCCTGGGCATGTTCTACCTCGTGCGCAGCACCGGCGGCGGACCGTGGTCGGCCGTCGGGGCGAGCGCGCTGATGGCCTGCGACAACCTGCTGCTGGTCCACGGCCGGATCGGCACCCTGGACATCTACGCCCTGGCACCGATGATCTGGGGCGTCGCCTTCTACTTACGCGGGTGGCCGGTGCTGGCCGGGATCACGCTGGCGGTGGCGACCGCCTTCAAGGAGGTGGCGCCCTACGCCCTGTTCGTGCTCGTCCTGCTGGAGCTGGCCCGGGTGGTGGTGGCGCGGCGTGACCCGTCGCCGCCGTCCGACTGGCGGCCGTGGGCGGCGATCAAACGGCTGGTCGCGACGACGTTCGTCAACGCCGGGGTGTTCGTCGGGCTGCTGGCGATCATGGACCAGATCGCGCCCCCCTATGCCGACGCCGAGGCCAAGCTCATCACCGGCGGGCCGTTCGCCGAGATCCGCCACATCATCAGCTACGCCGAGCATCTCACCAGCCCCCACGGGCCGACCGGGATCGCGTCGTACCCGTGGTGGTGGCTCGCGGACCTCAAGCCCATCCTGTACCTGCGGATCAATCCGTCGCTGCCCGGTCACGGGCTGGACGCGATCCATCCGGTGGCCGCGTTCTTCGGCATGGTCAGCCCGCCGATCATGCTGCTGGCGATCCCGGGGCTGGCCCTCTGCACCTACCGCTTCCTGCGCCGGCGTCCGGCGTCCGGCGGCGGGCGCTCGCTGGGCGAGGTGCAGGTGGCGATCCTCGGCGTGGCCTGGTTTCTGGGCACCTGGCTGCCCTACGCGCTGCAGAGCCTGCTCGACCAGCGGATCAGCTACCTCTACTACATGGTCATCGTGATGCCGGGCATCTACGTGGCGGTGACCTACCTGATCTCCGCCGGCTGGCGAAAACGCGTCGGCTGGCTGTCCGGCCTGGAGGTGGCCTGGGCGCTCGGGGTGCTGGTGGCCGTCGTGCTGATGTACCCGTTCGTCGCCGTGTTTTAGTCAGAGGTCCACGAGTCCGGGCCGGCGGCGCCCGGGCCGGCGGCGCCCGGGCTCCGCGGCCCAGGTTCCCGCCACAGTTCCAGCACCTCGCCGGCGACGTCGTCGGGACCGCGGCCGGTGCAGTCGATGACGGTGACGCCGGCGAGCTTGCGCATCCAGGTCAGCTGGCGGCGGGCGAAGTTGCGGGTGTGGCGCTTCATCGCGTCGACGTCGCCGCTGAGCAGCTCCTCGAATCCCAGCGCCTTGCGCGCCGTGGCCGCGGCGCCGGCGGCCCGGGCGCGGCGCACCTCGTCCTCGACGCCGGCCGCGAGCATGCGATCCACCCGCGCGTCGATCTGGCCATAGAGCTGCTCGCGCTCGACCACGAGCCCGATCAGCAGGGTGCTGCGACGGGTGGTCGCCGTCCACAGCTGCGACTCCCCGGTGGGCGGCTCGAGCTCGCCGCCGTCGAGCAGCTCGAGCGCGCGGACGATCCGCTGGCGGTCGGTGGGCTCGATCGTCTCCGCCGCCCACGGCGCCCGCTGGGCCAGGACGGCGTGCAGGGCGGCCGGCCCGCGGTCCTGGAGCTCGGCGATCCAGCGCTCGCGGACGCCCTCGGCCGGCGGCGGGCGCAGGTCGAGCTCGGTCAGCGCGGCCCGCAGGTACAGGCCGGTGCCGCCGACCACGATCGGGCGCCCGCCCGCCGCCAGGATGTCGTCGATCTCGGCATGGGCGAGCTCCGCGTACTGCCCGGCGCTGAAGGTGGCGTCGACGGGCAGGAACGCCAGCAACCGGTGCTCGAGCTGGGCGCGCTGGGCCGGGCTGGCGGCGCCCGTGAGCGTCTCCAGGCCGGCGTAGACCTGAAGCGCGTCGGCCGAGACGGCGACCGGGGACTCGCCGAGCTCGCGCAACCGCCTGGCCAGCGCGATCGCCACGTCGGTCTTCCCCACGCCGGTGGGGCCGAACAGGGCGATCACCTCGGGAGCGGGCACGGGGTCAGTATCGTGCAGCGATGGGCACCGTCGCAGACGGTCGGCGGCCATGAAGGTCGGGGCCGGCATCTCCAGCGAGTCACTGCCGGTCGCCGGCGCGCTCGACGCCGCCCGCTCCGTCGCCCGCGCCCTCGACGGCGCCGAGGCCGACCTGGCCGTCGTGTTTGCCAGCGGCGCCCACCTGGCCGAGCCCGAGGAGACCCTGAGTGCCATCTACGGGGAGCTCGCGCCCGAGGTGCTGATCGGCTGCGGTGCCGGCGGGGTGCTGGGCGCCGGCCGCGAGCTCGAGTCCGGTACCGCCGTGGCGGTGTGGGCCGCCGCGCTCGAGGGCGGACGCGCGCGGCCGTTTCACGCCACGGTCAGCGGCGAGGGCGACACCGGGGTGCTCGAGGGGTTCCCCGAGCTCGGCGCCGACGCCGGCGTGATCATGCTGTCTGATCCCTACACGTTCCCGACCGACGCGGTGCTCGACGGGATGGCCCGGGAGGCACCCGGCGTTCCGGTGGTGGGCGGCCTGTCCAGCGCCCGGTCGCCGCTGGGCGGCGCCGCGCTGTTCGACGGCCAGACGGTCCACGCCGAGGGCGCGGTCGGCGTGTGCCTCAACGAGGTGGAGATGCTGCCCTGCGTGTCGCAGGGCGCCGCTCCGCTGGGCCGCGAGATGACGATCACCGCCGCGCACGGCAACATCATCGAGGAGCTGGCCGGGCGGCCGGCGATCGAGGCGATCGAGCAGGTGGTGGGCGAGCTGCGGATCGAGGAGCGGGCGCTGGTCGCCGCCGGCCTGCTGATCGGCGTGGTGATCGACGGCGGCAAGCCCGACTACGTCCAGGGCGACTTCCTGGTCCGGGGCGTGCTGGGCGCCGACCCCGACACCGGCGCGGTGTCAGTGGGCACGACGGTGGCCCCGGGACAGGTCGTGCGCCTGCACGCCCGCGACGCCCGCTCAGCCGACGAGGACCTGCGCCGCGCGCTGCGGGTGCGGGCGGCGGCGATCGGTGGCCAGACGCCGGCCGGTGCGCTGGTGTTCTCGTGCAACGGGCGCGGGCAGTCGATGTTCGGCGCCACCGACCACGACGCGACCGCGATCGAGAGCGAGTTGGGCGCGGCGCCGGCGGCGGGGTTCTTCGCGGCCGGCGAAATCGGACCGGTGGGCGGGCGCAGCTTTCTGCACGGGTTCACGGCGACCGTCGCCGTGTTCCCGCGCTGAGCCGCATCGCCGGCCGGGCGGCCCGGAGCCCGCGTCGGCGGCCGGGCGGCCCGGAGCCCGCGTCGGCGGCCGGGCGCGCCGGAGCCCGCGTCGGCGGCCGGGCGCGCCGGAGCCCGGGTCGCCATCGCCCGACTCGCAGCTATCTGGTGGTGGCGGTGCCGCGCACCCAGGTGGCGCAGCCGAGTCCCTTCGGGCTCTTGGTCGAGTACGGGTGCTTGACGTGCGAGCCGGTGAAGACGTAGTCGATGAAGTAGGAGACGCTCGCCTCCCTGCCGCTGTGTCCGAATGCACCGGATATCACGACGAAGGCAGTGGAGTTCACCTTGCCGTTCTTGCCCTTGATCGGCTGTGAGAATCGCGCGCCGAACACCCCGTGCTTGGACACCGGCATGCTCGACTCCGTGACGTTGGCGTTGCCGCCGCCGCAGTAGTAGGAGTAGGTGCCCTTGAAGTCGACGACGGCGGAGCCCGTGGCCGAGGTCTTGAAGCTGATCCTGCCGGAGGCCTCCGCCGTCCACTTGGGCTGATTGTTCATGTAGTCGCGCCCGGTCCCCCGAAAGGTGGCCGCGGCCTTGGGGGTGGCCCCGGCCTTGGGAGTGGCCCCCAGCGCGGTGGCGGCCAGCAGGGCGCCCGCCAGACCCACCGCCAGCATCCTGCGAACCGCTCGCCCCATCGTGCCCTCCCCGACTTCGTGATGGTTGTGGCGAGAGCAAGCATATGCCGGTGGTGCCGACACGTCCAGCGGGGAGCGGAGGCACCCCACCCGGAAGGGTGGACCGGGGTCAGGCGCAACACCGGTGGCCGCGGCCTCTGGGATGCCGGCCGCCGCCACTACACTGCGCGCGGTGGCAGCGACCGCACGGATCACGCTGGCCGGCGCCGGCGCGCTGATCACCGGGGCGACGGGTGGGATCGGCCGGGCCATCGCCCGTGAGCTGGGCGGCCGCGGAGCGCGGCTGATCCTCACCGGGCGCCGCGCCGAGGAGCTGGCGCAACTCCAGGACGAGCTCAGGGCGCGTACGATCGCCTGCGACCTCGCCGATCGCGGCGAGGTGGAGCGGCTGGGAGAGGCAGCGGTGGCGGCGCCCGTCGACATCCTGGTCGCCAACGCCGCCCTGCCGGCCAGCGGCCTGCTGGTGGACCTCTCGCCGGCCGAGATCGACCGGATGCTGGACGTCAACCTGCGCGCCCCGATCGCGCTGGCCCGGGCGCTGGCCCCCGGGATGATCGATCGCGGCCGGGGCCACATGGTGTTCATCTCGTCGCTGTCGGGCAAGGCGGCCACGCCGGCCGCGTCGCTGTATTCGGCGACCAAGTTCGGGCTGCGGGGATTCGCGCTGGGCCTGCGCGAGGACCTCCGGCGGTGCGGGATCGGCGTGTCCGTGGTCACGCCCGGGTTCATCAGCGACGCCGGCATGTACGCCCGCGCCGGGGTCAAGCTGCCGCCCGGGGCGGGCACGAAGACCCCGCAGCAGGTCGCCGACGCGGTGGTGCGGGCGATCGAACGCAACCGGGCCGAGCTGGACGTGGCGCCGCTCCCCCTCCGTGTGGGCGCCGCGATCGGTTCGGTCGCCCCCGGTCTGGCCGCGTGGGGCAGCCGGGTGATGGGTTCAGACCGGATCGCCGCCGAGTTCGCCGAGCGTCAGCGCGGCGAGCGCTCGTAGGCGCGGGCGCCTCTGCGTCAGTCCTCGCGTCGCGGAGGGCTCGGTCAGCCGTCGCGGGGGCTGCGTCAGTCCTCGCGGGCGCCGGCCCCGGCGGCCTCGTGCTCGCCGGTCACCGACGACAGCGCGACCATGATCTCGTCGGCCAGCTTGGCGCCGTCGTGTGAGCTCTCCGGCGTCGCCTGGATCCGCACGACAACGTCTTCGCCGTCGACCTCCTCCAGCAGCACCGAGGCGCCACTGCGCGTCGGCGTGGTGATCTCCTGGTCGAGGATCGCCTGCACCTGGCTGGGGCGCACCCCCGAGGTCAGGCGCACCTTGACGTCGACCGAGTCGGGCTCGCGCAGCGGCACCACGACCGCGGCCAGCACCTGGGTGTTGGGGATCATCACCTGGTCGGCGCCCCGGCTCAGCGTGGTGTAGAGCAGACCCAGCGAGCTCACGATCCCGTCGATCTGGCCGCCGATCGCGCCGGCCTGGAGTCGCACCCGCTCGCCGACCCGGAACGGCCGAGCGCTGAGCAGCACCAGCCCGGCCAGCACGTTGCCCAGCGTCTGCTGGGCGGCGAGACCCAGGATGACGGCGGTGAAAGCGCCGCCGACCGCCAGCGACGCCAGCGACGCGCCGGCGACGTTGAGCGCGAGGATCAGCGCGATGCCCATCGTGATCAGCCGGACGATGAAGCCGAACGTGCCGGCGGTGGCGGGATCCATCCGCCGCAGGAACGTCGGCCCGACGAACCGTCCGATGGCCCGCGCCAGGCCCCAACCGAACCCCACCACGGCGACCACTCCGAGGATCTGGATGGGGGTGGTCAGCCACCCCGCCCCCCATTTCTGCACCAGCGACTGGGTCGTGCTGAAGCAGCCCTTGGTTCCCTTGCAGACCACGACGGTGTGACTGTGGTCCACCAGGATGTGTGAGCCGATCACGACGGCGACGAGCAGCACCAGGAACACGACCGCCTGGCGCTGGGCCTTCTTGACCACCTTCTCGTTGACCTCGAACGACAGCCCGACCTTCTCCCAGGCGTCGCTGCGGGTCTCGAACATCCGATCGAGATTGAGGTCCTTACGTGGCCGGAATTGCCTCGGCATGGCTCCTGACGGTGACGGTGTGGTGGGTGTCTTTAGGTAACTCGACTCGCCGGCTGTGGTTTCACGTCGAGCTGTCGGCCTCGAAGAGTGACTCCTGAATCGGCTGTCGCGCTCCGATCGGCGGCGGATCCGGTCTGGTGTACGCGGCCCGTCCCCGCTGAAACGGCGATGGGTCCGGACCCTTGACGAGCCCGGCCAACCGCCTGCGCTCCCGCTGGGGCGCGTAGGCGCCTGCGCGGTACAGCTCACGATAGCGCGGCAGCAGGTCGGGACGGTTCTCCGCCAGCCACTCCATGAACAGTCCCCGAACCTCCCCTCTCAAATGCAGTGCAATACCGGTGATATAGGACGCTCCGGCCTCGCCGGCCAGCTCCATGATCTCCGCCACCTGGGCCGGATCGTCGTTGATCCCCGGCATCAACGGCGCCACCAGCACCCCGGTCTTGATTCCCGCCCGGGTCAGCTCGGCCACCGCCTCCAGCCGCGCCCGCGGGTTGGGCGTGTGGGGCTCGGTGGCCCGCCACGCCCGCTCGTCGATCGTGGGCACCGACAGCGCTGCGCTGAACTCCGCGACCGACGCCAGTTCCGTCATCAGCTCCAGATCGCGCAGCAGCAGCGGCGACTTGGTCAGGATGGACCCCGGGTTGCGCGCGTCGATCATCGCCTGCCAGATCCCCGGCATCAGCCTGTACCGCCCCTCGACCCACTGGTACGGATCGGTGTTGGTCCCCAACGCGATGTGCTCGCCTCGCCACGACGGCTTGGCCAGCTCCACCCGCAGCCGCTCGGGCGCGTTGACCTTGACGACGATCTCGCGCTCGAAGTCCCGCCCCGCGTCGAAGTCCAGATACGTGTGCGTGGGCCTCGCAAAGCAATATTTGCAGGAGTGGCTGCAGCCGCGATACGGATTGATCGTCCAGCGGAACGGCATCTGCGACGCCTCCGGGACCCGGTTGAGGATCGACTTGGCGCGGACCTCGTAGAAGCGGGTCGAGATCGCGTCGGGAGCGTCGAAATGACGGACCACCGCCTCCTCCCGGTAACCGGGCAGACGGGCCGTTTCCTCCGACGCCATGCTGAGGTTGCTCCATCTCATACGAACGCATGTTCGCATACGGCTCGGATGGACCCGCGACCGGACGGCCGGACGCGGATTTCCCCCAAAAGGATGAGGCGATCTTCCTCGTCTGGAGGGAGGCGTGGCGCTGGCCGCGGGCCTACCCTCTGGCGAGTGGAGCGGCGCACCGATCGACCGTTGACGACGGCCCTGGGCTGGCGGCTGCCCGACTGGCTGCTCGATATCGGCCCGGTGGCCTTCATCTTCTTCTGCGGAGCGGTTGCGTTGGCCGCCGACAACGTCGCCTCCGGGTTCTCGCGCGGCGCGCTGCTGCTCGGGCTGCTGGCTTCCTCGGGCGCCCTGCTGCTGCGCCACCGGTCGCCGCTGGGCGTGCTGGCGGTCGTGCTGGCGCTGGCCTTGGCCATGGGGTGGGGCCCGGTCGTCGTCCTGCCGGTGATGCTCGCGGTGTTCACCGTGGCCGAGTACTCCGAGCGCCGACAGGTGATCGTGGCCACCGTCGTGACCGCCGCGGTTCTGCTCGCCTCCCAGGTGGTCCATCACATCGCGTTCAGCTCAGCTGGTGTGGTCGCGCGCGTCGTCATCGTCGGGCTGGCGGTGGCGGTCGGGCTCTATTTTCGCGCCCGCGCCGACTACATCAACGGCCTCAGGGAACGCGCCGAGCGGCTCGAACGCGAACACGAGCTGCTGGCGCAGCAGGCGGTGGCCGAAGAGCGCGTCCGCATCGCGCGTGAGCTCCACGACGTCGTCGCCCACAACGTCTCGCTGATGGTCGTCCAGGCCCAGGCGCTGGCCGCCACCAACGGCGGCGCGCAGGACGTCACCCTCCACCGCGTGGCCGACCTCGGCCGCGAGGCGCTGTCAGAGATGCACCGGATGCTCGGTCTCCTGCGCATCCAGGAGAACACCGCGGCCGAGCGCGAACCCCAGCCAGGGGTGCGCGATCTCGACGCCCTGATCGCGCGCACCCGCGAGGCTGGGCTCGACGCCAGCCTGGTCATCGAGGGCGAGCCCCGCGAGCTGCCCGCGGCGATCGACCTCTCGGTCTACCGGATCGCACAGGAGGCGCTCACCAACGTCATCCGCCACGCCGCCGCCACCCATGCCGTGGTGACGCTGGCCTACACGCCGGGGGCACTCGAGGTGACCGTTCTCGACGACGGCGCCGGACCCGCTGACGCCGCCATCGCCAACGGCGTGACCGCCGGCGGTCACGGCCTGGTGGGGATGCGCGAGCGCGTGGCGCTGTTCGGCGGCGACCTCGAGACGGGCCGGCGCGGCTATGGCCAGGGCTACCGCGTGCGGGCGCTGCTCCCGGTCAGCTGACGGGTCATGCCCAAGCTCCGCCTGCTCATCGCCGACGATCAGCCCCTGATGCGGGCGGGCTTTCGCGCCGTGCTCGAGGCCACCGGCGAGATGGAGGTCGTCGCCGAGGCCGGCGACGGGCGCGAGGCGGTCGCGGCGGCGCGCGCCACCCGGCCCGACGTCGTGCTGATGGACATCCGCATGCCCAACCTCGACGGCATCGAGGCCATCCGCCAGCTGCCCAGCTATCGCGTCCTGGTCCTCACCACCTTTGGGTTGGACGAGTACATCGTCGAGGCGCTGCGGGCGGGCGCCAGCGGCTTCATCACCAAGGATGTGCCCGCCGACGACCTGGTCCGGGCGGTGCGGGTGGTGGCCGCCGGTGAGGCGCTGCTGACCCCGGCGGTCACCCGGCAGCTGCTCGATCGCGTGGCCCGGCGGCTGCCGGCACCGGTCGGTCAGGGCCCCGAGTCGCTCGACGAGCTGACCGACCGCGAGCGCGAGGTTCTGGAGCTCCTCGCCCGCGGGATGTCCAACGCGGAGATCGCCGGCGCGCTGGTCGTGGGCGAGGCGACGGTCAAGACCCACGTGTCCAACGTGCTGATGAAGCTGGGGCTCCGGGACCGGGTGCAGGCCGTCGTCCTGGCCTACGAGATCGGCCTGGTCAAGCCGGGATCGGCCTGAGGGCCTCCCCCACACGGCGGAGCCGGGTCGTCGCGCTCATCCCCATGACCGACCGGGGAATCGCTCGCGGAGCCGATGACGGTCTGGAATCCCGAACTTAGGCTGGCTGCCATGAACGAACAATCGCCGGTGCACATGATTCACACACGAGGACTGACCAAGCGCTACGGCGCGCGGACCGCGGTCGACGGCGTCGACCTCACCGTCCCACGGGCCTGCGCCTACGGCTTCCTGGGCCACAACGGCGCTGGGAAGACGACCGTGATCCGGATGCTGCTGGGCCTCACCGAGGCCGACGCGGGGACGATGATGATCTCCGGCCGACCGGTCCCCGAGCAGCGGGCTGACGTCCTGGCGCGCGTGGGGGCCATCGTGGAGGAGCCGTCGTTCCACAAGTATCTGACCGGCCGCGAGAATCTCCAGGTGGCCGCTGCCGTCCGCGGTCCGCAGGCGATGGCCCGGATCGGATCGACGCTGGACCAGGTGGGCCTGGCCGACCGGGCCAAGGACCGGGTCGGGACCTACTCGCAGGGGATGCGCCAGCGCCTGGGCGTGGCTCGCTGCCTGCTGGCCGATCCGGAGCTGCTGATCCTCGACGAGCCGATGAACGGCCTGGACCCGGGCGGCATTCTGGAGTTGCGTCAGATGATCCGGGGGCTGGTGGATGAGGGGCGCACGGTGTTCCTGTCATCGCACCTGCTCGACGAGGTCGAGAAGACCTGCGACGCGGCGGCGGTGATCGATCACGGGCGGATCGTCGAGGCGGGGCCGATCGGCTCCCTGCTGCGCCGCGCCGGCACCACCGAGCTCGCGATCGGCTGCGATGAGCCCGGGCGGGCGAGCCAGCTGCTCAGCGATTACCCGGCGGTGGCCGCGGTGACGCAGGCCGCCGACGCGCTCCGGGTCACGCTGGCGGCCGATGACGCGGCGGCGGAGATCAATGCGCTGCTCGTGCATGCCGGCATCGCCGTCTCGCGACTGGAGCCGGTGCGCCAGTCGCTCGAGCAGCGCTTTCTGGAACTCACGTCGAGCCTCGGAGGTCAGTCATGAACGCCACCGTCACCTGGAACATGATCGGCGCCGAGCTGCTCAAGCTCCGGCGCAACCGCGGCATCATGGCGTTCGCTCTGTTCCTCACGGTCGGGGTCACGATCCTGTACTTCGGGATCGGCGCCATCGAGCACAGCTCCACCCCCACCAGCAACGGTCCGATCGGCGGCCTGCGTGGATTCCGCGACGGCCTGGGAGCGCTGGGACTGTACTTCGGCATGCTGGCGGCGGTCCTGATCGGGTCCGAGGCCGGCACCAGCGACCGTTCGAGCGGCGTGTTCCGCGACCTGGTCGTCACCGGGCGCCCCCGGCTGGCGCTGTTCGCCGTCCGGCTGCCGGCCGCCTTCATCGTGACCCTGGCGGTCACCGGGCTCGGCTATGCGCTGGCGCTGATCGGCGTCTTCGCGTTCGCCGGCGGGACGCCGACGCCGAGCCTCAGCCTCATTCTCCAGGGCGCCGGGTGGCTGGCGCTCGCGGACCTCGCGGTCGTCGCGTTCGCGGTCGGCATCGGCTCGCTGACCGGATCGCGGGCGGTCACGCTGACCGCCGTGATCGGCTGGGTGGCGATCGCCACCAACATCCTGCTCAGCGTCTCGTTCCTGGGCTCGCTGCGCGACGGGCTGCTCACCCCGGCTCTGACCCAGCTGGCCCCACTGGCCGATCTGCACCGGACGGTGTCGATGGCCACCGGCGTGGCCGTCATCGTCACGCTCGCCTGGATCGTCATCCCGGCGCTGCTCGGCGCCTGGCGAACGCAGACGCTCGACGCCTGACGGTCGGGCGCGGCGGCTGCTGACTCGATCGCGCCGCGGGCTGGCTCTAGCCCGCGGCGCGGGCCAGCAGCGAGGCTTCGCCGCTCAGCGTCTGGCTGGTGGCAGCGGTGATCTGCACCTGCACGAGGTCGCCGGCGGCGCCCAGCCCGTCGAAGTTGACGACCTTGTTGTGGCGCGAGCGGCCACGCAGCCGAGCCGGGTCGGTGCGCGAGGGGCCCTCGACCAGCACGTCGAGGGTGCGGCCGACGAACCGCTGGGCACGCTCCCGAGCGCGGCGCTGGACGACCTCGACCAGCCGCTCCATCCGCGCCACCTTGACGTCGTGGTCGATCTGTTCGGGCAGCGTCGCCGCCTCGGTCTCGCGCCGCGGTGAATAGATGAAGGTGAAGGCGCCGTCGAAGCCGACCTCCTCGGCGACCTCGAGCGTCTGCTCGAAGTCGGTCTCGGTCTCTCCCGGGAACCCGACGATGATGTCCGTGGTCAGCGCGCAGTCGGGGACGTGCTCGCGGATGAGCGCGACCCGGTCGAGATAGCGTTCGCGCGTGTAGGTGCGCCGCATGCGCTTGAGCACCGGACTGGAGCCCGACTGCAGCGGCAGGTGGATGTGCTCACACAGCGCCGGCAGCTCGGCGTGGGCGCGGATGACGTCCTCGCGCATGTCCTTGGGATGCGGGCTCGTGTAGCGGATGCGCTCGATGCCGGGGACGGCGTCGACCGCTCGCAGCAGCTCCGAGAACACGATCCGCTGCTCGCGCGCAAGGTCGCGCCCGTAGGAGTTGACGTTCTGGCCGAGCAGCGTCACCTCCTTGACGCCGTCGGCGGCCAGCCGGGTCACCTCGTCGACGAGCTCCTGCGGCGGGCGGCTGACCTCACGCCCGCGCGTCGACGGGACGATGCAGTACGAGCAGACCGAGTTGCAGCCGACGCTGATCTGCACCCACCCCTGGAAGTCACGGGCGCGCTTGGCCGGCAGGTGGCCGGTGAAGCCCTCGAACTCGAAGAAGCCCTGGGCGGTCAGGGAGTCGCTGGTCAAGAACTCGGCGAGCTTGTGGACCTGGCCGGGGCCGAACGCGACGTCGACGAACGGAAAGCGCGCGAACACCTCCTCCTTGACCGACTGCGCCCAGCAGCCGCCCACCCCGATCACCCGGCTGGGATCCTCGCGCTTGAGCCGCTTGGCCTCCCCCAGGTGCGCCACGAACTTGCTGTCAGCCGCCTCGCGGATCGAGCAGGTGTTGAACAGGATCAGGTCTGCGTCTGATCGACTCGTGGACTCCGCGTAGCCCAGGGACTCGAGCATCCCCTTGATGCGCTCGGAATCGTGCTCGTTCATCTGGCAGCCGAACGTGGTCACGTGGTAGCGCTTCATCGCCGCCCAAGAGTAGCGGCGGCCGGTGGCCGCCAAGACGGCGACGCCCCGGCCGGATGGCCGGGGCGCCGCAGTGCACCAGATCTGATCCGTCGGATCAGCTACAGCTGGTCGCCCATGCGCAGGCGTCGAAACCGCTCCCGCCGTCATTGGGGGCGGAGGGGGTTCCGATGACGTCGCCGTTGGAGTCGGTCAGCTCCATCTCCTCGGAGGAGGAGAGCTTGACCGGGGCGCCGTTGACCGTGCCCGAGTTGAACGCCGGGTTGGTCAGGTTGGGGAGGGCCGCAAAGCCGGCGTCGGTGCCGATCTCCAGCGGGGTCTCCTCGATCCACTCCGCCGTGTCCATCGTCGAGGGATACGGGACGGTGGTGGAGTAGGACTCGTTGCGGGTCACGTCCTGGATGGTGATCGTGAACACGTCGGCGTCGTTGGCGACCTGCGCGATCGACGCGTGCATCTGATCGCCGGGCTCGACCGTCATGTTGCTGATCGTCAGCGACGGTACGGGCACGAGCTCGTACCACGCCGAGTACGACGGGGCTCCGGTGGACGAGACGTCCTGCTCGGTCCCGGTCTGGATCAGCGTCGAGTCGCTGACGGTGCAGCCCGAGTCGACGCAGCCGCCGCCGATCCCGATCCAGTCAGACGAGGCCTCGGACTCGCCCGAGGCGTGCTGGGTGGCGGTGGGGACCGTCCAATTGCCGCTGACGGAGTTGAACAGCTTGCCGCCCTGCTCGAGCGAGCCCTGGCTATAGCCGAACCAGTTGCTGCTCTGGTTCGTGTTGCCGGTCAGATGCAGCAGCTGACCGTGTGCGGACAGCGGGGCGGCACTCGCGGTGCCGGCCGCGACCGCAGCGGCCGTCAGCGCCATCACGACCGTTCCGGCGACGCGCGCACGCAAACGCCGGCCCGACGGCCGAAGACCATCGTTCATCGCATTCCCTTTCTCGGCGGCGCGGGTCGCAAGCCGCCGGCCTCCCGTCACGTGGACCCGCACGGGAGGGAATACCCGATCTCGAAGTTGACTGAACCTCGCGGTTCAGACGAATCGTGGGAGGCCCGGGTGGGCCTCCCACTGGGCCGGCCTACCGGGCGTACTCGACGGCGCGCGACTCGCGGATGACGGTGACCTTGATCTGCCCCGGGTAATCGAGCTCCTTCTCGATCTCGCGAGCGATCTCGTAGGACAGCAGCGTCGCCGCGTCGTCGTCGATGTCGCCGGGGGCCACCATCACGCGGATCTCGCGACCGGCCTGCATGGCGTAGACCTTGTCCACACCCTTATGCCGCGTCGCGATCTGCTCCAGGTCGCGCAGCCGCTTGACGTACTGCTCCAGCGACTCGCCGCGGGCGCCGGGACGCGCGCCTGACAGGGCGTCCGCCGCCTGCACGATGACGGCCTCGATCGTCTGGGGCTCGACCTCGTTGTGGTGGGCCTCCATCGCATGGGCCACCGCCTGGGACTCGCCGTACTTGCGGGCGAGCTCGCCGCCGACCAGCGCGTGTGGCCCCTCGATCTCGTGGGTCACCGACTTGCCGATGTCGTGCAACAGCGCGGCCCGCCGCGCGGTCTTGGCGCTGGCCCCCAGCTCGTTGGCCATCATCGCGGCCAGCTGGGCGACCTCGATCGAATGGGCGAGCACGTTCTGGCCGTAGCTGGTGCGAAAGCGCAGGCGACCCAGGAGCTTGACCAGCTCCGGATGCAGGCCCTGGACGCCCGCCTCGAAGGCGCCCTGCTCGCCCAGCTCGACGATGTGGCCCTCCAGCTCGGATTTGGTCTGGTAGTACATCTCCTCGATCCGGGCGGGGTGGATGCGTCCGTCCTGGAGGAGCTTCTCCAGCGTCAGGCGGGCGATCTCGCGGCGGACGCCGTCGAAGCCGGACAGCACGACCGCGCCGGGGGTGTCGTCGATGATGAAGTCGACGCCGGTGAGGTTCTCCAGCGCCCGGATGTTGCGGCCCTCCCGGCCGATGATCCGGCCCTTCATGTCGTCGGCGGCCAGGTGGACCACGGACACCGTCGTCTCAGCGGCGTGACCGGCGGCCAGCCGCTGCATGCACACGGACAGGATGTTGCGCACGCGCCGCTCGGCGTCGCGCTTGGTCTCCTCCTCGATGGCCCGGATCCGCCGGGCCGATTCGTGCCTGGCCTGCTCCTCGATCTCCTGGAGCAGAAGCTCCTTGGCCTTGGACGCGGACATGCCGGCCAGGCGCTCCAGGGTGCGTTCGATCTCGCCCCGGCGGTCCTCGAGCTGATCGCGCTGGGCGGTCAGCTCGGTCTCGCGCCGCTCGAGCGCGTCCGCGCGTCGCTCCAGCGCCGAGCCGCGCTCGCTGAGCGCGGCCTGGAGCGCGGCGGCGGTCGCGGAGTCCCGCTCAACGGTGGCCGGGGCGGCACCGTGCGAGCGGCCGTACAGGACCGCCGCAACGACGATCCCAACCGCTATGAGCGCTGCGGCGCCGATGATTTCCATGGTGGTTCCTCTCATCTGGCCCGGGAGAACCTCCCGGGGCCACATATCCCACTGTTGGCTGAATTGAGAGCGACCGAGCGGCCCGTGCGGACGCACGGGTACCAGCCCCCAGGCAGCGGCGGTTCAGCGATCCGGCTAGACGACTACACGACTAGCCCAGCCAGTACGAAACCGATCTGGACCATTTCTCCGGTCCCTCGTAGATTGGCGTCAACACTGTAGATCTCTATCCGCAATATCTGGAGATTTGCTGGTGTTTTGCGGTCTCACAGACCGTTCGTTCACTGCGTCAATCGTAGTACCGCGCCGATACCGGCGCAACGCTTTCGTAACAACCGGCGCAAAGTGACCGGGATTACCCGGCCGGATGCGGGCCACCCGCCTCGCCGGCGCCCGGCGGCTGACCGGGGAAGAACGGCCACTCCTCGAAGGAGCGGCACCGACCATCGGGATCGAGGACGATGATCCACAGGTCACGGTAGGTCTGGGCCGGCGGATCGCCGTAGTCGACCCCGACGCGGACGACAGCGACATCGCCCTGCACGGCAACGGGCTCCCAGGTCATGGCGAACACCTCGTCAACCCCGTCGCGCGCGGACTCCCAGCAGACGGCGAGGTCCTCGAGCCCCTGGATCGGCAGGGTCGACGGAGCCGGCGGACCGGCTCAGTCGCCGCGGGCGTGAGCCGCCAGGGCGTCGAGCGCCAGCTCGCTCTCGTAGCCCTTGCGCAGCAGGACGCCGAGAGCTCGCTCGCGCTCGCGACGGTCCTGAGGCGGCTGGGGGAAGCGCCGGCGCAGAAGTGCCAGCGCCCGCTGCAGCTCGCCGTCCTCGCCGCCGTCCTGCCCACTCTCGTCGGTGGCCTCGCCGCCGAGCGCCGTCGCCGCCAGGTGGCGGTCGATGCCCCGGGCCAGCAGCCCGCGCATGATCCGCTCGTTCCCCCACTGCTCGAGCTCGCGCTTGTCGGTCACGAACAGGTGGGCGAAGCGGGCGTCGTCGAGCAGCGCCTGCTCGGACAGCGTCTGAATCGCCGCCTCGGTTTGCTCGGGCGAGATCCCCTTGCGCTCGAGCTGGAGCCGGACCTCGCTCACCGTCCGGTCACGCCGGTTCACGTACGCGTAGCCCAGCTCCAGCGCGCGCTGAAGCTGCTCGTCAGTGCCGAGGGACACGACCGCTCAGGCGGACGTCGCCGGCGGGCGGCTAGGCCGCCGGCGCGACCGCGGCCAGCGGGGCCGCGTCGTCGTCGTGCTCGATCTCCTTGACCAGCTCCCGGTTGAGCCCGAGCGCGTCGTAGATCTTGACCTCGATCTCGCTCGCCGTCTCCGGATGCTCGTCCAGGAAGGCCTTGGCGTTGCCCCGGCCCTGGCCGAGGCGCTCGTCGCCGTAGGAGAAGAACGAGCCGGACTTGGTGACGATGTTGTGCTCGATGCCGTAGTCCAGCAGGCAGCCCGAGGTCGAGATGCCCTTGCCGAACTCGATGTCGAACTCCGCCTGCTTGAACGGCGCCGCCACCTTGTTCTTGACGACCTTGACCCGCACCCGGTTGCCCACCGCCTCGGTGCCGTCCTTGAGCGTCTCGATCCGGCGGATGTCCAGGCGCTGGGATGCGTAGAACTTCAGCGCGCGGCCGCCCGGCTGCGTCTCCGGCGAGCCGAACATCACGCCCACCTTCTCGCGGATCTGGTTGGTGAACACGCACAGCGTCTGCGCGCGGTTG
The DNA here is from genome assembly GCA_036267215.1 of Solirubrobacteraceae bacterium. Taxonomy (GTDB): domain Bacteria; phylum Actinomycetota; class Thermoleophilia; order Solirubrobacterales; family Solirubrobacteraceae; genus Palsa-465. The sequence goes on along the minus strand of DATAWL010000042.1, from coordinate 14,725 downwards.
AGGTTGCCGGCCAGCTTGCGCATCGCCTGGGACATCATCCGCGCCTGCGCGCCGACCGTCTGGTCGCCCATCTGGCCCTCGAGCTCCGCCCGCGGCGTGAGCGCCGCCACCGAGTCGACGGCGACCAGGTCCACGGCGCCGGAGCGGATCAGCATGTCGACGATCTCGAGCGCCTGCTCGCCGTAGTCGGGCTGGGAGACGAGCAGCTCATCGATGTCGACGCCGATCTCCTGCGCGTACAGCGGATCCATCGCGTGCTCTGCGTCGACGAACGCGCACACCCCGCCGAGCTTCTGGGCCTCGGCGATCAGGTGGTAGACGAGCGTCGTCTTACCCGAGGACTCCGGGCCGAAGATCTCGATGATCCGGCCGCGCGGCACGCCGCCGATCCCGAGCGCGATATCCAGCGACAGCGCGCCGGTGGGGATCGCGTCGCAGTTGACACGAGCGCCGGGGTCGCCCATCCGCATCACGGTCCCCTTGCCGAACTGCCGCTCGATCTGGGTCAGAGCGCCCTGAAGGGCGGCCTGCCGCTTGACGTCGGCCTTGGGGTCAGACGCGCCGACGGTTGCGCCTTTCTGGTTCTCGCTCATGCTCGCTGCGGCTCCTTGTGTCTTGCGCGTTGAACCCACCACGGTAGGGCGGCTGGCGGACGGAATCGCACGCTAGAACGGGGGCCTGTCACGGAACAAGACGCACCGGTGGCAAGTGCGCGACGAATCCGTGCCAATACTGCATCGAGGGCCGGACGGGGCCTCGGCGAGCGGAGCCCGCGATGATCGAGACGGGCCCGGGCGAGCGGAGCCCGCGATGATCGAGACGGGCCCCGGGCGGTGACGAACGGAACCTCGGCGAACGTCAACTGCGGCGATCGAGTGGAGGACCGGACGGTGCCTGGGGTCTCGTGGCGTCGGCAAACATCCCAGCGAGCGCCCGCCAGAGGGTGGGTGGGGCGTTTGCCGCTGTGACGACGGCAAACGCCCCAGCGGGCTCGGAGGAGTGGTCGGCTGGGGCGTTTGCCGGCGCCGACGGCGCCACGCCGGGGGCGTTTGCCGGCGCCACCGGCGCCACGCCGGGGGCGTTTGCCAGCGCCACCAACGCCACGCCGCCTGCTCGAAAGCCGGGCGTTCCGTTCGTCGGCCGGTCACGAATGGGGTCCGGAGCGGCCATTAGGGTGCCCTCAAATCCTTGCGCCGCCACGGCTGCCACAATGGCGCGTCTACTGACTAGCGACCTTTTGGAGAGACCTTGTCCACTCTCACCGAAGCCCTGAAGAACGAGCATACGAAGCGGATCCTCTACGTCACCGGCGTGCGGCGGCCGTCGCTGACGCAGCGGGAGACTCCGCACTACCGGATGCCCAAGCTCCAGGCCAACGGCGGGTACCTGCGGCTGAAGAAGTACGACGGCCCCGAGATCCCGCGCGAGGAGTACGAGAACCTCGCGTACACGACCTACTCGACTGACGATCAGACGACGTTCGCGCCGATCACGTCGGCGACCGGCGACCTGGAGCTCACCGGCTTCGAGCGCTACGGCAAGCCCGACCTCGACGGGATCTGGACCGAGAACGCCAAGAAGTGCCCCTCGATCGTCAAGTACGTGGAGTCGATCGGCGCCCGGTTCGGCCGGGTGCAGCTGCTCAAGATGAAGCCCAACTCGCTGCGCGAGTGCCGATGGGGCCTGCATCTGGACAACAACAACGCGGCCAACAAGCCCGATGAGAACGGCTGGGTCGTGCGGCTGTGGCTGGAACTGACCGACGACGACTCGAGCGCGCTGGTCGTCCGGCGCGAGCAGTTCAGCAAGGCCAGCGAGGTCAAGATCGCGCTGCCCAAGTACCAGCAGGCGTGCGTGGACTCCGAGTTCCTCTACCACGGCGGCTATCACCACGGCCCCGGCGTCCGCTACGCGCTGATCACCAGCGTCGAGAGCGGCCCGGCGCTGGAGAAGTGGATCGAGTCCCAGCTGCCGTAGACAGCGGCCGTCGGCCGGCGAGCACGACCGTCGGCCAGCGAGCACAGCCGTCGGTCCGCGAGCACAGCCGTCAGCCGGCGAGCACGACGGTCTGCAGCGGCTCGTAGCGCGCCGGCCCTGACCCCAGCCGCGCGCGAAACAGGGTCACCCGGTCAGCGGTGAACGGGGCCGGGTCCGGCGGCGACAGGTCCAACGAGCGGGGCAGCCGTGCCGCCACACGCGCGACGGTGACGTGCGCCAGGAAGGGCCGGCCCTCGGCGGCGAAGTACCCCGCCTCGATCAGGGCGCCGGCGGCCGTCGCCTGCACGCGGGCCAGCCGGTCGCCCTCGAGCTCGTCGAGGTTGATCGCCAGCACCCGCGGGCGCCGCGGCGGCAGCAGGAGCGGATCGCCCGCCCGCAGGCGCGGCGCCGCGAGCCGCCCCACCGCCCCGCATGCCTCGCTGATGCCGGGCACATCCGAGACCGGCCGCTGACCCAGGAAGCAGAGCGTCACATGCAGGGACTCGGGCGCGACCGGGCGCGCCGCCTGCACCCCGCCGACACGCCGGCGGCTCCAGTCGGCCAGCGCCTGACGGGTCTCGAGCGGGAGCTCGAGCGCGACGAACAGCCGAGCGGCCTCGGCCTCAGCCTCCACGCGCGGCCGCGTCGCCGGCGGGCGCGGCCGGCTCGTCAGACGCGCCCAGCAGCAGCCGCTGCAGCAGGTGCATCGACACCGTCACCGAGCGGTCGCGGATGTCGGCCCGCCCGCCCGGCAGGCGGGCGCTGCGCGTCAGCCGCCGGCCGTCGGCGCCCCACACGCAGAAGCAGACCAGGCCGACCGGCTTCTCCGCCGTCCCGCCGCCCGGGCCCGCGATGCCGGTGATTCCCACGCCGAACTCGGCCCCGATCCGCCGGGCGATCCCCTCGGCCAGCGCATCGGCGACCTCCGTCGAGACCGCCCCGAAACGCTCGATCAGGTCCGGATCGACGCCGGCGAGGTCGATCTTGGCCTGATTGGAGTAGACGACCCCGCCGCCCAGGAAATAGGCCGAGGCGCCCGCCCGGTCGGTCAGCCGGCCGGCCAGGAGCCCTCCGGTGCACGACTCGGCGACGGCGATGGTGTGCCCGCTGAGCAGGTCCCCCACCTGCTCGTCGATCGTCGACCCGTCCCGCGAGAACAGCGCGTCCGCGTGGCGGGCGCCGATGAAGTCCAGCAGGGCGTCGTAGTCGGCCTGGGCGACGGGCTCATAGCGGGTGGCGATCTCGATCTCGCCGCGGCGCAGGCAGGTGGTGATCTCCAGCCGGCTCAGGTGAAGCCCGGCCTCCTCGGCGGCGCGCAGCGTGTTGGCGATCTCCGATTCCGGGATCCCGAACAGCCGCACGATGCGCGACCGGTACTCCGTGGCGCCGACGATCGCAGCGCGAAACGCCTCGGTTGCCCGAGCTCGCTCCCACATCGGCTGCAGCTCCCGCGGGGGTCCGGGCAGCACGACCACGGTGGGTCCACTCCCGTCCCCGTCGCGTGGAGGCACCACCAGGCCGGGCGCGGTCCCCTCGGGCTCGAGGATCGTCGCGCCCTTGGGGATCACCGCCTGCTTGCGATTGGAGCGGCGGATGGCCGCCTCGTCGAGATCGGGCCAGCGGGCCATCATCGGGCGCAGGATCTCCGCGATGCGCTCCTCCAGGCCGTCGTCCAGCACCATCTCGCGCCCACAGAAGCGCCCGACGACCTCGGCGGTCAGATCGTCGGCGGTCGGGCCCAGGCCGCCGCTGGTGATGATCACGGCCAGCCCGTCGTCGCGCATGAACCGCATCGCCGCCAGCAGGTCGTCGGGGCGGTCGCCGACGATCTGGATCATTGCCGTGTCCACCCCCACCTCGCGCAGCCGTTCCGACAGCCACGGCCCGTTGCGGTCGGAGATGATCCCGGTCAGCACCTCGGTGCCGGTGACCAGGATGCCGGCCCGCGGAGGCGGGCTCATGTGCACTGGGGCTGCTTGGAGGCGGGCAGCATGGTGTTCGCTCCCGGCACCAACTCGAACCCGACAGGGCTACCGGTCGAGGGCACCGTCACGTTGACCCCGTTGACCTTCATCTTCACCGATGCGTTGCCGAGGGTCATCAGCAGCTTGCTGGAGGTGATCGTCGGGATCGTCTGCCCGACGTTGAAGATCTCACCCGGGATGAGCTTCTTGCCGGTCCCGTCGACGACGCACACGTAGACCGCGTTGGTCGCCACCAGCTGCAGCCGGACGTTGGTGGGCGGCGGCTTGGCCTTGCCGGTGCTCACCGCCGCCGCGCCGCCGCGATGCGGGTTGGTGTGGCCGTGATGGCGCTTGACCGCGTGGGTGGTGACGCTCGGGGTGGTCGAGCCGCCCTTGTTGTTGCCCACGAAGTACAGGGCGACGACCACGGCCACCAGCACGAGTCCGACCAGCGCCCACGGCGGGATCAGCGGTCCCCGCGGACCCCGGCTCTGGCGCTCGCGATCGCGGGCGCTCAGCGGGGTGATCGGACGCAGCTCGTGGTCGGGGGGCCGCTCGTAGCGGCGCTTGTAGTCGTCGATGAGTTGGCGACTGTCGAGTCCCAGGTAGTCGCCGTACGTCCGCAGGAAGCTCTTGACGTAGACATCGCCCGGGAGCAGGCCCCATTCCTCGTTCTCGATCGCGCGCAGGTACTTGGCGCGGATCTTCGTGCTCCGCTCGACCTCGTTGATGTCGATCTTGGCGCGCATTCGCGCCTCACGGAGTGTCGCCCCGATATCGGCCATCGGCCAGAAGGCTACCGGCGCCGGACCGCTGCGGCTCGCCTACGCGGCGGGATCGGCCGGATCGTCGGGCAGGTCGGCCCCGGGGGCCGGCGGCGGTGGCGGTGGCGCGGCGGCGGGCCCGCCCCCGTCGGCCTCGGCCAGGTGCGAGAGGATGCGGGGCACGTCGGCCTCGGTGATGAGCACCTGGCGCGGCTTGGAGCCCTCGTAGCCGGAGATGATCCCGCGCCGCTCGAGCATGTCGATCAGCCGGCCCGCCCTCGTGTAGCCGAGCCGCAGACGCCGCTGCAGCATCGACGTCGACGCGGTGCCCATCTGAGCCACCAGGAAGATCGCCTCCTCCAGCAGCGGATCCTCGTCGGCGCTGAGCGAGTCTTCGTCCGAGGCCGGCTCGCTCTCGGACGGGACCTCCTCCAGCAGCTCCTCGACGAACTCGGGCTCGCCCTGGCGCCGCCAGGCCTCGGTCAGCTCGAGGACCTGCTCCTCGTCGATGTAGGCGCCCTGGATGCGCTGGAGCTTGGATGAGCCGACCGGCGAGAACAGCATGTCGCCCTGCCCCAGCAGCGACTCCGCCCCGTTCTGATCGAGGATGACGCGCGAGTCGGTCTGGCTGGAGACCGCGAACGCGATTCGCGACGGCACGTTGGCCTTGATCATGCCGGTGATCACGTCGACCCGCGGCGACTGGGTGGCCAGCACGAGGTGGATCCCGACCGCGCGGGCCTTCTGAGCCAGGCGGATGATCGAGTCCTCGACGTCTGCGGGCGCGACCATCATCAGGTCGGCCAGCTCGTCGATCACGCACAGGATGTAGGGCAGGCGGGGCTCGCCGCGCTTGTCGCGAGCTCGGTTGAGCTCCGGCAGGCTGCGGGTCCGCGCCAGGGACATGATCGAGTAGCGCTGCTCCATCTCTTTGACCAGGTTCTGCAGCGCGTTGGCGGCCATCCGCGGGCTGGTGATCACCGGCGTGAGCAGGTGGGGCACCGACTCATAGTGGTTGAGCTCGACCTGCTTGGGGTCGACCAGCACGATGCGGACCTCGTGCGGGGTCGCTCGCAGCAGGATGCTCGACAGCATCGCGTTGACGCAGGCGGACTTGCCGGCGCCGGTGGTGCCGGCCACCAGCAGGTGGGGCATCTTGGCCAGGTCGGCGCCGATCGCGCGCCCGGCGATGTCCTTGCCCAGCCACACGGTCAGCGGCGACCAGTCGGGTGGGGGCTCCTGGTAGACGTCGCCCAGGTGGACGATCCGGCGGTTGGCGTTGGGCACCTCGACCCCGACGGCCTGCTTGCCGGGGATCGGAGCCAGGATCCGGATGTCGGTGGCGGCCAGCGCGTAGGCCAGGTCGTCCTTGAGCTGGGCCACCTTGGCCACCTTGATGCCGGGCGCCAGCCGGATCTCGTAGCGCGTGATGTGCGGTCCGGTGACGCGGCCGATCACCTTGGCCTCGATCCCGAAGTGGCCGAGCGTCTCCAGCAGCGTGCGCGCCACCAGCTCCTGGCCGGCGGTGTCGGGCTTGGCCGCCTCGCCGGTGGCACGGGTCAAGAAGCGCGTGCCGGGCAGGCGCCACTCGAACTCGGGATCGTCGGTCACCGACGAGCGGTAGCGGCCCTGCGGGGTCAGATCGGCGGGGTCAACCTCGCCGCGCGCCGGCGACGGGGCGGCGGGAGGGGGCGGCGCGAACGCCTCCTCATCGTCGTCGAGGTCGAGCTCCTGGAGATCCTCGAGGACCGTCGGCGGTGGGGCGTCCTCGCCATCGGCGTCGAGCTGGGCCGCGGGGGGCGCCTCCACGTGAGTGGCGCGGATCACGAGCTCGTCTGTGTCGGGCTCGGGCGGCAGCAGCGATTGGGGCAGCAGCTCGGGATCGTCGAACTGGCCGGGCGCCGCCACGTCACCCGCCCGGGCCGCGGCGGTGGCGGGCCGGCGGTTCAGCGTCGCCGTCAGCGTGTCATGTGAGCGCCGGACGGCCCGTCCGGTCCCGACCACGCCGGCGCCGGTGGCCCGGATGACTCCGGCCAGCGTGGCTCCGGTCACCAGGATCACCCCCGCCAGCAGCAGGAACACGGCCAGGATGTCCGCGCCGAGCTGCGAGAGCAGGTGCGAGCTGACCCACAGCTCGCCCTGGCCGATGATCCCGCCGCGCCTCTCGAAGGCCGCGGCGTGCCAGAAATCGCGCGCCGGCACCTCACCGGGGCCGATGCCGAGCGTCCCGGCGGCCAGCGCGAGCGTGAGCGCCGTCACCAGGCAGACGAGGCCGGTGCGCAGCGGACGGGCCGGTGGCCGCATCTCGCGGATCAGCATCAGGCCGCCGGCGCTGACCAGCGCCAACGGCACCACGTAGCCGAGCGCGCCGAACACGAACCGCATGGCCCGCACGGCCCCGTCCCCGAGCGCGCCTCCGGCCCAGTGGACGTAGGCCACGCCGCCCAGGAAGATCCCGGCGGCGATGAGCGCCAGCGCGAGGATGTCGACGTGATGGGGCTCCAGCGACACCGACGGGAGCGACGGGCGGCTGGCCAGCAGCGATCGCCGAGCCCGCGGTGGAGGCGATTTGCGCCGTGGCTTGGGCTTTGAGCGAGGCTTGGTGCTGGTGGCCATGTCCGAACGATCAGCTTCGACGGGCGCGCCCGGGCTCCTGCTCGGCCGGCGCGTATCGAAGGGCTTCGTAAGGAGCGCCGGCGGATGCCCCGAGCCGCCATCTCGCCCAATACCATCTGCCGGGAGCGATGTCAGATTTCGAGCGTCCCCCCCGCGTGCTGGTCGTCGAGGACGACGACGCGATCGCGCAGGTCCTGCAGCGGTCGCTGCGCATGGAGGGCTACGAGGTGCGGGTGGCCGGCGACGGCCCGGCGGCGCTGGAGGGAGCCCATGCCTTCCTCCCGGATCTGGTGCTGCTGGACCTGGGGCTGCCCGGCATGGACGGCATCGAGGTGGCCAAGCGGCTGCGCGATGGCGACGACGACGTCCCGATCCTGGTCCTGACCGCCCGCGATGCGGTGGAGTCCCGCGTCGAGGGGCTGGACTCCGGTGCCGACGACTACCTGGTCAAGCCGTTCGAGCGCCAGGAGCTCCTGGCCCGGCTGAGGGCGCTGCTGCGCCGGCGTCCGCCGCGCGGCCAGGCCAACCTGGCGGTCGGCGACCTCAAGCTCAATCCCGACACCCACGAGGTCCTGCGGGGCGATCGCCACGTCGATCTGACCCAACGCGAGTTCGAGCTGCTGGAATATCTGATGCGCAACGAGCGCATCGTGATCTCCCGTCAGCGACTGCTCGACGAGGTGTGGGGCTATGACCCCTTCTCGATGACGAACACGATCGAGGTGTTCGTGTCCAACCTACGGAGGAAGCTGGAATCCAGTGGCGAGCCTCGGCTCCTACATACGATCCGCGGCGCAGGGTACGTACTCCGCGTATAGGCGCGTACCGATCCGCTGGCGTCTGGCCGGCGGCTCCGCCGCATTGACGTTCGTCATCCTGGCGTGCTTCGCCGTGATCGTCGGCGTACTGACCAACCGCCAGGTGCGCACCCAGTTCAACGATCAGCAGAACGCGGAGGTCAGCCAGCTCGACAGTGAGCTCAACGGCAAGCTGAGCTTCGCCGGCGGGCTGTACCTGGACCTGCACAAGGCCAGGGTGTCGCTGACCAATTACGACGCCGCCGAGCACGCCCAGATCCGTATCTTCGACTCCAGCGACGGCAACCTGCTCGGCACCCAGGACTCGATCACGATCAAGGGGGTCAAGGCCCCGGTCCCGCTCGGCCTGTTCGCCTCAGCCCCGAGCGTGAGCTCCGGGGACTTCACCGAGTCCGGATACAGGGTGGCGGTCCGCCAGCTCCCCGTCCGCCCCAGCGGCCAGGTGACGCTGCTGTACGCGCTGCCGCTCTCCGACGTCGATCACACGCTGGGCCGGGTCGAGGTGTTCCTGCTGCTCGGCGTCGTGGGCGGGACGGTCCTGGCCCTGCTGGCCGGCCTGTTCGTCTCCGCCCGCGCGATGCGCCCGATCGTCGAGCTGACCGACGCCGCGCGCGAGATCGAGCGCACCCGCGATCCCAGCCTGCACGTCCCCCACCCCGAGGCCGAGGACGAGATCGCCGAGCTGGCCACGACGATGGAGGGCATGCTGGGAGCGTTGGACTCCGCCCGCGCCCATACCCAGACGATGCTCGACCGCCAGCGCGAGTTCGTCGCTGATGCCTCTCACGAGCTGCGCACCCCGCTGACGAGCGTGCTGGCCAACCTCGAGCTCCTGGGCGAGGAGCTCGACGGCGAGCAGGCCGAGACGGCCGAGGCGGCGCTGCGCTCGACCCGCCGCATGCGCCGGCTGGTGGGCGACCTGCTGCTGCTGGCCCGTGCCGACGCGCGCCGGGCCCAGCCCCACCGCCCCACCGACCTGGGCGAGGTCCTGATCGAGGCGGCCTCCGAGCTGGGGCCGATGGCAGACCGCCACGAGCTGTCGATCAGCGCCGAGCCCGTCGTCGTGGAGGGCGTGCGCGACGAGCTGCACCGCCTGATGCTCAACCTGCTGGAGAACGCCGTTCGCCACACGCCGCCCGGGACGCAGGTCCAGGCCTCGACGCAGGCACACGACGGTGAGGCGTTGATCGTGGTCCAGGACTCGGGCCCCGGGATCCCGCCCGAACTGACCGACCGGGTGTTCGAGCGCTTCGTCCGCGGCGGTCGCGACGGCGCCAAGGGCTCGGGGCTGGGGCTGGCCATCGTGCGCTCGGTCGCCCAGTCACATGGGGGAACCGTCGCGCTCCAAACCCTCGACGACGGCACCGGGACGCGATTCGTGATCCGGATCCCGGTGCTCGGCGGCGCCGCGCCGGCACCCGCCCCGGACGAGGTCGCTCAGACCTCGACGACCACCGGCAGGACCATCGGGCGTCGCCGCAACCGGTCATAGACGAACGCCGCCAGGTCGTCGTGCAGGCTCTGCTGGAGGACGTCGATCTCGCGCACGCCCTCGCGGGCGGCGGCGGCCAGTGAGCGCTCGACCTCCCCGCGGATGTCTGACACCAGCAGGTCGGCCTGCTCGATGAACGGGACTCCGCGGAAGATGACCTCCGGCGGGACGACCGATTCCCCGGTCTGCTCGGAGACCGTGGCCACCACGATGAAGATGCCGTCGGCCGACAGCATCCGCCGGTCTCGCAGCGCCACGTCGGCCGGATCGCCGATGTCGACGCCGTCGACGAAGATCATTCCCGCCTGCTCGCGTTCACCGGGCGCGGCGCCGGACTCGTCGATCTCCAGTGGCTGACCGTTCTCGAGCTGGAACACCGCGTCGGGATCGATCCCGACCGCGTCGGCGAGCTGGGCGTGGAGGTGGATGCGCTTGTGGTCGCCGTGAATCGGCATCACGTAGCGCGGGCGGACGAGGTTGAGCATCAGCTTGAGCTCCTCGACGTACCCGTGGCCCGAGGCGTGGATCGGCGCCTCCCGGGGGGTGATGACGTTGCAGCCGATGTGGTAGAGCCGGTCGACCGTCTCGTTGACCGCCCGCTCGTTGCCGGGGATCGGCGTCGCCGAGAACACCACCGTGTCGCCGCTGTGAAGGGTGATCTGGCGATGGTCGTTGTAGGCCATCCGGCGCAGGGCGGAGAGCGGCTCGCCCTGGGACCCGGTGGAGATGACGACGACCTTGTGGTCGGGCCAGTCCTCGACCTCGTGGGGCTGGATCAGCATGCCGTCGGGGACCTCGATATGGCCCAGCGAGCGTCCGATGTTGACGTTCTTGCGCATCGAGCGACCGACCAGGGCGACCTTGCGGCCGAGCGTCGCGGCGGCGTCGATGACCTGCTGGACGCGATGGATGTTGGAGGCGAAGCTGGTCACGACGATGCGGCCCTCGGCCCGGGCGAAGACCTCCTCCAGGTGCGGGCCGACTTCGCGCTCGGACGGCGAGAAGCCGGGACGGTCGGCGTTGGTGGAGTCCCCGCAGAGCAGCAGCACACCCTCGGAGCCCAGCTCGGCCAGCCGCGAGACGTCGGCCGGCGGCCCGTCGACCGGCGTCTGGTCGAATTTGTAGTCGCCGGTGAGCAGCACGGTCCCCAGCTCGGTGCTCAGGGCGACCGCACACGAGTCCGGGATCGAGTGGGTCATGTGGATGAGCTCGAGCTCGAACGGCCCCAGCGACACCTGCTCACCGGTGGGCAGGTCCTCCAGCTCGGCGTCGCGCAGGTTGTGCTCGTCGAGCTTGGAGCGGGCCATGGCGATCGTCAGGGGGCCGCCGTAGATCGGGATCCCGGCCGCCTCACCGTCGAGCTCGCGCAGCACCCACGGCAGGGCTCCCAGATGGTCCTCGTGCCCGTGGGTGATGACAATCGCCTCGATGTCGTCGGCGCGCTCGCGCAGATAGGTGAAGTCGGGCAGTACGAGGTCGATGCCCAGCATGTCCGCGGTCGGGAACCGCAGTCCGGTGTCCACCACCACGATTCGGCCCTCGTACTCGACGACCGTCATGTTCTTGCCGATCTCGCCCAGACCACCGAGCGGCAGGACGCGGAGCTTGCCGCTCATGCCGCCGTGTCCGCGCTGCGCTGACTGCCCGGCCCCGGGCCGGCGGCGTGCCTCATTTCGCGCCTCACGCGGCTGCCAGCATGCCGTGGCGCTCGAGCATGGCGCGCACGACTGCGAGCTCGTCCGGGTCGAGCTCGACGTAGGGCAGGCGGGGCTTGCCCGCCGGGACGCCGATCATGCCCAGCGCTGCCTTGAGACTGCAGGCCGCGGGCGCGATGGCCATGTCCCGGTAGACGTCCTGCAGCGAGGCGTCGATCTCGCGCCGGTGCTCGGGCTCGTCGACCATGCGGTGCAGCTCCTCGCCGAAGATGTGGCTGGAGGTGAGGATCCCGCCGGGCTCGCCCAGGTCCAGCACGTCGGCGAGCATGTCGTCGTTGCCGGCGTAGATCATCATCCCGTCGATGTTGGCCAGGTTCGCCGCGTTGGCCTGCTTGACGCCGACGATGTGATCGAGCTGCCCCAGCTCGGCGACCAGGTCGTTGGGCAGGTCGGCGCCGGTGCGCTGAGGGATGTTGTAGAGCAGGATCGGCAGGTCGGTGGCGCGCACCACCTCCCGGTAGTGGGCCACGATCCCGCGCCGGCTGGGCCGGTTGTAGTACGGGTTGACCGACAGCAGGCCATCGACCCCCAGCGCGGTCGCGCGCTCGGTCAGCTTGACGGCGTGGCGCGTGTCGTTTGACCCGACGCCGGCGATGACGGTGCAGGTGCCGCGCATCTCCGAGGCGGCGAGCCCGATCACCCCCAGATGCTCCTCGTCGTCGAGGGTGGCGCCCTCGCCGGTGGTGCCGCACACGACCAGGCCGTCGGAGCCGTGCTCCACCAGGTGGTGCATGAGGGCCACCGCCGCGTCCTCGTCGACGCGGCCCCGCTCGTCGAACGGGGTCACCATCGCGGTCAGGATCGATCCGAAGTTCACATCCATGTGGCCATTATCGCAGGGGTCCAGGCGTCAGGGCGGGCACCTCGATGCCCGGACGCGGCCGCGCCGGGGGCCCCGCCGCTTGCCGCCGATCAGTCCTGTGCCTGGGGCGCCGAGGGCTCGGCACCGGCCTCCAGCAGCCGCTCGTAGACCCGCCAGCGCTTGAGCAGACGACCCCCCATCGCCTCCAGGCCCCGGTTCATCGAGGTGTTGACCTCCAGGATGAAGCTGGCCTGACCCTCCTTCTGGGGCACGCGCTCGGCCACCTCGAAGTGCTCCATGTACAGGGCGGCGGCGACGCCGGTGTGCTGATACTCGGGCAGGACCCCGAGGAAGCCCACCCGGACGCGGTCCATGATCCGCGCGCGGTTGAGATAGTGAAACCAGCCCAAGGGCAGCAGGCGGCCCTGCATCTTCTTGTAGACCTGGTGGATGTCGGGGATGGTGATCGCCATCCCGACGGTCTTGCCGTTCTGCTCGGCGATCATGAACCACTCGCGGCTGTAGACGAGCTGCATGTCGATCGCGTAGGCGTCCAGGTCCGCCTTGGAGTAGGGCACGAACCCCCAGTTGTGCGACCAGGCGGCGTTGTAGACCATGGCGAACTCGTCCATCTCGCGCCGCAGGTGGCGCCGCTCCATCTTGCGGATGGTGATCCCGTGCTTGGTCCGGGCCCGCTCGGCGATCTTGGGCAGGATCGGGTTCATCCGCTCGCGATCGTTGATCGACAGATCCCAGCCGAACAGGTCCATCGCCTTGATCAGCCCAGCCGCCTCGCACCGCGTCTGGTAGTAGGGCGGGTTCCACGGCTCGCGGATGAGCGGCTCTGACTCGAAGCCCTCGATCAGGACGCCGGCCTCGTCGTTGATCTGGAAGCTCATCGGCCCGATCATCCGGTCACAGCCCTTGCTGCGACACCAGGCCTCGGCGGCGGCCAGCAGCGCCTCGATCACCTCCGGGTCGTCCTCGAACTCGAGGAAGCCGAACATGCCCCATCGGCTGCCGTGGTACTGGTTGAAGCCGAAGTCGATCTGGGCGGTGACCCGGCCGACGACGCGCCCGTCGCGCCGCGCCAGGAAGTACTCGCCCTCCCCATGGGTGAAGAACGCGTTGAGCTTGCGGGTGAGGAAGAGGTAGCGCTCGACCTTGAGCGGCGGAATCCACGGCGTGTTGGCATGCAGGCGCTCGGGCAGCGCGACGAACTGCCGCAGATCGCCCATCCCCTTGACGGCGCTAACGTCGACTGGCATCGGATCGCAACCGTATCGGAGGCGACAGCGGTGAGTACGGCATACCCCCGAGACGGGGGGTCGGGCGTGGCGCTGCACCACGTGCAGGTCGCGGCGCCGGCGGGATGCGAGGAGGAGGCCCGGCGGTTCTACGGCGGGTTGCTGGGGCTGTCCGAGATCGAGAAGCCTCCGGCACTCCAGGAGCGCGGCGGGGTGTGGTTCGCGCTCACCGGCGGGCCGCAGCTGCACATCGGGGTGGCGGACTCGTTCGTGGCGGCCGTCAAGGCCCACCCGGGGTTCCGTCTGGCCGGGACCGTCGAGCTCCAGGCGCTGGCCGTGCGATTGGCGGAGGCGGGCTTCGCCGTCAGGTGGGACGACGAGCTGGACGGGGTCCGGCGGTTCTTCGTCGACGATCCGTTCCGGAACCGCGTCGAGGTCCTGGCTCACGAAGGGTCTTAACGGCGACCATGACGGGGCCGTCGCCTGCGAACGTCCCAACGGAGCCGGCGTCAGGCGTGCCTGGGGCGTTTGCTTTCCGTGGGAAGGCGAACGCCCCACGGGACTCTCAGGGGTCGCCGCGGTGGACGTTTGCAGACGCCCAGGGGCGCCCAGCGCGCTCGGAGCGCGCTCGATAGCCGTCGTTGACGTACGCCGAGGGCCCTCTCACCGCAGACGGATGAGGGGCGACGACAGCGCCTGCCGACCCGCCCGGATCAGGCGGCCTGCTCGAGATCGGGCGCGGCCTGCTCGCCGCTGCCCCGGACCCGCGGGCCGCGGTAGGGCCCGGGCTTGGGCCGCGACCCCCCGCCCGGCAGGGCCAGGCGCAGGATCGTGCGCTGGACCATGCCGAGCTGCTGGTGGAACGGCCCGGTGTTGTAGGGCAGCTCGTAGCGCTCGCAGATCTCCCGGACCTTGGGCGCGATCTCGCCGTAGCGGGTGCTGGGCATGTCCGGGTAGAGGTGGTGCTCGACCTGGTAGCCGAGGTTGCCGCTGATCACGTGGAAGATCGGGCCGCCGTCGATATTGGCCGCGCCGGTGAGCTGGCGCACGTACCAGGCGCCGCGGCTCTCGTCGTCGGTCTCCTCCTGGGTGAACGTGTACGTCTGGTCCGGGAAGTGACCGCAGAAGATGATCGCGTAGGACCAGAAGTTGCGGATGAGGTTGGCCGCGACGTCGGCGGTCAGGGTGCGCGTGAACGGCTCGCGGAACGAGCGGCGCTCGACCAACCGCCTCAGCACGTTGCTGCTCGACTTGGCGCGCGAGCGCCGCACCTTCTGCAGTCCGTTCTTGATCGCCGTGCCGCGCTCGTTGCGCCGCTCGGCCTGCTCCT
>DATAWL010000041.1:0-43492 GCA_036267215.1 Solirubrobacteraceae bacterium | reverse complement strand
AAGATGAACGACGACGACAAGCGCATCTATGACCTGGTGGTGCGGCGGTTCTTGGCCGTCTTTCATCCTGAGGCGGTGTTCGAGAACACGCGTGTGGAGACGACGGTGGGCACCGCCGGCGAAGCCGGTGGTCACCATGTGTTCCGCACCCGCGGGAAGGTGATGCTGGTCCCGGGCTGGCGCGGCGTGTACGGCGAGGGGGTGGGCGGGTCCGATTCCGAGCGTCCGGAGGACGACGAGGGCCGCGAGCAGCAGCTTCCGCGGCTGGAGCGCGACGAATCGGTGAACGTCCTGAAGGTCGGCTCCGAGGAGAAGGAGACCAAGCCGCCGCGTCGCTACACCGAGGGCGCGCTACTGGCGGCGATGGAAACGGCGGGCAAGCTGGTCGACGAGGAGGAGCTGCGCGAGGCGATGAAGGACTCGGGGATCGGCACCCCGGCCACCCGCGCGGCGATCATTGAGCGCCTGTTGCAGGTCGGGTACATCGAGCGCGAGGCCCGGGCCCTGGTGGTGACCGAGAAGGGCCTGAACGTGATCCGGCTGCTGGGCGAGCATCCGCTCACCAGCCCCAGCCTGACCGGCGACTGGGAGCATCGTCTGGCCAACATCGAGACCGGCCAGGACTCGCGCGAGCGCTTCATGGGCGACATCGTCAAGTTCACCGAGTCGACGGTGGGCGAGCTCGACACCAAGCTCAAGGATGTGCGCATCCCCCGCGCCAATCTGGGGCCGTGCCCGGTGTGCGGGCGCGAGATCGTCGAGAACCGCAAGGGCTACTCCTGCTGGTCGCGCGAGGATCCCGGCTGCGGGTTCGTCATCTGGAAGTCCAAGGCCGGCAAGCAGCTGCCGGTGGCGGTGGCCCGCGAGCTGATCAAGACCGGGCGGACCGCCAAGCAGGTCACCGGGTTCAAGGGACGCTCGGGCAAGAGCTTCCGGGCCAAGCTCGCGCTGATGCAGAACGAGGAGGGGCGGTGGCGCGTCGAGTTCGACGAGCCCTGGGCCAAGGAGGGGGCCAAGCCTCCCGAGGCCGAGGAGGCCGCCGCTCCCGCCGCCGAGGCCGCTGAGGCCGCCGCGCAGGAGGCTGCCGCCTAACTCCGTGGGACGGCGGTGGGCGACACCGCCCGCCGTCGGCCTGGCGTGGCCCGCGGACGCCGTCGGCCTGGCGTGGCCCGCGGACGGCGGCGGCCTGGCGTGGCCCGCGGACGGCGGCGGCCTGGCGGCGGCCGCTGGGGCCGCGTTCGATAGCTGTCGTTGACGTGCGCCGAGGCACGAGCCCCCGGTTCCACGGACGAGACGGTGCCGTCATCGGCTCGCGCCAGTATTGGCCGATGCCGTTGACGCTCGTTCTTGGACCCGCCAACTCCGCCAAGGCCGGCGAGGTGCTGGGCGCATACGCCGATGCGGCGCGGCGGGGGGCGTTGCTGGTCGTGCCGACGCGGGAGGATGCGCGGCACTATGGCGCGGAGCTGGCGCGGGACGGGGTCGTGCTGGGGTCGGTGGTGACCTTCAGCGGGCTGGCGTATGAGATCGGGCGCCGGGTGCAGTACGCCGGGCGCAGGGTGTCGGAGCTGCAGCGCGGGCGGATCCTCGAGCGGGTGCTGGTCGGGTCGCGGCTGGAGGTGCTGCGCGAGTCGGCGGGAGCGGCCGGGTTTGCGGCGGCCGCCGGGGAGCTGATCGCCGAGCTGCAGCGGTCGCTGATCACGCCGGAGCGGTTCAGCGGCGGGCTGCGGGCCTGGTCGGCGCAGGACGTGCGGCGGGCGCCGTATGCGCGGGAGGTGGGGCGGATCTATGCCGACTACGTGCGCGAGCTCGACCGGCTGGGCCGGGTGGACCGGGAGCGCTACGCCTGGCGGGTGCTCGACGCGCTGCGCACCGAGCCGCGGCGGTGGAGCGGCGAGCCGGTGTTCTTCTATGGCTTCGACGACCTGACCGCGCTCGAGCGCGACGCGGTCGAGACGCTGGCCCGGGTGGCCGGCGCGCCGGTCACGGTGTCGCTGACCTACGAGCCGGGGCGCGAGGCGCTCGTCGCCCGGGCCGAGACGGTCGAGGAGCTGCGCCCGCTGGCCGAGCGGGTGCTCGAGCTTCCCGCCCAGGACGAGCACTACGCCCCGGGCTCGCAGGCCGTCCTGCATCACCTCGAGCGCCACCTGTTCGCCACCGACGGGGCGGCCGAGCGGCTCGAGCCCGGCGACGCTCTGACGCTGCTCGAGGCCGGGGGCGAGCGGGCCGAGGCCGAGCTCGTCGCCCAGCAGGTCCTGCAACTGCTCCGCGACGGCATGCCCGCGGAGGAGATCGTGATCGTCTACCGCTCGCGGGCCCGGGCGGCGCCGCTGCTTCAGCACGTCTTTGACCAGTACGGGATCCCGCTGGCCGCCGGCTACGCGCCGCCGCTGGGTCACACCCCGCTGGGCCGGGGGCTGCTGGGCGCCGCGCGCTGCGCGCTGCTGCCCGAGGCCGAGGCCCGGGCGCAGGATCTCCTGGCCTACCTGCGCACGCCGGGAATGCTGGACAAACCGGAGATCGCCGATGGGCTCGATGCCGCCATCCGCCGCCGGCGGCTGCGCACCGCGGCCCAGGCCCGCGCGCAGCTGGGCTGGGAGCTGGCCGAGCTCGACTCGCTGGCCGACGCGCCCGAGCCGGCCCGGGCGCTGTGCGGGCTGGCCCGGCGGCTGTTCGCCGCTCCCCACCGGGGCCGCGCGCCTCAGCTGTCGCAGGCCCAGGAACTCGACGCCCGGGCGCTGCGCGCGCTGCTGGGGGCCGTCGACGAGCTGGGCGAGCTGGGGCTGATCCCGCGGGGCGCGGAGCTGATCGAGCTGCTGGAGGGGATCGCCGTGCCGCCGCGGCCGGCGGCCTCGGCCGGGGGCGCGGTGCTGCTGGCCGAGCCGCTCGAGGTCCGGGCGCGGCGCTTCCGGGCCGTATTCGTCTGCGGGCTGCAGGAGGGGGAGTTCCCGCTGCCGGGCCGGCCCGAGCCGTTCCTCTCGGACGAGCGGCGCTGGGAGCTGGCGACCGCCGGGCTGCGCCTGCGGCCCCGGGAGGACGCGCTGGCGGCCGAGCGCTACCTGTTCTACGCGTCGGTGTCGCGGGCCACCGAGCTCGTTGCCCTGGCCTACCGGAGCTCTGACGAGGAGGGCAACATCGCGCTGCCCTCGCCGTTCATCGACGATGTCGCCGAGCTGGTCGCGCCCGACTGGCGCGAGCGCCGGCGCCGGCGGCTGCTGGCCGACGTCGTCTGGGATCCGGCGCTGGCCCCGACCGCGCGCGAGCTGGCCCGGTCGCTGGCCGCGGCGCAGGCCGCGGTGGCCGGCGAGGAGCCCGCGCCCGAGCGCGCGCTCGGACCCGGCGCGCTGGCGGAGATCCGCCACAGCCGGATCCTGTCCGCGGGCGCGCTCGAGGCCTACGCCAACTGCCCGGTCAGGTGGCTGATCGAGCGCGAGCTCCAGCCCGCCCCGATGGAGCCCGACTCGGACGCGATCACCCGGGGCAGCCTGATGCATGACGTGCTCGAGCGACTGCTGCGCGAGCTGGGCGAGCCCGTCAGTCCGGCGACGCTCGCCCGGGCTCAGGAGATCCTCGACCGGCTGCTGGCCGAGCTGGCCCTGACCGGGGCGGAGAGCGTCGCGCCGGGCGGCCTGCCGGTCGTGCGGGCGGCGGCCCTGCGCGCGATCGAAGCCGACCTGAGGCGCTACCTCGGGCACGAGGCGCGGGTCGACGGCGCCTGGCGCCCGCAGGGTCTGGAGCTGCGCTTCGGGTTCGACGACGAGCCGGACGGCGCGTCGCTGCCGGCGCTCGAGCTCGGCGAGGGCGCCGACCGGGTGCGGGTGCGCGGCATGATCGACCGCCTCGATGTCGACGGTCACGGCCACGCCGTCATTCGCGACTACAAGAGCGGGGCGCTGCGCCGGGGGTGGGCGGCGGCCAACTGGGCGACGGAGCGCCAGCTCCAGGTGGCCCTGTACATGCTGGTCGTCCGAGAGCTCGTCGGGCTGGAACCGGTCGGAGGCTTCTACCAGCCGCTGCGCGGCGAGGACCTGCGCGCGCGGGGGGCGTTTCTGAAGGGGACGCGCGTCGGAGCCGCGGTCGTGCCCAACGACGGCCGCGAGCCCGGCGAGCTCGAGGCGCTGCTCGACGCCGCCGCCGATCGGGCGGTGGCGCTGGCCGGTGCCC
Organism: Solirubrobacteraceae bacterium; assembly: GCA_036267215.1. Taxonomy (GTDB): domain Bacteria; phylum Actinomycetota; class Thermoleophilia; order Solirubrobacterales; family Solirubrobacteraceae; genus Palsa-465. Next base: position 39,328 of record DATAWL010000041.1, on the reverse strand, counting down.
TGCGGGCCGGGCGGCTCACCCCGTGCCCACAGACCTGCAGCCGGGACGGCTGCGCGTTCCCGGCGATCTGTCGCAGCCAATGACCATGGCCGAGCCGATCGATCCCCCGCTGGGCGCCGGGCTCGGTCCAGGCGACGAGCCCGACCGGATCTGGACTCCGGAGCAGCAGCGCGCCATCGATCGCCGGCAGGGCGATCTGCTGCTCGACGCCGCCGCCGGCAGCGGCAAGACCTCGGTGCTGGTCGAGCGCTTCGTCAAGGCGGTGCTCGAGGACGGGATCGACGTGGCCGCGATGCTGACCATCACCTTCACCGAGAAGGCGGCGGCCGAGCTGCGTGATCGGATCCGGGCACGGTTGCGGGCCCTGGGCGCCTCCGAGGCGGCCCGCCGTACCGAGGGGGCGTTCATCTCGACGATTCACGGCTTCTGCGCCCGCGTGCTCCGCGGCCACGCCCTGGCCGCCGGGCTGGACCCGCAGTTCACGGTGCTCGACCGCTACCAGTCCGAGCCGCTGGCGGCGGCGGCGTTCGAGGACGCGCTGGCCCAGGTGGCCGCCCAGGATGACGGCGCCGTCGACCTGCTCGCCGCCTACGGGGCGGGGTCGCTGCGCGCGGCCGTGCTCAGCGTTCACGCCCAGCTGCGCTCCGCCGGGGAGACCGCGCCCGGGCTGCCGCCGGCGCCGGCCGACCCGGATCCGGTGCCCGCCCGCCCGGCCGCCGAGCTCGCCCGGGCCGCCGCCGCGGTCGCCGCCGAGCTGGGGGCGATCGACACGCCGGGCGTCAAGGTGGTCGAGGCGCTGCAGCGTGTCGGCGCGTGCCTGGCGCTGGTGCAGGCCGGCGACGTCTGGCCCGGGGATCTGTGGCGGGTGCGACTGCCGCGCAACGGCGCGGCCCTCTCCACCGACGCCTGCGTCGCCTACGGCGAGGCGTTGGAGCGCTTCCGGGGCCAGGCGGCGGCCCGGGCGGCGGCCCCGGTGCGCGACCTGCTCGACCGTCTCCTGCGCGCCTATGGCACTCACTACGAGTCGCGCAAGCGCGCCGCCTCCGGGCTGGACTTCGAGGACCTCGAGCTGATCGCCCACCGGCTGCTGCGCGAGGACGGCGAGCTGCGCGAGCGCTACGCGCAGCGGTTCGAGCGGATCATGGTCGACGAGTTCCAGGACACCAACCGGGTCCAGCTGGAGCTGATCGAGTCGATCGCCCGCGACAACCTGTTCACCGTCGGCGACGCCCAGCAGTCGATCTACGGCTTCCGCCACGCCGAGGTCGAGCTGTTCGAGCGCCGCGGCGCTCGGCTGGCGGAGCTGGACCGGCGCGAGACGCTGCGGACGAACTTCCGCTCCCGGCCGGAGATCCTGGCCGCGCTCAACCTCGCGTTCGAGTCGGAGCTGGGCGACCGGTTCAGGCCGCTGCGGCCCGGCCGCGAGGACTTTCCCCCCGACCCCGAGGGCGACCGCCCCCCGGTCGAGCTGCTGCTCGTCGACAAGGGCGCCGACTGGGAGCTCGAGGGCGTGGCCTCCCCCTGGCGAGTGGCCGAGGCCCACACGATGGCCGACCGGGTGGCCGAGCTGGTCGACGCCGGGCGCGCCCCGGGCGAGATCGTCGTGCTCATGCGGGCCACCACGGACATGCGCGCCTACGAGCGGGCGCTGGAGCGTCGGGGCCTCCCGACCTACGTGATCGGCGGGCGCGGGTACTGGTCGCACCCCCAGGTGGTCGATCTCGTCGCCTACCTGCGGGCGCTGGCCAACCCCCGCGACGAGGAGTCCCTCTATGGGGTCCTGGCCTCGCCGATGGTCGGCGTCTCGCTCGACGCGCTCGTCATCCTGGCCGCCGCCGGCCGCGCGACCGGCCGCGATCCGTGGTGGCTGCTGCGCGAGCCCCGCGGGGAGCTCGATCGCCTGAGCGCGGACGACCGCGGCCGGCTCGAGCGGTTCGCCGCGTGGTTGCGCCCCGAGCGCGAGCGGGCCGCGCGCTGCGGCGTGGAGGAGCTGATCGACGCGGCGCTGGCGCACAGCGGGTATGACCTGGCCATGCTCGCCATGCCCGGCGGGCGCCGGCGGCTGGCCAACGTCCGCAAGCTGATGCGGCTGGGTCGCGAGTACGAGGACGCCCACGGGCCCGGGCTGCACGGGTTCCTGGCGCTGGTCGACGATCGCGAGGCCGGGCGGTCGCCGGAGGCGCGGGAGAGCGAGGCGCCGATCGAGGGCGACGGGCTGGACGCCATCCGGCTGATGACCATCCACCGCGCGAAGGGCCTCGAGTTCCCGGTCGTGGTCGTCGCCGACCTCGGTCGGGCCGTGCGCCCGCCGTCGGAGATCCTGCGGGTCACCGGCGACGGCCGGCTCGGCATCCGGCTGATCCGGGCCGGCGCCGGCGGGCGGGAGTCGGCGCTGGACTACCGCGAGATCGGCGACGAGCAGCGGGTCGCCACCGAGGCCGAGGAGCGGCGGCTGTTCTACGTGGCCATGACTCGCGCTCAGGAGCGGCTGGTCCTCAGCGGGGCGGTCAAGTTCGATGGGTTCGCCGGCGACGGCGGCGCCACCGGCGGCGGGGCGGTCGTCTGGATCGCGCCGGCGTTCATCCCCGAGCTGGGCGCCGTGCTGGCCGACGACGGCGGGATCGTGCGGCGCGGCGCCGCGCGGATCGCGGTCGCGGTCGGGCATCCCGACCTCACCGGTGCCCCGGCGGCCGGCACGCCGCCGCGCACGGACGCCGACCCCGAGCCGTCAGCGCCGCCCGACCCGGCGCCGGTGCCGGCGCCCGCGGAGCCGCCGCCGGTCGGCGCGCTGAGCTACTCCTCGCTGGCCGAGTACGCCCGCTGCGGCTACCGCTTCTACGCCGAGCGGGTGCTGGGGCTGCCCGCGGCCCCCGAGCCGCGTCCCGCGGCGGACGCGGCGGGCGTGCCCGCCGGTCCTCGCAGCGCCGCCGATCGTGGCGTCCTGCTGCACGCTCTGCTCGAGGGGCTGGACTTCCGCCGTCCCGCGGTGCCCAGCGCCGCTGCGATCGTGGCCGCGGCGGCCGCGGCCGGCCTGACGCCGCCGCCGGGCCCGGCCGAGGCCGACGAGCTGGCCGCGCTGGTCCGCCGCTTCATCGACAGCCCGCTGTGCGAGCGGCTGGGCCGGGCCACTGATGCGCGCCGCGAAGAGCGCTTCTCGTTCCCGGCGCCCGGCGGGATCCCCGTCGTCGGCGCGATCGACGTGCTGGCCCGCGAGCCGGGCGGCCGCGTGTTGATCGTCGACTACAAGAGCGATCGGCTCGGGGCGGCGCCTCCGGCCGCGATCGTCGCCGCGGCCTACGCCGTGCAGCGGCTCATCTACGCCCTGGCGGCCCTGCGCGCCGGCGCGCAGGCGGTCGAGGTCGCCTACTGCTTCTTGGAGGCGCCCGATCAGCCGGTGCTGGCTGCGTTGAACCGTGACGCGATGCCCGGCCTGGAGGCCGAGCTGGCCGCGCTGACCCGCGGCGTCCTGGCCCGCGAGTTCACCGTGACCCCGTCGCCCTATGCGGGCGTCTGCGCCGGCTGCCCGGCGGAGGGGGGCCTGTGCTCGTGGCCGCGCGAGATGACTCGCCGTGAGTCGCCGGACACGCTCTTCTAGACGCAGCGGCCGCAGCGGCCGCAGCGGCCGCAGCGGGCGCAGCGGCCGCGGCCGGCGAGCCGGGCGGCCGCGGCGGGCGAGCCGGGCGGCCGGGCGGGCGGGGCGGACGCGCCCGGCCGGGGCGGGCCGTCAGCTCTTGAACTCGACATCGACGTGCTGATCGGCCGAGCGCTCCTCGACCTTGGCCAGCGCCCGCAGCGTTCGCTTGTCCGCCGGGGCGATGGGCGGGCCGAACAGGCTGCGCGGCCACAGCCGGCGTGTCGTCACCACGTTGATCTCGGCCGCGTAGAGCATCATCTGCGCGCCCAGGTGCAGCCATACCAGCAGGGCGATGACCAGCCCGAACGTCTTGCCCACGTCGCCCTGCTTGTTGAGCACGTGGCCGATGAAGTAGCCGCCGATCGACTGCAGGATCGTCCAGGAGACGCCGGCCACGACGACGCCGATGCGCAGGTCGCGGCTCGGGATGGCCCTGGCCGTCATCAGCCGGAAGGTCAAGAAGAACAGGGCGAAGTTGACCAGCAGGGCGACGACGTAGCCCGCGATCTTGGCCGCGGTGCCGCCGAGCCCGCCGCTGACCAGGCCCGAGGCCGCGGTCGAGACGATGAACAGCAGTCCCAGCAGCGCGAACAGGCCCAGGCCCCGTAGCTTGGCCTGCACGAAACTGGGCCGGTCCTTGAACGGGATCGCCCACACGCGGTCCAACGCGTTCTGGGTGGAGGCGGTCACCCCCAGCCCCGCCCACAGCGAGGTCGCCAGGCCGATCACCAGGGCGACCACCGAGCCCGACAGCGAGTGCAGGGTGATCGCCTCGCCGATGACCGGCAGGTTGCTCAGCACCGAATGCTCGACCGACTGCTGGGCGCTGGGGTTGCCGTTCAGGACGAATCCCAGGACCGTGGTCATCACCAGCAGCAGCGGGAACAGGGAGAAGAATGCGAAGTAGGCCATGAGCGCGGCCAGGTTGCCCGCCTGGTCGTTGCCGAACTTCTTGACCACCGCGATCGGGATGGCCAGTCCCCGGTGGGCCTGCTGATAGCGGTCGAATCGGCGGGCCGGTCCCATGAAGTCCATACCGGGTTTGTACCCCCGGCCAGCCCCCAGAACAATGTTGGGCCCGTCGCGGCGATGCCCCGTCTTCCGGGGCAAGCCGGCCGGGCGCGACGCTCAGGTCCGAGCGCCGCGCTCGATTGCCAGCAGCGTCCGCTTGCGATCCAGGCCGCCGGTGTAGCCGCCCAGCCCCCCGCCGGCGTGCACCACGCGGTGGCAGGGCAACACGATCGGCAGCGGGTTGGCGCCCAGCGCGTTGCCGGCGGCTCGGGAGCCGCGCGGACTCCCGGCCTCGGTGGCCACGTCGCGGTAGGTCGACAGCGACCCGTAGGGGATCGCCGCCGTGGCCGCCAGCACCCGGCGGGTGAAGTCGGTCATCAGGCGTAGGTCCAGCGCCACGTCGAACCGACGCCGCCGCCCGGCGAAGTACTCGTCGAGCTCGCGGCGGGGCTCGTCCAGGCGGGCCGGCGCCGACAGCACCCGCGGGGAGAGCCGGGCGGCCATGTCGGTCAGCACCGCGTCCTCGTTGTCGCCGTCGAGGTAGGCCAGGCGGGCCAGGCCCGCCGGCGTGGTGGCCAGCAGCAGCCGGCCCACCGGCGAGTCCGTGGTGGCGTAGGCGACGTCGAGCAGCCCGGCGGCGGCCGCGGCGTCGACGATCGGCGGCGGGGTCCCCGCGGTGCGCAGGGCGTTACGCAGCGCCTGGGCCACGGCGTCGAGCCCGTCGTCAGGGTGGTGGGAATTGGTCGCGTCGATGCTGGTCATCGGACGGCCTCCTTTCTGAGGCGCGTGAGGCCCTCGTGGACGTTGCGGCGCGCTGCCTCCTCGCTGGTCTCCATCGCCACCGCGATCTCGGCGTAGGCCGAGTCGCCGATGAACCGCAGCGCCACCGCGGTCCGCTGCTTGTCCGGCAGGGCCGCCACCGCCGCCCACAGATCGCCCTCGGGCGTGACCGGCGCATCGGCGACCGGCGCCAGCGGGAGATCGGCGGGCTCGGCCACCGGGGTGGCCCGCCGCGCGCGCGAGCGCGCATGGTCGATGGCCTTGCGGTGGGCGATGGTGAACAGCCAGCCCTTGAGGTTGGCGGCCTGGCGCAGCTCCGGGTAGGCCCGGAGCGCGGCCAGCCACGTCTCCTGATAGGCGTCGTCGGCGTCGACCGGGCCGATCATGGCGACCAGGAAGCGATGCACGTCGCGGCCATGGGCATCGAGCAGGGTCTGGAAGGGGGGGAGGCGCACTGTCTGATCAAACGCCGAGGCGGCGGCGGACGTGAGGTCGCGCTCGCCGGGCGCACACGCGGGATCTCGAGGCAGACTCTAAGCTGACGGCGTCATGGAGAAGCGCGCGCTCGGCACAGAGGGACTGGTGGTCTCCGCCGAAGGCCTCGGCGCCATGGGGATGTCCGAGTTCTACGGCGACGCCGACGAGGCCGAGTCGATCGCCACCATCCAGCGCGCGCTCGACCTCGGCGTCGACCTGATCGACACCGCGGACGTCTACGGGCCGTTCACCAACGAGCAGCTGGTGGGCGCGGCCATCGCCGACCGCCGGGACGAGGTGGTGCTGGCCACCAAGTTCGGGATCGTGCGCGATCCACAGGAGCGGCAGACCGGCGGGGTCAACGGCCGCCCGGACTACGTGATGCGCTCCTGCGACGCGTCCCTGCGCCGCCTGAGCGTCGATCACATCGACCTCTACTACCAGCATCGCGTCGACCCGGACGTGCCCATCGAGGAGACCGTCGGCGCGATGGCGGAGCTCGTCGATGCCGGCAAGGTGCGCTTCCTCGGCCTGTCCGAGGCCGCCCCGGAGACGATCCGCCGCGCCCACGCCGTCCACCCGATCAGCGCACTGCAGACCGAGTACTCGCTGTGGAGCCGCGACGTGGAGGACGAGATCCTCCCCACCCTGCGCGAGCTGGGCATCGGCCTGGTCGCCTACAGCCCCCTCGGCCGCGGCTTTCTGACCGGCCAGATCACCTCGCCCCAGGACTTCGCGCCCGACGACTTCCGCCGACAGAACCCCCGCTTCCAGGGCGAGAACTTCGCCCGCAATCTCGAGCTGGTGGCGCGAATCGAGCAGATCGCCGCCGAGAAGGGCTGCACCCCCGGCCAGCTGGCGCTCGCCTGGGTGCTGGCCCAGGGCGAGGACATCGTCCCGATCCCGGGCACCAAGCGGCGCGCCTACCTGGAGCAGAACGTCCAGGCCACCGAGGTCGCGCTCGACGCCGGCGAGCTGGCCCGGATCGACGAGGCCGCCCCGCCGGGGGCCGCCGCCGGGGACCGGTACGCGGACATGTCGCGCATCGGACGCTGACCTCGCGCGGCGGCAAGACCGCGGTCAAGGCTTGCCCAGACCGCTCGTGCGCTATACAAAACCCACCATGCCTCGCGCAATCTGGAGTGGCGCCATCAGCTTCGGCCTGGTCAACGTGCCGGTCAAGCTCTACAGCGCCACCTCTCCCAAGACGGTCCGCTTCCACCAGATCTCCAGCAAGACCGGGGCCCGCATTCGCCAGAAGCGGGTCGACCCCTCGACCGGTGACGAGGTGTCCTTCGAGGAGATCGTCAAGGGCTACGAGGTGACGCCCGACCGCTACGTGCTGATCGAGCCCGAGGAGCTCGAGGCGCTCGATCCCAAGGCGACCAAGACCATCGATATCGAGGAGTTCGTCGACCTTTCGGATATCGATCCGATCTATTACGACCACTCGTATTACCTGGCGCCCGCCACCGGCGGCGCCAAGGCCTACCGCCTCCTGCTGGAGGCGATGCGCGAGGCGGGCAAGGTGGCGATCGGCAAGATCGTGATCCGCTCCAAGCAGCAGCTGTGCGCCCTGCGGCCCGCCGGCGAGGCGATGGCGTTGTCGACGATGCTGTTCGGCGACGAGGTGCTGTCGCCCGACCGGCTGGACGAGCTCGACGCGCTGAGCGAGGCCGAGGCCACGCCGCGCGAGCTGACCATGGCCCAGCAGCTCATCGACTCGCTGTCCGCCGATTTCGACCCCGAGCGCTTCAAGGACGAGTACCGCGAGCGGGTGCTGGACCTGATCGAGCGCAAGGCCGCCGGCGAGGAGATCGCCGTCGAGCCCCAGGCCGAGGAGACCACCCCGGCCCCCGATCTGATGGCGGCGCTCGAGGCCAGCCTGGCCGAGGTCCGCAGCGGTAGCTCGGACGCCGTGGACGACGGCGACGCCGAGAAAGCGCCGGCCAAACCGCGCAAACGCTCGACCGGGTCCGGCGATGGCAAGCCGTCGGGATCGGGCGCCAAGAGCGGCGGGCGCGGCAAGGCCAAGGCCAAGTCCTGACGGCGGTCGGGGCAGCTCCGAGCCCCGGCGGCCGAGGGCGGCGCGCCCGGCCAACTCCTAGGCGACGCTCAGGGTCCTGGGCCCATCCCGCTGGTACGATTTTCCGACTGCTACGCAGTGCCTATTCAACCTCTGCCAACGAGGCACCGCTTCATGTACCGCATCGGTGAGGGAGCCCACCCTATCCCCCCGCCCAACCATCTCTACGACCCCACAAACGAGCATGACGCCTGTGGTATCGCCCTGGTCGCCAAGCTCTGGGGCGAGGCCAGCCACGCCGTGGTCGAGAAGGCCCTGGAGGCGCTGGAGAACATGGAGCATCGCGGGGCCGAGGGGGCCGATCCGAACACCGGCGACGGGGCGGGCATCCTCATCCAGGTCCCGGACGCGTTCATCCGCGGCGCAGTGGCCGGCATCGACCTGCCGCCGCCGGGGCGCTACGGCGTCGGGGTCTGCTCGCTGCCCGCCGATCCGGAGCGCCGCCGGGCCTTCGAGCAGCTGATCGACCAGACCGTCGAGGCCGAGGGCCAGCGGGTGCTGTGGTGGCGCGACGTCCCGGTCGACGACCGGTTCGTCGGCGAGACCGCCCGGCTGTCGGCCCCGGTCATCCGCCAAGTGATCGTGCAGGCCGGCGACGACATCGAGGACCAGGGCGCGTTCGAGCGCAAGCTCTACATCATCCGCCGCATCATCGAGCGCGCCGGCGGCACCGAGATCGCCCTGCCCAGCTTCTCCAGCCGCACGCTCGTCTACAAGGGCATGCTGACCGCGCCCCAGCTGCCGCGCTATTTCCCGGATCTGCGCGATCCGCGCGTCGCCTCGCGACTGGCGCTGGTGCACTCGCGGTTCTCGACCAACACCTTCCCCAGCTGGGAGCTGGCCCACCCATACCGGATGATCGCCCACAACGGCGAGGTCAACACGCTGCGCGGCAACGTCAACTGGATGCGCGCCCGCGAGTCCCAGCTGGCCTCCGAGCTGTTCGGCGATGACCTGCACAAGGCCCTGCCGGTCGTCCGGGCAGGCGGCTCGGACTCGGCCACGTTCGACAACGTGCTCGAGCTGCTGGTCCTCAGCGGGCGGTCGATCGCCCACGCGATGATGATGATGGTCCCCGAGGCCTACCGCACCCGGACGGACATCGACCCCGACGTCAAGGGGTTCTACGACTTTCACTCCTGCCTGATCGAGCCGTGGGACGGTCCGGCGGCGATCGCCTTCACCGACGGCCGTATGGCCGGCGCGGTCCTCGACCGCAACGGCCTGCGGCCCGGTCGCTGGGTCCAGGACACCGAGGGCTATGTCGTCCTCGCCTCCGAGACGGGCGTCATCACGGTCGCGCCCGAGCACGTGCAGCGCAAGGGCCGGCTGGCCCCGGGCAAGCTGTTCCTGCTCGACCTCGAGGAGGGCCGCATCGTCGCCGACGACGAGGTCAAGCGCCGCGTCTCGCGCCGCAAGCCCTACGGCGAGTGGTACGAGCGCTCGATGGTCAACATCGACGATCTGCCCGAGCGCGACCCGCTGGTGCCGCGCGTCGAGCCGCTGCGCTCCAAGCAGCTGGCCTTCGGGTACTCGCAGGAGGACCTGCGGATGATCATCGCGCCGATGGCCTCCATGGGCGAGGAGCCGGTGGCCAGCATGGGCAACGACTCCGCCCTGGCGGTCATGTCCGATCGCCAGCCGCCGCTGTTCGCCTACTTCAAGCAGCTGTTCGCCCAGGTGACCAATCCGCCGATCGACCCGCTCCGCGAGAGCGTGGTGATGAGCCTGCAGACCGGTGTCGGCGGCGAGCTCAACCTCCTCACCGAGATCCCCGAGCAGGCCCACCAGCTGGTGATCGCTCAGCCGATCCTGCGCAATGGCCAGCTCGAGAAGCTGCGCCAGGTCTCCCACGAGATCTTCGACGCCGCCACGCTGGACATCACCTGGCCGATCGAGGGCGGCCCCGACGGGATGGAGCGGCGGCTGGCCGCGCTCTGCGACGAGGCCGATGACCAGGTCGGCCACGGGGCCAACATCCTGATCCTGTCGGACCGCAATCTCGGCCCCGAGCGGGTCGCCATGCCGTCGCTGCTGGCGGTGGCCGCCGTCCATCATCACCTGGTCCGCGCCGGCACCCGGCTGCGGACTGGCCTGGTGATCGAGTCCGGCGAGCCGCGCGACATCCATCACATGGCCACGCTGATCGGCTACGGCGCCGCCGCGATCAACCCGTACCTGATGTTCGAGTCGCTCGACGAGCTCGCCGACCGCTCGCTGCTCCCCCAGGACCTGGAGCGCGACGAGGCCGAGGAGCGGATCGTCAAGGCGATCGGCAAGGGCCTGCTCAAGACCATCTCCAAGATGGGCATCTCGACGATCCAGTCCTACTGCGGCGCGCAGATCTTTGAGGCGGTGGGCCTCGAGCCGGAGCTGATCGACACTCACTTCACCGGCACGGCGTCCCGGATCGGCGGCATCGGGCTCAACGTGCTGGCCGCCGAGGCGCTCGGACGCCACTTCCGTGCCTACCCGCGCACCGACCGCGAGGTCCTCCCGGTCGGCGGCGTGCTGCAGTGGCGGCGCGACGGGGAGCGCCACATCTGGAACCCGGACACGATCGCCAACCTCCAGCATGCGGTTCGCGCGCAGAACGGCAACGCCAACGGCGACGGCCGGGCGGCCCCGGGGGTCGGTGGGGCTCGTTTCACCTATGACGAGTTCGCCCGCCAGGCCAATGACGAGGCCACCCGCGCCGCCGCGTTGCGGGGGCTGATGAAGCTGCGCCCGGCCGAGCAGCCGGTGCCGCTGGACGAGGTCGAGCCCGCGACGGAGATCGTCAAGCGCTTCAGCACCGGCGCGATGAGCCTCGGCTCGCTGTCGCGCGAGGCCCACGAGACGCTGGCCATCGCCATGAACCGCCTCGGCGCCAAGTCCAACACCGGCGAGGGCGGCGAGGATCCGGCGCGGTTCACCCCGGACGCCAACGGCGACCGTCGCCGGTCGGCGATCAAGCAGGTGGCCTCCGGCCGGTTCGGGGTGACGATCGACTACCTGGTCAACGCCGATCAGCTCCAGATCAAGATGGCCCAGGGGGCCAAACCCGGCGAGGGCGGGCAGCTGCCCGGCCACAAGGTCGACGACTACATCGCCAAGATCCGCTTCTCGACCCCGGGCGTTGGCCTCATCTCGCCGCCGCCCCACCACGACATCTACTCGATCGAGGACCTCAAGCAGCTCATCTACGACCTGCGCTGCGCCAACCCGTCGGCGGCGGTCTCGGTCAAGCTCGTGTCCGAGGTGGGCGTGGGCACGGTCGCGGCCGGCGTGGCCAAGGCCAACGCCGACCACGTCACCATCTCCGGCCACGACGGCGGCACCGGCGCCTCGCCGCAGTCCTCGATCCAGGCCGCCGGCGTCCCCTGGGAGATCGGGCTGGCCGAGACCCAGCAGACGCTGCTGCTCAACGACCTGCGCAGCCGGATCACCGTCGAGGTCGACGGGCAGATCAAGACCGGCCGCGACGTGGTCATCGGGGCCCTGCTGGGCGCTGACGAGTTCGGCTTCTCGACGGCGCCGCTGATCGCGATGGGCTGCATCATGATGCGCGTCTGCCACCTGAACACCTGCCCGGTGGGCATCGCCACCCAGGATCCGGAGCTGCGCGCCCGGTTCGAGGGCACCCCCGAGCACGTGACCGGCTACCTGATGTTCGTCGCCGAAGAGGTGCGCGGGCTGATGGCGTCGCTGGGGATCCGCCGGTTCGCGGACCTGATCGGCCGAGCCGATCTGCTCGAGACCGACGAGGCCATCGACCATTGGAAGTCGCGCGGGGTGGACCTGTCGATGGTGCTGGGCACGATCGACCTGCCCCCCGAGGTCCCGCGCTCGCGGACCCGCCGCCAGGTGCCCGTGCTCGACGACGCGCTCGATTGGGAGCTGGTGCAGCTGTGCGCGCCGGCGATCGAGGCCGGCGAGCAGGTGCGCCAGGGCCCGATCCCGGTCCGCAACGTCAACCGCACCGTCGGTGGGATCCTGTCGGGCGAGATCGCGCGCCGGCGCGGCGCCATGGGCCTGCCCGAGGGCGCGATCGACATCTCGTTCAGCGGCTCGGCGGGCCAGAGCTTCGCCGCCTGGCTGGCCCCGGGGGTGACCTTCTCCCTGCGCGGTGAGACCAACGACTACACCGGCAAGGGACTGTCGGGCGGGGTGGTCTCGGTCCGGCCGCCCGAGTCGGCCCTGTTCCGCGCCGAGGAGAACATGATCGTCGGCAACACCGTCCTGTACGGCGCGACCGCCGGGCGGGCGTTCATCCGCGGGCTGGCCGGCGAGCGGTTCGCCGTGCGCAACTCCGGCGCGTACGCGGTGGTCGAGGGCGTCGGCGACCACGGCTGCGAGTACATGACCGGCGGCCGGGTCGTCGTGCTCGGAACCACCGGGCGCAACTTCGCGGCCGGCATGAGCGGCGGGATCGCCTACGTGTACGACCGCGACCGCGGCTTCGCCGCGCGCTGCAACCAGGAGCTGGTGGAGCTCGAGCCGCTCGCCGAGGGCGACGAGGTCGAGGTCAAGGCGTTGATCTCCGAGCACGCCCAGCGCACCGGATCGCTGGTGGCCCGCAACGTCCTGGCGACGTGGGAGCGCGAGAGCCGGCGATTCGTCAAGGTCATGCCGCGCGACTACAAGCGGGTGCTCGAGCAGCGGGCCCAGGAGCAAGAGGAAGCGGAAGGCGACCGAGTCCGGGCCTGAGGCCCGGTCTGGCTACCCTTGGCCACTCATGGGCGAGCTCGGGGCATTTCTCAAGATCCATCGGGTCGGCTTTGACAAGCGCGACCCTCGCGGCCGCGTGGGCGATTACAACCAGTACTTCGCCGTGCAGCCCGAGCCCGAGCTGCGCCGTCAGGGAGCGCGCTGCATGGACTGCGGCGTGCCGTTCTGCCACGAGGGCTGCCCGCTGGGCAACCTGATTCCGGACTGGAACGACCTCGTCTATCGCAACAAGTGGCGCGACGCGATCGAGCAGCTGCACGCCACCAACAACTTCCCCGAGTTCACCGGCCTGATCTGCCCCGCGCCGTGCGAGTCGGCGTGCGTGCTGGCGATCAACGACGACCCGGTCACGATCGAGCAGATCGAGCTGTCGATCGTCACCCGTGCGTTTGAGGAGGGCTGGATCGTCCCCTCGCCTCCGGACCGCCGTTCCGGACGCACCGTCGCCGTCGTCGGCTCGGGCCCGGCCGGCCTGGCCGTCGCTGACGAGCTCAACAAGTGTGGCCACGCCGTCACCGTGTTCGAGCGCGACGAGGGACCCGGCGGCCTGCTGCGCTTCGGCGTCCCGGACGCCAAGCTCGAGAAGTGGATCATCGACCGCCGCGTCGACATCCTGCACCAGGAGGGCATCGAGTTCGTCTACGACACCGATGTGGGCCGCGACATCAGCGTGGGGGAGCTCAACGAGCGCTTCAACGCCATCGTGATCGCGACCGGGTCCCGGGTGTCGCGCGATCTCGACGTGGTCAACCGGGAACTCGGTGGCATCCATCCGGCGATGGACTACCTCTACCAGCGCAACCGCTGGGTCGCCGCCCAGCAGGGGCGCCCGTCGCGGCCCCCCCGGGACGGGTGGGACTCTGATTCAGTGATCAGCGCCGCCGGTAAGCGGGTGATCGTCATCGGCGGCGGCGACACCGGGATGGACTGCATCTCCAACTCCCACCGCGAGCATGCCCGCAGCGTCGTGATGCTGGACGTCTACGCCGCCCTGCCCGAGCACGGCGACCCGCGCGCGCCGTGGCCGCTGCCGCCCAAGCGCACCGCGAGCACCTACGCCCTGGAGGAGGGTGGCAAGCGGCGGTGGGGGACCGAGGTCACCGGGTTCGGCGGCCGCGAGGGGGTCGTCAGCCACGTGTACGCCCGTCAGGTGACCGGCGCTTCCTCCCGCGACCTGACTCCGGTCCCCGGCAGCGAGTTCGTGCTCGAGGCCGACCTGGTGCTGATCGCGATCGGCTTTGAACATCCCGAGCATGACGGCCTGCTCGCCGACCTCGGCGTGTCCCTCGATCATCGCGGCAACCTCGAGACGCTGCAGACCTACCGGACGTCCGTCGGCCGGGTGTACGCGTGCGGCGATGCGCGCATCGGCCAGTCGCTGGTCGTCACGGCCATCGCCGAGGGCCGGAAGTGCGCCCGGATCGTCAACGCCGACCTCGGCGGCAGCCCGATGGACGCCGATCGCGAGCGGCTCGCGGTGGGGGCGTGGAGTGGCGAGGCCGACCGCACCCTGCGCCATGCCGCCGAGGCCGCCGGCACCGTCCGCCCGGGCGAGGAGTTCTTCACCGGGCCGGCGACTCGCGGCCGCTGATCGCCTGTGTTTGCAAGCCCCTGACCGCTCGCAAACGGACGACAGGAAACCACCGAGTCCCGCCGAATAGACAAACGTTGGAACCGACGGGCGCCGGGCGGATTCTTATCCACGGCCGGGTTGGAAGCTGATACGTTAAGCCAGGTGGTGCGGCCGTCAGCTGTGCCTAGACTAAATTGTTCGGGGCATTGAGGTTTACTCAAAGCTTGGGACGGGGAAACTCGCCCCTGTCGGTCAGGGAACTGCGCCCCCACTTCCCTGACTCTCCGGGGGGCCCAGATGGATCTGGGCCCCCCGGTCCTTTTCCGGGCGAGAACCGGTTGCCACGAGCTCGCTCCAGGTTGAGGTGTAACGCGGCGACGACTGCCGTGTGTGCGACCGTGTGAGAATGGCGACTCCGGTGCTCACTCCCGTCCTGGCCATGGTCGCCGGCGCCCATCCCGGGGCACACCAACACGCCAGTTCCGTCGGGGGCACGATCGAGAGCCTGCTGTCGTCGGCGGGCACGTTCTTCTCCCAGCTGGCCGGCCTCAGCTGGCCGTCACTGCTGTTGGGGCTCGCGCTCTACGCTCTGTATCTCCTGCTGCGCTCGCGGGCGCTGTTTCACGCGGTGCGGGCCGCCTATCCGGACGAGCGGGTCCGGTGGCGCGACGTGTGGGGCGCCTACATGGTCGGCTACGCCGTCAACAACGTGTTCCCGCTCGGGGGCGGCAACGTCGCGCAGCTGTTTCTCACCCGCATCTCGATCGCCGGGTCGAGCTACCCGACGATCGCCACCGCGCTGTCGACGGGCGTGATCTTCGACTGGTTCATGGGGCTGCTGATCATGTGCTTCGCGTTCACCCAGGGAGTGTTCCCCAAGCCCCCGGACTTCTCCAAGCTGCCGGCGTTCGACATCAGCTTCTTCGCCTCTCACATGCGGTTCACCCTGTTCTTCCTCACCGTTCTGGGCATCGCGTTCCTGGTCGGCTTCGCGTTGCTCTCCGCGAAGGTGCGCGCGTTCTGGCAGCGCGTCCGGCTGGGGCTGACCATCCTCAAGGACCGCCGGCGGTACCGGCGAGAGATGGCCACCTGGCAGTTCGCCAGCTGGATCGCCCGCTTCGCCTCCTACTGGGCGCTGCTCGACGCCTTCCACATTGGCGGGTCGGTCCGCAACGCGCTCCTGGTGCTGGCCGTCCAGGTGGTCGCCTCGGTGTTCCCGTTCACCCCCGGCGGCGCCGGGGTCCAGCAGGCGCTGCTGCTCACGATCTTTGCCGGCAACCCGGGCACGGCCGCCTTCTCAGTCGGCCAGCAGATCGCCACCGCCGTGCTGAGCTCGGCATTGGGGTTCGCGGCGCTGATCCTCATCTTCCGGTTCACCAGCTTCCGCGAGGTCATGGCGCGGGCCAAGGAGCACCGCCGCCGGGATGGCGCCGTCACTCCCGAGGGCGCGATCCCGGCGGACGCCGCGATCGTCGCCCAGGTCGCGGGGCCGCCCGCCCGCTCGGGCTCAGCTGCCCGCGTGCGTCGCTGAGAGCGCGATCGAGCCGCTGCAACCCTGCGCGGTCAACCTCCCGCTGGCCTGGCCGCCGGCGAAGTGCAGGGTCAGCCGGACCCCGCCCTGCGACACCGCGGCGTCGCCCTGCGGCCCGATGAACGCATCCAGCGAGCCCTCTAGCCCGTTGCACGTCGCCACCGTACGCGGGAGTCCGACGCCGGTGGCCAGCCGCCCGCCGGCCTGGACGACGAAGCTGTCGCGCTCGCCGTCGGCGAAGTGGACCGTCCACGCGCCGTCGTCGACGCTGCGGCGGCTGGCCGGCCGCATGCGCCAGATCAGCCGGCCGTGGCAGCCGCCCGGCGCGTAGGACCCGGACAGCGTCGCCCCGCGCGCGCCGGTGAGGCTGCCCGCCAGATGGAACGACGCGAGGTTGAGCGATCCGTAGCGGCCGAGGGCAACCGGCACCTTGCCGGTGACGATCGATTCGGTGTAGTGCGAGGTGCTGACCGGGCATCCGCTCGGCCGCAGCATCACCAGGTTCCGGATGCCGTACGGCGGCAGGCCGGCCTGCCGGTGCAGGGCGGTGTCGCCGGTGAGCTCGAAGCTGGCGGCGAACCCGCCGACGGTTCCCTCCCAGTCGCCCCGGGCCGGGACGAACGGCTTGCCGTGCCGGGGGGTGACCGTCTGACCCGACGGCATCGCCGCGGCGGTCCCGGGCCCCACGACGGCGAGGCCGACCGTGAGGCCGATCGCGGAAATGACGGTCACGCCACCCCGGCGTGTGAACGGACGTCTGTGCATCGTTCCCCCTCTTGGCACGGTCCCGGCGTTGCGCCAAAACCTGAGCAATCCTACGCAAACCTGCCCATGCCGTGCAGCGCGAACATTCCGGCCGGCGTGGGAGAGCGGCCGGGCGGAGCATCGGTCACGCTCCCCCGGGGCCTTGGGGGGCGGGGGTGGCCCGGCGGTCGCCGCGGCGGACCTATAGTTCAGCGTCGGCCGTCAGGCCCCCCGATGCCGACCTTCTGCCGCCACAACCATCTCGTCCAGAACTGCCCGATCTGCGCCCGCGAGCAGGATGTCGAGATGCGCCCGGTCGTCTCGCCCGGAGGCCACACCGTTCGCCCGGGGCGTCCGCCGGCTGGCGCGGGCGGTGGCGCCGATGGCCACACGTCGACCCGGGCGCGGTCAGCCGGGGGCCGCGGTTCGCAGCGCGTCACGGTACGCCGGCTCAGCCGCGGGGCCGAGGACGGCTTCCGCTCCCCGCTCGCGCCCGGCCTGCGCTCCGGCGCCGACGCCCAGCGCCTCGCCGGGGAGCTCGCCTTCGCCGCCACCCGCTTGGCCCGCCTGGCCGAGGATCCGCCCGGGCTCTACGCGGAGGTCGCCGACCCGGGCGGCGATGTCGAGGAGCGCAGCTGGCTGGCGTTCCTCATCGCCTACCTGGGACCGCTCGACGGCGAGACGCCGTTCGCCGGGATCGAGCAGGCCCGGACCACCTGGTCCTCCGGTCAGCCGCCCGCGGTCGACGACGTGCCGACCGGTCCCCGCACCGCCCACGAACCTGGTCGCGGCCTGCGGACGATCGATGCCTACCTCGCCTGGGCCGGCCGCGCCGGATCGCAGGCGTCGGCCTACACCGGGGAGGCGGCGTGGGCGCCCGACCGGCGGTTCGCCCGTGCGTTCGAGCGCCTCGCCCTGCCCGGGCTGCACCGCGGCGCGCGCTTTGACCTGTTGGCCAGCCTGGGCCAGACCGGCGTCTATGAGTTGAGCGCCAGCGCCCTCGGTCTGGGAGGCAACGACCCGGTCACGCTGGCCGCCAAGCGGGTGCTCGGCATCGGTGACCCGATGCTGCTCGAACGACGGGCGGCCGAGCTGGCGCAGGCCTGCGGGGTGCCGCTGGCCGCGCTGGATCTGGGGCTGTTCAACTGGGAGCGCGGGGAGCGCGCGAGCCTTGGGATGGGCCCGGCCGACGGCCCCGATCCCGACCTGCTCGCGACGACCGAGCAGGCGCTGGGTCTGTAAGCCGTCAACTCGGGCGCCATCTCTTCGCCGCCTCTTGGCGCTGACGTCTAGCCTTAGCGTTGTAATGCTTGCCCTGCTCTTCCTGATCCTGTGGCCGGTCGCCGAGCTGTTCGTGGCGATCAAGGTCGCCGAGGCGATCGGCGTGCTGCTGACCGTCATCCTGGTGGTGATCGGCTGGCCGATCGGCCTGTGGCTGACCAAGGCCGAGGGCCGCGCGGCGTGGCGGCGGCTGAGCGCGGCGGTGGCCGAGGGCCGGCCCCCGGGCCGCGAGGCCATCGACGGCGCCCTGGTCCTGCTCGGTGGGATCCTGCTGATCATCCCCGGCTTCATCACCGACGTGATCGGGCTGTGCCTGCTGGCGGCCCCCACCCGCGCGCTGGCCCGCGGCACCATCGCCCGCAACTTCCGGAGCCGCATGGTGGTGGCGGCGACTGGATTCAGGCGGCCCGGGTCGGCGTACGACGTCGACTCGACGGCCACCGACGTCGACCAGCCGCAGTTGCACGGATGACGACCGGCGACGCGGCCCAGCTGCGGACCCTCGCGTTCGGCGACGTGCAGGGCGGGGTGTGGGGCGCCGTCATCAGCGCCCCCGCGCCCCTGGTGGCGTTCGGCTCAGGCGCCGACGCACTGGCGACCGACGGCCCGTTCGATGCCGTCTGGGACGGCGATGGCCGCGGCTGGCGGCTCACCGGCGACGGGTTCGACCTCCGCGTCGCGAGCCACGGCGAGGACGTCACCCCTGAGGCGGCCGATGACGGCGAGGCGGTCAGCGGCTTCCAGGAGCTGTGCCGGGTGCAGGGCACGATCACGCTGGGCGGCGCCGAGCGCGAGCTGCAGTGCATCGGCACCCGCTCCGTGATCGACGGCGTCGATGCCGGGTCGCTCGGTTCGGCGCGCGCGGTGGCCGGCTGGTTCGCTGACGACGAGGCCTTCATGCTGCAGTCGCTCCGCGCTGACGAGGACGCCGGCCAGGAGTCCGACCTGGTCGCGGCCACCCTGTTCGACCCCGAGGGCTGGACCCCGGTCAACGACCCCCGCCTGTCGACGACCTACACCGAGGCCGGCGTGCCCACCCGGGCGAACCTCGAGCTGTGGATCGGCGAGGGCGAGGACGAGTTTCCCCGCCGCGCGGCCGGGGAGGCCAGCGGCGCGGGCGCCGATCTCCAGACCGGCCCGCGCAGGCTCCGCGTCGTGCCGCTGCGATGTCACAGCCGCGGCCGCGAGGGCGCCGGCGTGTACGTGCTCGCCAGCTTCTGAGGGGGAGATGGAGCGCGTCGGGGCGATCATCAGCGACTTCGGTGGCGTGCTCACGTCGCCGCTGGCGGGATCCTTCGAGGCGTTCCAGCGGTCGTCCGGGGTCTCGCCGGAGGCGCTGGGGACCGCGATGGGCGCGATCGCCGCGCGGCGCGGGGCCAACCCGTTGTTCGATCTCGAGACCGGCCGGCTCGGTGAGCCCGAGTTCCTGGCCACCCTCAGCCGGCAGCTGACCGAGCAGCTCGGCCGCCCGGTCTCGCTCGACGGGTTCGGCGAGAGCTACTTCGCGCACCTCGAGCCCAACGAGCCGATGATCGACTACATGCGCGGCCTGCGCGCTCGCGGCTACAGGCTGGCGATCTGCACCAACAACGTCCGGGAATGGGAGCGCCTGTGGCGGGCGATGCTGCCGGTCGACGAGATCTTCGACGTCATCGTCGACTCGGCGTTCGTCGGCGTGCGCAAGCCCGAGCCGCGGATCTACGAGCTCACCCTCGAGCGGCTGGGGTTCGGGGCCGCGGCCGCGCTGTTCATCGATGACATCGAGATCAACTGCGACGCCGCGCGCGCGATGGGAATGCGCGCGGTCTGGTTTCAGTCCTCCGAGCAGGCGATCGCCGACACCGAGGCGGCGTTGAACGACTCTCGCTGAGCTGACGATGCCCGGATGGAGACAGTCATGGGTCCTACCCGCGGTCGCGGCGGCGCTGCTGCTGGTCGGCTCGGTGGTGGCGGGCGTCCTGCTCAGCGCCGGCGGTCCGAGCACGGCCTCGACTGCGACGGTCGCGGCCGGCGCGGCCGTGGCGTCGACCGCTGGCGGCGCGTCCGCGGCCACCGGCGCGTCCACGGCCGCCGGCGCGTCGGCAGCCGCCGGCGGTGGCGCCCGATCGTCCTCCGGAAGCCGGGCGCGCGGCGGGGACTCGGCGGCCGGCGTGGTCTCGTCGCGTCCGCTCTCTGATCCTCCACTCACGGTCACGGTCGGCGACACGTCCGTGGGCAACCCCATCCCGTCGGGCTTTCTCGGCTTCTCGTTCGAGTTCCAGGCCGTCCGGACCTACACCGGGTCAGACCCGCGCCACATCAATCCGGTGCTCGTGCAGCTGATTCGCAATCTCACCCCGGGGCAGGCCCCGGTGCTGCGGATCGGCGGCGACAGCACCGACGTCTCCTACGTCCCGGCGGCGGGCGTCGGGCCGCCCGCCTACGTCTCCTACCCGCTGACGCCGAGCTGGATGGCCACCACCGCCGCGCTGGCAAAGCGGTTGGGCGCGAAGCTGATCATGGGGCTCAACCTGGGCGCCGACGAGCCGCGCCTGGCCGCGGCCGAGGCCCGCGGCTTCGTCAAGGCGCTGGGGCCGAGCCTCGAGGCGCTGGAGATCGGCAACGAGCCCAACGTCTACGGCAAGGTCACCGTCGCGCACTCCTTCTTCGGCGTGCCCGTGCCGGCGCGCCCCAAGAATTTCGGCTACCCGGCGTTCCACCGCCAGTTCAACGCGATCGCCGCCGCGGCTCCCCGGCTGACCCTCGCCGGTCCGGCGCTCGCCATCGGGCCGACCCCGAGCAACGGATCGTGGGTGGGGTCGATGTCGCGCTTTTTGGCCGGCGAGCGCCGCGTGTCGATGATGACGGTGCATCGCTATCCGCTGCGCAACTGCTACGTGCCGCCCAGCTCGCCCCAGTACCCGTCGATCTCGCACCTGCTCTCCACCTACGCGTCCGCCGGCCTGGCCAACAGTCTCAAGCGCTGGGTCGCGATCGCCCACGGTCAGCACCGGCTGCTGCGCGTGGACGAGCTCAACTCGGCCGCGTGCCGCGGCAAGACCGGGGTCAGCAACGCGTTCGCCAGCGCCCTGTGGGTGACCGACGCCCTGTTCTCCCTCGCCCGCGCCGGCGTCGACGGGATCGACATGCACACCCTGCCCAACGCCGCCTACGAGCTGTTCCAGTTCAGCGACACCGGCGGCCGCTGGCGGGCGCAGGTCCGCCCGGTGTACTACGGCCTCCAGCTCTTCGCCCAGGCCGCCCCGGCGGGCGCGCAGCTGCTGAGCGTCGGGGATCAGGGCCGGAACACGGACTTCAGCACCTGGGCCACGCGAGCCCCCGACGGGACCGTTCGCGTCGTGCTCATCAACAAGGATCAGCGGCGCAACCGGAGCGTGACCCTGCATCTGCCGGCGGCGGTCACGGCGACCGCGACCGTGGAGCGGATGCGGGCGCCGAGCGTGTCGAGCACCGGGGGCGTCACCCTGGGCGGGCGCTCCTACGGCGCCGAGACCGCCAGCGGCGAGCTGGCCGCGCCCCGCCTGGCGCACGTGGCCGCCACCGACGGCACGATCAAGCTGCCGGTGCCCCACGGCAGCGCGGCGCTGGTCACCATCCCCGCGGGCTAGATCTCCCGGTCAGTTCTCCACGCCCAGCCGGTCCCAGCAGTACAGCTCGAGGCACTCCGCCGCCAGCGACGTGCAGCGTTCCTCCGACAGCCATGGCAGGACCGTGTCGAAGGCCTGCTCCTCGCCGACGCCGGCCTCGAACGCCTCCTCGCCGCGGAAGCCGGCGGCGATCTTCAGCGCCTCCCGGCGGTTGTCGCCCAGCGACGGGAACACGTTGACCAGGAACTCCTTGCTCGGGAGCGGATGTCCGACCTCCAGCGAGACATGCCACGCGGCCAGCAGCGACAGATCGTGCTCGTCAAGGTCGGCCACCGCCTTGGCGTAATGGGAGTCCAGCTCCGATTCCGGGATCTCATCCACCCACGCACGTACCACCTCGCCCAAGATCTGGCGGCGCGCCTCGCGACCGACCGAGTCGGCGATCACCCGGATGGCGTTCTGCGGTTCGATGAAGCAGAGGGTCATTGCAGCTCCGACTAGGGGATGCGGATGCGCGAAAGGTAGGCCCTGCCCCGGACGGAGCCCCGACGGGGCCCGGAGGGCGGCCAACACCAGGCGTGACCGGCGCTTTCGCGGGGTCAGCGGTCCGGCCGAACCCGGCCGATCAGGCGACCGCGGTGGCCGGTCCCTCGAGCAGGATGCCCGGGAGCTTGTGCAGCCCGATCAGCTCGATCAGGGTCCGGATCTGCGGCTGGGCGCCGCACAGGCGGATGGCGCGGTCGTGAGCGCGCAGACGGCGGGCCAGCATCGCCAGGTCCAGCATGAGCGATGCGTCGGCGAACACCAGCTCGGAGAGGTCGACGACGACATCGGCCTGGGCGCGGATGGCGCGAGTGAGCGCCCGGCGGCGAGATCCTTGCGTGCTCCGGTCCTCATCGCCGGCGCATCGCAACGTCGGTGGCTTGTCATGAAAGACGACGATGGCGGGAAACCTACTCAAATCACGCGGTCGTTGGCAAGACGCGCGACCCCCTGTCGGCACCTTAATTTTCCTAAATGCGGCGCACACCGGAACGCGCGTTCCGGTGAGATGGCCCGCGGGCGGGTGAGCGCTCTCATGGTTGCGCTCCGAGTGGGCCGTCCGACGGCCGGTCCCGACCGGGTCCCGAGTGAGGACACTAGACTCACCGAGATGGCCACAGTCGATGAAGTCACCGACGCGCTGCGCGACGTGATCGACCCCGAGCTCGGCCTCGACTTTGTCGAGCTCGGTCTCATCTACGACGTCGAGGTCGATGCCGGCACGGTGCGCGTCACATACACGCTGACCAGCCCGGGCTGCCCCATCGGCCCCCAGGTGTCCGAGCAGATCGAGGAGTTCGTCTCAGAGCTCGACGGGGTCCAGGACGTCCAGTCGACGATGACGTTCGCGCCGCCCTGGACGCCCGAGCTGATGAGCGAGGACGCGAAGTTCGCCCTCGGTTTCTAGAGCCTGTCGCACAGCCCCTCGTCGCACGTCCGGCGGCCCCGCGCGGGGCCCGGCGCTAAACCGGGGGGCCGCCCAGCTCGCGGTTGAGGTCGATCGCCCGGATGTCGTGCTCGCCGGGCAACTTGTCCAGCACGGCCAGCACGACGTCGCGGACTTCGTGCTGGTGGCGGCCCAGGTCGTCGAGCAGCGATTTGAGCGCGGTGTGAACGATCTTCAGCTGAGCCGCGGTCAGCTCCAGGTGGAAGGCGATCTCGCCGGGTTTGATGAGGCCATCGTCGTCCATCGGGCTCCTTTGTGGGATCTGTCAGCCGTCGGCTGGCTTGCGGGCGGGACGGGAGCCGCGCTCGCGCTTGGCTCGCATGTCGGCGGCCGGGCCGTGCTTGGTGCGCCCCTGGCCGACGGGAACGATCGGGGCGGGGCTGCCGTTGGCGTCGGTGGCCGGCGAAGCGGTTTCTGGTGCGGTCGCGCTGTCGTTGCCCGCGGCGCGGCGGGCCCGCTGGGGCGTGCGGCCGCGCGCGGCCGCCAGCAGCTCGGCCAGGGAGGACTCGATGCCGTCCGCGACGAGGTCGATGTCGGGCATCGCGTCGTAGTCGCCCAGCAGCCCGTAGTCCAGGGCGCCGTTGTAGGACATGATCGCCACCGCCAGCGCGTGATCCTCGGGCAGGAAGGCCACTGGGAACAGGTCCTGGAGCTCGCGCCCGAGCACGTACAGCGGCACCTGGGGCCCGGGGATGTTCGTGACGAGCAGGTTGAACAGGCGGGTCGAGAAGTTCAGCCGCGACGCCTGGGCCAGGATCGTCGGCGGGGCCAGGCTGTTGACGGCCGCCAGGGTCGCCGCCCCGACCGCCTGCTTTGACTCCTTGAGGCCGTCCATGGCGGCGCGCACGAAGCGCAGGCGGGCCACGGGGTCCTCGATGTAGACCGGCAGCGGCGCGCGCATCACCGTCAGCTGGTTGCCCAGGCTGCCGCGCTGGGCGTTGGTCCGCACGGACACCGGAACGAGCGCGCGCATCTCGAGTCCCTCGGTCCGCACCCCGCGGGACTGCAGCCACTGCGCCAGCGCCCCGGAGACCACGGTGAGCACGACGTCGTTGACGGTGCCGCCCAGCGCGTTCTTGACCTCCTTGTAATCCTCCAGCTGCTGGCGGACCACTGCAAAGCGCCGGTGAGGGCCGATCGGGAGGTTGAGCGGGGTCTCCGGCGCCGGGTTCAGCCCGGCCCACACCAGCTCCCCCAGCCCCTCCAGCACGTCGCGAACCAGGTTCAGCGACGTCGCCGGGCGCGTCGCGGCCATCACCGAGCGGCCCACCAGCTCGGCGGTGGTCGTGACCACGCCGCGCGCGCCGGCCACCACCAGGTCGGCGGGGGAGGGCTCGGGCTCAGGCCGCCACGGCTCGAGCCCGGTGTCCGGCGGGGGCGGGTCGCGCTCGGAGTCGAACAGGACCGAGGCCAGGTCGACGCCGGAGATGCCGTCCACCAACGAGTGGTGGGTCTTGGAGATCACGGCGAAGCGCCCGTCGGCCAGGCCCTCGACGAGCCAGTGCTCCCACAGCGGCTTGGTCCGGTCCAGCTGCTGGGAGGCGATCCGCGAGGCCAGCAGGAACAGCTGCTGCTCCTCGCCCGGCGCCGGCAGCGCGGTGTGGCGCACGTGGTACTCGAGGTTGAAGTCCGGATCGTCGACCCACAGCGGCCGGCCGGTCTCCAGCGGCGGCGTGGCCAGCTTCTGGCGGTAGCGCGGCACGAGGTGCAGTCGCGATCGCACGTGGTCGAGGAAGTCGTCGAAGGAGGGCGGCGGCCCCTCGAACAGCAGCACGCCGCCGATGTGCATGTGCGACGAGCGCCCCTCCTGATGCAGGAACGAAGCGTCAATCGAAGTGAGGCGATCGAGATGCTGCTGCGTCAAATGCCCCTCCCGGCTGGCGACTGCGAAATCCAAGCCTACTGGAATGTAGGTCCCCCCAGGAAACCTCGCCCGATCACGTCAGGTAGCGTTCGGGTGGACGGAGATGCCCTGGGATTTCGCCACCGAGCCGGAGTTCGAGCGCCAGCTGGAGTGGATGCGCGCGTTCGTCCGCGAGCAGGTCTGGCCGCTGGAGACGCTGCTCGACGAGCTCGGCTGGGACGGCCTGCGCCAGGCCGCCGTACCGCTTCAGGATCAGGTGAGGGCCCAGGGACTGTGGGCGGCGCACCTGGACCCCGAGCTGGGCGGGCAGGGATTCGGGCAGGTCAGGCTGGGCCTGATGCACGAGACCCTCGGCTCCAGCCCGATCGCGCCCCTGATGTTCGGCAACGCCGCGCCGGACTCGGGCAACTCGGAGATCCTCGCCATGGCGGGCACCGCCGAGCAGAAGGACCGCTACCTGCACCCGCTGCTGGCCGGCGACCTGAGGTCCGGGTTCAGCATGACCGAGCCCGAGACCGCCGGCTCGGATCCGACGCTGCTGCGCACCCACGCGGTCCGCGACGGCGACGACTGGGTCATCAACGGCCACAAGTGGTTCACCTCCAACGGCTCGATCGCGGACTTCCTGATCGTGATGGCGGTCACCGACCCCGAGGCGCGGCCACACAACCGTGCCTCGATGTTCATCGTCGACGCCGACAGCCCGGGCGTGGACATCGTCCGCGACGTGGCCACCATGGAGCACCCCTACGAGAGCTTCGGGCGCTACGGCAACCATGCTGAGATCCGCTACGAGAACGTGCGGGTCCCCGCCTCGGCGCTGCTCGGGGCGCAGGGCGCGGGCTTTCTCATCGCCCAGCAGCGGCTGTATCCCGGCCGCATCCACCACTGCATGCGCTGGCTGGGCGTCGCCCGCCGGGCCTTCGACATGCTGTGCGAGCGGTCGCTGTATCGCTTCGCGCACGGGTCGACGCTGAGCGGGCACCAGACGATCCAGAACTGGATCGCGGACTCCGAAGCCGAGATGTCAGCGGCTCGCCTGATGACGCTGCACGCCGCCTGGAAGATGGATACGCAGGGGGTCATGGCGGCGCGCAAGGAGATCGCGATGATCAAGTTCTATGGCGCCCAGGTCCTGCACGACGTCGTCGACCGGGCGCTCCAAGCCCACGGGGGCCTCGGGTACTCGACCGATCTGCCGCTCGAGGCCATGTACCGCTTCGCCCGGGCGGCGCGGATCTACGACGGGCCCGACGAGGTCCATCGCGCCTCGGTCGCCCGCCAGGTGCTCCGGGGCTACGAGCCCCCGCCTGACGACGTGCCCAGCGAGTTCATCCCCGCCCGGCGCGAGGCCGCCCGTCGCCAGTTCGCGCAGCTGCTCGAGGCCGTCACCGCCAACGACTGAGACGGTTTCCAAACGTCCTCTCATCTTGCGGGCCTACACTCGTGGGCGTGACCGACTGCATGCCGGAGACGATTCTGCTCGCCGCGCCCCGGGGATACTGCGCCGGCGTTGACCGGGCGGTCCAGACCGTCGAGCGCGCGCTCGAGCTCTACGGCGCGCCGGTGTACGTGCGCAAGGAGATCGTTCATAACAAGCACGTCGTCGAGCAGCTGCGCGCCCGCGGCGCGGTGTTCGTGGAGTCCGAGTCCGAGGTGCCCTCCGGCGCCACCGTCGTGTTCTCCGCCCACGGCGTGTCGCCCAGCGTGCACGCCAGCGCCTCGGCCCAGGGGCTGCACACGATCGACGCCACGTGTCCGCTGGTGACCAAGGTCCACCGCGAGGCCAAGAAGTTCGCCGCCGAGGGCTACACGATCGTGCTCGTCGGCCACGCCGGCCACGAGGAGGTCGAGGGCACGATGGGGGAGGCCCCTGAGCACATCGTCCTGATCGAGGACGAGGCCGGCGTCGACCGGCTCGAGGTCCGCGACCCCAGCAAGGTGGCCTACATCTCCCAGACGACCCTCTCGGTGGATGAGACGCGCGCGATCATCAATCGCCTGCGCGAGCGGTTCCCGGCGATCGTCGGGCCCCGCACCGACGACATCTGCTACGCCACCACCAACCGCCAGCTGGCGGTCAAGCAGCTGGCCCAGCAGTCCGATCTGGTGCTGGTCATCGGCAGCCGCAACTCGTCGAACTCCAACCGGCTGGTCGAGGTGGCCCGCGAGCACGGCGCCGACTCCTACCTGATCGACAACGAGTCCCAGGTCCGCGAGGAGTGGTTCGCCGGCAAGCGGGTGGTGGGGATCACCTCCGGCGCGAGCGCCCCCGAGGAGCTGGTCCAGCGCCTGGTCGACTACTTCCGGGCCCGCGGGACGGCCGAGGTGCGCGAGGTCCAGGTCGTCTCCGAGGACGTCCGCTTCATGCTGCCCAAGGTCATCCGCCAGGGGATGGCGGACGCGGCGTAGCGCCGGCGGCGGGGGCGCAGCTGAGAACGCTGGTCCTCTCCGACGTGCACTTCGGCACGCACGCGCGGGCCGACGTCCTGCGCGACGGCGCGACCCGGGCCCGGCTGATCGAGGCGCTGGCCGGCTGTGACCGGCTGGTCCTGCTGGGCGACCTGATCGAATTGCGCCACGGCCCGCTGCGCGATGCGCTGGCGGTCGCGGCCGAGCCGCTGCGCGAGATCGGGGCCGCGCTGGGCGACAGCGCCGAGGTCGTGACGGTGGCGGGCAACCACGACCACCCCGTCGTGCAGGGCTGGGCGGATCGGCGGGCCGCTGACGGTCGGCCGCCGGCGCTCGGGCTGCAGTCAGCGGTCGACTGGCACGACGGCGAGCCGCTGGCCCGGGTGGCGCAGCTCCTGGCGCCCGCACGGGTGACCGCCGCCTATCCGGGGGTGTGGCTGCGCGAGGACATCTATGCCACCCACGGCCACTACCTGGATCTGCACCTGACCGTGCCGACGATCGAGCGGCTCGCCGCCGGCGTGATGCGGCGGGTCGTCGCGCTCGACAGCGCCGCCCCCAGCTGCGCCGAGGACTACGAGGCGGTGCTCGTGCCCATCTACGCCTGGGTCCATGCCATCGCCCAGCGGGCCGACCCCGAGCGCAGCGGCGTCCTGCACGGCGGATCCGTGCGCGGCTGGCGAGCGCTGACGGGGCCGGGCCGCCGCCGGCTGCGCGGGCGGGCCACGGCGCTCGCCTGGCCCGGCGTGGTGGCGGCGCTGAACCGGGCCGGCCTCGGGCCGCTGCGCCCCGAGCTCTCGCGTCCGGCGCTGCGCGGCGCCGGACTGCGGGCGATGGGCGAGGTGTGCGCGCGGACCGGGGTGGAGGCCGACTGGGTCATCTTCGGCCACACCCACCGGGCGGGCCCGCTGCCCGGCGATGACGCAGGGGAGTGGCGCGCTCCGAGCGGCGCGGGGCTGATCAACAGCGGCTGCTGGGTCCACGAGCCGGCGTTTCTGGGTGAGGACCCGGCGCGCAGCCCGTACCGGCCCGGGTTCGCGGTCGTCGTGGAGGACGACGGACCGCCGCGGCTGATCAACCTGCTCGACGGGCAACGCTAGCCCGTTGCCCGCTCTCAGGTCGGGGCCAGGCCGGGGGTGAAGCACACGGCGAGGCAGGTCACCCCGTCGGAGAGTGCGAGCGTCAGCTCGCCGGCGGTGCTGTGCGGGTGGGCGATCAGCTCATAGGCGCCGGGGTGATCGACGGTCTGGACCTGCCCGTTGGCGGTGACCGTGCCCCGGCCGTCGAGCACCGCCCACACGCCCCCGGCCTCGTAGGGGCCGCTGTAGGGACCGGGCACGTCCTCGCTCTGCATGGCGAGCACGGCGCCCTCGGCGTCCTCGGGACGGACCGGTTGCACGAGCTCGCCCTCGACACCGAGCAGCTCCTGCAGCGCCCGCTCGGACTCGGCGTAGCCGCCCTCGCCGTAGTGGAAGTCAAACAGCCGCCCCTCGCCGTTGAACAGATAGCGCGCCGGCCACCCCAGATTCCCGTACAGCTGCCAGATCTCGAGTTCGACGTCGACCACCACCGGATAGGGGATCCCGAGCCGGTGCGCGGCTGCCGCCACCGCGTCGGGGTCCTGTGACGGCCCGAACCCGGACGTGTGGACGCCGATGACCTTGAGGCCGCGCGCCGCGTAGCGCTCGTGCCACGCGCGCAGGTAGGGCAGCGTTCGCATCGAGTTGGGGCGGCAGAAGTCCCAGAACTCGACCAGCACCGGCCGGCCGAGCTGCTCGTCCATCCGCAACGGATCGCCGTTGATCCACGGCAGGCGCGGCGGGAAGGCGGGCGCGGGGATGTGGTCGACCGGGGGGCGCACGAGCGGTCGTCGATGGTAGACGCGGGGCGATCGCCTGGACGGTGACCGGCGTCGCCGGCGGACCCCGTGAGGGTTGCTGGTTGGCGGACAAACCTGCTGGGCGCTGACAGGTTTGGCCCCAGATCGCCCTGTGGCGTGGAAAACGTGACAAATGCCTATGGCCTTTCGCGGTTTGGCGCGTTTTCCACGTCGGCGCACGCCAAGCGGCATGCCGGACCGCCCCACGCACCCATTCGACAGCCGCCCGTTGACGCGCGCCCGGGCCCCTCTCACGGGCCCACGGACGATTGGCGACCCCCACGACGCGCGTACATGCAAGATGGGTTATATTACCGCTATGGCATCTACCTGGACAGCCGTCGCCGACCCGCACCGGCGCGCCGTCCTGGCGCTCCTGCTGGCCCGCCCGCGCACCGTCACCGAGTTGACGCAGCAGCTGGGGCTGACCCAGCCCGGGACCTCCAAGCACCTCAAGACCCTGCGCGAGGCCGGGCTGGTCCGGGTCCGCCGGGACGCCCAGCGGCGGGTCTACGAGCTCGAGCCGGCGCCGCTGGCCGAGCTGGCCGACTGGGTCGCGCCGTACCGCCGCGCGTGGGAGGAGGCCCTGGATGCCCTGGGCCGCCATCTGGACGAGACCACCGACGACCCCGACCGAGAGGACTAGCGACGCATGCCCAACGCCACCGGCACCTATCAGGAGATCGACGGCCGCCCGGTCGTCCGCTTCGAGCGCACGTTCCCGCACCCGATCACGGAGGTGTGGGCCGCGGTGACCACCCCGGCCCGGCTGGAGAAGTGGTTCCCGACCTCGGTGGAGTTCGACGAGCTCCGGCCGGGCGAGCCGATCACGTTTCGCTTCGAGGAGGACCGCTTCCCCCGGATGAGCGGCGAGATCCGGGAGGTGCAGGCGCCCACGCGCCTCGTGTTCACCTGGGGCGAGGACGAGCTCACCTTCGACCTGGCCGAGTCAGACGAGGGCGACGCATGCCGGCTGAGCTTCAGCGTCGTGCTCGACAGCGCTGAAAAGGCCGCGCGCGATGCCGCGGGGTGGGATGATTGCCTGGACATGCTGGACGAGGTGGTCTCCGGGGAGACGCCGTCGCGGCCGTTCAAATCCGCGCGCTGGCAGGGCCGCTACGCCGAATACCAGGCCCGCGGACTGCCCGCCACGGCACCCATTCCCGACTAGTTCTCAAGGCCCTGGCGGGCCCGCTCCCCGGCGCTATACTCACTGAAGTATTGAATCCATACTGCCTTTGAGGAGTTTTCACCGATGAGCCCGTCCGGAGCCGAAGTACTCCGCCAGATCAAGAGCAGGATCGAAGAGATCGATCCGTCGGTCGTGCGCGAGCAGCTCTCCAACGGCGCGGTCGTGATCGACGTTCGCGAGCCCGAGGAGTGGGGCACCGGGCACATCCCCGGCGCCAAGCACGTGCCCAAGTCGTATCTGGAGTCGCGCATCGAGGGCGCCGTGCCCGACCGCTCCCAGCACGTGATCCTCTACTGCCAGTCCGGCAACCGCTCCGCCTGGGCCGCCCGGACGCTGATCGAGGACCTCGGCTACGAGAGCGTCGAGTCGATGACGGGCGGTATCACGCTGTGGAAGGACCGCGGCTACGACGTCGACGTCCCCCGGACCCTGAACGCCGAGCAGCGCGAGCGCTACAGCCGCCATCTGCTGCTGCCGGAGGTCGGGTCCGAGGGTCAGCAGAAGCTGCTGGACGCCAAGGTGCTGCTGCTGGGCGCCGGCGGGCTGGGCTCGCCGACCGCGCTGTATCTGGCCGCCGCGGGCGTCGGCACGCTGGGCATCGTCGACGACGACACGGTCGACCTCTCCAACCTGCAGCGCCAGGTGATCCACAACTCCGAGCGGATCGGCGTCCCCAAGGTCGACTCCGCCGAGGAGACGATCACCGCGCTCAACCCCGACGTGACCGTCAACAAGTACGCCGTCCGGCTGGGGGCCGACAACATCATGGACATCCTGCCGGGCTACGACATCGTGGTCGACGGCCTGGACAACTTCCCCAGCCGCTACCTGCTCAACGACGCGTCGGTCCGGCTCCAGATCCCGGTGGTCTCGGCCGCGATCCTCGGGTTCGAGGGCCAGCTGTCGGTGTTCAAGCCCTATGACGGGCCGTGCTACCGCTGCCTGTTCCCGGTCCCGCCGCCCGCCGAGCTGGCTCCGTCCTGCGGCGCCAACGGCGTCCTGGGCGTGCTGCCGGGGACGATGGGCCTGCTCCAGGCCACCGAGGTGATCAAGCTGATCCTGGGCGAGGGCGACCCGCTCGTCGGCCGCCTGCTGATGTACGACGCCCTGGCGGCGACCGTCAGCGAGGTCAAGGTGCGGCGCGACCCGCAGTGCCCGATCTGCTCCCGTCACCCCGAGGCGATCTCCGACGAGGAGCTGGGCGTCTTTCCCGATTACGAGGCGTTCTGCGCCGGCGCGCACTAGGTAGGCTCCGCGACATGGCCACCATTCGCATCCCACCAGTGCTCCGTCCCGCCGTCGGCGGGGAGAAGGAGCTGAGCGCCGACGGCTCCTCCGTGGGGGAGATCCTGCGCACCGTCGCCGACGCTCACCCTGACACCCAGTCCCAGCTGTTCGCCGCCGACGGCGGCCTGAACCGCTACGTCAACGTCTACCTCAACGACGAGGACGTACGCGTGCTCGACGGGCTGGAGACGGCGGTCGGCGACAGCGACACGCTGGTCATCCTGCCGGCCATGGCCGGCGGCTCGCGCTAGCCGGCCGCCGCGCGTCGGGGCCGCCCGGCACGCACGACTCCTGGCGGCCTCGGGGAAGGGTTTCCGGATGCCGGCGTCTTTGGGGGGCAGATGCGTCCCACCCAAAGGAGGATTCCCATGAACCCCAACCGCAAGGCCGGCGGCCTGCGTCGCCGCGGCCGCGGCCTCGGCTTCGGCGGGCTGGTGCTGGCGGTCGCCGCCGTCGCCGCTCTGGCCATGACCGCGTTCGCCGTCGCCAAGTCAGACACACTGGGGGCCGCCTCGGC
The DNA here is from genome assembly GCA_036267215.1 of Solirubrobacteraceae bacterium. GTDB lineage: Bacteria > Actinomycetota > Thermoleophilia > Solirubrobacterales > Solirubrobacteraceae > Palsa-465. Next base: position 7,274 of record DATAWL010000041.1, on the reverse strand, counting down.
CAAGCTCAGCGGCCCCTCGGGCAACCGGACCGAGTCGATCGCCGTCAACTCGCGCGGCGTCGCCGTCTACGAGCTGTTGCCGGAGACCACCCACCACCTGCTGTGCACCTCCTCGACGTGCCTGAGCGCCTGGCCGCCGGTCAAGGTAGCCGCCGGCGCCAAGCTGACCAAGGCCGCCGGGGTCAGCGGCAAGCTGGGCACCGTCAAGCGCAAGGGCTTTACCCAGGTGACCCTCAACGGCCACCCGCTCTACACGTTCATCGAGGACGCCGGCAAGAAGGGCGTGGCGGCCGGCGATGGGATCAAGGCCTTCGGCGGGACCTGGCACGTGTTCAAGGAGAACGCGCCGAAGTCATCGTCCTCGGCCGGCGACGCGCCGGCGCCGGGCCAGAGCATGTCGAGCACCACGACGTCGGCGGGCGGCTGGAGCTGACCCGCGGCGGGACGGATCGCGTCCGGCACGACTGGGGCGTGCCGGACGACCCGCCGGTCGAGCGCAGCGCGCCTCGCTACACTTCGTGAAGCAATGGCCGCCGAGAGCTTGCAGAACAAGCCCTGCGGGGGGCGCTACGGCGACATCGTCCAGTCGATCGGGCACACGCCGCTGATCGAGCTCAAGCGCCTGAGCCCCAAGCCGGGCGTACGGATCTGGGCCAAGCTGGAGTCGCGCAACCCCACGGGCTCGGTCAAGGACCGCGTCGCCCGGGCGCTGATCGAGGACGCCGAGGACAAGGGGCTGATCCGCCCCGGCCAGACGATCCTCGAGCCGACATCGGGCAACACCGGGATCTCGCTGGCGATGATCTGCGGCCACAAGGGCTACGACGTCAAGGTCGTCATGCCCGAGAACGTCACGCCCGAGCGCACCGAGCTGCTGCGCATGTACGGCGCCGAGATCGTGTACTCCGAGGGCTCCAAGGGCTCCAACGGCGCGGTCGAGAAGGCGCTCGACATGGCCGAGCGCGACGCGTCGTATTACATGCCCTACCAGTACGGCAACCAGGCCAATCCCGACGCGCACTACAACGGCACCGCGCTGGAGATCCTCGAGGAGCTCGACGAGGTCAGCGCGTTCGTGGCCGGCCTGGGCACCGGTGGGACGCTGATGGGCAACGGCCGGCGCCTCAAGGAGGAGCTGGGCGACGGCGTCAAGATCGTGGCCGCCGAGCCGATGCAGGGCGAGCCGGTCCAGGGCCTGCGTTCCCTGGAGGATGGCTTCATCCCGCCGATCATCGACCTGTCGCTGCTGGACCGCAAGATCTTTGTCACCAACCACGACGCGATCGTGTGGACCCGCAAGCTGCTCGACGAGGAGCGACTGTTCGCCGGCGTGTCCTCGGGTGCGATTGCGCGCGTGGCGGTGCGGATCGCCGGTGAGCTCGACGAGGGCAACGTGGTGTTCATCGTGTGCGACGACGGGTGGAAGTACCTGTCGTCGGGGATCTACACCCGGCCGGTGCAAGAGATCGAGAACCTGGACTCCACCGTCTGGTGGTGACCACGGACGGCGCGCCCTCGCGGCGCGCGTTCCTCAGCGGCGCGGGGGCGGCGCTGGCCGGCGTGGGCGCGGTCGCGCTGGGCGGCTGCGGCAGCGCCGGCAAGGCCGCCGACGCTCCCGGCGATGCCCCCCAACCGCTGTCGCCGGCGGTCGCCCACGACGACGTGGCGATCCTGACCCGGGCGCTCGACCTCGAGCGCCGCACCGTCACCGCCTACGTGGCCGCGATCCCGCTGCTGCCCCGGCCCGAGGCGCATGCCGCCAACCAGTTCCTCGCCGACGAGCTCGAGCACGCCGGCCAGCTGATCGGGCTGATCCGGGCGGCGGGCGGCATCGGCCCCCCGCGAGCCGACAGCTACCCGTTCGCCAACCCGCCGACCACGCCCGCGCAGGTGCTGGCGCTGCTGCACTCGCTGGAGTCCCAGCAGATCGGCCTGTACCTGCGGGCGATCCCGCGCCTCGCGCCCGGCCCGATCCGGGCCGCCGTCTCGAGCATCCTGACCGTCGACGCCGAGCACGTGACGCTGCTGCGCCTGCAACAGGGCCAGACGCCGGTCCCCGGGCCGTTCGTCACCGGATCCGAATGAGCGCGCACCGGACCCGGCGCGAGCTGCTGGCCGCCGGCGCCCGGCTGGCCCCGCTCACCCCCGCCGGGGCGGGGGCGGCGGCCCTGATCTTCCCCGCCGCGGCGCAGGCCGTCCGCGCCCCGCACATCCAGAAGTTCCCGATGCCGGTGTTCGACGAGACCGATCGCCTCCAGCGCCTGATTCGCCTGGAGCTGCTGCTGCTCTACTGCTACCGCCAGGTGCTGGGCGCCGGCATCCTCAACCACGGCGCCCAGGTGGCGCTGGCGACGTTTCCCGCCCACGAGGAGGCCCACGTGAACGCGCTCGAGCGGCGGCTGCGCGCGCGTGGCGGCGCCGTCCCGCCGGGCCCGGTCAGCCACGCCCAGGCCAACCGGTACCTGGCCCACCGCGGGGTGGGTGGCCGGCTGGGCCAGCTCAAGGGCCCGCTGGACGCCGTGCGGCTGCTGCTGACGCTCGAGCAGGTGACGATCGGCGCCTACAACATGGCCCTGACCGGCGTCCAGGACACCGATCTGGTCGAGCTCATCTGCCAGATCATGGCCAACGAGGCCCAGCACGACGCGATGCTCGGGATGCAGCTGCCGCCGTTCAAGCCGGCGTCGGCGGCGCCCTACGGCCTCGTGAGCGGACTGCAGTGAGGTAGCCTCGACGCCGATGCGCATTCCCCGCGATCTCTACGACCAGATCGTCGCCCACGCCCGGGCCGACGCGCCCAACGAGTGCTGCGGGATGATCGCCAGCCGCGACGGGGAGGCGCTCAGCGTCTACCCGGCGATCAATGCCGCCGCGAGCCCCCTGCGCTACGAGATCGACGGCGCCGAGCAGTACCGGATCCAGACGGCGATCGACGACGCCGGTCACGACCTGGGCGCGATCTACCACTCCCACACGCGCACCGCCCCCTATCCGTCCCAGACGGACATCAACCTGGCGTTCTATCCCGACGCCCTGTACGTCATCGTCGGCCTGGCCAACGGCGACCCCGAGGTCAAGGCCTACGAGATTCGCGACGGCCAGGTCGCCGATGCCACGCTCGACGTGACGTGACGATGCCGTCCAAGGCGCACCAGCCGGCTCTCATCTGCCCCGGATGCGGGTCGCGGTTCGCCGCCGACGAGCGGTTCTGCCCCGACTGCCGGTTGCCGCTGGTGTTCGACGAGCCCGAGGGCGAGCGCGCCCAACCGGTGTCCGAGCGCCACGACTGGGCCCGCAAGGTCAAGCCGCAGCTCAGCGAGGGCGAGCTGGTCAAGGTCGCCTGGGCTCGCAACCAGACCGAGGGCGAGTTCATCCAGGGCCTGCTGCTCGAGGAGGGGGTGCCCAGCATGCTGCGGCGCAGCGCCGGCTTCGACGTCCCCGATTTCCTCGCCGCCGGTCCCCGGGACGTGATGGTCCCGATGTCCGGGGTCGACGCCGCCCGCGAGATCCTGCTTCAGACCGAGACGATCGGGGCGGCGCCGTCGCCGCGCCCGGTGCGCCCCGGCCGGCTGCTGGCCGGCCTGCTGCTGGCGCTGGCGCTGGGCGCCCTGGTCGTGTGGCTGATCAGCCTCGCGGTTCACTGAGCCGCGGCCACCCGGGCCAGGTGCGAGCGCCAGGCCCCCTCCGTGTGGACGACCGGGCGCCCGCCGAACGCCTGCGACAACGCCGCCCGCGGACCCTGGGGAGGCAGGCGGGAGACGAACCGAGCGGCGGCGCGCTCGCCCTGCTCACGGGCCAGCAGGTCGATCACCGTCCCGCCGAGCAGCGTGGCGTCGCGCAGTCCCGGCGGGAACCGGGGCGTCCCGCCCTCGCGCAGGCGGCGGGCGATCGCCGGCCGAGCGTGCTCGGTCTGGCCGCCGAACCAGCGGGCGCCGCCCTCCAGCAGCCACGCCCAGCGCAGCTCGCGGCGGATGCGCAGCGCCGGGTTGACCCGGGCCAGGTCGCGGTTGGAGGCGATGATCACCCGCCGGGCGTACAGGCAGGCGGCGCTGTACTCGAGCATCTGGGCCGAGCCGGGCACGTTGGACGCGCGGGCCCGCAACGCCGACGGCGCGAGCAGGTGCAGCTCGCTGCGCCCGTCCCAGCCGACGACGTAGCGGCGCGCGGCGGGAGCGGTGGCCAGCCACGCCAGCGGCAGCAGCGGGTTGGTGAACGCCAGTCCGGCCGTCCCGGGGTGAAGTACGACGGTCAGATCCTCGGGGATGCGGGGGAAGACGGCCTCCAGATGGACGCGGGCTCGCTCCAGGGACTGGAGCACGCGGTGCGCGTCATCGGCCGCGTCGGAGTCGTGGCGAGCGGTGAACGACGCCGAGACCGTCTCGACCCAGGTCATCGGCGCGCGCCGAGACACCGGACCCGTGCGGTGCGCAGCGGGCCCGGCAATCCCAGCGATGACGTCAGACGAGCACGACCTGGCGGTCGGAGGCGATCGAGGCGATCGCCTCCGAGGCCCGCTCGAACTCCTCGTCGGAGAGCACGGGCGTGCCCTCGAACGGGAGGTCGCGGGTCAGCTCCAGCCAGGAGCGACAGCCGCCGTACTCCTCGCGCACCTTGACCGTGACCGGGCGCGGGATCCGATAGGTCCGCAGCAGGATCACGTGCAGGGGATGGCGGCGCTTCCACGCCAGCCGCTTCTCCGCATAGTCGGGCGTCCAGACATAGAACGGCGACAGCGCATCGACGGCGCGGCGATCGGTGATCGTGTAGTGAGCCGCCACCTCGGCCCAGGCGCGAATACGAACGCGGTCGGGCTGGTTGAGCGGCTCCCCGCGGTTGAGGGCCTGCGGGTGGGGCTCGCCGTCGGACCACACGCCCTCCTCGAGGGCGCGCGACAACTCGGGGCGGTGCGACTCACGAACCAGGTCGGAACGCTGATGATCGAACGTCGGATAAAGGAAGAAACGCTCGTAGTCCAGCTTGAAATGTTTTTCAGGCTCACGGATGCCGCCCTTGCGGAGCGTTAAAAGCTGCTCGCCCTCGGCGAGCGCCCGCACGGTCACGGCCCATTCTTTGAAAGCAATCGGCATAGAGATAAAGGGGGGAGACGGATTTGGTTGTGGAGTCCGGCGCGGCAGCAATGACGTTGCGACGGCAGCGCCAGGACGCAGCGGATTGTAGGCGAGATACCCGCAATCTCCAAATCTGCCTGCAAATTCCCAGGTTTCAACCCTACCTGCAACGGGCTGAAACTACGCTTCTGTAGTCAGTGATCCCGTCCGTGGTGCCGAGCGGTGGTGGCCTACAGCTCGGTTCCGGCGGCGTTCTCGATCGGATCGATCATCGCCGCGAAGTCATCGTCGGCGTGACCCAGCCCCATCGCCGCGGTCAGTATCTCACGAGTGTACGCGGCGGAGGGGAAGGGGACGCCCAGTGCCTGCCCCTCCTCCAGGCACAGCCGCACGTCCTTGAGCATGTGCTCGGTCTTGAACAGCGTCGTGTTATCTGGTATCCTTTTGTCACCAACTAACCAAGGAAACCCTGGAAATGAGCACCACGACACCGCCGCGCTATGACGAGTACCGGCGGGTTAGCCGGGTCAACGGACGCAACGGCGACAACTTTTTGAGCCCGGAGCTGCAGCGCACAAAGATCGCGCAGTGGGCAGCGCTGCGCGGCGTCGAGATAGCCGAACACGAGTCTGACCTAGATCAGTCCGGCGGCAAGCTGTCGCGGCCGGTGTTCAATGCCATCTTGGAGCGCATCCGCCGCGGCGAGTCAGACGGCATCGTCGTGGCCAAGCTTGACCGGTTCAGCCGCGCCGGCGTCGCGGACGCCTTGGTGCTCATTGAGTCGATCATCAAAGCCGGCGGCAAGGTGGCGAGCGTCGAAGAGGGCATCGACCCGACGACGCCGACCGGCGAGTTCACGATGACGCTATTCCTGGCGCTCGCGCGCATGCAGCGCCGACAGCTCGCAGACGGCTGGGAGCAGTCGCGCACGCGCGCGGTTGACCGAGGCGCATTCATCGGCAAGGCACCGCTCGGCTACCGACGAGGCGCCGGAGGCGTGCTGGAGCGCGATCCTGAGACGGCAGATCTCATGCGTGCGGCCTACCGCATCGCGGCGTCCGCGGGGCTGACCGCCGCGGCTCAGGTGCTCGCGTCCGCACTTCCAGACCAGCGCTGGGACGCGTTCACCGTGCGGCGGCTGTTGTCCTCACGTGTGTACCTTGGCGAATCGAGCCACGGTGCCGCCGTCAACTCGTCGGCTCACAAGTCCCTTGTGCCCTTGAACTTGTGGCTGAAGGCGAACAGCGAGCCGGCCCAGGGACGCGCGCGGTCGCTTGAGTATCCGCTGAGCGGTATTGCACGGTGCGAGTGCGGCGGCGCTCTTGTCGGCCAGCGCGGTCACCAGCGGGCCGACGGCAGTGTGCCGCGACGGTATCGGTGCAGCGCGGTGAATTCGGGGGCCAAGGCCGCAGATCACGTATCTCTGATGGCCGAGCCGCTTGAGACTTTCGTCACGGACGCCTTGCTGGATTGGTTGCTCGAGGTCGAGCTGCCAGACAACTCTGATGAGGTTGCAGAGCTGGAGCGCCAGCTTGAGGTCGCGGAGACCGCACGCCTGGCGTTCGTCCGCGACCTCGAACTAGAGCGTAGCCTTGGCCCCGAGGCGTTCCGCGCGGGCGCTCTAGCCCGATCGGCTGAAGTGGAGCGGCTACAAGCCGAGCTTGCTCGGGCCACGCGCGCGACTGCTACCGAGGATTGGATCGACGCCGTTGTGGAAGCGGGCGGCAACCGTGACAATCCGGAGCTGCTTCGGCGTGCGATCGGGCGCTTGATCACTCGCGTAGACGTCGCGCATGGCCGTGTCGATCTCGACCGGCGCGTCAATGTCGCGTTCACGGACGCCGGCTCACGGGCGCGGGCCTAGTCGCCGCCCCAACGTTTCGGGGGCCTGGGGCGGGAACCCTCGCGGGAAGTAGCCTCGTGGCCCCAGATCGTCTTACGTGGCCTCACAGGGGGTCTAACGCCGGCTCCCCCCGCCGACGAGCGGCGCTGTCGCGACCTCCAACTGGCCATCGGCAAGCTCGCGAACGCGCTGGTCGTCGATGGCTCGCTTGATCACACGGCTCAGGGCTTCCTTGGATGCGTCGCTCAGCTCAGCGGCGAGATCGTCGCGGCTGATAGACGCGCTCTGACCAAGGACTCGGATCACGGCTTCGGACAGGGTCGTGGTGCTCACCGAGTCGCCCTCGCTGGGGTCCCTCGGTT
>DATAWL010000040.1:0-2508 GCA_036267215.1 Solirubrobacteraceae bacterium | reverse complement strand
GTTCAGGAGGCCGGGGTGTGGTTGATCATCCAGCGGATGCCGTAGCGGTCGAGGATGACGCCCCAGTAGGCGCCCCACGGCATGTCGGCCATCGGGGCGGCATCCGAGCCGCCCTCGGACAGGGCGGCGTACAGGCGGTCGGCCTCTTCCCGGCTGTCGACGTCGAGGCAGAGGGTGGTGTTATTGCCGATGCGGGTCTGCTGACCCATCGACCCGAGCATGTCGGTCGCCATCAGCAGGTGGCCGCCGATGATGGGGAGCTCGGCGTGCAGCACCAGGTTCCGCTCATCGGCGGGCAGCTCGCCAGGCCCGGCCGCGGGCATGTCGGAGTAGCGGCTGAGCATGGTGACCTCGGTGCCGAAGGTCCTGGCGTAGAGGCCGAACGCCTCCTCGGTCTGGCCCTGGAAGTTGAGATACGTGTTGACTTGCGCCATTGGTGGCTCCTTCGCCGTGGACGCCCTTGGCGCCCGCATCATCGTCTGCCAGTGCAGACGCCCCGTCCACCGGAAATCTATCGCCGGACGCCCCCTGCGTCATCGCGGCGCAGCTCGCGGCGAGCGCAGTCGCCCGGAAACCGCGGCGCTGGCGGATCGCTTATGGTCGGCGTACCAGAAAGTCCTCGAGAGAAATCCGCGCGGCGTTGTCGGATCGAGGCAGCGGTGTTCGTCGCAGGGGTGAGAGGCCGCCCGCTAGGGGCGCCGAACAATTAGGAGATGATCCGAGATGCAGTACCTGGTTTCCGTGATTGACGACACGGCCGGCCTCGCCACCCCGGACGAGGATGCTGCGATCGACGTGTTCAACGAGCGGCTCCAGGCGGAGGGCCACTGGGTCTTCGCCGGTGGCCTCGCGGATCCCGGTTCGGCCACCGTCATCGACAACCGAGGCGCTGAGGCGATATTCACCGACGGGCCCTTCGTGGAGTCGAAGGAGCATGTCGCCGGCTTCTGGATCATGGAGGCCGCCGACCTCGACGTGGCGCTCAAGCTCGCCGCCGAGGGGTCGAAGGCCTGCAACCGGAAGATCGAGGTGCGGCCGATCCTGTGAGCGTGCTCGACGTCCGGGAGGCGATCACCCAGGCCCACCACGAGGAGTGGGCGCGGGTCGTCGCCTCCCTGACCAGGCGTTTCGGTGACCTCGACATCGCCGAGGAGGCGGCCGCCGAGGCGTTCGCGACCGCCGTCGAGCGGTGGCCGGCCGACGGCGTGCCCCCCAACCCCGGAGCCTGGCTGACCACCACCGCCAACCGCAAGGCCATCGACCGGATCCGGCGCGAGAACAAGCGCGATGACAAGCAGAAGGAGGCTCAGCTGTTGCACGACGACGACCCGCCCGAGCCTCCCGGCGCCATCGACGACGAGCGGCTCCGGCTGATCTTCACCTGCTGTCACCCGGCGCTGGCGATTGAGGCCCGCGTGGCGCTGACGCTGCGCATGGTCGCCGGCCTGACCGTGGCCGAGATCGCGCGTGCCTTCCTGGCGCAGGAGACCGCCATCGGGCAGCGGATCACCCGCGCGAAGGCCAAGATCAACACGGCTCGCATCCCTTACCGGGTGCCGTCCGCGGAGGATCTCCCGGCCCGGGTCTCCGGCGTGCTGGCCGTCCTCTTCCTCGTCTTCAACGAGGGCTACCTGGCGACCGGCCCCGGCACCGATCCCGTCCGTCACGACCTGACCGCCGAGGCGATCCGGCTCACCCGCCTGATCCGGGCCCTCATGCCGGGCGACGGTGAGGTGGCCGGGCTGCTGGCGCTGATGCTCCTCACCGAGGCCCGCCGCACCGCCCGGGTTTCGGCCAGCGGCGAGCTGGTCACTCTCGCCGAGCAGGACCGCGGGACCTGGGACGCGACGCTGATCGCCGAGGGCCACCGGCTGGTGCGCGAGCGCCTGGCCGCCCGGGTGGCGCCGGGTCGCTACCAGATCCTCGCGGCGATCAGCGCCGTGCACACCTCCGCCCGCGACGCCCGCGACACCGACTGGTCGCAGGTCGTCGCCCTCTATGACCAGCTGGTCCGCCTCGATCCCTCGCCGATCGTCGCCCTCAACCGGGCCATCGCGGTCGCCGAGCTTGACGGCCCGGAGGTGGCGCTGGCGGCCGTCGACCGACTTGAGCACCGGCTGGCCGGCTATCACGCCTACCACGCGGCCCGCGCCGACCTGCTGCGCCGACTGGGCCGCAGCCAGGAGTCGCGCGCGGCGTACGACAAGGCGATCGAGCTGGCGGGCAACACCGCCGAGACCGCCTACCTGACCCGCCGCCGCGACCAGCTGGGGTAGCGCCCGCCGCCGGGGCCCCGTGCACGCGCCGCTGTCAGCGCTGCGCGGTCCAGGGACCCACGCCCGAGATCCGGTCTATTCCTGATGCGGGTGAGAGGCGATGCCGGATCGGCTGCTGTGTGCCCGGTTGCCGTCGTGGGAGCCGGGCTCGCGGGCGGCGGGCCTGCTGGCGGGTGTGACATGAGATACGATCCCCGGCGCTGTAGGGGGCATGAGGACTTTCTCGTGCTCC
>DATAWL010000039.1:0-72059 GCA_036267215.1 Solirubrobacteraceae bacterium | reverse complement strand
CCCGTGCCCGATCTCGCTGCCACGCAACGGATGGCCGGCGCCGCTGTCACCCCACGGGCGGCCCGCACGGGCCCAGCGCGCAGCGCTTGACAGCAAGCCGCCATCCGCTAGCCAAGCCCGGGAGGTCGACACAGGACGTCTTGGGCGACGGGGCGCCGTCCCCATCCCTGGACTCTGCACCGGCGATTGCGGCGTGAAGCAGGGTCGGCGCGCGGTGGGGCTGGGCTCAATCGGTTTGCCGAACTGGGCCACCTCGCGCAGCGTCGCGAGGAGACCTGCGCAATGTGGAAGCGTTGCGGGTCGCGACGGTGTGCCTCACGCGAGCTGCACGGCGTAGTCTGGGTGCCGTGTCGAAGCGCGATGATGGTCTGCTTGCCCGATTTGCAGCACGCGCGCGCCGCGAACCGACTGGGCGCGACTGGGAGCGCTGCGTCGTGCTCGAGCCGGTCCCCGCCCCACGGGTACCCAAGTTCGTCAGCGATGGGGCCGGGCTGCCGTTCTCTCCGCTCGTACTGGAGCGGCCGCCCCAGCCGCTTGACCTCGCCGATCCCGCTGTGAGCGCCCTGGCGGCAGCGCTTGACGGGCGGCTCGTCGGCTGGCGACTGCTCGCGCGGACCGAGAACGAGGCGCTGTTCGGATTTGGACTCCCGCCGGAGCTGGTGACGGTCGTCGTCGGGCAGCAGGCCAAACGCGGGACCTGGTCGTGCATGGCCAGGAGCAAGGGCCGCCCTCTGCGCGCGACGCGCGATGGGATCCGGGCGTCCTCCTGGCAGCTAGACGAAGCTGTCGAGCTCACGCCCGAGGACACCGTCCTGCGGATATGTGTGACAGAGCAGACGGTCGCCGGCGGGCGCCGGGCTGATGGCCGTGTGCTCGCACCAGACCTTTATGAGAGCGAGCACGAGCTCGTCCTGACGATGTACGTCAAGCCTGCGCCAGGCTTTCAGATGCGCTCACCCAACCCCGAGACGCCGGTGCGGGTCGCTCTCGCGGATCCCGTCGGCCACCGAGAGCTGATCGACGGGGCGGTGCACGAGTAGCTGGCTTGCGGTTGCGCGGTCAATAGCTTGCTTCCAGCTCGCGTCCATTGCCACCACCAAACCGGGCCCGAGCCACTCAGCGGCTCCCGCGGTCGGGCGTCAGAGCCTGGCCCTCAGACTCGAGCAAGCGCGGGGCAATCGACCTGATCCCGGCAAACGGCCGCGTTGAGATCACGTCCCTACAGATGGAAGGACCCGGGGGATAGGTCTGTCGGATCGGACCGAAGCCGATGATATGTCGCGTTGTGGAGCCACCCATCCGGACCGTGGGGCGGCTCGGACGATCTCGTCTATCCCCGCGCGTGCTGGCATCGCGCGTCCGTCCTGCATCCGGCGATGACCGGGCCTCCGAATCGCGGGCTCGCACGATCGCATTCGTCAACTCGCCGGCGCCCGAGCGGACGCGTGGTTTGCCACGATCTGGATCGTCAGCCCAGCCGCAGCGGCGCCGTCATAGCCGGCCAGCGCGGATAGGCACTACATTCACCGACTGCATCGTCAGATCGGCGCGGGAGTGCTCGATGATTCCGTGGCGCGGGTTGACATTGAGTCCTGCGAACCGGTGCCGGCTCTTCCTAGCCGCGCGGACGGGACAGGACGTTGACAAGGAGTTGGTACAGGGCCCTATAGATGCCGTCTCGGAACGCCTCGTGGTCGGGCGGTTGATCGCCCAGGATCTTCTCGATGTCAGCGAGAAGGTCGCCGCAGATCCGATTGCTGTAGCGCTCGGCCAGCCGATGCTCGTCCTCGACCATGAGCGCTTTGATGATCCTGCCATCGCTCTCGCGTGCGTGGATCAGATAGGCGTGCTTCCCATCGGCGCCGGTCGAGGAGACGCCCCGTGCGCCCCGGCGCCGCGTCACCCTGACCGAGCATCGCGAGGTCGACAGCGAGAGTCGGCGGAGCCGACGGTCTCTGCCGCGCGGACACCATCACGCGTTGGGCCGGCCCCGCTCTTCGTGGCTGTCGTTTCCACGCGCAGCTTCCACAGGCGCGCGACGATCCGGTCGGAGCACGCGGTGCGACCGGCGGAAAGGCAAGTCGTTCGAATTCGGACCCGCCGTGGTGGTCAAGCGTGGACTTGCTTGGCCAGCCGTGGACTCTTGTGACTAATAGCCCGGATATGCAGGGAAAACGCGCTCGTCGTCGGGTATGGTAGGAGACGGTCGCTCACGCTCGAATCACGCCACCAATCTCGGGAGACGCCACGTCAGCAGACGACGAGGCGGCGGGTCGCGCAGCCCACACCAGAACCGGCGGCTCCCCGAGGTATCACGCGCGAGGATGTCCTCACGGTGATGGACGTCGCCGCGCTACTTGACCTGAAGCCGTACACGGTCAAGGAGTACGCGCGCCGCGGGATCCTCCCCGGACGCAAGCTCGGCCGGACGTGGAGGTTTCTGCGACCTGAGCTTGAAGACGCGATCCGCGGTCTCCCAAATCCGCGCAATTAGCTCCGGGAGACGACATCGGTCGGAGATACGATCGCTCTGTGACCACCCTCGCAACACCCAGGCCGCTGGCTGCCACTGACCGTCGTTCGACGGTCCCGCTCTTCACGCTGCCAGAGTGCGCGACCTATCTGCAGACGCCGCTGTCGACGCTGCACGCCTGGGCTCGTCCGAAGGACGGAGCCCCACTGGTCACTGTGCTCCCGGCGGCCGGCCGACACGCGACCGTGCCCTTCGTCGGCTTTGCCGAGGCGTTCGTACTGGGGGCCGTTCGCAAGGCTGGCGTCCCGATGCAGCCCATTCGCCCCGCCGCGAAGAGGCTGAACGATGAGATCGGACTCGACCACGCCCTCGTCTCCCAGCGCGTCTATACGGACGGTGCCGAGCTCATCTTCGACTACGCCTCCAGCAGCGACGACGAGGAGCTACTGACCGTGGTGCGCAACGGGCAGGAGCATCTCGCTGATGTGATCCGCGACTACTGCAGCGGATCACCTACGGCAACGACGGGTGGGCCGCCCGGTTGCGGCTGCCGGCATATCTCCACGCCGAGGTCACGGTCGATCCGACGCAGGCGTTTGGCCAGCCGCTGGTCGTCCACGGCAGCGCCAGAGTCGAGGACTTGGTGGACCGCTTCAAGGCCGGTGACTGCTTCGCCGACATCGCGGCCGACTTCGACGTGCCTAGCGCCGAAGTCGAGGACGTCATCCGGGTTGCTCTCAGTCTCCCTGCCTGACTGAACCGTGCCCCGAACCTCAACCGTCATGGCGCGGAACCCGCCGCGAGTGCTGACAGACTCAGCCAGCGATGCCGTCGCTTGGATTCCCGATCACCGTCGAGCTCGTCGAGGAGCCGCGGACGCTGTTCCGTGCCTGCCACGGATCGACCGTCACGGAGATCACGGCCGCCCTTCGATCCAACTACGAGACGGGCCGGCCACCGCACCCAGCGGATCTGAGAGCAACGATCCTGCACATGGCGGTCTCGATGTTCGAGAACGAGGAACGTGTCCTCAACTTCGCCCGACGCCGTCCAGGGCGTCTGGGGACTCACGTCGCGCGAGTCGAGTTGCAGCCTGGGCACGGCATCTGCGTTGCGGACACGGGGAGCGCGGGCCACTGGTCAGTCTGGGGGCGTCCCGCGGTGTTGGTCGACCTGGTGAGCAATGTCGTTCCGGTCGGGGACTAACGGCATCGTTCGACACCGTCGATACCATCGGTGTCATGACGTACTCGATCTTCGATGACGGAAATCTCGTCGCGTCGTTTGAAATAGAGGACGAGGCACAGGCTGCGCTCGACCGGCTCGCCGCCGACGAAGCACAGTCTTCCGAGACGCTGCTGCTGGTCGCGTTCGACGACGACGGCAACGCTGTCGCTGACTGCGCCCCAGGCGAGTCGCTGTTCACGGCCGCCTAGTCTCCGTCGACTCGGACCCCCTCCCCCATCTCCGGCGCGACCGCGAAGATCGCGTCCATCCGCTCGGCCAGCTCGGTCAGCGGCCGGGCGTGGAGGTAGCGCTCGGTCGTCGTGATCTTTGAGTGGCCCATGAGGACCTGCATGGTCGCCGGATCGAGGCCGCGGATGGCCAGCGTGGCGAACGTGTGTCGTAGGTGATGGAAGGGCAGCGGAGGCAGGCCGGCAGCGTCACGAGGGGCGTTGAAGCGGCGGCGGAGCGCGGACTCCTCGATCGGATCGCCGGCCGGCCCGCAGAACACGAAGTCGTCGGCGCTCGTGAACCACTCGCGCCGGCTGAGCTCGTCCAGAGCGACGAACGCCTCGCGTATGAGTGGGACCGCGCGCGACTTGCCGGAGTTGGTGCTCGAGTCGACCAAGGCCGACATGGCGGCCACGACGACGAGCGTGCGGTCGGCGAAGCGCACATGCTTCCAGCGCAGCGCCCTCAGCTCGCCCTGGCGCAGGCCCGTGAATCCGGCGATGGTGTAGATCGCTGCGTCCTGCGCGTTGGCGGGCTGCTGCTCGATGTCCTCCTCCGTGCTCGCCCAACGGCGGCCACCGTTGACGTGCTTGCCCTCACGGGCAGCACGAGCCACGGCAAGGATCTGCTCAGCGGTGAACGTCCCGGGCGGCTCGGAGTACTCCTCGCGGCGCTGATCCGTCCTGCGAACCGCATTGACCGGGAGGGCGAAGGACTCGTTGCGCACCGCGTACTCGAACACGTTCATCAGCGCCTGCCGGTGCGCGTTCACGCTTCGTCCTGGCAGGCCCTCACGGTCGAGGCCCCGCAGGAAGCGCTTGACTTCGGCTGTCGATATCTCAGCGATCTTGCGCTCTCCGAAGGCGCGCATGATCCGTGCGAGGCGCGGACCCCCTCCCCGCGCCCGCTCGCCCGGCGCCGACAGGAGCGCGTCGTAGTTGCGCAGGGTCGCCGGCTTTAGGCGCTTGGTGTGCTCGGCCCAGGCCCGCCACTCGAGCGTCGCATCGGCGGAGGTCGCCTCGCGATTTGGTATCACGCTGACGAGCTCGCGCTCGGTCTCGTCGATCAGGGCGTCCATGAGCCGCTCCGCCGTCCGGCGGTCGAGGTGGTCACCCGGAGCGCGCCCGCGCCGCTTGCGCCAGCCCCGGGCCTTGTCGGGCTCGACCCATGCCGGGGCGAGCCGTCGGTAGCGCTGCCGACCGGTGGAGTCGCGCCACTTTGCGGATGGCGTACATCACATCCACCGCGGCGCCTTCCCCACCGCGATGCAGGATGGTCCCGGCCGGCTTGCGCGCGCTCACGAGACGGGAGTCTCACCTGCCGCCACCACGCCGCTACCAAACGTGTCCGAATCAGACCTCGGAGATCCCCTGTACCTATAGGGAATCCCCAGTGTTCATCGGAACGCGACACCGAAATCCGCCGTTGCCATGCAGAAGGTCGAGGGTTCGAGTCCCTTCAGCCGCTCTCAGAAGCCCCGGTAATCCGGGGTCCCTCGAGGCCCACCGAGAGCGTGGGCTCAATAGACGCTTGGTCTGAAATTCGGTCCCGCTCCGCGAGGTTGACCAACCTTATCAGGGACGACGGTAAGATCGATAAGGTGCGGTAAGACCGATAAGGTCAGTTCGGATGGATGAACTCGACAATCCTTTCCGACCCGGAGCCGGCGCTCCACCCCCCGCGCTGGTCGGCCGCGACGAACTGATCGACAAGTTCCGCCTCACCGTCGGCCGCGCAATTCGCAGAAGGCCAGGCAAGAGTGTCATGCCCATCGGATTGCGCGGCGTGGGTAAGACCGTTCTTCTGAACACCTTCATCGAGGTGGCCGAACAAGAAGGCTTGAAGGTCGGATACATCGAGGCCCCCGAGACTGGCGATCTGCGCCGCCTGCTCGCGGCACGCCTCCGCAAGATCCTGCTCGATCTCGATCGGGCGGGGAAGGTCTCACGTGCTGTGCGCCGTGCGCTCGGAGCGCTCGGGTCCTTCACGTACAACCTGCCTGTCGGCACCTCGGTCACATTGAACATCGACGCGCTTGCCGGAGTAGCCGATTCCGGTGATCTTTCGGACGACCTGACTGACCTCCTGCTGGAGGCTGGCCGGGCGGCCGAGGATCGCGGCACCGGAATCGTCCTGGCGATCGACGAGGTGCAGTATCTGGGGGCTGATGAACTGGCAGCACTCATCAGCGCGATTCATCGCACGGTTCAGCTCAATCTACCCGTCGTCCTCGTTGGGGCCGGCCTGCCGCAGCTGCCTGGACTCACTGGCAACGCGAAGTCATACGCTGAGCGCCTGTTCGAGTTCCCTCGAATCGACTCGCTCGATGACGCTCAAGCCCGGGACGTACTGCGGCTGCCCGCGAAAGACCAGGGGGTTGAATTCGACAGCGATGCTCTCGACGAAGTCCTCATCCGCACGCATGGCTATCCATATTTCCTTCAGGAGTGGGGATACGAGGTGTGGAACGTCGCTGCGGCGTCCCCAATCGCCTCCGAAGACGTGCGCAACGCGGCACCGCTGGTTCAGGCAAAGCTGGATGACAACTTCTTCAAGGTCCGGATGGATCGCCTCACGCCCGCAGAGCGGACGTATCTCCATGCGATGGCGCAGCTCGGCCCGGGCCCACACCGTTCCGGTGACATCGCCGCTCAAATGAACGTACAAGTCGAATCAGTCGCCCCCCGACGGTCGGCGCTGATCCGCAAAGGAATGGTCTACAGCCCCGCTCACGGAGACACCGCTTTTACCGTGCCCATGTTCGACGAATTCCTCAGACGTTCGGGGTGAGCCGAGAACTTGTCCTCCTGGCGAAGTCGCATCGCGTGCGCCCCCTTCTCACCGCGCGCCGCTGCCCATCGTGGACTCACCGGTGTCGACGCGGGGCTCATTGAGGTCGGGGCGTTTGTACGGTCCCGAGCTTGGCCATTCCGAGACCCGCGACGTGTGCAGGTCGACGCATCAGGAACCGGACGATCCGCTACCTACGCGATCCGAGGATCGAGGGCGACATCTCGACGGGCCCTGCGGCGCTCCGGGGCACCGGCGCCAGACGGCTCCTCAGCCGTGGCCGGTTCGGCTGCGGCGGCGATCGCTTGCAGAGCCGCCAAGTGGCCGCGCAAGGCGGTGCGTCCTGGTTTGGTGAGCGTGACCCGCCGCCGCGAACGTGAATCCGCCCGCACACGGGAAACCTCCACGTACCCCGCTCCAGCGAGCGCTGACAGGTGCTTGCTCAGAACCGAATCTGAGATTTCCAGGCTGTCTCGTATGTCGGAGAACGGCAACCACCGCACTGGCGAAAGCATCGCGCAAATCTGTAGACGCAAGGGCGCGTGGATCAGCTCGTCGAACGCTGCCTCGCTCACCGTTGCCACGTCCGAGAGGCACGACGCCGATAGGAAGCGTTCGCGGCGAACAGGCAGGCCGCAACGATCACCATCACGGTTACCGCAAGTCCCCAGCTCGCAGGAGCCGAATTGCTGTGGCTGGCGAACAGATGGGGCCCGATCACGCCAACCAGCACCGCGACAGCGCTCAGCGTCACTCCAGTGACGCCCAACTTAGGCCTCGGCAATAAACGCAACGGACGCCACTGGTTACGAGCGGACATCTTCAGAAGCTCAGCCAGGAACCACACGACCGCGATGATGGTCACCACGTTGCCCGGTCCCCTGTACGCGGGCGCGACCGTCTGCACTCCGCAGAAGACGCTCAACGCGAGGATGAGCCCCGCTGGGGCCATCGCACGACGAACCGACGCGTCGTGTGCCTGGCGAGCGGCCCGTAGCTGCTCTCGGGCCGCGCCGGGAGGGACCGAACCCGACGACTGGTTTTCCATAGCGGAAAGTTAGCACACAACTTGCCGATACGGAAAGTCACGCGAGCTTCTACGTTGTCGCGCCGTCGAACACAGCCTGGATAGCCAGATCCAGACCAGGGCGAACGAGCGAGACGAGTCTGCTCAGCGACTCTCAGACCCCCACCTCGAGAACGCCGTAGCAGGGCGCGACACGACAGACGAGAAGTCTCGCTGGCGAGCACAGCCAACTCCAGACCGGGCCGAGTCGCTGAGGAAGGGATATATGCTCCCGGGGGTTAGGGTGGTCTGTTCGGAGGAGGGAGAGCTCATGGCGGTCACCGGCGCTGGTGCGAAGGAGGCGGTGGGCCCGCGTCCGGCAGACGACGGCCGGTTGGCGCGAGGCGTCCTCAACGACGTCGATATCGCGGCCCTCACGTTGGCCGACATGGCGCCGGCGATGAGTTTCTACTTCTCGTTCGCGACGATCGTGGCCACCGCCGGGATCGCCGCGCCGTTGACGGTGATCGCCGGGGCGATCGCGATCGCGCTGCTGGGCAACACGATCAGCCAGTTCTCGCGCTCGCGGCCCTCGACCGGCTCGTTCGTGACGTTCATCGGAAGAGCGTTTGGCGGCTACAGCGCAGTCGTGACGGCAGTGGTGCTGTGCGTGGGGTACATCATCGCGGTCGCCGCGGTGGTGGTGATCTCCGGCGGGCTGCTCGAGACGATCCTGCAGCACTACCTGAGCATCACCGTCCCGTGGCAGGCGAGCAGCGCGGTGCTGTCAATCGGCGCGTTTGTGCTGATCGTGACCGGGGCCAAGCCGTCGACCAGGGTCGCGGCCGTCCTGTTCGTGTTCCAGGTAACGCTGCTGATGGTGGTCGCGATCGCGCTGTTGATCCAGCACTCCAGCCATATCAACCTGTCGCCGTTCGATCCGTCCAACCTGCATCGTGGCTTCTCGGGCCTGTCGCTGGGCTTCCCGCTTGCGATCTATCTGTTCGTGGGCTGGGAGAACTCGGCGGCGCTTGCCGAGGAACACCGCGACCCGCGCAGGGGCGTCACCCGAGCCGTGTTCTCGAGCATCGCCGTCGTCGGCGCACTGTACGTGTTTCTCTCCTACGCGACGGTGGTCGGCTTCAACAACAACGCCGCGGCGCTGACCAGCGCCTCGGTTCCGTTCCTCACCGCGGCCGGCGGGGTCTCCAGCGGGCTGTTGTTCGTCGCGTACCTGGCGGGCTTTACCTCGATCTGCTCCTGCCTGATCGCGGCGACTAACTCGCAGGCGAGAATCATCTTCAACTCCGGCCGTGAGGGGCTGTTGCCGCCGGTGGTCGCACGACTGACACGCACCCGCCGCACGCCGTGGGTGGCCTTCTTGGTGTATCTCGTGCTGGCCTTGGGGCTGTGCTACGTATTCGGTTGGAACACGCCGCCGGTGGTCTTCTTCGGCGAGATCGCGACGCTCGGCACGATTCTGATCGCGCTCACCTACCTGGTCGCCAACCTGGCGCTGCCGGTCTACTACCGCCGTTTCGAGCGCCAGAGCTTCTCGGTCGTCAAGCACCTGGTGCTGCCGCTACTGGGCGCGGCGGCGATCGGGTACCCGCTCTATGAGCTGGTCAAGCCGGGACAGCCCGCACCGTTTGACCACTACCCCGCGATCGCGGCCGGCGTCGTGGTTGTGGCGCTGATCTGGGGCGCGATCGTCTACGCGCGTGACCGCACGATCGGGGAACGAGTCGGCTCGATCGTCGCTGACGCCGACTGACCGATCAATGTGCGCCTCTGAGCCATCCCCAAGGCGCCTCCGCTCTGCGCTCCAACGCTGAGCGTGCTCGTGGCCTGGAGCGGGCGTCCCTGGCGCCTCGGGTCGCTGGACGCGTCACTTCTGCAAGCAGGAGCCTCGGCGTCCCGCTGGCGCATTGTCGGGATTGCTCGCGAGCCGTCGACAGCTTGACCGCGAGCTTTCCCGATTGAGCCGGCGGGCGTAGGATCGGGGCGTTCTCTCTAGGAGGTTTGGGATGCCGCGGTACGTGATCGAGCGTGATTTCGGGCTGGTTGGCGAGGAGGAGATGCAGGAGGTCGCTATGCGGTCGAAGGCGACTGGGATTGAGCACTTCCCAGACATCACCTGGGAGCACAGCCACGTATGTAGCGATGATCAGGGGGCAATCAAGAGTTTCTGTGTGTACAGCGCGCCAAGTGTTGATCGTCTGCGCGAGCACGCGGAGCGCGTCGGTGGCCACGTGGTGACCAACGTCTACGAGGTTGTCGGGGACATCACTCCTGAGGAGGTCAAACTTTGACGCTGTCGGGGCTTGGGGAGATCGCGATCGGGTCGGCTCGCGTCTCAGGTCGGGCCGTGTCCATCACCAGATGAGTGAGTGCCTGGTAGGCCAACGCTCGTTTGAGCGCGAGGATTCGTCGGCGCTCGTGGTCGTGAGGCAGTAGCGAGAGCGCGCGGGTGAACAGGTCGACGGCTTCGGCGTACGCCAGATCGGCGGTCGCTTGCTCGGCCGCACGGGTCGCGTAGTCGAGTGCATGCTCGCGGTTGACGGCCGGCATCGCCTCGCACAGGTGGTATGCGATCTCTGGGAGCGCCGCCTCCCCGCGGGATGCCTGCAGGGCCTCGGCCACGCGCGCATGGATCCGCCGCCGGTGCGCGCGACTGAGGCGTTCCAGGAGGGTGCGCCGCACCAGGGCGTGCGAGAACGCGAACCGCTCGTTGTCGCTGTGCGCCAGCTCGAGCACGAGCTCGGCCGCGAGCGCCTCGTCGAGCGCGGCGGCGAGGTCCTCGCCTTCCAGGTCGCTGATGCGCTCGAGCGGGTCGAGCTCGAACTCGGCTCCGATCACGGCGGCGACCGTCAGCAGCCGGACGCAGGCGTCTCCGAGTGGCGCAAGGCGGAGGTTGACGACCTCGCGGATGCTCTCGGGCATGTCGGCGTGCGCCAGGGAAAGCGCCCCGCCGCTGCGGTCGGACTCGCTGAGGTGGCGCACGATCTCCTGGGCGAAGAACGGATTGCCGGCGGCGTCTCGCCGGATCGCATGCACGAGCTCGGCTGACAGCTCTCGACCGGTCAGGCTGCGCGACAACTCTGCGACGTCGGCGTCGACCAGGCCGGCAAGCGGCACGCGCTCGAGCAGCTCATGCTGGGTGAGGCGCTGCAGCGCCTGCGCCAGTGGACTTCCGGGCGCCGTTTCGGTCTGCCGTTGGGTGGCGAGCACGAGCAGGCGGATGTGCGGGCGCAGCTCGAGGATATGGCGCAGCAGTGCCGCGGAGGATTGGTCGGCCCAATGGAGGTCGTCCAGCACCAGTAGGACGGGCGCATCTGCGGACAGCTCGGCGAGCAGTGAGGCGACCGCGTCGAACAGGCGGTAGCGTCGGCTCTCCACGCGCGCGCCATCCGGGCGGTGCTCGCCGGACTGGCGCGGAAGGCTGGGAGTGATCGGCTCCAGCGCGCCCGCGCGAGGATGCACCCGGCGCCGAAGCTCGTCCGGACCGGCGACAGCGAGGTAGTGCCTGATCGCCTCGACGAAGGGCTGATAGGGCACCAGCAGGTCCTCGTTGGCCGAGCCGTGCAACACGATCGCTCGGTGCTCCCGCGCCTCCAGCGCGAGCTCGCGCGCCAGGCGGCTCTTGCCGACGCCGGGCTCGCCCGTGAGGAGCGCGATCCGAGCGCCGTCCCCGTCCCGGACATGCGACCAGAGCTGGCGGAGCGTCGACAGCTCCTCTGCGCGTCCCACGAATGCCGCGGGCGCCGGTTGGCGGAGCCCGGGCGGCAGTGGGAAGGCCGCCCCCGGCGTCCAGCCGGCGCCGGTTGGAGCGCGAGCCGTTTGGGCCAGGCTCGGCTCGCGAGGTTCGGTCGGCTCGCCCGCCGGTGCGTCGTCGCGGATTGCGAGCGCGAGCTCGCGCGTCTGCTGCGAGGGTGAGATCCCGAGATCGCGCCGGAACCGATCCCGCAGCCGTGCGTACGCGCCGAGTGCGCCGGCGCGGTCGCCGGCCGCGGCAAGTCGGGCGATCAATGCCCGCTGAGCGTCCTCGGCCAGGGGATCGAGCGCCACCCGCCTGCGCGTATGAGCGATTGCGCCGGCGGGGTCGCCCTGCGCGTCGGATTGCGCCGACATGCGCTCCAGCAGCTCGGAGAGACGCTCGCGATGCGCGTCGCGGAACTCGTACACCCATTCGTCGTCGAGGCCGGCGAGAATGTCGCCTCTGCACAGCTCGAGCGCCTCTGCGAACCGTTCGTTCTCCATGTGCTCACGGAACGCGGAGCCGTCGATCCACACCCCGGGACCGTCGAGGCCGATGCGCTCGCGCGTCGCCAGCAGCGCCCCGCTCGCCTCGCTGCCGAGCGATCGCCGGATCGCCCAGATCGCGTTGCGCAGGCTCGCGCGGGCGCTCGAGTCGAGCACTTCCGGCCAGAAACGGGCCGCAACGTCGGCTCGCTGGTGGCTGCCGGGGTTGAGCGCGAGCCAAGCGAGCAACGAACGCGCGCGCCACGACCCGCTGAGCTCGATCGGTCCGCTCGAGGTCTCGACCGCCAGCTCGCCGAGCAGGCGGATTCGGAGCATGTGGCAAGCCTACCGCCGCGACCGTCTCAGTCATAGCGAGCTTTCACGGATGCTGTGACGGTCGCTGGGATGGTCGTCCTGCAGCCTGCTCTGAACACGACCGGAGGGACCGACGAGATGATTACCAACGGGGGCGCAGCAGACGCAAGGACGCAAGAGCTGCAACGGGGATTCCTGGGACAGCTGCTCACTCCGCAGGACCCCGATTACAACGAGGCGCGCAGGGTCTATAACGCGATGATCGATCGGCGCCCGGCGCTGATCGCTCGATGCGCCGACCCGCAGGACGTGGCTCGCACGATCGCCTTCGCGCGCGAGCGCGAGCTTCCCCTAGCGGTGCGCGGCGGCGGCCACAACGGTGCGGGCCTCGGGATCTGCGACGACGGCGTCGTCGCAGATCTGTCACTGCTGAACCAGATCACGGTAGACCCCGAGGCGCGCACCGCGTGGGTGGGCGGGGGATGCACGTGGGGCCAGGTCGATCGAGCCACGCACGCGCACGGCCTGGCGACGCCCAGCGGGTTCATCTCGACTACCGGCGTCGGCGGGCTCACTCTCGGCGGCGGGATCGGGTACTTGACGCGACGCTACGGGCTGACGATCGACAACCTTCTGGAGGCCGAGCTCGTACTCGCGGACGGAACACAGGCGCACGCGAGCGCCGAGGAGAACCCCGACCTGTTCTGGGCGATCCGCGGCGGCGGTGGCAACTTCGGCGTTGCCACCTCGTTCCAGTTCGCTCTGCATCCGGTGAGCACCGTGGTGGCCGGCCCCACGTTCTGGCCGTTGGAGCAGACCGAGCAGGTGATGCGGGCCTACCGCGAGTTCCTGCCCGGCGCGCCGCGCGAGCTCAACGGATTCCTCGCGCTGCTCACGGTCCCGCCGGCGCCGCCGTTCCCGGAGGAGCTGCATCTGCGCAAGGTCTGCGGCATCGTGTGGTGCTACGTCGGCCCCGCAGAGCGGGCGAGCGAGGTTCTGGCTCCGATGCTCGAGACATCCGAGCCGCTGATGCACGCGGTCGGCCCGATGCCCTACCCGGACTTCCAGAGCATGTTCGACGCGCTCTACCCGCCCGGCCTGCAGTGGTACTGGCGCGCGGACTTCGTCCGCGAGCTTGCGGACGAGGCGATCGATCGCCACGCCGAGTTCGGCGCGCGCCTGCCGACCCTGCACTCGACAATGCACCTGTACCCGATCGACGGAGCCGCCCACGACGTCGGTCAAGCTGACACCGCGTTCAGCTACCGCGACGCAAACTGGGCAGAGGTGATCGTGGGCGTCGACCCCGACCCGGCCAACGCCGGGGCGATCCGGCAGTGGACCGTCGACTACTGGGACGCGACGCATCCCTATTCCGCCGGCGGCGCCTATGTCAACTTCCTCATGCACGAGGGCCAGGACCGCGTCCGGACCAGCTACCGCGACAACTACCAGCGGCTGAGCGAGGTCAAGGCCGCCTACGACCCTGACAACGCCTTCCACGTCAACCAGAACATCGCGCCGCAGGCGCGATGAACACCCCAACCAGAAGGAGGAGCACAGTGCCGCTCATCAACGTCAAGCTGATCGAGGACGTGTTCACACCCGAGCAGAAGGGACAGATCGTCGAGCGCCTCACCGACGCGATGGTCTCGATCGAAGGCGAGAACATGCGAGGCGTCACCTGGGTCGTCGTCGAAGAGGTCCGCAGCGGCGACTGGGGCATCGGCGGCAGGCCGCTGAGCACCGAGGACGTCAAGGCGCTGGCCGCCGGTACGCCCGCGTAGACCGAGGCCTGCCGGCACAGCCGGGCCACACCATCGACCCCCGCAACACAGTAAGGAGGAGAGCCACCATGTTCGCTGCAAACACGTACCTCATCCGCCCGGCTGCCGAGGACGACGCCCCTGGCCTGGGCCGCCTGGCCAAACTCGGCTCGAGCGCGCCGCTGAGGGGCCGCGCGCTGATCGGTCAGTTCCGCGGCGCGCCGGCCGCCGCGATATCTCTCGCTGATGGCAGGATCATCGCCGACCCGCTCCGATGTACCGACCATCTGTTGGCCTGCCTGCGGATACGAGCGGGCGCGCTGCGCGCGTACGAGGCCACACCATCGCTGCGGCTGCGGATGCTCGCCGGGGCTCCGGCAGGCAACCGCTCGGGCTCCACCACGCACCCCGAACCTACCTCCAAGCAAGAGGCAGCCGCGAGGGTGACAGCCGCCGACCGTCGCCGCCGCCAGCGGCGTGTACGCCGTGGATCGCTTGCGGTCAGCTCTTGAAGGCGCACCATCGGGGCGGTCGCAGGGCTCCCCGACTTCAGCCCGGAAGGAGCCGGCCAGTGTGGACTGGTGATACCACGCCGCTTCAACGGGCCGCCTGAGAGCCACGGGGGATACGCGTGCCGACCGGGCCCAATCCCTTGGGCGACCGCGCGGCGCTCCCGCTGCCCAGGGGCGTCAGGCGGCGACGGCGATTCTGGCTGCCTCCACATGAGGCCCTCGCGTCGAGCACCGGAGCGGACGATGCCTTGTCGTTCTGCGGCCGGCTCACGCCGCGTGATCGCGTTGAGGACGCGACGCTCCTGCCGGCGGGATCCGGTGTCCGCGCGGACAGGAAGTTGTGGTGGACTCAGCTTCGTGCGCCGGTCCGGGTAGCCTGCGGCGATGTCAGATCGCATCGAGCCCATCACCCCGGCGTATCGCGGCGTGATGGCCGCCTCCACTCCTGGTGCTGTGTGGTGGGGCCGTTTGCATGTGACCGGCCTCGAGTTGCTGCCGCTGGAGGGGCCGCTGCTGGTCGTCGGCGACCACGACAGCTACTGGGACACCGTGGCGACCGGGATCGCGGCGCTGGCGCGTCGGCAGATCAGGGCGCTGGCGAAGTCCTCAATGTGGACGAACAAGTTGCTCGGGGCGGTCCTGACCGGGATGGGCCAAATCCCGATCGAGCGTGGGTCCGGCGACAGCGGAGCGCTCGACCGCGCGATCGAGGAGCTCCGCAAGGGCGCATGTATCGGGATCTACCCCGAGGGCACACGCTCGCTCGGCCGAGCGCTGCGGGCCCGCAGCGGCATCGGCTACCTGGCGCGGGCGGTGCCGGAGGCGAGGATCGTCGGGGTTGCCTGCACCGGCACGGTCGCGATCCCGCGGTTCCCCAGAGCACGCCCGCACGTGCGGGTCGAGTTCTTTGAGTTCGATCGACCCGCGATCGCGCCCGACGAGTCACCGCAGCAGTACAGCACCCGGCTGCTCGCTGAGCTCCGCCGGCGTGCACCGATCGAGGTCGCAGGCCGCAAGCGCGCCGCAGCGCTCGTCGGCCGCGTTCCCACGTGGTCCCCGGAGCTGGCGATCACCGGCAAGCCTGGCGGCAAGGGCGCACTCGAGGAAGCGCTCGCCCAGACCGCCCCCAAGCACGGTTAGCTGCCTATCAGCCGCAGCCGCACGAGCGGAAGGAGCGCATGACCACCCACGTAACGTCACACCCCGTCCTGCATCACGTGACGCTGAAGACCAACCGGGTCGAAGAGATGATCCAGTGGTACGGCATCGTCGTCGGGATGACGACCAACCACCACAGCCGGTTCGGCGCCTGGATGACGAACGACGCGGCCAACCACCGTGTCGCGCTGCTCGCGCATCCGGCCCTGACCGACGACCCGGACAAGATCCCCCATACCGGCATGCACCACATGGCGTTCGAGTACGCCGACATCGGCGAGCTGCTGGACACCTACGACCGGCTCAGGAGCCATGGCATCCTGCCCCACGCGTGCCTGGATCATGGGCTGACGACGTCGCTGTACTACGTCGATCCCGATGGCAATAGCGTCGAGCTGCAGGCTGACAACTTCGGCGACTGGTCGGCGTCGACGCAGTGGATGCGGACCGCCCCGGAGTTCGAGGTCAACCCGATCGGCGTCAACGTCGATCCGGACCAGCTGCTCGCGACATGGCGCGACGGCGTCGACGCGGCCGAGCTGCACCGTCGCAGCTTCGCCGGCGAATTCGATCCCGGCACCGCGCTGGACCTGCGACTGCCGCCCGAGACCGCCCCGCTGGCCTGAGCTCGCGCCTTGACGACGAGAACCGGCATCGCGCCGCTCTTCCCTGCGTCCCAGTCACTCGTGGACCGTGGAGACCGACGTGCTGTTCACCCACCGCCCGCGCGAGCGCCACGAACCGCTGCTGGCCGCCGCTCGCGCGCGGGACGGCGACGTGCTGCGCGCCGCGATGACCAGGAGGGAACACAGTGGATGAGAGGAGCCAACGATGACCACCGCGCCGACCTCGCCGGAGGTCCCCACACTCGAGCAACTGCTGCGCCGCATTGAGGAGACGAAGCCGATACTGGCGGCCAACGTCGACGAGACCGAGGCCAACCGCCGCATCGCGCAGGCGAACATCGACGCGCTCATCGACGTGGGCGCCTTCAAGGTCACCATCCCCCGCCGGTTCGGCGGCTACGAGATGACCATCCGCGAGAAGCTCGAGGTGTCGGCGGCCGTCGCGGAGGCCTGCGGCTCCACCGGCTGGGTGGTGGCGCTGACCAACGTCTGTAACTGGATGGCCGGCGTGCTTCCCGATCAGGCGCAGCAGGACATCTTCGGCGACAATCCCGACGCCAGGGTCGCCGGCGTGCTCAACCCGTCGGCGGATGTGCGCAAGGTGCAGGGTGGCTACCAGGTCAGCGGTCAGTGGCCGTGGGCGTCGGGGAGCTGGCATGCTGACTGGGCGCTGGTCGGCATCGTCGTGCCCGACGAGACGGGCCAGCCGGTCGACCAGGCTCTGGCCTTCATTCCGATGAGCGAGCTCTCGATCAGGGAGACCTGGTTCGTGGCCGGGATGAGGGGCACCGGCAGCAACACGATCATCGCCGAGGACGTGTTCGTCCCCGGGCATCGGCTGCATTCGGTGCCGCGGGCGATCGAGAACGAATACGCCACCGAGCACACCGACGAAGCGCTGTACCGCTCGTCGTTCATCCCGGTGCTGACACTGATCCTGGCCGGACCGCAGCTGGGGCTGGGCCGGGCGGCGCTACGGTTCGTCATGGAGAAGGCGCCCAAGCGGGGGATCTCGTACACCAGGTTCGAGCGTCAGATCGACTCCACCGCGTTTCAGCTGCAGATCGCCAACGCGGCGACGCTCCTTGACACCGCCCATCTCCACGTGTGGCGGGCCGCGGGCGACATCGACGGGGCGGCCGCCGCGGGCGAACCGCTGCCCTACGTCAGCCGCGCGCGGGTGCGCGCCGACACGGCGTATGCGATCACCAAGGTCCGGGAGGCGATCGACCTCCTCCTCTCGGCTCACGGCGCCTCGAGCTTCGCCGAGGCCAGCCCGCTGCAGCGCATCTGGCGCGACTCCAATACCGCCGCCCGCCACGCCGTCGTCGACCCCCTGGTCAACCAGGAGGTCTACGGCAAGGCGCTGCTCGGCATCCCGTACGAGGAGAACATCACCCCGCTGATCTGAGGGCCAGCGGGGTCGCGGCGACGAGGGAGAGACTTCCCCGAAAGCCCTGGGGGATCGTCTCTCAGCTGGCGATGTACGAGCCGTACACCGTGCACAGGTTGCGCTTGGCCAGCGTCGTCGCGTTGTCAAAGGCGTAGTTGACGGTCACGACCGCGCCGCGATAGGTCTCGTAAAGCACGTTCCCGCTGGCGTCGAAATCCCCGTTGTTGACTGACAGGAGGACTCCGGGGTTGCCCTTGACGAAGGAGCTCTGCTTGATCGAGCTCAGGCGGCCGTAGCCATCGAACACCCGGCCGAATAGGTCAGCGTCGGTGCTTGAGAATGCGTAGATCACGGGCTCACCGCTCGCGTTACACCGGGCGTTGATCGTCAGGCCATCGATGTTGACGATGACCTTTCCGGGGCCCGAGTTCGGCTTGGCGATGAACGAGAATGTCTTTGTCACCGCGCCCGTCTGGGCGCTGGCTGAGCCGCCGCCGATCGCCCCGATCCCCACGATCGTGACGACCAACGTGATCGCGCTGCGCCTGTTCATGAGTCGCTTCATTGGTCCCGCCTCCTCCGTGGCACAGCCACGGCTCGTGTTGGTGCCCCAGAGACGATGGTAAGCGCGACCTCGCGTCGATGAGCCGGACCGGGGCAGCTGAGTCCGGCGCGCCCACGTCTCGTCGCATCGCGTTCACCGTTCCGCGGGATGCAAGACGGTCGCCTCGCCGCACAGGACGCGGCGGCACCACGCCAGGATCTCGCCGGCGACCTCGGCCCGGGTCAGCTGGGAAGTGTCCAGGACCTCCATACCCCACTTGCCGCCGACGGGGTCGATCTCGCTCCAGCGGTCCCACCGCATCGACTCCCACCCGTTCGTGCTGAGCACATGCGGCATGTGGCGGGGATCGCGGGCATGGCCACGCATCCACTCGGCGAAGGCTTGGTGGTGGGGCAGCAGCGCCGGGTCGTCGCCGCGGTCAGCAAGCCGCGCAGCTTGCACCTGAGGGCTCACGTCAAGCAAGCACACCGCGACCCCGTCAAGCTTCACCGCAGAGGGTGCCGCCAGCACCTCGCCGGCCGCCACCGGATCGCCGGATAGCAGCAGGTGCCGATCCTGGGCCTGGAGCTCCAGCGCCCGCTGGACGACGGCCTCGGTGGCCCGCTGGCGCCAGACGACATCCGGAAACGCGGGCACGGCGACGACGTCGTTGAGCTCTACGCACTCCACTTGGGGCGACAAGCGCTGCGCAACTTCCCGACGCGCGGTTGACTTGCCCGCCCCGCTGGCGCCCGTCACGAGTAGGAACATGACCCGCGAAGGATCGTACGGAGCCCCCGTCGTGGTCCGCTGACGCGACGGTCTCGGAGCGGATGAGTGATTTCATGTCGAGAAGCCCTGACCGGCTCCGCTCACCAGGTGAAGGGCCACGGCGGTCGCGGCCCACGAAACCAGGAGACCACCATGCCGAAGTACCTGCTCCTCAAGCACTACCGCGGCGGCCCGGAACCGCACCGTCCCTTCCCGCCGATGGATCAGTGGGCGCCCGAGGACGTGGAGGCGCACATGGCCTTCCAGAGGCACGTGAACGAGCTGCTGCAGGAGAGCGGCGAGTACGTCGACGCGCAGGCGCTCACGCCGGCGCGCACCTGGGTGCGCTACGGCGGTCCGGACGCGGCGCCCGTCACCACCGACGGCCCGCACCCCGAGACCAGCGATCTGATCGCGGGCTGGTACATGATCGATGTCGAGTCCCGCGAGCGCGCGCTCGAGCTCGCCGGGTACGTCTCCTCCGAGCCCGGCCCCCGCGGCGAGCCCCTGTACGAGTGGATCGACGTCCGCGAGATCATGTCCGAGGCGCCGTCGGAAGACTGATCCGGCGTGATCGACGAGCCGCGGCAACGGCGGAAAGAGGCCCCGCCCGAACCGGCGCCGGGCGGGTTCGGGCGGGACCTCATTCCACGGGCGCTTGCGGGCCTGGTCCGGCGGCGCGAGGACTTCGATGCCGCCGAGGACGCCCTGCAGGAGGCGCTGCTGGAGGCGCTGCGAGTGTGGCCCGAGCACCCGCCGCGCGACCCGCGCGCGTGGCTGGCGACGGTCGCGACCCGACGGCTCGTCGATGCCCGCCGCAGCGAGGCCGCCCGTCACCGCCGCGAGGAGGCGACGTACGCCGAGCCGCGGCCCGTCGCCACCGAGGAGGGCGACGACACCCTCTTCCTGCTCTTCTGCTGCTGCCACCCCGATCTCGCGCCCGCCTCCCAGGTGGCGCTGACCCTGCGCGCCGTCGGCGGCCTCACCACCCGGGAGATCGCCGACGCCTTCTACGTGCCGGAGGCGACGATGGCGCAGCGGATCAGCCGGGCCAAGCGCGCCCTGCACGGGCGGCGCCTGGACCAGCCCGGCGACCTCGCCGTCGTGCTGCGCGTGCTCTATCTCGTCTACACGGCCGGGCATACTGGCCCGTCCGCCCGCGTGGACCTGGCCCGTGAGGCGATCCGGCTCGCCCGCCAACTCACCCTTGCCACCGAGGAACCGGAGGCGCGCGGACTGCTCGCGCTGATGCTCCTCAACCACGCTCGCCTCCCGGCGCGACTCGATTCAGAGGGTCGCATCGTCACGCTGGACAGGCAGGACCGCGGCATGTGGGACACCCGCGAGATCGCCGAAGGCGTGCGCGTCCTGCAGTCGGCGCTGACCGTGCAGACGTCGCAACGACGCCCCGGCCGCTACCAGGTCGAGGCCGCCATCGCCGCCCTGCACGACGACGCGGCAAGCGCCGAGGAGACCGACTGGCCGCAGATCCTCGCCTGGTACGACGACCTCGTCGCCCTGACCGACGACCCGGTGCGCCAGAATCCCGCCGCCGTGCTTGGGCGCGCGGTCGCGGTCGGCCACGTCCTCGGTGCCGCCGCCGGGCTGCGCGAGACCAACCGCCTGCGCGAGGTGCTCGGCGAGCGGCACCGCTGGCACGCCGTCCGTGGCCACCTGCACGAGCTCGACGGCGACCTCCCGGCCGCCGCCACCGCCTACGCCGAGGCCGCCCGCCGGGCCACGAACGTCGCCGAGCGCGACCACCTGGTCCGCCAGGCCGCCCGCGCGCGGGTGTCGACACCGTCAAGCCCATGACGGCCGCCAACCGCGTCGCCGGCGTCGGTGGTCGTCCCGGGGCGGGGACTCCGCTACGGAACGGTCACCGAGTGGTCTAGGGGCTTCCGCCCATCCGATCGATGAGCTGATCGCGGGTGAGCCCGTACCGGACCAGGCGTTCCCGGTCAAGATCACGATCAGTGTCGACGGGGTCTGGCAAGTTGCGCTTGGCCTCCTCGATCAGATCCTGTCGACCTACTCGGGCCAGCACGGCCAGTACCTCCTGCTTGGGGACTTTCATCATGCAGTCCGTTCGGTGCGTGGCGGTTGCGCGGATGTCCTCGGCGACGGCGACGGGCTGGCGCACTTCGGCCCGGCGGATCGTACGGCCGGCACGATCAAGACGCGAAGGCTGACCTCTGAAGATTAGTGGCTGTGTCGAGCGGACGGCGCCGCCGCCGAGCGGTACCGATGGCGCCGATTGGCCTGCGCCGTGTGGACTTCGCCGGGTAAGGTGTTCACGTGCGTCACGGTCGGTGTGCGGTCTTGACCTGGTCGCTGGGGGCCGTGATGGCCGCGCTGGCCTTCAGCGCATGCGGCGGCTCGGCGCGCCCGGACCACCACGCGGGGCACACAAGCAGCGTCACGCGCACCACCGGCGGCGCGACCGACTTCTCGCTGCTGCGCGGCTCGCTGGTGTGGATGCGCCAGTACTCGCCCGAGAGCCTGATGTGGCAGACGGTGTCGGTGTTCAGCACCGGCCGGGCCGAGCTGACGACGTTGATCGGCGAGATCGCCGGCGCCGAACGCAGGCCGTTCCGGATCTCGCCCCGGCAGGTCACGCGACTGCGCCGCCTGCTGGCCGTCAGCAGGGCCGCCAAGATCCCCGTTCAACACGATCTGCGCGCCACCCTGTACACACTGCACGTCTCCGGCCGAACGTCGGTGATTCTGCAGGGCACCATACCCACGCGGATGAAGCCATTGGTCGGTTTCCTGACCGGGCTGATGTCGGCCTACTGCTGTTAGCGCCCCGAGGCTCGGTATACAACGCTCGTGAGCATCTACTGCGCGGAAGTCCTCTCCCCGTCTGCGGACCACAGCGCCCAACTCGAATCCGGACGCCCGCCCGGTGTCGCCCGACGCGAGCCGATGCGCGATGTGAAGGTCCTTCTGATCAGCCAGCGGCCGGATGGCTTCTTTCTCGAGCGATTCAATGAGCGCGGAGAGCTTGTGGGCAATACCCGGCACGACGAGATGGACGATGCGATGCGCGAGGCTTACTCGGACTACGCCGCACTCTCCGAATGGAGATTGTGCCCGGATGATGCTGATCCACTGGAATACCTCCAGGGGCGCTTTTGAGGTTCGCGACGGTGATCCGGGAGCTTCGATGACCTACTGCCTGGCGATGCGCTTGAAAGAGGGGCTGGTGTTCCTGTCTGACACCCGTACGAACGCGGGCGTCGACAACGTCGGGACCTATCGCAAGCAGCACGTGATCGCCCCTGGTCCACGGCGGCTGTTCGTCATCGAGTCAGCCGGGAATCTTGCGACCACCCAGGAGGTGCTCGATCGGATCCGGCGCGACCTGGAGAACCCAGGCGACGATGCGACGCTCGCCACGGTCGACTACCTGTTCGAGGCCGCGCTGTACCTCGGCGGTCTCAGCCGCCAGGTCGTCGCCGCGCACCGCGACGCGATGGGGGCGGTCGACGCGACCGCCACGTTCATCCTCGGCGGCCAGATCGAGGATGAGGAACCCGAGATCCTGCTCGTGTATCCGGAGGGCAACTACATCCGCGCGTCCGACGAGTTGCCGTTCCTGCAAATCGGCGAGACGAAGTACGGCAAGTTCCTGCTCGAGATGGCGGCCACTCTGCACGTGGACGCCGAGACCGCGACGAAGATCGCGCTCGGGTCGATGATGAGCACCGCCCGCGCCAACCTGTCAGTCGGGCCACCGTACGATCTCGCCCTCTACGCCCGCGGCAGCTTTCAGGCCGATGAGTTTCGGATCGAGGCCGACTCGCCGGTTCTCGCCAAGCTCCAGACGACCTGGGAGACGCGGCTGCGCGCGAGCTTTGCCGAGCTGCCGAGCTTCACCCGCGAGGACCTGACCCAATCCTCGCTCCGAGCTCCGTAGATCGCGCGTGACGGAGGTTGATTCACGGATGCTCGATGCGACGCTCCGGAGGTCGCCCCCGCCGGATCGGGTGCGACCGGTCGGTTGATGACATCGCGGCGCGGCTCATGCGAGCGCTGGCGTCGGCCGGCCGCCAGGACGGCCCCTGCATGAAGGCGTCCCAGCGGCTGAGGTCGGTATGAACAGCCTCCAGCTCAGCCGCGATCACCGCGAGCTTGAGCTCCAATTCATCGACCTGGCGCGCCTGGTCAAGCGCGCCCACCCAGTGCACGTCCTCCAGAAGCACCTCGATGCTGACCGTCTGGGGGTAGGCATCGATGATGTCCCCCAGCACCTCACCAACGCTGCCGTCGCTGGAGTCGAAGAACACCCTGAGGACGCGGCGCGGAATGACCGGCGCCGTCGCCGCTTCCAGAGCTGTCAGCAGGCGCTCGAAATGCCGGTCGGCGACGATCTCGCGCGCCGGACGGTGTCGCAGTGTCACAGTCGATCCCACTTCGCGATCGAGGGTAGGACGCAACATGCTGAGCTTTTGAAGAAGTCGCGAAATCTCCAACCGCGGGCGCGGGCGCTGGGGTTGGTGCTGCCGGCCCGCTTCGGTCAACTCGACGACTGACCGGGGTGTGCTCCACTAGCCTGTCGGCGGGCAGCGCCCCGCCATGCACGTCTACATCTCCACCGACATCGAGGGGACCGCCGGCATCGTCGACTGGCAGCAGGGTCGCGGCCCCGGCGCCGAGTACGAGATCGGCCGCCAGCTCCTCACCGACGAGGTCAACGCGGCGATCGACGGGGCGGCGCAGGCCGGCGCCGAGCGGATCCTGGTCAACGATGCCCACTCGACGATGCAGAACATGCGACCGGACGCGCTGCACCAGGGCGCCTCCTACCTGTCAGGGCGACACAAGCCGCTGTACATGATGGAGGGGCTCGACGCGACGTTCGACGCCGTGTTCATGGTCGCCTATCACGGCTCGATCGGCGCCGAGCACGCGATCCTGTCGCACACCTACAACCCGGGCGCGGTGTGGGAGGTCCGGCTCAACGGCGTCGTCGCCGGCGAGAGCGGGCTGAACGCGCTCGTCGCGCTGCACCACCGTGTGCCGGTCGTGCTGATCACCGGCGACGACGCGACCGCCGAGGAGGCGCGCCCGTTCATGCCGGACGTCGAGACGGTCGTGGTCAAGCGCTCGATCACCCGCTTCTCCGCCGAGAGCCTCCACCCCAGTCGAGCCTGCGAGCTGATCCGTGCCGGGGCGGCGACCGCGCTGGCGCGCGCCGGCGACGTGCGCCTGCCCACCATCGAGTTGCCGGCGACGATCGAGGTCACCTTCCTCACCGCCGACATGGCCGACATGTCGACCTGGATCCGCGGGGTGACGCGCGCCGGTCCGCGGACGGTCACGGCCACCGGCGACGATCCGCTCGCGGTATATCGCACGTTCGTGACGATCATCAACCTCACCCGGGCGATCGTGGAGCGATGACCCCAGCGGCTCCGGCGTCATCGATCCGGCTGGTCACGCTCGCTGACGCGCCGCGGCTCGCCACCCTCCTGACGATCAACCGCGACTTCCTGGCGCCATGGGACCCGATCCGGCCGGAGGTGTCCTTCACCGCGGAGGGGCAGCGGCACGCCATCCGCGATGCCCTGGAGCAGTACGAGCGCGGCGTGACCGTTCCCGAGGTCATCCTCGCCGACGGCCAGGTCGTGGGCCGCGCGACGCTCAGCAACATGGTCCGCGGCCCGTTTCTCTCGTGCAACCTGGGCTACTGGGTCGATGCCGCGCACAACGGGCGGGGCATCGCGTCGGCGGCGGTGCGCCAGATCGTCGACATGGCCTTCACCGAGCTCGACCTGCATCGGGTCGAGGCGGGCACCCTGCCGCACAATGTCGCCTCCCAGCGGGTGCTCGAGCGCAACGGGTTCATCCGCTTCGGCGTCGCCCCGGACTACCTGCGGATCGCCGGCCGGTGGCAGGATCACATCCTGTTCCAGACGCTCAACCAGGCGATGCCCTAGCTCGGCCGGGCCCTCCGACGCGACGGCCGGGCCCGCGAGGCGCCGGCCGGGCTCTGATACAAGAGGGTCATGCCGATGTTCCACGTCGTGCTCAGACGCTCGGGGCCGGAGTGGGTGGCGGGCCGGCCGCTGGAGGAGCAGACCGACTGGCTCGTTCACGCCGCCTTCATGGACAAGCTGGTCGACGACGGATTCATCGTGCTGGGCGGCCCGCTCGCCGGCGAGGAGCGGGTGGTCCACGCGGTGCAGGCCGAATCCGCGGCCGCGGTGCGCGAGACCCTCGCCGCCGATCCGTGGAGCGGGAGCCACCTGCTGGTCGAGGCCATCGAACCCTGGACGATTCGCCTCGACGGCCGTCCGCGGTAGGCGGCAGGAGGCAGGCCCAGACCGCCGGGACGCGGGCACGCCATGCCCGGGTCAGCCGGCGAAGAAGGCGCGGTCGGCCTCGCCGAGCGGTGTGGCCGGTGGCCCGTCGTGCAGATACTCGGCGGCGATCGCCCCCCAGTCAGCGCCGGCGCGCAGGGTCCCGAGCACGATGCCGACGATGCCGTGCATACGACGGATGAGCACCGCCTCGGCCGGCAGCGTGAACTGGTTGATCTGCCGGCGGGCATGGTCGCGACGAGCCTCGTCGTCGGGCTCGGGGTGACGGGGGCGCCGGCCCGAATCGGCGCCGAAGCGGCGATGGCCAGGGGCCGCATACCAGCGAGTGGCCCGTCGCATCATGCGCAGCGCGAGATCGGCGTCGACGTCGTCGGACCGGTCCTCCGGCAGGTAGCCGCCGGCGATGAGCGCCGCCTTGAGCCCGCCCGCGTCCCGGTCGCGCACCGCGGCGGCGATGGCTCGCTCGGCGTCGATGCGTGCGGCGTCGATGTCCCGCATCAGGCCGAAGTCCAGGAACGCCACGCGGCCGTCGTGACGCAGCAGGTAGTTGCCCGGGTGCGGGTCGCCGAGCGCGATCCGGTCGCGGTAGGCCAGCCCGAAGAAGAACCGGAACACGATCTCGCCGAAGCGGTCGCGGTCGGGCTCGTCCAGTCCCCGGACCACCTCGAACCGCCGGCCCTCGACGTAGTCGGAGACCAGGACGCGGCGGCTGGAGAGGTCGGTGTGGACCCTCGGCACCGTCATGAACGGATGGCCGCGGAGCCGGCGCTCGATGCGCCGCTGGTTCTGGGCCTCCAGCTCGTAGTCGAGCTCCTCGCCGATCCGCTCGCGCAGCTCGCTGAACAGGGCCCTGGCATCCAGCCCGGGAGCCAGTCGCCGGACGAGCGGCAGCATCATCATCGCGTTGCGCAGGTCGGTCTCGACCGCCTCGGCCACGCCGGGGTACTGAACCTTGACCACGACCTCGTCGCCATCGACGGTGACGGCGCGGTGGACCTGCCCGATCGAGGCGGCGGCGAAGGCGCGCTCGTCGAAGTCGGCGAACACCCGGCGCAGCGGTCCGCCGAGCTCCTGGCTCATCAGGCGCTCGAGCTGGGGGAAGGGCACCGGCGGGACGTCGTCGCGCAGCGAGGCCAGCCGAGCCTGCAGCGCCTCGCGTTCCTCCTCGGGCAGGCCGTCGAACTCCACCATCGAGATCATCTGGCCGACCTTCATCGCGGCGCCGCGCATGCGGCTCAGCTGATCGACCAGCTCGTTGACGAGCGCGGCCGTCCGCTCGTTCTGGGCGGCCTCGGCCCGCTCCGGACTGCGCAGGCGGTTGGCCGTGCGCATGCCGGCCCAGCGCAAACTCTGACCCGTGACCAGGCCGCCCACTCGAGCGGTCCGTCCCAGCCGGCCCGTCGGCAGCTTGCCCGCCTCGGGAGGCGGGTCGTCTGCGCGCTGAGCCATACGACCCAGCCTACACACGGCTCCCGCGCGCGCTAGCGGTGGTGCGCCGGCACCCGCACGGGCTCGCGGGAAGGACGCCGGCTCCGGA
Organism: Solirubrobacteraceae bacterium; assembly: GCA_036267215.1. Classification (GTDB taxonomy): domain Bacteria; phylum Actinomycetota; class Thermoleophilia; order Solirubrobacterales; family Solirubrobacteraceae; genus Palsa-465. The sequence goes on along the minus strand of DATAWL010000039.1, from coordinate 45,142 downwards.
GGTCCCGGAAGGCGGGGCGGTTGTGGTCGCGCACGCGGACGCGCGACTGTTGCGCGTCGGGCAGCGGGATGCCGCCGCGGGGCGTCGTGGGCGGCTCGGGTGGCGGGTCGGGCCCGCCGCCGCCACCGCCGTCTCCGTCAGAGGGGCCAGAGGACGGGCCCAGCCCCCGAAACAGGAAGGCCGGAACGAACATCAGCGCCGGGCCGCCGATCAACGGCAGGAACGCCTCCAGCATGCGCGCCACCTCGGTCGACAGCAGGCCCTGCTTCACCGCCGCCATCAGCACCAATGTCAGCGTGAACGGGGCCAGCGCGAGTATCGCCAGCCGCAGACCGAAGTGCGACCGCCGCTGCACGGCAACCCGGTCGGTCGCGGCGATCAACGCACCGCCGCAGAGCAGGAACACGAGCAGCCAGACCAGGAGCGCCACGACCCGATCAAGGCTACCGGAGCGCGATCGCCGCCCCGCAACAACGGGCGCTCAGCCCAGCAGGCGCAGCTGCACGGGCATGACGCCGGCCCGCAACTGCGCGGCCAACATGCGCGCCGAGCCCGCGGTCAGGCCACCGGAGATATCGGCCGAGTCGCCGCCCTGGATGCCGTCGGGATACTGGCGGAAGTCGATTGACGGCACGGTGGCGAGCTGGCTGTCGAGCGCGATCGCGAAATGCTGCGGGAGCGTCTCGCCGCCGAGGCTCACGTGCTGCCCTCGCCGGGCGATCTGCGCCGTGACCCGTTCAAACGCGCGCTCGCCGGCCGCGGTGAACTGGAACACGACGTCCGGCGACCCCGACGCGTCGCGGCCCGCCTGCGGGTTCGTGATCTGCGCGGACGAGATGGCCACGTCGTCGCGCAGCACGAAGAACTGCGCGCTCGGATCGGCGAAGCCGACCTGCTGGCCTAGGCGCGGGCTCGATGCCATGAGCACGACGGTTCCCTGGGGGACCTTCACCAGCTCGGCCTGGGCGCGCGAGACGCCTGACGGCAGCCCCGCGTCCGCCTCTGCCACAGAATCCCCCGGTCCCGAGAGCAGGCAGTGGACCCCCGGCGCGGGTGGTGCCCCATCCGTCAGCGCCGCCTGGGCGCAGGCGGCGCTGCCGGGCGCCCCGAACAGGTAATACTGGGGACCGAGCCGCGACAGCTGCCCGGACGGCGGCGCCGTCGTCTGGTGGGCGGCCAGCCGCACCGCGGCGTAGAGCGACAGGCTCCCCGCCAGGGGAGCCCCGGGACCGCTGGCCGCGCCCTGGCTGATCTTGAGCGCGGCCGGGACCTGGGCCTGGAGTTGGCTGGCCACCGTCTTGCCGTCGGGCGCCAGCACGTTGGCCTCCCAGTCATAGAACGTGATCAGCCCCCCCGGCTGGGTGACCAGCCTGACGATCGCCGCGCGATCGCCGACCCGCGACGCCGGGAAGGTGACCACCAGCAGATCCGATCCGGACCGGCGGACGGCGATCCGTCCGTCGACACCTCGGACCCGGGCGCGCACGACGGCGACGGTCCGGGCCATGACCCGCGCGTTGACCCGCGGGGTCTGCGGGGTGGGCTGCGCCCGGAACACGAGCCGCGTCGGCGGCGCCACCGACGATGCGGTACCCCCGCCCGAGCCACCGATGCGGACGACCGCCGCGACGACGGCGAGGACGACGAGGGCGCTGAGAATCGGGACGGCGACCAGGGCGATTCGCCGCCGCCGGCGGGGCCGCGGCGGCGCGGCCAGGACGCGGCGCAGGATCCGCTGGGCCTCGGGGTCGCGGTCGAGCGGCACGGGCTCGTCGCCCGGGATCGGGTTGGCGCCGGCCAGCGTCTCGATGATGAATTGCTCGGTGGTCATGGGGCCTCCCCGGTGATCGGCGAGCGGCGATCGGTAGCGGACGGATCGGCGAGCTGGGCGGCCACTCGCCGGCGGGCCCGGTGCAGGCGGACGCGGAACGCCGCCGGACTGCAGCCGGCCGCGCGGGCGGCGCGATCGGAGGCGAGACCCTCCCAGGCGACCAGCAACAGCGCCTCGCGCTCACGGGGCGAGAGGGACGCGACCGCGGCGGCCAGCTCGGGGCTCATCAGGGGCGACGGCCGCCAGCCGGGATCGGGCTCGCCGCCGCCGAGCGTCCGCAGCCGGGCGCTGAGGGCACCCCGCCGGCGGTCCGCGCGCAGCTGGTTGGCCAGCACCCGACGGGCGACGCCGAACAGCCATGGCAGCGGATCGGCGCCCAGCGAGTCCAGCCGCCGCCAGGCGATCAGGAAGGTCTCGGCCACGACGTCCTCCACCGCATCCGGGCCGCTGCGCCGGAGCACGTAGGCGCGGACCGCTCGGTAATGCGCGGCGAACAGCTGCTCGAACGCCGTCTCTCGATCGCTCGCTTGCAACATTTCCTGGAGCGATTGTCCGGTGTTCGCCGATCCGTTACATGCCGCCCGTTGTCGCCTCGCCATCGTGTGCCGGTGCGGCACGCCCGGCATCGCCGGGTGGCGACCGCCCGGGTGGCTAGATCAGCGCCGGCTCGGGCTGCCTGCGGGCGGACAGCGAGGCGAGCTCGTCGCGCAGCGCCCTGACCAGCGGGCTGCCGGGCAGCTCGCGCTCGAGCAGCGTCAGGCAGTGGCGATAGTGGTTGATGCGGCGCCGCCGGAGCGTGACCCCGGGCAGGCGCAGCTCGCGGGCCTTGGAGAGCTTGTCCGCGGCGAACACCAGTAGCGAGTCCTGGCCGGCGCCGACCACCTGACGGCGCAGCGCCGCCTTGCGGGCGGCGTAGGTCGCAATGCTCTCATCCTCGGTGAGGGCGGTGACCACCGAGGCGACGTGGGGTCCGAACCGGCGGGTGAGATCGGCGGCGGTGGCCTCGGTCTTCTCCAGCGTGTCGTGCAATGCGCCCGCGGCGATGACCTCGTCGGGGGCGCCGGCGTCGTAGAGCAGCGAGACCACCTCGAGCGGATGGACGATGAAGGGGGCGCCGTCGGCCTGGCGCAGCTGACCCGCGTGCAGTCGCCGCGCATAGGCGACCGCCGCCTGGGTCTTCGGGAACCCGTAGAGGAACTCCGGCGTTCCGACCTCGCCAGCCATTCGCGCACTATAGAAGTTCTCGCAAAGTGCGAGCTAAATTCGTTGATCAAATCCCGCCGTGAACGGCGGCCGGGCCGCGGCCGCACTGGGCGACCGCGGCGCGTCACCGGTCAGTTGCTGGGCACGCCGCTGGACGGCGGCGCGGGCTGCGCCCCGGTGTAGGGAGTGATCGGGGTGCCGGCGGTCGGCTGGGTGGTCAGCGGTCCCCCGAACAGCACGATCTTGCCGTTGCGGACCTGGCCCATCTCGACCCCGCTGAAGCCGCCGTGCTCGTTGCCGCCGTAGCGATAGGGCACCAGGCCCGGCCCGCTCCACTTCCCGCCATCGTCATCGACGGCCTTGACCAGGTCGGCCCGGGTCAGATTCTTGCCGGCGGCCTTCAGCGCCTGCACCAGCGTGTACGCATTGGCCATGCCGTACTCGACGTTGCCGTCGAACGGAGCCTTGGCGTCGTACTGGCTGTGGATCTTCTCAAACAGCTGGATCCAGGCGTTGGAGGTGTCGCTGGAGGACGGCAGGTAGCCATCGGTGATGGCGCCTTCGATCAGCGCCGTCCCGGACGCCTTGCCCTTGGAGATCGTCTTGAGCAATCCGCCGACGGTGATGGGGTCGATGCCGACGTTGGACACCACCAGCTGTGGCTTGTAGCCCAAGGTGAACGACGTCAACTGAGCGATCGCCGTGTAGATGGGGACGGTGAAGTCGACCATCACCTTGGCCTTGGACTGGCTGATCGCCGTCACCTGGGTGGCCAGCGACGTGACGCCGGATTGGTAGGGCTCCTTGGCCACGATGCTGCCGGGGGCGACCTCGTCCTCGATGCCGGCAAGACCGCCCTTGCCGAAGTCGTCGTCCTGGTAGAGGACGCCGATCTTGTCGCCGGCGAAATGCTGCTTGATGTACTGACCGAGGATCTTGCCCTCGATCGTGTAGTTGGGCTGCCAGCCGAACGTGTAGGGCTGGGCGGCGCCGTTGTCCCAGCAGGGACAGCCGGACGCGACGAACATGTCCGGCACCTTGGAGGCGTTCAGGAAGCCGACGACCTTGGTGTGGGTGGGCGTGCCGAGCCCCTCGAAGATGCCGAAGACGTTGTCCTGCAGGACGAGCTGGTGCACCACGTTGACGGTCTCGGTGGGGTTGTAGGCGTCGTCCTTGATGATCAGGTGGATCTTGCGACCGTAGACACCGCCGTGGGCGTTGACGTAGTCGAAGAACGCCTGTGACGCCGGTGCGATCTCGCTGTAGCCCGGCGCCGCCGGGCCGGTCAGGGGCTGATGGGTGCCGAAGGTGATGCTGGTGGGCGTCACCCCCGGTGCGCTGGCGCTACCACTGCTGCTGGACGAGCCACATCCCGCAGCGACGAGGACCACCACGACGGTGGCCAATGCGGCAGCGATGCGCCGCCGGCTCCTGCAACGTGCCATCTCTCTCCTCCAGATCGTTGTTCGCCCAGCCGGGCCGTCGATCCGGCCCACGTCCGAAGCGTCGCAGCGCTCCGAGCAATTTGAGACTTTCTCCCTCTGGCGTTTCAAATACTAAGCTGCGGCTGTGCCCACTGCAAGCGGCGCCAAGCGCGGCCGACCTGCCACCGCCAGTCGCGACGACGTCCTGCGAGCGGCGCGCGAGCAATACCTCAACGGTCAGCGCGTCGACCTGACGATCATCGCCCGCGAGCTGGGCCTGGGCCGGGCCACGATCTACCGCTGGTTCGGCTCCCGGGAGGTGCTGGTCAGCGAGGCGATCTACCAGGAGTTCGAGCTGTTGTTGGCGCGCAAGCGGCGGGACGTGCCGGGCCACGGGGCGCCCTGGCTGCTGGAGGTGCTGGACCGGGTCAACCGCGCGCTGAGCCACTCCAGCGCGCTGCGCCGCCTGCTCGAGCAGGAGCAACTGGTCGGGTTGCGCCTGCTGACCTCGAGCGGCGGTCACGTCCAGCCACGGGTGGTGGCCTCCATCCAGGCGCTGATCGAGGACCAGGTGCGGGCGGGCGCCTACAAGCCGTCGGTCAGCCCGCAGACGCTGGCCTACACGCTGGTGCGCCTGATGGAGGCGTTCCTCTACAACGACGCCGCGGTGGGCATCCGCGGCGATCACGAGCGGATGCGCGAGGTTCAGGCCGCGCTGCTCGGCGTCCGGCCCTGAGTCCCCGGCCGACGCGGCGCTCGCAGCCGCTCGGCCAGCACGCGCAGGCCGCCCTGCAGGCCGCTGGGCCAGACGATCATGGCCACGATCAGCACGATCCCGTAGATGGCGAGCGGCAGGTTGGCCGAGACCTTGGTCGACAGCGAGAACGAGTGGGCAAGGTCGTTGGTCCAGTTGGGCAGCAGCGTCAACAGCGCGGCGCCCCAGGCGGCCCCGATCAGCGACCCCAGCCCGCCGAGCACGACGCCGGTCAGCAGCGACAGCGACAGCTGCAGCGGAAACGCCCCCGGCTGGGCCAGCTGAAGGACCACGGCCAGCAGCGCGCCGGCCAGCCCGGCGCAGGCGGCGCTGACCACGAACGCCAGCGCCTGCAGACGACCGACGTTCAGCCCGCACAGCGACGCCGCGATCTCGTCGTCGCGGACGGCGCGCAGCGTCCGCCCCACCCCGCTGCCCGTCAGGTTGTAGAGCGCGAACAGCACGACCAGCGCCCCGGCGGCGGCGATCCAGGCCTCCCAGCGCTCCAACGGGAATGTGGCGCCCAGCGCCGCGGGCGGAACCGGCGGGTTGATGGTGAGACCGTTCTCGCCACCGAGCAGCGCGGGGAACTTGTCAGCGAGCGCCGGCAGCCCGACGGCGAAGGCAAGCGTCGCGCCGGCCAGGTAGGGCCCGCGCAGGCGGCTGGCGGCCGCGCCGACCGGGATCCCGACGACGGCGGTCACCACCACCGCCGCCACCAGCGCCGGAACCAGGGCCCAGCCCTCGTTGCCGATCAGCAGCGCGGTGGTGTAGGCCCCCACCGCCATGAACGCGCCCTGGCCGAGCGAGATCTGGCCGCCCTGGCCGGCCAGGACGGTGAGCCCGGCCAGCACCGCGAAGTAGTAGGCGCCGGTGGCCAGCTGCAGGTCGTTGTAGGCGCTCACGCCGACGCTGACCAGCGCCAGCAGGACGCCGACCGCGACCACGATGGCCAGCGAGCGCAGGATCGTGCTGCGCCGCAGCGGTCGCTGCAGCCGGGCCATCGCGCTCACACCCGCCGCTCCCGGGCCGAGGCGAACAGGCCGCCCGGCCGTGCCATCAGCACGAGCACCAGGATGGCCAGCGCCGCCAGCGGCGCGAGCGCCGATCCGGCATAGCCCGAGACGTAGGACAGCGCGATGCCGAGCACCAGCCCGCCGATCACCGCCCCCGGCGGGCTGTCGAGGCCGCCCAGGATCGCGGCCACGAAGCCGCTGATGAGAATCGGATCGAAGCTGTTGGGCCCCAGGAACACCGACGGGGCCACCAGCACGCCCGCCAGCGCCCCCACCACCGCCGCCAGCGCCCAGCCGATGGTCAGCATGCTGCCGACGCGGACCCCGAGCATCCGGGCGACCTCGGGAGCGAACGCCGCCGCCCGCATCTGGAGTCCCAGCGATGTCAGGCGGAACAGCAGCGCCAGGATCACCGCCACGCCGACGACCACGAGCACCGTGAACGTGTCGTTGGGGGTGAACAGCAGTCGAGTGCCACCGATCTCGTAGCCGCGCAGCGAGAAGGCCGCCGGGAACGACCGCGGGGTATTGCCCCAGATCATCCCGGCCACGGCGACCAGGAGCGTGTACAGGCCCAGCGTGAGGATCACGGCGTTGAGCGGGGGTGCGTTCTCCACCGGCCGCACGACGATCCGCTCGACCGCCGCGCCGAACACCAATCCGGCGGCCAGGGCGACGGCGAAGCCGAGCCAGTAGGAGCCGGTTGAGCTGATCACCGCCGAGGCGATGAAGGTGGTGATCATCAGCATCGCGCCCTGGGCGAAGTTGACGATCCGCGTCGCCCGCCAGATGAGCACCAGCGCGAGCGCCACCGCGGCGTAGACGGCGCCGATCGAGATGCCGCTGAGCGTGAGGTCGAGGAACTTGGTCATCGGCTCAGAACCCGAGGTAGGCGTGACGCAGCCGGTCGTCGGCGGCGAGGTGGCCGGCCTCCTGGTCGGCGACGACGCGCCCCAGGCTGAGCACGACGCCCCGGTTGGCGATCGACAGAGCGCTGCGCGCGTTCTGCTCGACCAGCAGGACGGCGAGGTCCAGGGTGTCGGCCAGCCGCCGGATGAGCTCCATGAGCTGGGCGACGATCACCGGCGCCAGGCCCAGCGACGGCTCGTCGAGCAGCAGCACGCGCGGGCGGGCCATCAGCGCCCGGCCGATCGACAGCATCTGGCGCTCTCCGCCCGAGAGCCGCGAGGCCGGCTGGCGGCGGCGCTCGTGCAGCCGCGGAAACAGCTCGTACACCTCGTCCGCGGGCAGCGCGTCGCGCCGGCGCCACAGACCGCCCAGGCGGAGGTTCTCCTCGACGGTCAGCTCGGCGATGACACCGCGGCCCTCGGGGACGTGGGCCAGCCCCCGGCGGACGATGTCCTCCACCGCCAGGCCGGTGATGTCCTCACCGTCGAGCCGCACCCGTCCGGCGCGCGGGGTCGCCAGGCCGGTGATCGTGCGCAACAGCGTTGTCTTGCCGGCTCCGTTGGCGCCCAGGACCGCGGTCACCGACCCCTTCGCCACCTCCAGCGACACGCCGTCGACCGCCCGGACCGGGCCGTAATGAGTGGTCAGGTCCTCGGTGGCCAGCATCGGTCAGCCTGCCTGCGCCGGCCGGGTGACCGCCGGGGTCTGAGCCGGGTCGGCGGCGCGGCCGAGGTAGGCCTCGAGCACGTGGGGGTCGTGACGGATCTCCTCCGGGCCTCCGGCGGCGATCACCCGGCCGAAGTCGAGCACGACCATCCGGTCGCACACCGACGTCACCAGGTCCATGTGGTGGTCGACGAGCACCACCGCGATCTCGCTGCCCAGCGAGTTGATCGTGGCGGCGAGGTCGGAGAGCTCGTCGGCGTCCAGCCCACCGGCCGGCTCGTCGAGCAACAGCAACTCGGGCTCGGACACCAGCGCGCGGGCCAGCGCGACGCGCTTCTGCACCGCGTAGGGGAGCGTCGGGGGCAGCCGGTCAGCGACGTCGGCGCAGTTGACCCGTTCGAGCGCCGCCTGCGCCCGGTCGCGCAGTGCGCGTTCGTCGGCGTCCGAGCGCGGCAGGCCGAGCAGACCGCTGACCGCGCCGGCCCGGCGGAAGCGCTGCGCGCCCACCATCACGTTCTCGCGGACGGTCAGCCCCGGGAACAGCCCGAGCCCCTGAAGGGTGCGGGCGATTCCCAGCGCCGCCAGGCGGTGGGGCGAGATGCGCCGCAGCGGCTCGCCGCGCCAGCTCAGCGTGCCCGACTGGGCCGCGACGAAGCCGCAGATGACGTTGAACAGGGTCGTCTTACCGGCCCCGTTGGGCCCGATGATGCCCAGCACCTCGCCGCGATGGACGTCGAAGGACACGGCATCAAGGGCGACGATGCCACCGAATGACACCGTGACCTGATCGATCGACAGCACCCTCTCGCTCGGCTCTCCCTCCGGCACGCGGGCGAACCTACACCAGCCCGGCGCGGTTGCCAACAGTGAGACACGAGACCGTGAGAGTTCTTAATACTTCTCCGCCCCGTCAGCTGACGGGAGCGTCGACGGCCCAGACGTCGCATGGCTCGCCGCGCACCAGCGCCTGGCCGTCGTGCGCCATGCCCAGACGCTGGGCGACGCGGATCGAGCGGACGTTCTCGGCGTCGATGAGCGAGATCAGCCGCTCCAGCGCCAGCTCCCGGAAGCCCCAGGCCATCGCCGCCCGCGCCGACTCCTGGGCGAAGCCGTGGCCCCACGCGGGTCGGGCCAGGACCCAGCCGACCTCGATCGCCGGCCAGCCCTCGGGCTCCCACAGCCCGACCCGGCCCAGCAGCCGTCCGTCGTCGCGGTGGACCACCGCCCAGGTGCCGAAGCCCCTGAGCACCCAGTGGCCGGTGTGCGCCGCCATCGAGCGCCACGCTTCCACGCGGGTCCCGGCGCCGCCCACGAAGCGCATCGCGTCGCCGTCAGCGGCCATCGTCGCCCAGGCGTCGAGGTCGCTCTGGCGAAAGCCGCGCATGATCGTGCGCTCGGTCTCCAGTTCTGGCACCACGTCGCCGCTCACGCCGCTCACGCCGCTCACGCCGCTATGTAACCGCAATCGGGGTCCGTGGCGCCGCCCCGGCCCCCAGGACGGCGCCCCCGCCCCTTTCGGCAGGCCCCGGGCGCGATGCGCATCCAGCGCGGCCCGAGCGAGATCGGCAACAGCGCGCCCGCCAGCAGCAGCAGCGGCCGGTTGATGCCATTGATGATCGCCGCGTTCCTGGGCGAGCCCTCAGCCCCGGGCCACGACCACCCAGACGCCGCCGCGCATAAAGGCGGGCAGCGTCAGAGCGACCGATGACCGCAGCCTGACCGGGGCGGTGCAGGCGCCGGCGCGAGCGGGGCGGGCGCTGGGCGCGGCGCAGGCCCAGGCGCGCAATGTTCCCGTCACGCCGGCGGAGCGGCGGACGAGCATCCGGCGCGCCGTCGGCGCCCCCTTGCGACGGCCGCGGCTGGCGGCCTGCGCGAGCACCGGCGCGACCCGGGCGACGGCCAGGCGCACGCCTCGCGAGGTGCGCAGCGCGCGCGTGGCTCGTGAGACGACGGCCGATGCGCGCGAGGTGGACCTCGTGACCTGGAGCCGGCCCGCGGTCGCCTTCCTGGTCGCCCTCGCGACCGGCGCCGCCGCCAGCGGGCCGACGGCCGCCGACACGGCGCTGGTCGCCCCGAACGGATTGGCGGCGCTGACCACGACCTCGATCCGGTCGCCGACGTCGCCGCTGACCGGCGTGAACCTCGGGCCCGTCGCGCGCGCGATGGAGCTCCAACCGGTGCGGGTCGAGCGCTTCCACTGGTAGGTCACGGTTCCGGACGGCGACCACGTCCCGGCCGCGGCGGTGAGCGCCTGGCCGACGCGGGCGGTGCCGGCGATCGCCGGCGCGCCGGTGTTGCCCGGCGCCCCTGCGGCCGTCGTGAACGTCTCGTCATAGCCGTAGCTCACCCCGTCGGCATTCTGGGCCACCAGCCGATAGTGGTAGATCGTTCCGGCGGCCAGCCCGGCGAGCGCGGTCGTCGCCGCCGCCGGGCCTGCGCCGGGAGCGATGGCGGTCGCGGGCGTCTGCTGGCCGTAGCCGGTGGAGGTTCCGTATTGCCAGGAGTAGGTGGTGGTCAACCCGTTGGGGTAGACGCCACCGGCCAGGGTCGCGCCACCGGCCGACACGCCCTGGGCGTACGTGTTGGAGGTGCCCGACCCGATGCTCGCGCCCCCGATGCCCGGCGCCCCGGGAACGACGTCGCCGGAGATCGACCCGACGCCGGTGGGGCCGTCGTAGCCGACCCGCGCGTTGCAGATGTAGGCGATAGCGGCGGCGCAGGCGCCGTTCGAGCCCGCGGTGGGGTCGTTGAGCAGCGCGCTGTCGGCGTAGGCCCACTGCGGCGTGGATCCGATGCCGGTGACCGCGTCGAACGCTGCGATCAGCGGGGTGGCCAGGCTCGTGCCGCCGGCGAGCATCCAGCCGCCGCTGCCCGAGTCATAGATGACCAGGCCGGTGGTGGGGTTGGCGTCGGCGGATACGTCGGAGTAGGAGCGCCCGGTGCAGCCGGCGTCGCTCTGGTAGGCCGGCTTGGCCTCGGCCACGTCGCAGCCCGAGCCGCCGCCCCAGCCGCCGCCGAGCGACCACGCGGACTCGGTGAAGCCGCGCGGGCTGGGCGCCGACGACGTGGATGGGCTCAGCGTGGTCCCGCCGGCCGCCGTGACGCCCGGGAGCGCCGCCGGATAGGCGTCCGAACCGGGCCCGTCGTAGCCGCTGTCCCCGGTCGCGGCGACGACCGCCACGCCCGGGAACGTGTACGTGCCCGAGATCGGCGAGCTCGACGCGGTCGACCAGCTGGCGGAGATCTGCCTGGCGCCCGCGCCGGCGGCGGTCACCACCGCCGCGTCCATGTCCGAGAGGCCCGTGCTGTTGGCCTCCACGAGCAGGATGTGGCAGTTGGGGCACAGCGCCGAGACCGCGTCGAGATCGAGCGAGATCTCGGTCTCCCAGCCCGAGTCGGCGGTCGGCAGCGGCGCCGCGGCCCCGTGCTCGTTGACCTTGGCGAAACAGCCGTTGGCGGTCGTGCACGCCGGCAGCCCGTAGGTCGCGCGGTAGGTGGCCAGGTCAGACTCGGCATACGGGTCGTCGTCGGCGTCGACGATGGCCACGGTGTCCGAGCCGCCCGCCGTCTGCGACAGGTAGGTCAGGTCGTAGGCCTGCTGCAGGTAGGCGGGCGTCCCGGCCTGCGGCGGCCCGGCAGCGGCCGCCGACGCCGCCGCGGGAACGATGCCGCGGGCGCGACGCGGGAAGACCTGGGTGAACGAGGCCCGGGCGCGCACCCGGGGGCGGACGAACCGGCGGCTGGAGCGGAGCACGAGCGCCTGCGCGGCGCAGCGGGCGTGACCGGGTCGCGCGGGCGGGCACGCCGCCGCCGCGGTCACCTGGGTCGCGTGCAGCCCGGTGATCTGGGCCAGCGCGCCGAGCTGGGCGCGGGGCGCCGGCGGCTTGGAGCGCACGCCGGCCGCGGTCACCCCGTCGGCGGGGGTGGATCGGCCGCGGCCGGCGGAGCGGCCGGGGGTGGCGGCGTGGGCGACTCCGGCGCCGCCCGCCAGCGCAGCGAGCACGCCGAGCACGGCGAGGAGGACCCCGCGGGGGAGCCGTCGGCCGAGGTGGGCGCGCTGCGATGCCATTGCTGATCTGCATTGGCATCCGCGCGCCCGGCCTTCAGCCGAACGACCTTATATTGGACTCGTATCGGAGCTTCCGCGCGATCCCGCGCCGCCAGCCAGGCGCTCAGAGCCCGGCCTACGGTGGCGACAGCCGGCGATCCCGACCCGCCCCCAGCCCGGTGAGCAGCTGGGGCACGACCAGGGCCAGCAGCAGGATCAGCGCCGGCGCCCACGAGTCGGTCAGCCCGTGCAGCGCCCCGACGGCCAGCGGCGCAAAAGCGGCCAGCACGTACCCGACCGACTGGGCGAGCGTGGACAGCCCCTCGGTGGTGGCCACGCTGCCGCCGCGGAGGACGATCAGCATCAGCGCCAGCGGGAAGGCCGCGTTCTGGCCCAGCCCCAGCAGGACGACCCACAGATACGGGGCCGACATCGGAGCCACCAGGAGGCCGGCGAAGCCGGCAGCGGTCAGCACGCAGCTGGCGACGATCAGGCCCCGCTGGTCAGACCGGCGCGCGGCGAGTCCCGGGACGGTCAGCGCGGTCAGCAGCCCGACGACCATCGTCAGGCTGAGCAGCAGCCCGGCGTGAGATTCGCTGGCCCCGTGGCTGCGGAAGATGCTCGGCAGCCAGGCCAGGGTGGCGTAGAACCCGCCCGACTGCAGCGCGAAGAACAGCGTCACCTCCCAAGCCAGCCGGTTGCCCAGCAGCGCCCGGGCCGCGCCCGGCCCCGCCCCGCGGTCGCCGCCGGCGCGAGGAGCGCGGCGCGCCAGCGCCGGGGCCCAGGCCAGCGCCGCCAGCGCCACCGGGATCGCCCACACGCCCAGTCCGGGGCGCCACCCGCCGCCCAGCGCGTCGGCCAGCGGCACGGTCACCCCGGCGGCCAGCGCGGCGAAGCCGATCAGCGAGGTCGTGTACAGCGCCATCGCCGTGCCCGTCCGCTCGGGAAAGTCGCGGCGCACGAGCACCGGGACGAGCACGTTGCCGGTGGCGATCGCCGCCCCGGCCACCGCGGTGCCGAGGAACAGGAAGCCGACCCCGGGGACGAGCCGCAGGACCATTCCGGCCAGCAGCGCGCACATCGCGCCGGCGATCGTCGTGTGCAGGCCGACGCGGCGGGCCAGCACCGGCGCCAGCGGCGCGAGCAGGCCGAAGCACAGGACCGGCAGCGTCGTCAGCGCGCCCGCCCAGCCGGAGGACAGGCCCGCCTGGGCCTGAATCCGGTTGAGCACCGGACCGATGCTGGCCGCGGCCGGGCGCAGGTTGACGGCGACGAGGACCACCCCGGCGGCGAGCAGAGCCGGGTGGATCCGTGGCCGGGCGGTCGGCTCGCCGTCCATGGTCACAAACCTAGTGGGTTCGACGCGACCGGCCTCAAGCAGCGTAGGTGACGAACCCACCCGCGTCGAGCTCGGCGCGCCGGGTCAGGTCGATGGCCGGCGCCAGCCGGATCGCGGGCGCGTTGTCGGCGCGGGTCCCGGCGATGCGCACGATGCTCGTCGCCTCCGCGCGGGTGGGCGGCCTGCCCGGGCGGTGCAGGTTCACTCGCGAATCGATGCTGAGCGCGACCAGCGCGTCGACGTCGACCGGGGTGATGGGTCGCGGCGTCAGCCGCGGGGTGCGGCGCGGCGCGACCGCCGGCTCACTGGGCACTGATCCGCGGCACGGTGGTCACCCGGCCGCCGAACAGGAACGCGGTCTGGCGCAGCGAGGCCTCGAGATCGAACGGCTCCAACGCCGATACGGCGTCGCGCGGGATGATCACGTCGTACCACCGCAGAGCGGCGCTGGCGGCGGTGTAGTGGACGCAGATGTTGGCCACCGTGCCGCAGATGACCAGGGTCTGCACCCCCCACAGCCGCAGCAGATGGTCCAGCGGCGTTCCGTAGAAGCCGTCGTAGCGGACCTTGCGGATCACCGTCTCGTCCGGCCCGGGCGCCAGCGCGGCGACGATCTCCCAGCCCCAGCTGCCCTCGCGGGCATGCTCGGGCCAGGTCCGCCACTCCGGATCGCCGTCGCGGTGGGTGTCCTGGGTGAACACCACCGGCATCCCCTCCATGCGCGCCATCTCCAGCAGGGACGCGATCGCCGGGACGGTGGTCTCCGCGTCGGGCACGCGCAGGCTGCCGCCCTCGCTCACGAAATCGTTCTGCATGTCGACGACGATCAGCGCCGTGCGGACCGGATCGATCCGGACCTCGGTGTGGACCTCGTACGGGGGCAGCTCGATCGACGGCACGGGGTGAACGCTAGTACTCTCGGTGCCGGCCCGGCGCGGCGGGTTTTTGGCGGTGCGGGGGGTCGCGTGTGGTGCGAAAAACGGCGGGCTATCGAGTGGGTGCGCAGTGTGGTGCCGTCGCGGCCTGCACTCCGGACCACGGTGGGGGTCGATCCCGGGTGCGTGGCCTGAGGTGCGCGGATTCCGCGCGTCCTGAACCACCGTCGCGCGAAACGGGCGATGCCTGGTCCACAGCGCGGGTTTCGTTCCCATCACGCAACACCCGAGACGCAAACCGACACCACACACCAGACCCCCGCCGGATCGGGGACGTCTGGTCTCAAAACCCCGGAATCCGCGACTCACAGACCACACGTCCCACCGAAGGAGGGGGTCCGGTCTCTGACGTCGGTTTCGTTGCCCATCGCGCAACACCCAACGCCTCACAGCCGGCCGCGACGGCCCAACCCACCACTGGATAGCCGCAGTTGACGTTCGCCCATACCCCTCTCACCGCCCCACGGCAGACCACCCACAACAGCGGGCCTGTCAGCATGAGGCAGCAGATGACCGAGTTCGTCATCAACACCGCCCGCGGCGGCGCCCGGGCGCACCTGAGCGCCCCGGAGGAGGGCCACGTGCGGGCGGCGCTCGTCCTTGGCCACGGGGCGGGCGGCGGCGTGAACGCCCCCGACATCCAGGCGGCCGAGCGAGCCGCGCTCTCCATCGGGTTCACCGTCGTGCTGATCGAGCAGCCCTACCGGGTCGCGGGGCGGCGGGCACCGCCGCCGGCCTCGCAGCTGGACCCCACCTGGACCTACGTCGTGGAGTGGCTGGGCGAGCGCGAGCTGTCCGGAATGGCCCTGGTCACCGGTGGGCGGTCGATGGGCGCCCGCGTCGCCTGCCGGACGGCGGCGGCCACGGGCGCGGTGGGCGTGCTCTGTCTCGCGTTCCCGCTGCAACCGCCGCAGCGGGCGAGCGCCAAGCAGCCGTCGCCCAGCCGGCTGCCCGAGTTGGAATCCGTGTCCGCCCCGGTGCTCGTGGTCCAGGGCCGCAGCGATCGCTTCGGGATGCCGCCGAGCGCGCTCGGGCGCATGGTCGTCACCGTGGCCGGCGATCACGGGCTGAAGGCCGATCTGCCCGCCGTCGGCGACGCCGTCCGGAACTGGCTGTCCGGGTTGCTGTGAAGATAAGCGGGTGCCGGCGGGCGGGCGCGCCAGGCGAGGCTGCCCACTCGGGGAACGCGCCAGCACCCGTGGGACATTTCGGCTCGCGTGCGGGTTCGCACGAGGGCGGGTGCGTAAATATCAGCGGTTGAGTGCACAAGGCTGCAGGAAAACCGTCGAAGGAGCCGTGGCGCGAGCCGGTGCGGGGCGGTCACCCCACGGCGGCGCTGAGCGCGCGCCCGGGTCGCGATCTGCTCGACGCGCTGCTGGCCGAGGCGGTCCCCCAGCCGCCGCTGTCGCGGCTGACCGGCATGCGCCTGGTCGAGTACGGGCCGGGGACGGCGACGTTCCGCCTGCCGCTGAGCGGCTGGCTGCGCGCCGCCGACGGCGCGATCCCGCTGGGCCCGCTGACGATCCCGGCGGATGCGGCGATGGCCTGCGCGGTCATCGCGGGGATGCCGGAGGCGACCGCGGTGACGACCTCGGAGCTGGCGCTGCGCCAGGTGCGCCCGGCGCCGCCCGGCGGCGTGCTGCTGGCCCGCGCCACGGTGCTCGAGCCGGGGCCGCCGATCGGCCTGGCCGACGTGTCCCTCACCGACGAGACCGGCGTCCTGATCGCCCACGGTAGCTCGCTGCTGGTCGTCCTGCCGTTCACGGCGGCGCCGGCGGGCGACGACGCGCAGGAGCGCGACGCCGATCAGCGTCACGCCGGGGGCCGCGACGTCGGGCTCGATCCATGGGAGCGGCCGGCGCCCGCGGCGACGGCCGGCCGGCCCTCGCCCCTGCAGCGGCTCACCGGCCTGCGCGCCGTCGCGGTGGCGCATGGCGAGGCCACGCTCGCTCTCCCGACGACGCCCTGGCTGTGCGCCCCTCCTCCCGGCCGGGTCCAGGGCGGCGCGGTGGCCACCCTGGCCGAGGCGGCGATGACCGCCGCGATCCGCGGGGCCTCGCCCGGCGCCGGCCACTTCACGCCGATCGAGCTCAAGCTCAACTACCTGCGCCCGCTGCCCTCCGACGGACGCGAGGCCCGTGCCCATGCGCGGGTGATCCACGCGGGCCGGCGCATCGCCGTGGCCGGCGCGGACGTCGTCGACGCCGACGGGCGCCCGATCGCCGTCGCCAGCGGATCCGCCCTGAGCACCCGAGGCTGACGCTCGGCCGGACACGGGACCGGCGCGGCGGACTCAGGACGGGCTGGCGGCGCCGTGCTCCGGCGCCTCCTCGAGCTCCAGCGTCGGCCCGAACCCGATCCGCAGGACCGCCCCACCGCCGGGCGCGTTGGCCGCCTCGACGAACCCCGCATGGGCCTCGGCCGCCTGCCGGACGATGGCCAGTCCCAGACCGGAACCGGGGTGGGAGCGCGCATCGCGGGCACGATGGAAGCGATCGAACAGATACGGGAGGTCTTCCTCGTGGAACCCGGGACCGTGGTCGCGGACCGTGAGGACACCGTCGGCAAGGGTGACCTCGACCAAGCCGCCCGGTTGGCCGTACTTGGCGGCGTTGTCGAGCAGGTTGCCGACCGCGCGGGCGATCCGGTCGCCCTCTCCGTAGACGAGCGTCGGCTCCAGGGAGACCTCGACGGTCAGCTGCGGCGCCCGGCGACGCGTTCGATCGACCGCCGCGACGACGATCTGGTCGACGCGGACCTCGCCGGGCTCGCCGGCCGGCTTGCTGCCGCGAGCCAGCTCGACGACGTCGCCGACCAGCGCGGTCAGCTCGTCGAGCTCCTCGATCACGTCGGTGCGCAGGCCCTCGCGGTCCTCGGGCGAGAGCAGCGCCTCGTCGCGCATCAGCTGGAGGTTGGCCCGGATCGTCGCGATCGGGGTGCGCAGCTCGTGGGAGGCGTCGGCCACCAGGTTGCGCTGGGACTGGACCGAACGCTCGAGCGCATCGAGCGTTCGGTTGAACGTCGAGGCCAGCCGGGCGAGCTCGTCGCCGCCGTGGACGTCGAGGCGCTCGGAGTCCAGACGGTCCGGGTGGGCGGCGATCGCCTCGGTCTGGCGCGTGAAGCGCGCGATCGGGGCCAGCGCGGTCCGCGCGACCAGGATCCCCAGCAGCGCCGCCAGCATGATGCCGGCGGCGGCGATGATGACGAGCAGCAGCAGCTCCTGACTCAGCGCGCTGTCGACGTCCTTGAGCGGCTGGGCCACCATCAGCGCGCCGAAGCGCCCGATCCCGGTCGCCAGCACCCGGATGTCGTCGCCGTTGACCGTCATGTCCGTGTAGGCGCTCCCGTGGCCGCTGGCGGCGATGCGCTTGAACGCTGGCGTCGCCGGGATCGCGGTCTGGCCGCGGGGCGTCCAGGTGGTGCCGGCGGGACGGATCAGGGTGAAGACCCCCCGCGGTCCGCCCAGCGCCGGCCCGGACCCGAAGTCGAGCCCGAGGCCCTCGTCGGGATCGTTGGGGTCGAAACGGCCCCGCTGCTGCGGCCCGCCCGGCCCGTTGTCACCGCCGCGCCCGGGAGGGCCGGTGCCCTGACTCGGCCCGCCGCCGGGTGCGATGCCGGAGTGGGCGAGAATCTGGGTGTTCAGGGTCCCCAGCGACTGGTCGAGCTGGCTGTGCAGCTCAGAGCTCGTGCCGGCGTAGGCGGACACGGCGACCGCGATGACCGCCAGGGCGACGGCGACGCCGCCCGCCAGTCCCATCCGGCCGCGCAAGCTCATTCGCTCGGCTCCCGCAGCGCGTAGCCCACCCCCCGCACCGTGTGGATCAGCGGACGCGCTCCGGCATCCTCGAGCTTGCGGCGCAGGTAGCCGACATAGACGCGCAGCGCATTGGAGGTGGGACCGAAGTCATAGCCCCACACGCGGTCGTAGATCAGGGTGTGGGGCAGCACCCGGCGGGGGTTGAGCATCAACAGCTCCAGCAGCTGGTACTCGGTTCGGGTCAGCTCCACGAAGTTGCCGTCGACCTGGGCGCCGTGGCGGGCGGGGTCGAGCTTGAGCTCGGCGAAGCTGAGGCCCCCCTCGACATCGCCCTCCCCGCCGGCGCGGCGCAGCAGCGCGCGCAGGCGGGCCCGGAGCTCGTCGATGTCGAACGGCTTGACGAGGTAGTCGTCGGCGCCGGCGTCCAGGCCGTCGATGCGGTCGGACACCGCGTCGCGGGCGGTCAGCATCAGCACCGGCACCCGGTTGCCCTCTCGGCGCAGCAACCGGCACACCTCGAGCCCGTCGATGTCGGGCAGGCCGACATCGAGCACCACGGCGTCCGGGATGGAGGTGGTGACCTCCGACAGCGCGCTCGCGCCGTTTTCGGCCAGGATCACCTCATATCCCGACAGCGTCAGCGCCCGGCGCAGGACGTCGCGCAGGCCGCGGTCATCATCGACGACGAGCAATCTCATGGTGTTCTCAGATTGTCGCCGCTGAATCCGGGACCTGCAGGAACTCCTACGTTTCGCTTATCCGCTCTCGCAGGACGGCGCCGAGGATGCCGTTGATGAATGCGGGCGCGCCCGAGCCACAGAAGCGCTTGGCGGTCTCGATCGCCTCGTCGATCGCACCCTCGGGCGGGATCTGGTGCTCGCCGGGGACCACGTCCGGGTACAGGATCTCCAGCAGTCCGACGCGCAGAATCGAGCGCTCCACCGGGGCGATCCGCTCGAGCGGCCAATCGTTGGAGTACCGGCGGATGAGATCGTCGAGCTCGGGCTGGTGCTCGCGCACCTGCTCGGCCAGAGCGAGGGTGAACATGTGGACGTCACGCGGCAGCGTCTCCCCCAGGGGGCGCTCCAGCAGGTCGCTCTGATAGAGCGCCCAGACCGCGGCGCGGCGCTGCTCGGTTCGTCGCATGGTGAGCCCGTCGGCGGTCAGCCGACGGCGATCAGTTCCTTGGGCACCGAGGTCAGGATGTTGCACCCCGACGCGGTGACGACGACCAGATCCTCGATTCGCACGCCGAAGCGGCCGGGGAGGTAGACGCCCGGCTCGACCGTCACCACGTTGCCGGAGGCCAGGACCGAATCCGAGCGCTTGGACAGGCGCGGCGCCTCGTGAATCTCCAGCCCGACCCCGTGACCGAGCCCATGGCCGAAGTGCTCGGCGTGCCCGGCGGCGTCGATCACGGCGCGGGCGGCCTCGTCGGCGTCGCGCCCGCTGACGCCGTCGCGCAGCGCCTCCAGACCGGCCACCTGGGCGCGATGGACAAGGTCGTAGGTCTCCATGGCGGGGTCGTCGAGCTCGCCGGTGGCCAGGGTCCGGGTGCAGTCAGAGCAGTAGCCGTCCAGCTCGGCGCCCCAGTCGATGACCACCAGCTCGCCCTCGCCGATGGTCACGTCGCGCGGGTGGGCGTGGGGCAGCGCCCCCGCCGGGCCGGCGGCGACGATCGAATCAAACGACGGGCCCTGGGCCCCCAGGTCGGCCATCTGACGCTCGAGCGCGGTGGCCACCTCGATCTCGGTTCGCCCGACCAGGCCCTGCTCCATGACGTGACGCAGGGCCGCGTCGGCCAGCTTGGTCGCCTCGGCGATGGCGTGGATCTCGTCGGGCTCCTTGACGACCCGCAGCGCCTCGACCTGGTCGCCGCCGGAGACGAGGGTCACCCGCTGCGGCAGCAGGTCGCGCAGGTGCACGTGCGTGCGCACCGACATGTGCGCGTCCTCGAAGGCGAGCGTCAGCGACCGGTCGCCCACCAGCTCGGGCACCGTGTCGATCAGCTCCCGGACGGCGATCGTGCGGTCAAAGGCGGCGTCGACCTCCGCGGCGGACTGCTCGACGTAGCGGAAGTCGGTGACGAACGCACGGATATCGAGCCCCTCCCGCCCGATCAGCACCAGGCCGTTGGATCCGGTGTAGCCGGTGAGATAGCGGACGTTGACCAGCGAGGTGACCAGCAGCAGGTCAGCCCCGATCTCAGGCAGACGGGCCGCCAGGCGGTCGGCGCGGGCGCTCATCCGCTCATCATCCGCTCAGCTCCTCGCGCAGGCGGGTCAGGGCCTCGCGGTAGCCATCCTGACCCTTGCCGGCCACCCGGTGAAAGCAGAGATCCCGGATCACCGACTCGCGCCGAAACGGCTCGCGGTCGTCGACGTCGGACAGGTGGACCTCGACCGCGGGCAGCCGGGTGAGCTCCAGGGCGTCGCGGATCGCGTAGGAATAATGGGTCCAGGCGCCGGGGTTGAGCATGATCGCGTCGGCGAGGCCGTCCAGCCCGTGTAGATGCTCGACGAACTCGCCCTCGTGGTTGGTCTGAAAGAAGCGGGTGCGCAGCCCGAGCTCGCCGGCCGCCTCGGAGATGCGCAGCTCGAGCTCGGTCAACGTGAGCGTGCCGTAGTGCGACTCGTCCCGCCGACCCAGCTGATCCAGGTTGACCCCGTGCATGACCTCGACGCGATTGCGAATGTCCATCGTGTTCATGACGCTAGCGTGCCAGTTCCCGGACGGCGGCGATCAGCTCGCGGGGCCGAACCGGAGTGCCCGGCCGGGCCTGGCCCGGCGCGTCCAGCAGGACGAATGGGACTGGCCCCTCCCCCATGCGCTTCTTGTCACGCGCGGTGGCCATCACCACGGCGTCGGGGTCGACCTCAGTCAGCTCGGTGGGGAGACCGTGAGAGCGCAACAGCTCGGCCACCTCGTCGCGCAGGTCGCCGGCGCCCGACAGCCGCAGCGCGGCCAGCAGGCCCAGCGCCACCGCCTCGCCGTGGCGATAGCTGGCGTAGCCGGTGACCGTCTCGATCGCGTGGCCGACGGTGTGACCGAGATTGAGCGTCTGGCGCAAGCCGTCGTCGCGCTCGTCGCGGGCCACGATCCTCAGCTTGGTGAGGGCGCACGCGGCGATCACGTCGGGCCAATCCGATCCCTCCCATCCGGCGCCGTCGCGGACCCGTCCCCACAGGCCCCCGCCGGCGATCAAGGCCGTCTTGACCACCTCGGCGTAGCCGGCCGAGAGCTCGGCCGACGGCAGCGTGGACAGCGTGTCCGTGTCGGCGATGACCGCCCGGGGCTGGTGGTAGGCACCGACGTAGTTCTTGGCCTCGGACAGGTCGACGCCCGTCTTGCCGCCGTAGGCGGAATCGACCTGAGCCACGAGGGTGGTCGGCACCTGGACCAGCCGCACCCCCCGCTGATAGGTCGCGGCGCAGAATCCGGCCAGGTCGCCGACGACGCCGCCACCGAGCGCGACGACGACGTCGGAGCGAGTCATCCCGCCGCGGGCCAGCTCGGACCAGACGATCTCGGCGTGAGCGATCGTCTTGGACTGCTCGCCGGGCATGATCGTCACCCGGCCGTCGAGCGGCGCCAGGCGGTCGGCGTAGAGCCGACCGGCGTTGTAGTCGCTGACCAGGAAGCGCCGCCCGACCACCGTGGCGGGCCAGAACGAGGGCTGCGCGAGCAGCCCGGGGCCGATGAAGGCCGGGTAGTCGCCCGAGGCGCTCGTCGCCCACAGGACGGTGACGCGGCCGGAACGCGAGCCGACGCCGTCCAGCGCGGCGATTACCGGTGCCATCGCACTGGCCTGCGCATGGGGGACGACCACGTCGGCGGCGGCGGCGTAAGCCGGCTCGCGGGCGGCGTACAGCCGGCTGAACTCGCCGCGGTCAGACGCCAGCGGCCGCCCGGTGCCCTGACAGCGCCGCCAGGCGGTCTCGAGGTCGACGTCGATCCAGATGACCAGATGGGACCGCAGTGCCTCGCGCACCTTCTCGGAGCCGAGCGCGCCCCCGCCCAGCGCCAGGACTCGGGGGCGGGCGAGGCCGGTCTCATCGAGCAGCTCGAGCGTGATCCGCTCCTCCGTGGCCCGGAAGGCGCGCTCGCCGTCCTCGGCGAACATCCGGTGGATCGGCATGCCGGCCCGCTGCTCGATCACCTGGTCGACGTCGACGGCGTCGGCGTCGAGCGCCCGGGCCGCGCTGACGGCAGCGGTCGACTTGCCGGCGCCCATGAAGCCGACCATGACCAGCACCCGGCGCTCCGAGCCGGGCGCCGGGTCCGAGCTCACCGCCCCGGCCACCCGATTCGCTCCCGGTAGGCGCGCACGGCACCGCGGACGTCGTCGATGTGATCGCCGCCGAACTTGCGCCGATAGGCGTCGGCCAGCACGAACGCGACCATCGCCTCGCCCACCACGCCGGCCGCGGGCACGGTGCACGAGTCGGTGCGCTCGCGCAGGGCCTCGGTCGGCTCGTGGGTGGCGATGTCCACCGACCGCAGCGGCTTGGTCAGGGTCGGTAGCGGCTTCATCGCGCCGCGCACGACGAGCGGATCCCCGGTGGTCATCCCGCCCTCCAGGCCGCCGGCGCGGTTGGTCTCGCGGAAGAAGCCGCGATCGTCGTCGTAGAAGATCTCGTCGTGGGCCTGGGAGCCGGGGAGTCCCGCCACCTCGAGCCCGTCGCCGATGGCGACCGCCTTGACCGCCTGGATCGAGAGGATCGCCTGACCGAGAACGCCGTCGAGTCGCTCGCGCCACGAGACGTGCGATCCCAGCCCCGGGACCAGGCCGAAGACCCGCACCTCGAACACCCCGCCCAGCGACTCGTTGGCCTTGCGCAGCCGGTTGATCTCCTCCACCATCGCGCGCCCGGCGTCCTCGTCCAGGCAGCGGACCGGTGACTCGTCGACGCCGGCGAAATCGGCCGGCGCCAGGTCGGGGCGGCGCGGCGCGCTCACGCCGGTGATCTGGATGACGTGCGAGTACACGCTGACTCCCAGCGCGGCCAGGAACGCCTTGGCCAGCGCCCCGCCGGCCACCCGCGCCGCCGTCTCCCGGGCGCTGGCGCGCTCGAGGATGTCGCGCACGTCGGTCAGCCCGTACTTCTGGGTGCCGACCAGGTCGGCGTGACCGGGGCGCGGCAGATGCACCTCGGCGAGCTCGGCCTCGACCGGCCAGGGGTTCATCCGCTCCTCCCAGTTGGCGAAGTCGCGGTTGGCGACCTGGAGCGCGATCGGCCCGCCCAGCGTGCGACCGTGCCGGACACCCCCGGTGACCTGCACGCGGTCGCGCTCGATCTTCATCCGCCCGCCGCGGCCGTGGCCGAGCTGGCGCCGGGCGAGGTCGCGGTCCAGGGCGTCGCGGTCGAGCTCGAGCCCGGCGGGCAGGCCCTCGACGATGCAAGTCAGGCCGGGACCGTGCGACTCGCCGGCGGTGGTCAGCGTGAGGGACATCTGGAGGACTAGGTTATGGGCCGCCCGGCGGCTCGCCGGCCGGCGCCGGGGCATCCTGCGGGCCCGACCCGTTGGCGGAGCCGCCCTCGGCGGGATGCTCCTGGGCGTCGAGCCCGGGGGTGAAGCGCCCGGTGCCGCCGCACCACGGGCAAGTGACCTGATGGGGCGTGCCGCCCAGCCCCGAGATGAGGTGGCCCGTGCCACGGCAGGGGGTGCACAGCTGGTCTTCGCCGGTCGGCTCGTCGGTCGCCATCGCGGGGCAGGTTAGCGGCCGGTCAGCTCGAGCCGATGGCGGCGCGCATCACATCCACCGGCGCCGGCTCGCCGGTGAAGCGCTCGAAGCTCAGTGCGCCCTGGCCGATGAGGAGCTCGAGCCCGTCGACCGCGGGCACTCCCAGGGCGCGGGCCCGGTCGATCAGGACCGTTCCGGTCGCGGTGTAGACGAGGTCGACCACACAGCCGTACCGGGCCAGATCCCCAGCGCCCAGCGGCAGCGCCGCGAACGGGTCGCCGCCGTCGAGGCCCACCGCGGTGCAGTTGATCAGGACATCGGCGGGCTCGGGCCGCCCGACGGCGTCGGCTCCGAGCTCGGCGGCCAGCTCGCGGGCCCGCTGGGGGGTGCGGTTCCAGACCCCGACCCGGGCGGCGCCGGCGTCGAGCATGGCCCACACCGCAGCGCGCGCGCTGCCCCCGGCGCCCAGCACCAGCGCGGTGCGCCCGGCGGCTGGGAACGGCAGCGCCGCCACCAGCGCCGGCGCGTCCGTGTTGTCGGCGGCGATTTCGCCGCCGGCCCCGAACGTCAGCGTGTTGGCCGCGCCGATCGCCCGGGCGCGGGCGGTGGGCACGCCGGCGAGCGCGAGGGCGGCCTCCTTGTGCGGGATGGTGACGTTGGCCCCGGCGAATCGGGCTCCGGGCAGGGCGCGGACGATCTCGGCCAGCAGCTCGGGCGGGGCGGGCAGCAGCTGGTAGCGCCAGCCGGGTCGCCCCGCGGCGGCCAGGGCGGCGTTCTGGATCGCCGGCGAGCGGCTGTGGGCCACGGGCCAGCCCAAAACGCCCAGCCTCACCCGCGGGGCCGGGGCGCAGGCGTCAGGAGCAGTGGGTCCGCTTGTCACGCGCCAGCAGGTTCAGGAACTGGGTGTAGCTGGTGGCGAACACCGTGTTGTTGGTGCACGGCTTGGAGAAGAAGTACAGGTAGCGCGTGCGGGCCGGGTGCGCGGCGGCCTGGATCGAGGCCACCCCGGGGCTGTCGATCGGCGTCGGCGGCAGCCCGAAGTGGGTATGCGTGTTGTACGGCGATCGGGAGTTCAGCTGCGACTCCGTCAGCGGCTTGGTGAAGTTGCCGGTCGCGTACCGGGCGGTCGAGTCGAACTGGAGCATCATGTTGTCGGCCAGCCGGTTGTAGATCACGCTGGCGACCAGCGGGCGGGCCCTGTTGGAGGCGGCCTCGGCCTCGATCAGCGACGCGATCTTCAGCACGTCGTAACCGGTCAGGTGCTTGCGGCCCGCGTAGCCGAGGTTGACGGCGGCGAACCGCTGCTTGAAGTCGCGCAGCTGGTCGGCCACCAGCCGCGAGATCTTGATCGGATCGACCAGGCTGAACGTGTCGGGGAACAGGAAGCCCTCGAGCGACGGCACGTGGCGCGGCGCCCCGTAGGCGTGCGGGTTCAGCAGCGGCGAGCTCCGGGTCGCCGCCAGGTAGTTGCCCTTGATCCCCTGCTGGCGCAGGAGCTGGGCGACGTACTGGCGGGTGTGGCCCTCGCTGATCGTCAGCTGGGTGGTCTTGGCCGCCTTGGGCGCCTTGGTGAGCGCGGCCAGCACCGCGCCGTAGCTCATTCCCTGCTGGAAGCGGTAGGTGCCGGCCCGCAGATCGCTGCGCTCGCCGGCCAGCGTCGCGCGCAGCTCGAAGAACAACGCCGACGAGATCACCCCGTCGCGGACCAGCAGGTTGCCGACCTGATCGGTCCCGGAGTGGTTGGGCACGACCACCGTGACATGACCGTGCGGCGAGGTGCCGAACGGCTGGAAGAGCTCCAGCAGGAACCAGATCAGCGCGGCGCCCAGGATGAGCGCGACCAGGGACAGGATGCGCCCCGCCCAGGAGTGGCCCTTGCGTGCCGGAGCGGCGCGGCGCTTGCGCTGAACCGTCCGCTGCCGGCGCGCGGTCGGGCCGGCCTGCAGGCGGCTCACCCGGCGGGTGCCGGACGGCATCTCGTGGGCCTCGTCGTCAGACAACTCGGCGCCGTCGTACCGATCAGGCTCATCGCCATAGCCGTCGGCGGCCGCGTGGTCGTCGACGTCGCCCGCATCGACGTCGCCCGCGTCGTCCTCGTAGGCTACCGGCGGGTCGGCGACGTCGGCCGGCGCCGGCTCGTCCACGGTGCCCTCGTCGGGGTCGTTGAACACGCCACCCTGGCGGCGGCGTTCGCGGTCGAGACGGGCCGCCTCCCGCTCTTGCGCGGTGCGCTCGGGTCCGTCAGCCACGGGAGGCCTCCAGCGACTGGTGGTGGGCCAGCCAGCTCTCGAGCAGGTGGGCGGCGGCCCGGGAGTCCTCGCTGGCCCGGCCGCCGGTCCGCTGCGCCAGCCGGGTGGTCAGGCGCTCGTCGTAGAGCTCGACCGGCACGTTCAGCGCCCGCGACAGCCCGGCCGCGAACTCGCGCACCTGGGCGGTCTGCGCCGAATCGGCGCCTGACAGGGACACCGGCAGGCCGACGACGACGCGCTGCGCCCCCACCTCGGCGACGAGCTCGCGCAGCCGGGCCCGGCCGCGGCGGGAGTCGACCGCCGTCACCGGATCCAGCGGTGTGGCCAGCGTGCCGGTCGGATCGCTGACCGCGCAACCGGTACGGGCCTTGCCGTAGTCGAGTGCCAGCACTCGCACGAGTGCCTAGGCCGCGAGCGCGGCTTCGATCGCCGCCCGGCCGGCGTTGATCGCCGCCGGCAGCTGCTCCGGGTCGCGCCCGCCCGCGCGGGCCATGGTGTCGCGGCCGCCGCCCCCTCCGCCGACCTCGGCAGCCGCCACCTTGACGATCTCGCCCGCGCGCACGCCGCGAGCCACCAGCGACGGGGCGACGCTGGCGACCAGGTCGACGCGGCCGTCGCCGGCCCGCCCAAGCAGGATCGCGGCATCGCCCAGCTTGCCCTTCAGACGGTCGGTCAGCTCGAGCAGCGCCTGCCCGTCGGCCACGCCCTCCACCGCCGCTGTCAGCACCCGCGCGCCGGCGACCTCCGCGGCGCCCGCCGCCAGGGCATCGATGTCGACGGCGCCGTTGGCGCCGGCGCCCTGCTTGACGGCGCGCT
The DNA here is from genome assembly GCA_036267215.1 of Solirubrobacteraceae bacterium. Taxonomy (GTDB): domain Bacteria; phylum Actinomycetota; class Thermoleophilia; order Solirubrobacterales; family Solirubrobacteraceae; genus Palsa-465. The sequence continues at coordinate 18,509 of DATAWL010000039.1, read as the reverse complement.
CGAGCTCGCGCACACGGTCCCAGAGCTTGTCGATCGACTCGGCCACCCGGTTGGTGGGCACGCGCAGACGCTCGGCGGCCCGCTCGAGCTCGCGGTCGCTGTCGCGCATGAAGGCGACGGCCTCGGGGCCGGTGATGGCCTCGATCCGCCGGACGTTGGCGGCGCTGGAGGTCTCGTTGGCGATCTTGAACAGCCCGATCTCCGCCGTGTTGCGCACGTGCGTGCCGCCGCAGAGCTCGCGGCTGAATGATCCATCGCCGACCTCGACCATCCGCACGATCTCGCCGTACTTCTCGTTGAACAGCGCCATCGCGCCCAGGGCCCGAGCCTCGTCCAGGGTGCTGGTCAGGGCTCGCACCGGGCTGCTCTCCAGGGTCCAGCCGTTGACGTCGTCCTGGACCTGGCGCAGCTCCTCGGCGGTCAGCGCGCTGCCGTGGGTGAAGTCGAAGCGCAGCTTGTCGGGGCCGACGTAGGAGCCGGCCTGGTGGACGTGGGACCCCAGCCGGCGTCGCAGCGACGCGTGGAGCAGATGGGTGGCCGTGTGGTTGCAGGCGGTCGCGTGGCGGGCGGCCCGATCGACGTGGGCGTGGACCCGCTCGCCCGGCTCGAACGTGCCGTGCTCGGGCTCCAGGCGCACGACCTGGTCGGTGCCCAGGCGGATCACGTCGGTGACGACCGCGCGGCAGGCCCCGGTCTCGCACTCGAGCACGCCGGCGTCGGCCACCTGGCCGCCGCCGGTGGCGTAGAACGGCGACTCGAGCAGCTTGACCAGCACCGCTCCGTCGTCGCCGACGGCGGCGCCGATCGTCGTCTCGGCGTCGGTGGTCTCGTAGCCCACGAACTCGGTCTCGAAGCCCGCCCCGCCGGACAGCGCCGCGGCCCGCTCGCGCAGCCGGTCGCCGCCGCGCTCGCCGCGGGCGCCCTCACGGGCCCGGGTGCGCTGGTCCTCCATCAGCGCCTCGAACCCGGCCTCGTCGACGCCCAGGCCATGCTCGGCGACGATTTCCAGGGTCAGGTCGATGGGGAAGCCGTAGGTGTCGTGCAGCAGAAACGCGTCGGCGGCGGCGATCCCCTCCTCGTCCTCGTCGCGGGCGCGCGCCATCAGCTCATCCAGGCGCTTGAGGCCCGACTCCAGCGTGCGGCCGAAGCTCTCCTCCTCGGAGGCCAGCCAGCGCCGGACCAGGTCGCGCTGCTCGCTCAACTCGGGGTACTCGCCGCCCATCAGCTCAGTGACCACGTCGGCGTAACTGTGCAGGAACCCCGGCTCCAGGCCCAGCCCCCGGCCGTGCTGGATGGCGCGGCGCATGATCCGCCGCAGCACGTAGCCGCGGTCCTCGTTGGAGGGCACGACGCCGTCGGCGAGCAGGAAGGTCATCGCCCGGCCGTGGTCGGCCAGCACGCGCAGCGCTCGGTCGGTCGGGAACTCCTCCCCGTAGCGGCGCCCCGACAGCTCCTCGCCCAGCGCGATCAGCGGCGCGAACTGGTCAGTCTCGAACACGGTGGCCTTGCCCTGCAGGATGCAGGCCATCCGGTTGAGGCCCAATCCGGTGTCGATGTTCTTGGCCGGCAGCGGGGTCAGCACGTTGACCGGGTTCTGGTCGAGCTCCATGAACACCAGGTTCCAGTACTCCATGAAGCGCTCGTTCTCGCCGCCGGGCAGGTCGTCGGGCTTGCCGTGCTCGACGCCGCGATCGAGGTAGAGCTCCGAGCAGGGTCCACACGGCCCGGTCGCCCCGGCCTGCCAGAAGTTCTCCGAGCGCGGGCACTCGACGATGCGCTCGCGGGTCACGCCGATGTCCATCCAGGCGTCGATGGCCTCGGTGTCCGGGCCCAGCCCGAGCTCGTCGTCGCCGGCGAACACGGTGATCCAGATGTCGTCAGCGGGGAAGCCGAAGCCCTGGGTCGACAGATCCCAGGCGAACCGCGCGGCCTCCCGCTTGAAGTAGTCGCCGAAGCTGAAGTTGCCGAGCATCTCGAAGAAGGTGAGATGCCGGGTGGTGGTTCCGATGATCTCGATATCCGGCGTGCGGAACACCTTCTGGCAGGTCGTCACCCGGTTGCGCGGCGGCCGCTCCACCCCGGCGAAGTAGGGCTTGAGCGGGTGCATCCCGGCGACGGTGAACAGCGCCGAGGGGTCGTGCTCGGCCGGGATCAGCGAGCCCGAGGGCAGGCGCAGGTGGCCCTGGGACTCGAAGAACTCGATGTAGGTGCGGCGGATCTCGTCGGAGGTCATCGATCACGCAGTGTAGGTCCGTGCCCGGCCGGGGAACGCTAACGGTTCAGGCAGCGGCGGGGCGATCGATCGTGCCCCAGCCGACCACCAGATCGCCGTCCATCAGGCAGGCGAGCTGGCCGGGCGCGGCACCGTCGACGGGGTCGTCCAGGGTGATGGCGAGCGACCGGTGGCGCCCGGCGTCGGGCTCGCCGATCAGCCGGGCACCGAGCGGGCGCTGCCGGTAGCGCAGCTTCACTCGGTCGACGCGCGCGCCAGCTCGGTGCAGCCGGGCCGCGCGGATTGCCACCCGATCGGTCTGGAGCTGGGCGCGGGGCCCCACCGTGACCCGGCCGCTGTCGCCGTCCTTGTCCAGAACGAACAGCGGCTCGGCGGCGTGGACCTGGACGCCGAGGCCCCTTCGCTGGCCGACCGTGAAGCGGTGCTGACCCTGGTGGGTCCCCAGGATCGTGCCGGCGGCGTCCACGATGGCGCCCCGCTGCGCGGGTACCCCGCCGTGGCGCTCGAGGAAGCGGGCGCGGGTCGTCCCGGCCATGAAGCAGAGGTCCATCGAGTCGACCTTGTCCGCCACCGAGAGCCCGGCGGCGGCGGCGATCCGGCGCACGTGCGGCTTGGTCAGCTCGCCCAGCGGAAAGCGCATGCGGGCCAGCGACTCCGGGCTCAATGCCGCCAGCATGTACGTCTGGTCCTTGGCCGGGTCGGCCGCGGCGCGCAGCAGCGGCCCGCGCTCGTCGTCGGGCTCCGCGGTGCGGGCGTAGTGGCCGGTGGCCAGATGAGCGCAACCGAGTCGCCGCGCCAGGTCGAGCATCGCGTCGAGCCGCACGTGACCGTTGCACCCGACGCATGGGTTGGGGGTCTCCCCCGCCACGTAGCCGGCGATGAACGGGTCGACGACCCCGGCCCGAAACTCGTCGCGCAGGTCGATGGTGATGTGCGGCAGATTCATCGAGTGAGCCAGCGAGCGGGTCTGGGCGACCGCGGTGGCCGAGCAGCAGCTGCGCTCGGCGTCGTTCTCGTGGTCGGCCCACAGCTCCAGCGTGACCGCCAGCGTCGGGCCGGCCTGCGCGCACAGGTGGGCGGCCACGGCGCTGTCGACGCCGCCGCTCATGGCCACCAACGTCGCCGGGACGGCCGGGCCATGCGGATCCGCCGCCGGGAGCTGGGCATCGGCCCGCACGGCAGCTCCCAGCGCCCGCGCCAGCGCCTCGGCGGCCAGTTCGGCCGCGTGCAGCTTGGCCGGGCTCAGCCCGCCCAGCTCGTCGGCGATCTGGCGCGCGCCGATCCGCGCCGCCTCCAGGATGGGCTGATCGCGCACGAGGGTCACCGCCGCGCTCGCGGCCGCCGTGGTGGCGCCACAGCCGTGGGCCTCGAAGCCGGCGCCGGTCACGCGATCGGCGGCGACCGCAACCGAGAAGGTGATCTCGTCAGCGCAGGCGTAGCCGCCGACGAGGACGGTGTGACCGCCGGACGGCCGGTGACCCTCGCCCTGGGGCGAGGTCAGGTGGTGCTCGAAGGCCAGCGCATCCATGTCCGGCCTAGGTTAGAGCGGGATGACCGATCGCCCGCTGGGCGCGCCCCGTCGGCGCTCACGGCGCGCGATCAGCGCAGCCGCAGGCCCAGCTCGCGCAGCTGGATGTCGTCGACCGGGGCCGGCGCGCCGGTCAGCGGGTCCGCGCCGCTGGTCGACTTGGGGAAGGCGATCACCTCGCGGATGTTGTCGCGCCCGGCCAGCAGGGCCACGATGCGGTCGATGCCGAACGCGATCCCGCCGTGGGGCGGCGCCCCGTACTTCAGCGCGTCCAGCAGGAACCCGAACCGCGCCTGGGCCTCCTCCTCGTTGATCCCGATCAGGTCGAACACGCGCGACTGGATGTCCGTCCGGTGGTTACGAATCGAGCCGCCACCGATCTCGTTGCCGTCGAGGACCAGGTCATAGGAGCGCGACAGCAGGCCCGCCGGGTCATCCAGGTCGGCCGCGGCGGCCGGCCGGCCGTCCGGAGTGGCCGGGGCGGTGAACGGGTGATGCTCGGCGTCCCAGCGCTGCTCCTCGGGCTTGTAGGTGAACATCGGGAACTGGACCACCCAGCGGATGTCGTGGGCGCCCTCGGGCACGAGGCCCAAGCGCCGGGCCAGTTCGAGACGCAGCGCCCCGAGCACCTGGTTGGTGGTCGCGGGCTGGTCGGCGACGATCAGCAGCACGTCCGCCGGGCCGGCGTCGAGCGCCTCCGTGATCGCGGCGATCTCGCCCGGCTTGAGGAACTTGGCGATCGGGGACCGCCACGGCTCATCGGCTGCCTCGTCCTGGACGAACGCCCAGACCAGGCCCCTGGCCCCATGCTGCTTGGCCAGCTCGGTCAGCCCGTCCAGCTCCGAGCGAGGCAGCTCACGCGGGCCGGCGTTGATCCCCCGCACGACGCCGCCGCTCTCCAGCGCGCCGGAGAAGACCTTGAACTCGGTGCCGCGGACGGCCGCGTCGAGGTCGACCAGCTCGAGGCCGAAGCGGGTGTCGGGCCGGTCGGAGCCGAAGCGGCCGACCGCCTCGGCATGGGTCATCCGCGGCCACGGCGGCGCCGGGACGTCGAAGTCGGCCGAGCTGAACACCGCGTGCAGCACCGCCTCGCTGACCCCCAGCACGTCCTCCTCCTCGACGAACGCCATCTCGACGTCGAGCTGGGTGAACTCGGGCAGGCGGTCGGCGCGGGCGTCCTCGTCGCGGAAGCAGCGGACGATCTGGTAGTAGCGCTCGAGGCCCCCGATCATCAGCAGCTGCTTGAACAGCTGGGGCGATTGGGGCAGCGCGTAGAACGACCCGACGGCGATCCGCGCGGGCACCAGGAAGTCCCGCGCGCCCTCGGGGGTCGAGCGGGTGAGGAACGGGGTCTCGATCTCCAGGAAGTCGCGCTCGTCCAGCTCGCGGCGGATCGTCTGGATCACCTGGTGGCGCAGCGCGAGCGTCTCCTGCATCGGCGCGCGGCGCAGGTCCAGCGAGCGATGGCGCAACCGCAGGTTCTCGTCCACGGGGCCGTCCTCGTCGACCGGGAACGGCGGGGTCTCGGCGTCGGCCAGGATCTCGAGCTCGGTCACCCGCAGGTCGATCTCGCCGGTGGGCAGGTTGGGGTTGACGTCCTTCGGCGCCCGCAGGGTCACGGTGCCGGCGGCGGTGATCACGTCCTCCGAGCGCAGCTTGTGGGCCTCGGCGTGGGCCTGCGGCGCGGTCTCGGGGTCGAAGACGAGCTGCACGATCCCGGATCGCTCGCGCAGGTCGATGAAGATCAGTCCTCCGTGATCGCGGCGGCGGTGGACCCAGCCCGAGACCCGCGCGGGGCTGTCGGCACGTCCGGCGTTCAGCTCGCCCGCCCAGCTGTTGCGGTAGGTGTTGGCCCGCGGTGGTCTGATCACGCCAGCCGGCTCCCGCGCAGGATGGCGGGGATGACGGAGCCCGGCTCCATCTCGGACTGGTCCCCGCTCTCCATGTTCCTCAAGCTGGCCTGCATGTCGGTGGCGATGATCGCAACGTATCGCGCGCCGATGCGGTCCGCCTGCTTGAGCTGCCCCTTGAGCGAGCGTCCGGCCAGCTCCATGTGCGCGCTCAGACCCGCCCGGCGGGACTCGTTGGCCAGGTCGAACGCCGCGCGCCGGCCCTCGTCGCCCGCCAGGGCTACGAACAGGTCGACCTCCGGCGGCGCGGTCGGAACGTCGGTGGCCGCCAGCAGCATTCGCTCGATCCCGGCCGCCCACCCCGACGCCGGAGTCGGCGCGCCGCCCAGCTGCTCGATCAGCCCGTCGTAGCGCCCGCCGCCCCCGACGCCTGACTGGGCGCCGAGCGCGTCGGAGGTGAACTCGAACACGGTGCGGGCGTAGTAGTCCAGCCCGCGAACCAGCGTCGGGTCAAGCTCGTAGGGCAGCCCGGCGTCGTCGAGCAGCTCACGCACGCGCGCGAAATGCTCGGCGTCGTCGGGGGCCAGCCGGTCCAGCAGGATGGGCGCGCCGTTCATCGTCTCGCGGGTGCGCCGGTCGCCGGCGTCGAAGGCGCGTAGCGGGTTGAGGTCGATCCGGGCGATCACCTCGTCGGACAGCCCATCCTCGTGCGCACGCAGGTAAGCGGTCAGCTCCTGGCGGTACTCGGCCCGCGTGGCGGCGGTGCCCAGGCTGGAGAGCCGCAGACGGCTCTCGCGCACGCCGAGCGCCCGGAGCAGGTCGGCCAGCAGGACGATCAGCTCGGCGTCACTCTCGGGGGCCGCGGAGCCGATCACCTCGGCGCCGACCTGCCAGAACTGCCGGTAGCGCCCTCGCTGGGGCGCCTCGGCCCGAAAGCAGCTGGACAGGTACCAGAGCTTCACCGGCTGGGGTAGCTTGTGCATGCCGTGCTCGAGGTAGGCGCGGCACACCGGTGCGGTCACCTCGGGGCGCAGCGTCAGCGAGCGGCCGCCGCCGTCGTCGAACGTGTACATCTCCTTCTGAACGATGTCCGTCGCCTCGCCGACGCTCCGGGAGAAGAGCTCGGTGGCCTCGAACGTCGGCGTCTCGATCCGCCCGTAGCCGGCCGCGCCCAGGATCCGGCGGGCGTGCTCCTCGAGCACGGCGCGGCGTTCCGCGTCGGCGGGAAGCACATCGAACGTGCCACGAGGGGCCTGGATCGAGCTCATGGAGAGCCGGGGAGCTAGTTGTGGTGCGCGAGCTCGCGCAGGAACGGATTCGTGTCGCGCTCGACGCCGAGGGTGGTCAGCCCCATGTGCCCGGGATAGACCGTCGTCTCGGCGGGATAGGCGGCCAGCAGCGACTCGATCGAGGCCAGCAGCGTCGGCCAGTCGCCCCCGGGCAGATCCACGCGGCCGACCGCGCCCTGGAACAGGACGTCGCCGGAGAACAGCGCGTCGTGATCCTTGAGGCCGTAGCTCACGTGGCCGGGGCTGTGGCCCGGCACGAACATCACGTCGAACTCGAGTCCGGCCAGCTCGAGCGTCTCGCCGCCGGTGACCGTCTCGTCGGCGTCGTAGCTCTCGAACGGCCCGAACCCGGGCCAGCTCACGGAGGCGTTGATATCCGCCAGCACCTCGGTCTCGAGCTCCGGGCAGTACACGGGCGCGCCCGTCGCTCGGGCCACCGGCGCCACGGCGCCGACATGATCGAAGTGGGTGTGGGTGAGCAGGATCGCGTCGACGGTGTTGATGTTCAGGGCGTCCAGCGCAGTGATGATGCGCTCGGCCTCGTCGCCGGGATCGACGATCACCGCACGATCGGCGTCCGGCGCGCGCACGACGTAGCAGTTCTCCTGCACCGGCCCGACGGTGAACATGCGGGCGTCGATCATGGTTTCAGGCCCTGCTTGCGCATCCGCCGCCGCCACAGATAGGTCTCCAGGTAAAAGCCCCCGGGGACGTAGAGGCCGATCGAGACCACCGCGAAGACCGCTGCCGCCACGATGTTGCCCTTGGAGGTCAGGAGCAGGAAGATGAACATGAACCCACCCGCCAGGAGCGCGCGGTTGAAGGCGCTGCGCCAGGTCGGCTGCGTGTTGAGCCGCCGCATCCGCGACTCCTCGCGAGTCTGCTTCTTCTTCTCGTCACCGGTGAGTGGACGGCCGGTGCGGCCACGGGTCTCGATCGTTCCCGCCGCGTTGCCACGATGCTTGGTCCGGCGCTTGCGCTTGGTCTGTGCCATGTCGGTATGCAGCTTACGCCGTACGCCGGTGGCGTTGCAGAGAATCCTCGACGGTGGCGTAGCCCCGCAGCGCCACGTTCTCCGGGAATCCGGCCAACGCCGCCTCCGGCGACAGGCCCACCAGCTCGGCGCCGGCGACCGGCGCGTGGCGGGCGACGGCGGCGACGACCGCCGCCAGCGGGACGGCGCGGTGGTTCTCGACGTTGGTCGACACCTGGGCCAGCCCCGACTCGGCCAGCCACAGCCCGATCGCCCGCAGGCCCGGCAGGCCCTCCTCCCCGCCCTCGCGGATCAGCGCCGCGATGCGCCGGGCGTCCTCCACGGTCGCCGGCGGAGCCAGTTCGACGTTGAACGCCACCAGCGGCGGACGGGCCGCCACCAGCACCGCCCCGGCCGTCGGGTGCAGCGTCGCCGGCCCGAAGTCCGGCTTCAGCTCCCCGGCGGCCACGCGGCGGCCCAGCTCGGCCGGCCCGCCCCGGCGCAGCTCCGCCCGGCTGCGCCCGCCGGCCAGGCTGCCGTACAGGAACACGGGCAGGCCGACCTCGTCGGCGAGCAGGTCGGCGAGGACGAGCGCCTCGGCGCAGGCGGCGCCCCGGTCCGCGTCGCTCAGGTAGATGATCGGCGCCACATCGATCGCGCCCACGCGCGGGTGAACGCCCTCGTGGGCGTCGATTTCGATGAGCTGCGTCGCCACCGCCGCCCCGCGGGCGACGGCCTGGGCCAGCGCACCCGGCTCGCCCGTCAGCGTGTAGGCGCTGCGGTGGTGGTCGGGGTCCGAGTGCGCGTCGAGCAGGCCCGGGCCGAACGCCGCGCCGATCCGCGCAATCGCGTCGGCGTCGCGCCCCTCCGAGACGTTGGGATAGGCCAGCAGCGTCGTCACCGTGGCCGGTGATCATAGGTCTGGCAACCGCCCCGCGCGGACCCCGCGCCGTGGTTGCCCCTGGCGCTCATGCCCCGGAGATGAGACGCTTCACGCGGACCAGAGGGCCGCCGCGGAGCCGCATCGGGCGGCCGCCGGGCTGAGCCGGGGAAGGACGAGCTGACGTGACTCGAATGCTGCAGGCGGTGGCGCGGACGTGCGTGCGACGGCGATTCGTCGTGCTCGGCGTCTGGTTGGTGGCGACGATTGCGCTGGTCGCGATCTCGCACCGGATGGGCGACAACACCAACGACAACCTGTCCTTGCCGGGCACCAACAGCCAGCAGGCGACCGACACGCTGAGCCACTCATTCCCGGCTCAGGCCAACGGCACGAGCCCGATCGTGGTTCATACCGCCAAGGGCAAGCTCACCGATTCTCAGAACGCCGATGCCATCAACCAGGCGGCCGCGAACCTGGGCAAGCAGCCCGACGTCGCCTCGGTGGTCAACCCGGTGACGCCCGAGGGCGCCTCGGCGCTCGCCAAGGACCAGACGACCGGGTATCTCTCGGTGACGCTCGCGGTCTCGCCCGGTTCGATCTCGCAGAGCGAAGCCCAGTCGATCATCGCCTCCGCGGCCAAGCCGATGCAGGCCGCGGGGCTGCAGGTGGAGACCGGCGGCCAGCTCGGCCAGAAGGTGTCCAAGCCGGCGACGGAGTCCAGCGAGCTGATCGGGATCGTCGCCGCCATGGTGATCCTCGCGGTCACGTTCGGGACGATCACCGCCATGCTGCTGCCGATCGTCACCGCCATCTTCGGCCTCCTGGCGACGCTGGCGATCGTCCGCATCCTCGGCCACGTACTGACCGTCCCCTCGGTGGCGCCGACGCTGGCGACGATGATCGGGCTCGGCGTCGGCATCGACTACGCCCTCTTCATCGTCACCCGCTTTCGCCAAGGGTTGGGCGAGGGCCGTTCGCCGCGCGAGGCGGTTGTCCAGGCGATGGCGACTTCGGGACGGGCGGTGCTCTTCGCCGGCACCACCGTCCTCATCTCACTGCTCGGCCTGTTGCTCATCGGACAGGAGTATCTCGACGGTCTCGCCGTCGGCACGATGTTGGCGGTGCTCGCGGTGATGGCCGGCGCGCTCACGCTCTTGCCGGCGATGCTCGGTTTCGCGGGAACCGCGATCGACCGTCTCCATGTCCCGGGACTGCTGCAGACGGTGAAACCCGGTCTCGAGCGCGGGTTCTGGTGGCGCTGGAGCCGCACGGTGCAGCGATATCCGGTGCGTTGCGGGGCGGTGGCGTTCGTCGTGCTCGTGGTCCTCGCGCTGCCGCTCTTCTCGATGCGCCTCGCGTTCACCGATTCGGGCAATGACCCGACCACCCTCACGACCCGTCAGGCGTACGACCTCATCACGGCAGGATTCGGCCCCGGGTTCAACGGCCGGTTGGTACTCGCTGCCGAGCTCCCTCGCGGGGCCAGGGACCACGCGCTGCTTGGCGACATCGACGACAAGCTCGCCCGTGTCTCCGACGTTGCGCGCGTCGCGCCACCGCTCTTCAATGCCTTGGGCAACGCCGCGGTCGTGATCGTCTACCCGACCACCGCACCACAGGCGGCGGCCACTTCCAGCCTCGTCACCGAGCTGCGTGCGTCGGTGATCCCGGCGGCGACCGCGGGGACCGACGTCCGCGTCCTCGTTGGAGGCGAGACCGCGGCCGGCATCGACGCCTCGAGTCAGCTGTCCCAACGCCTCCCGCTCGTGATCGGGCTCGTCATCCTCCTCTCATTCGTTCTGCTCATGCTCGTCTTCCGCTCAATCGCGATCCCGCTCAAAGCCGCGGCGATGAACCTCTTGTCGATCGGTGCCGCGTACGGTGCGATCGTCGCGGTCTATCAGTGGGGATGGCTCGCTGCGGTCTTCGGCGTCAGCCGGACCGGGCCGATCGACCCGTGGATTCCCTTGATGATGTTCACGATCACCTTCGGTCTCTCGATGGACTACGAGGTCTTCCTGCTCTCAAGGGTCCAGGAGTCGTGGCGGAGCGGCGTCGGGAACAGCATCGCCGTCGCGGATGGAATCGCGACGACCGGGCGCGTGATCACCGCCGCGGCAGCGATCATGGTGTGCGTCTTCGGGTCGTTCGTCGTCGGTGATCCGCTGCGGATCCTTGACGTATTCGGACTTGGGCTCGCGGTCGCGATCCTCGTCGACGCGACGTTGGTGCGAATGGTCCTCGTGCCCTCGATTATGCAGCTGCTCGGCAATGCGAACTGGTGGTTTCCTGCGAGGCTCGGCAACCAACGCCCCGCAGTTGAGCTTGAAAAGGCTGCAACATCGCTCGCGACGGTTCCGATCGACGCGTCGGGCTAGTCCGACTCCGAGGGCGCGCTGGCGGAGCTACCGTCGACCGTCGACCGTCGACCGATGTACCGGTGCGGCGCGCCGAGAAAGGTCGCTGGCCTCGCGGACACAGCCCGGTCCGTGTCCTCGGTCGACGGGGGTGACCGTCATGCAGAGCTTCCCACCACGAACAGGACGCCAATCAAGACGCTGACAACGAGCACGCCAGCGCCGACCGCACCGCCGTTGAGCAAGCGGCGGAATGCCGTGTCCGACGTCGCGGCGCGGGGGTTGTCGCGCAGCTTGGCGGCGAGCTCGTCGAGTCGTCGATTCCTCACGACGAGGAGCAGCACGGCAACGAGCAGTCCTACGGCGGCGGCGAAGATGCCCTCCTCCACACTGTCGGTCGCCGCGACCCATTGCGCACAGAGCGGCGTGGCCCGGGACGTGAGCAGCACAACGACCGGAGCGGCGGAGCGATCTGCAGGGCAGTTGACCGTGACACCCGCCGGAACCCGCGGATTGTCGGTGAAGTTCGGCGAGGTCGGGACGAGCGAGATGAACAGCCCGGTCAGCAATCCGACCGCGGCCACGAGACAGCGAGCGCCCGGCGGCGCGCCACAACGCGCATCGTAAGGCGGAACCGAGCGCCTCGCGGCAGTGGCGCGGCCTCGCCGAGCGCCGCCACCGGTACCGATTGACCGGACGCGGGCTCTCCTGGCCGGTTTCGGGTGCACCGATCGGGAGATGTCGGGTCCGCGTCCGCGCTGCTGCTCGCGCCCGGCGCGGCCTCGGGTCATCTCGGGACCCGCCGGGGAGGGTTCATCGTGCGCTCGACGCCGGGATAGCGGCCCGGGCTGCAGGGATTGACAGGCCCCTCATATAACCGTTACTGTAACCCTAACCGTTATATGGAGGGCCGAGATGCAGCGGGAAGCCGTGCTCGCGACGCTGGCGGAGGAACCCCCGCCGGGCGACCAGCTGTGGGCTCGGCCGGATGAGGCGCTTGGCCCACTCGGGACGGATCTCAACGCCCGGCAGATCTCCGTCGCCTTCAGCAGTTTGGACAAAGCGGGATCCATCGCCCTCGCCGGGCAACGAAAAGGCCGCGAACCCAAGCTTTACGCGCTGGGCGCGCGCGGCAGTGACCGCGTGAACGGGTGGCCCGACTCGACCGGGATGCCCGCTGCGTCGCGTCGCGAGCGGCTCGGGCGGCCTAGCGCGACACCGCGCACCGCGATCGCCGAGCCCGCGGACGCGGCGCTCCTGTCCGAGGGATCGGTGCTCTGCCAGGCGAGCTGGACAACAACACGTGAGCTGGACAACAACACGGAGGAGGAAGGAATGCACAAGCAAGCCTTGAAGGGCGAATCGCCGCTGCTGCGAACGCGGGGACTGCGCAAGGAGTACGGCAAGGACGAGGGGTTCGTGCGCGCCGTCGACCACGTCGACCTCGAGGTCGCCCGCGGCGAGACGCTGGCGATCATGGGTCCGAGCGGTTGCGGGAAATCGACGTTGCTTCATCTGCTCGGTGGCCTCGATCGTCCCTCGGGTGGCGAGCTGTGGCTGAACGAGCGGCGCATCGACCAGCTCTCTGAGCGCGGCCTCGCCGCGCTGCGGCGCCGCGAGGTCGGTTTCGTTTTCCAGGCATTCCACCTCATCGATGAGCTCACGGCGGGGGAGAACGTCGAACTGCCGGCGCTCCTCGCCGCCCGTTCGCCACGCCAGGCGCGCCAGCGCGCCCTTGAGCTGCTCGAGCGGGTCGGGCTCGCCGACCGGGCCGGCCACCTCCCCTCCGCGCTCTCCGGTGGCCAACGTCAGCGGGTCGCAATCGCCCGCGCGCTCGTGAACGAGCCGCTCGTCGTGCTCGCCGACGAGCCAACCGGAAACCTCGACAGCGCGGCGACGCGCGACGCGCTGCGGCTCTTCGACGAGCTGCACGCCGCGGGGCAGACGCTCGTCATCGTCACCCACGACGAGCGCGTTGCCGCCACCGCGGATCGCATTGTCTCGATGCGCGACGGTGCCCTCGTCGACGGGACCCGACTCGACGGCGGGACGTGGGGCGCCCGCGGCGACCTCGTCGCCCTCTCGTGACCGCGATGGGTGCCACACTGCTCGTCCTGCGCCTCGCGCTCCGCGACATGCGTCACCATCTGGCCCAGGCCGCGCTCCTCGTCGTGGCGATCGCCGCGGCAGCCGCCGCGCTCACGATGGGCATCGCACTGAACGGCGTCACCAGCCAGCCGCCTTACGCGGCGACACGGGCCGCGACCAAGGGACCTGACGTCGTCGCCTACCTGACGTCGCCGAGCCAAGCAAACAAAGTCGTCGCCGCCGCGCGGGTCGCGAGCTCGAGCGGGCCGTTTCCGGTCGCCTCCGCAGTGATCGCGTTCGATGGCCGCCTCGCTGACGTCCTCGCCGAGGGGCGCAGCTCGGCCACTGCCGCGGTCGATCAGCCGCTCCTCACGGCGGGGAGCTGGGTGCGGCCGCACGGCATCGTCATCGAGCGCACCTTCGCCGATGCGCTCGGCGTCGCCGTCGGAGACCGCGTGAGGGTGAACGGCACGCCGTTCACCCTCGCGGGCATCGCCGTGACCGCCGCGCAAGCTCCCTATCCGAACCTCTGCAATGGCACGCTGCTCGGGCCCAATCCGACCGCCTCACGCTTCTCGAATGCCTGCCCACCATCGTTTAACATTCCCTTTCTCTCGCTACCGGACGGCCGGAAACTCAGTAGTTCGGACGATGTCGGTCTGATCTGGACGACGGAGGCGGACGCGATCGGGCTCACCTCAGCGCGCAACCCGCTCACGACCTACGCCCTCAACCTGAAGCTCACGAACCCTGACGATGCGCAGGCGTTCGCCTACTACCACTTCTCGTCCAACCCGCTAGCGGTCTCCACCTGGGAGGGGACCGCCGCCGAAGATGCGAAGTTGGTGGAGGACGGGCAAGGGGTGCTCCAGCCGGCGGCGCTGCTGCTCTCCCTGCTCGCGATCGCGAGCGTGGCGGTGCTCGTCGGGCGTCGACTTTCGGAGTACGCGCGCCGGGTCGGTCTGCTGAAGGCCGTCGGTGCCACGCCGAGCATGGTCGCGGCGACCTTCCTCAGCGAGAATCTCGCGCTCGCGCTCCTCGGCGCAGTCGTTGGCCTCGTCGCGGGCTGGTTGGCCTCGCCGCTCATCACCAAACCCGGTGCGGCCCTCATCGGTGCCGCCGGTGCACCCGCGATCGACGCCGGCAGCACGGGCAAGGTCATCGGGCTGGCGCTCGCGGTCGTGCTGGCGGCGACGCTCGTTCCCGCCATCCGGGCCTCGCGCGCCAGCACGGTGGCGGCGATGAACGACGTCGGGCGCCCGCCACGCCGCAGGGGAACGCTCGTCCGTCTCTCGAACAGGTTGCCGATTCCAGCGTTGTTCGGACTGCGCCTTGTCGCACGTCGACCCCGGCGTGCGCTCCTCAACATGGCGAACATCGCCGTCACGATGACCGGCATCGTGACGGTCATCGTCTTTCACGCCTTCGCCAACGGCAAGCTCTCCGGCAGTAGCGGATCGGCTCTCACCGCTGGTGGCCTATCCAATCCGGTGATCAACCGTGACGAGCAGATGCTCACGATCGTGACGGTCATGCTCGTCACGCTCGCGGTACTGAATGCCCTCTTCACCACGTGGGCAACGGTGCTCGACGCCCGACGCGCCTCGGCGCTGATGCGGGCGCTCGGTGCGCGTGCGCGTCAGGTGAGCTCCGGGCTCGTCGTCGCGCAGCTCCTCTCGGCGCTCCCCGGGGTCGTCCTCGGCATCCCGCTCGGCCTCGGCCTCTTCAAGGCGGCCGTCCATGGTGGGGCCGTGCCGCCGGAGACCTGGTTCGCCGTCGCCGTCGCCGTTGGCGCGACACTCGTCGCGTTGGCCGGACTCACCGTCGTACCGGCGCGGATCGGCGCCCGTCGCCCGGTCGTCGAGGCGCTGCAGGCCGAAGCGGCCTGAGGATCAACTGCGTGCTCGTTTCTCGGCCACCGACCAACCGCGCCGCGCGGCTCGGCGCGGCTCTGTCGCAGTCGGCCGCGCGCGCCCGGTCGGGAGGTCGGCTCCGGCTCTTCGCCAGCCAAGCCCGTGCGCACCGTTGCCCTTCACTGCGGCGGACGGACCGCGCCAACCGCGATCATCTTTTGGATCGCCTGACGCGTCACCCCCAACTCCCGCGCGAGATCGGCTTGTGAGAATCCCGCGTCGAGCAATGTGTCGATCAAGCGACGGCGCTGGCGGGCCAACTCCCGCGCCGCGACGGTGTGCTCGATCGCTGCTGCCCGAACCTGCTTCAGCTCATCGAGGAGTGCAGCGTGCGCCGCTGGTTCAAAGCGCTTGCATCTCCCAAGAATGACAACCATGGGTTGTCATGTCAACGCTGGGTTGTCACCAATCGCCGCCTGGGGCGGGAAAGGTTCGGCACCCGAAGATCTAGCTCCGCTCGCGGAGCAGGGCGGCAAGGTCGGCCACCGGACCGAGGTGCCGCAGCTTGTCCGGGTTGACAATCGAGCTCACGGCTTGGATCTCGCCATTCGCGACGTCGAGGACCATCACGCCGGCCACCCGGGACTCCCGGTCGAAGAAGAGCGCGCCCTGTTGGCCGTTCACCTCCTCGCGGCGGAAGGTGAAGCCACCGGTGTGGAGCGCGGTGCGCAGACCGGCGACGAGCGTGCGCGCCACCCTCGTGCGGCCGCGGATGGCGCGGGCGATGGCCGGCGCCTTACCGCCACCGTCGCCGTGCAGCACCACGTTATCAGCCAGTAGCTTCTCGAGCGCGTCGAGATCACCCTCCGCCGCGGCGGCGAAGAAGCGGGCCGCGAGCTGCTCCTGTTGCGGGCGCGAAGCCGCGAACCGCGGACGCCGCTCCTCGACGTGGCGGCGGGCGCGCGAGACGAGCTGGCGCGCGTTCTGCTCGCTCGTGGCGATGATCTGCGCGATCCGTCCGTAGGGCTCGTCGAACACCTCGTGCAGCAAGAACGCCGCCCGCTGCTCGGGTGACAGGCTCTCGAGCAGCACGAGGAACGCGAGCGACAGCGAGTCCGTCATCTCTGCCCGGCCGGGAGGATCGTCGTCGGCGCTTGACACGAGCGGCTCGGGCAGCCATTCGCCGACGTAGATCTCGCGCCGGACCCGAGCAGAGCGGAGATAGTCGAGCGCGAGGCGGGAGACGACAGTCGACAGGTAGGCGCGCGGCGACTCGATCCGTTCACCACCGGCGCGCACCCGATGGAGGCGGAGGAACCCCTCCTGTACGACGTCCTCCGCCTCGCTCACGCTGCCGAGCATCCGGTAGGCGATGGCAAACGCCGATGGCCGTAGCTCGTCGAACTCGGTCCCGCTCATCCTCAGCCCAGTCCCTGCACAAAGCCGAGCCGCCAGCTCGCGTAGCGGGGCTGCCAACCGAGCTCGCGCTTGGCCTTCGCGTTCGCGGCGCCGCGTCCCTCGGTCATCATGAGCGTCGCCGCCTCACCAGCCGCGAGACGCGCGAGCCAGAGTGGGATGTGCCGCGGTGGTTTCGCGCCGAGCGCGCTCGCCAGCACTGGGAGCCACTCCCGCACCGGCGCCGGCTCGTCGTCGACGATGTTGTAGATGCCTGGCCGGCCGTGGTCGATTGCGGCGAGGGTCGCGGTTGCGGCGTCGTCGATGTGGACGTGGGACCAGACGCCACCGCCATCGCCGACGATCGGGAAGCGACGCTTGCGGAGTGGGGCAGCCATCGCCGCATCCGGGGTGCGACTGACCGCGGTGCCCGGACCGTAGAAACCGCCATAGCGCAGCACGAGGCCCTCGCCCCACTCGATCGTCGTCACCGCCTGCTCAAGGTGGAGAATGCCGAGCAGCGGTACGCGCAGTGCGGCCGGCGCGTTGGGATCGAGGGGATCGGCCTCGGTCTGCACCGGGCCGCCCGAACGGGCCCAGCGAAACGCCGCAAAACTCTGGGCAACAAAGCGCCGTGCGCCGACGGCTTGACCGGCGGCGAGGAGATGGTCCGTCGCCTCGGTGCGGAGACGGTTCGTCATCAGCGCCAGTGCGGAACGGTCGGGGTGTCGCATGTCCCGCGCCGACATCTTCCCCGACAGCGCGGTCAGCTCATGCACGATCACGTCGGGCTCCGCGGACGCCACCGCCTGGGCGACCGCGTCGGGATCGAGCGCGTCGGCGACGACCGGCCGCGCGCCGAGCGAGCGCAGCAGGTCCTGCTTCGATGCGCTCCTCGTCATCCCGACGACCTCGTGACCTTGGGTAACGAGCTGGGGGAGGAGCGCTCTTCCAAGAACGCCGCTGGCGCCGGCTACGAAGACCTTCATGACTGCTCCTTCCCTCTCATCATTGCCCTAAGTGACGAGATAGGAGTGTCGCCTGTGACAGTGGCGAACGACCGGTGCCGCCGAGTGGTCGCGACCGGTCCCGTTGCTCACCCGCGCGGCAGCAGCGGCCTGCAGATCTTCGCCGCCTTCAGGTAGATCGGGGACTTGGCCGCGGCGCCGACAGGAGCGACCATGTAGCCGAACTGGCTGCTTGGATCCGGCCAAGTCGTCAAGCCGTGTGTCTGCATGCAGTGCGCAAACTGCAGCGCCTCGGCGAGCACCTTGGACCGTTCGGCGGGCGTCGACGACCCTCCGGTCGGCAGATATCGCCGGCAGTCCCGCGCCGCGTCCTCGAACTTCGGTGAATTCGGATCGAGCTTGTCGAGCGCGTTGATCGTCGCCCGTGAGCTCCCGCCGGGCTCGGGGTAGTCCGGCTCGCCGTGGGTCTGCATGCACTTCGCGTAGCGCAGTTGATCGGCCTGCAGGCTGGCGGATGACCCTGAATTGCCGGCCGTCTCGGCGAAACTCCTCGTCGTCGCTCGCGTCCCGAGATCGGCGACACCGGGCGCGGCCGACCCGCCCCCGCATCCGGCGGCGAGGAGCGCGACGACGAAGACGAGGCACCCACCTCCCGTCGCCCGTCGCAACCCGAGCTTGGCAGGCAGGTCACGCGTCGGCCGGCTCCTCCGCGGCGCACGCCGAATGCTGGATCGAGACCGCGCCGGTGATGGGACCGGTGACCGTTGCGGCTCGCCGCGGGCGCCGCTGCGGCTTGGTGCACCGTCGTCGCTCTTCGCCACCGCGCGGCGCCAAGCGCCGGCGCGCGGAGGAGCGATCTGCTCAGGTCGAGTGGCCATGCACCTCTCCATCTTGTTCACCGCCAGGGCACGCTCGGGCGGACAGAGGCTCCGGCGCCGTCCGATCTCACACGGTCCACAGCGCTTCGGTCGGTGACAAGCGCGCGGCGCGGATCGCCGGCCACAGCCCGGCGATCGCGCCGATGACGACCGACGCCCCGCCGCCGCCCGCCCACGCCAACGGCGGAATGACGACGCCCCAGTTCTTCGTCGA